>CAZPKC010000034.1:0-1634 GCA_964587125.1 uncultured Rhodospirillaceae bacterium | reverse complement strand
TTTGCCGCGATTTCGGCTACGGTACGGTCGGCCTGACGCGGTTCAACGCTCTTGGGCGTTATCTTTATGATGCTCCCCTCTGGCGTCGGCCCTGTCTTCTCGCCAAGGCCTATATCGACATAAAGGGCTTGGCCGTCCAAGCTGTCCACGATCAGATAATGCCGGTCGTTAAGCTCATCGGACAGGCCCCTTGCAATGACGCGGCCCGTGATGGGCTTCGCATGCTCATGGGTCGGGTCAAAGATTCTATAATCGGCGGGATTGCGGACAATGTTCTTTTCGGTCATTTCCCGATGAAGGTTTTTGATAATGTCGCCGCGCTCACCCATGCGCCGGAGCGTGCTTTCAAGACCGTCATCGAGGTGCCATTGGCCGGGTCTTCGTTCCTCGGCAAGGCCCATGCGTTCAAGATGCTTGAGCCTGCCCGCGAGCAATGTCTGGCGCTCGGCGTCGTTAACGAAGAACGGCGATACTCCTTTCTCAATTTCTTTCATATGCAACAGTTGCCGATCGAGACTAGTTAACCTGTCCGCTGTCATCTCATTGTTAAGGCCGTTTTCGATTTCTCTGTCCGTGCGGGGGCCAAGATCGAGACAGACCAGTTCGGCGGCTCTTTCCCTTAAGCCGGTGCTGATATAGGACGGCGCTATCACAAGGCCATGCCCCGTGTCGTCCACACCCCGAACCATAATGTGCGTATGCGGATGGCCCGTGTTGTAATGATCGACCGCAACCCAGTCGAGGCGCGTGCCGAGGTCTTGCTCCATCTGCTTCATCAAACGGCGCGTAAAAGATTCAAGACTTTCGTATTCGCGCCCGTCTTCGGGGGCCACGATAAATCGGAACTGATGCCGGTCTCCCGCCGACCGTTCCAAGAACTCCTTACCGTTCGGCGGCACGCGGTCGGGGCCGTAAAGTTGGCCCCGTTCCCCTTCGCGGGTCACACCTTCGCGCTGGATATACCGAAGGTGGGCGTGCGCGCTATTCAACCCCTTTCCTGCCAGCTTGACGATGCGGGCCTTAACGATGACGCGGCGCGCCCGATAAGAGGCGTAGCGGTCGCGGCTGGCAAGGACGGCGGCCACTGTTCCGCCGCGTCCAGTACGGCTGCCAGTATAGCGGCTTCTGTGGCCACGCCTGCCGCCCGCCTGATTGATCGCCGCAAGAACTTGATGGGCGTAGCGCCTTGAACCAGAGCCACGGCTTCTTATTTTACCAAGGCGCGGTTCGAATAAATCATCTGTCATAGAGCCTCCTTATGGTTGAAGAAAAAACAACGACTTACAAAACGCAAAACTCCGAGCCTCGTACTTTCTTGAAAAAAGGATGTGCAGACCATGGGTTAGCCGAGGCACGAGGCTGACCATTTATCTTGCCTTACCTCCCACATTCTTCCCGTATCCCAGCCCCCTCAATAACTTACGTGCGATAAACAATGACCAAGCATTCCAAGCGACAAATATCCAACGCAGCGGCGCAGCGCTGCCGCAGGAAATGAAACGCGAATTTTCGAACGGCTTTTGACCTCGGCCAGACGATGAAAAAGACGTGTCGGCAGGCCAAGTTTCTCATGCGCGAACACCTTGCCGACGACGCAAAAGAAAGGAAAGTTCGGGCTGAAAATATCCCGAAGC
>CAZPKC010000033.1:0-1829 GCA_964587125.1 uncultured Rhodospirillaceae bacterium | reverse complement strand
AGCGCGCGTAAAGGATATAAGAGGATTTTGAAATTTGGAAGATGATCGCCTTCAGGGTTCTCAACTCTTGGAGGGATTATGAAGGATTTCAAAATACGCCATCAATGTTTGCTCGAACCGCGCTTGAGCGAAAGGCTTGATGCGCTTGCTCGCCAGCCGGGGGCTACAAAATCCGACATTATGGCAAAGGCTCTTGAAGCATTTATCGACCGGCGCGGCCAGAGCGAAGAGGATGCGCGTTATGCCGAAAGGCTCGACCGGCTTACGCGTGAAAACGGGCGTATCCGGCGCAATACGGAATTGCTTATTGAGAGCTTCGCAGTTTACGTCCGGTATAGCTTCCTTATGAACGCCAATCTTCCGGTGCCCGATGATGCAAGTCGGGCCAGCGCTCTCAAAACGTTCGATAGATATGTCAATCAGGTTGGGCGCCAGATAGCAAAGGGAAAATCCACCTTGCTGGCGGTTAGCGACGAAAAAGAAAATAGGCCGACGCCGCCGAGTTCCAACGAAGTTCATGGATGACGCCCTACGTTGCACCATGTGCCCCGTGGTTTCCTTTTGTGCTCGGGCGTTTCAAGCGAAGCCGCGTGGGCTAAAACAAGCCAAAAAATCTCAGCCGTTTCCCAATATGTTCCAATATATCCCAAGAGGTACAACAAAGCATATGGTGCAGATGAAGGAATAGACCGAGTATAAGGACGATTTGCTTCCCTGCTTCTAAAAAGAATGTGGCGCGAGGAGTCACAAGGAGTCAAGAGGAGTCGCGAGACGCAACAAGGTATCTATACGAGAAGCCGGAAATGATCCCTATGTATAGAGGGAGCATTGTTTGCTTAAGCCCGCCATCAAGCCATGCGGCGCTTGTGGTTTTCGTCGTTTTTCTGCGCGGTTCGCCTTAAGGGCCGTAACGACGAGATTGAATTCGGCGCAGAATAACGGTTTCAGAAGGAGGGTGCATGATCGATCCAGACTTATTCAAAGAGCTATCCGCCGATCCTGACATTCCTGAGTCCCTGCTTATCGAGCTTCTCGCGCTTATCGACAAATCAAGCCATGAGAATGTTTCTGACGCAGAACTTCGGCGATTGTACGGGGATGAATTTATAGATGCGTATTGGGACGACGAAGTCTTTTCTCCGCCCGTCAAGAAGACGCCGATAGATCATAAAATATGCCCTTTTTTGACGACCAAACAGGCCGCGCATTACCTTGGCCTTTCGTTCCGCACCCTTGAAAAGATGCGCATGAGCGCCAGCGGCCCAAGCTATCGTAGGCATGGCCGGTACATCCGCTATCATATCGATGATCTGGATATTTGGTCGAAAGGAAGGGGCGGCATGTCGGCTTCCAGCAAGAGCCCGCGATAGTACGAAAGCGCCTGCCGGTTTCCGCCGTGATGCCCTGCCTATTTAAAAGATTTCGTATGTAAGGATGCGAGGGCGTACATAAGCGCCATAAGAGAATTCCGCGTCCTCGATGATGATCTCCTCAAGTATTTTTCAACCTTTGGAGGGATCATGACCAGCAAGAAAACACGCCATGAGTTCTTGGCCGACGCCAATGTAACGGCGAAACTCAATGCGCTCGTCCAATCGGGCGCGACGAAAACCGACATCATCGTTCACGCCATAAAAGCCTTTGCCGAACATGGCGACGAAAGCGAATTCTCGCGTTTCACAGCCAAGCGTTTCGACACGCTTTCGCACGGAATTGAAGCCGTTCGGCAATCCCTTGAAGCCGTCCGGCGCGATCTTGAATCCACACGGAAGAGCCGGATGCAGATGGAAGCGGATGTGAAAACGATCCTTGAAAAAGTCGCTTTCATT
>CAZPKC010000032.1:0-2817 GCA_964587125.1 uncultured Rhodospirillaceae bacterium | reverse complement strand
CTGAAGGCGATCATCTTCCAAATTTCAAAATCCTCTTATATCCTTTACGCGCGCTTACGCCCTATCTAGCACGCGCTGGCCCCATAAAATTTGATATTTGGGATGATCGCCCAAGCGCAATCATCCCCCAAGGCTTCAAAAACTCTTATATGCTTTATTCATGACCGGGTATGATCGGCATTCTTTTCGCAACACGGAGCGCAGGATATTAAGATGTGGGCGCTTAAGAAAGAAACAATCTATGGAAGCTGGTCGATGGCGTAGTAAACAGGTTTGCTCTCCGCCTTAAATCTTTCGACCTCCTGATCCGCTCCTTTTGAAAGACCTCCTACGCGGAGACAACAGTCGCATCGTTCGGTTAAAGCGACGGATAACGGCATCATGATGGAATTGAAACTGTCTTCTCCCGCGACATCTATCAACGGAAGGGCGTTATTGACCCCGACAACGGGTATATATCCTTTGCGAAACACAGCTAAAGCTGTTTGGTTTAGTTTTGCCAAGTTCGCCTTCTTTTCTTCCGGCGTTTTGGCTCCCGAACCGTACGGCCCCGCGATCATTACCCATAAAGGGCGTTTTCCCTTCATAGATTTTCTCCTAATTGTTATTATTTCACGGTCATCATTGCGCGTACTACGGCGGCGGCGGAAGCGGCGCTTGCCTTGATGTCATAGCCGCCTTCCAGTACGGCAACGACGCGATTGCCGCATTTTTCCTTGGCTATGGAAAGAATGTCCAACGTCAGGCGATAGTAATCCTCGGTCTCTAGCGATTGCTCGCCTTTGGGATCGTCTTTGTGCGCGTCGAAGCCCGCAGAAACAAAGAGAATATCGAAGGACTTTTCGCGAAGCCACGGCAAAACGATTTTATCCCACCGCTTCAACCAATCCTTGCGCGGCAAATCAGGGGGCATCGGGACATTCAATATATTGCCGACGCCTGTTTCTTCGGCAGGGCCTGTTTCGGGCCAAAGCGGCAATTGATGCGTGCTGCAATAGAAAACGTTACGGTCTTTTTCAAAAATGGCCTGCGTCCCGTTGCCGTGGTGCAGGTCAAAATCGACGATGGCGACATGACCGATCTTGTACCGCTTCTGGGCGTAACGCACCCCGATTGCAACGTTATTAAATACGCAAAACCCCATCGCTTTGTCCGCCAAAGCATGATGACCAGGGGGACGAACGGCGCAAAAGGCGTTCGTCGTTTTACCCGCCATAACGTCGTCAACGGCGCATTTTACCGCTCCGACAGCGCGCAACGCGGCCTCTCCGGATTTCGGGCCTAGAACCGTAACTTCTCCGGCGTCGTGTTCGGATACGATCTCGTTAACTTCGATTTCCCGATATCCGGTCTTAGGAACGGACGAAAAAACAAAATCAACATATTCGTGAGTATGCGCGAGCTCCACATCTTCCCGTTTGGCCGCCGGAACTTCCGGCCATTTTAATTCCTTAAAGGCTTTAGCGCGTAAATTGTGAACAATCTCCTTCAGGCGCTCCGAACGTTCCGAATGGTCGGGGCCGGGATCGTGCTCTAAACACAGAGGAGAAAAATAACAGGAAGTTGTCACTATGGGTCTACTGCCATTGTGCTGGAATTATGCGGTCTCAGTTTAGCAGGACGCTTTGAAACAACAAGTTCATTGTTTTGCAGCATCAAGTTTTCAACGGCGGAGAAATCCGTTTTTTGCGCGAGGACGTTCATCGATGTTCCAGAAATGCGCCTGACAACCATGGGGTCGTCTCCGTATTCCAGAGGGGAAAGCCCGTATCTGTTAAAAACCGGCTTCCAAAAATCGGCGGCGTCATTATCTATCGTGAAATCCAAATGTCCGTTCCATCCCCTGTCCCTTTGTTCGTTCGCGAAGTAATCCAACAAAGCGACGGCAACGGCGGACGACTGTTCTTTCAGCGCAATCCGTTCGACGTGCAGGCCGCTTACAATCCGAAATGTCGAAAAACTTCTATAGGCAATGCCCGCTCCGATGACGGAGCCTTCGCTGTTTTCGGCGACAGCTAAGATAAAATCACCGTTTTTCGTCACCGTTTCTTCATGAATTTCCTTCCGAAGGCCTCCGTCTGCGTTCGACGAAGGCATTCCAGCGAGAAGTTCACCGACAACTTCCGCATCGGACTTCTTTACGGCGCGGGCTTTATATGCGGATGGATTTAGGGTCGTTTTGTCCGAGGCTTGTTTCAATAAGCCGAATTTTCGCCAAGTATGGCGGTCTTCAAATCTTTCCGCGCCGATACCGTTGTAGAATTTCTGCGCGGCGGAATTGCTTCGCGCGCATTCCCACGCAATGTATGAGGCGTCGTGAATCTGCGACACGTTCGCCAATTTCGACATGGCAAAGAGTCCAATGCCCTTTTTCCGCTCGGATCGCGTTGTAACGATGTCTTCGAGATATAAACCGGCTCCATGCCTGTTTAGACATGGGTAGTAAGTGACCGTTCCTACCGCTTTTTCCGTCGCGTCCACGACTAAAAAAGCGCGAATGCCTTGCGGTTTTCCGACAAGCCGCCACAATGCGTCTATATCTTCAGTTTTATGGGGGGCCGTAAAGGCATGTTGCTCGGCTTGTTCCTGAATTAGGGCGAAAAAGGCTTCTTTATAGTTTTCCGAGACCGGAATTATCTTTAATTCCTGAAAGGGCCGGTTTTTTGTTCCGGCGTCAGCGTAATTATCATCCATAAAATCCTCAAATGAATAATCAGCAAAAATATCGAAACCTTATTTAATCGCCCAATTTATGAGACTAATGACCTGCTCCCCGTTTCCGGGTCACTTGGAAGTAGAGTCTTTCCCCTTTATAAC
>CAZPKC010000031.1:0-4517 GCA_964587125.1 uncultured Rhodospirillaceae bacterium | reverse complement strand
GCGCGCCTATACCGCAAAACCAAGGGCGAGGTATCGTGGGCGTCTCTGGGGACGGAATAAAACTTACACCCTAGCAAACTGATTTTCAATCATAATTGCGGATCAAAAGTTGTGCATGCCCCCACTAATGCCCCCACAACCCGTTTATACCGATAGAATCAGCGACGGCGGCATATTTCCACAATTAGCGCATTATAGCTGTTCATGCCGAAAAACAAAATTCATTTATACGATCTATTCTCAATGATGCCGATACGTTTTTGTCTCATTTGAATCCGTTCAGCAAGCCAAACATCAATCTCGCGTTCAATCCATCCAACGGCACGCGGCCCCAAAGACACAGACCTCGGAAAAGCCCCTATGCTGATGTACTGATAAATCGAAGCGCGTTTCAAACCGACGCGAGAAATAACTTCCGGCAAACGCAAAATTCGCGTGGGTAAAATTTCTGTTTTCTCGTTGTCGAACATCAGGCCTCCTGTCCCGTTTCCCTGGAAACGGGACAAGTTTCTCATAAAGGCACGGACTCTCTTATATGCTTTATCTACGCCCTCGCCCGTTCTTGCCCCATGTTACATCCCGATCCCCAAGCCCCGCTTTCTGCCGATTTCCCAATCGATGCCGCCGCCACGCACGATACCGGAGACATATCTGCCGATGTTTTTTTCTAGAACATCGCGCCACGGAACAAGCGAGAACTCGCGACTGTTTTCAATCACCGAGAACTTACCGCTGGCAAGCTCAAGCATTTTGCCCACTTTGCCCTCGATATGGTTCCCAACGAAGGCCGCCGTATATTGAAGCCCTGTTTGTTTCGCAATGCCTCCGGCAATTCGTTTTAGTTCCCGTTGTTGCAACATGGAAAGCATATTTTTGCTGTAAGTAATGGCTCCTTGCTGTTCCTGCGCCAATCCCTGCTCGATGAGCCATTGCTGGCGACGTTTCATGGCGTCTCTCACGTCATGTCCAAAACCAGAGTCTCTGGTTGGCTCTGGATTGTTTGAGACTAGCTGCCTATCGATCCACGTTGCCCCATTTTCGGTTATCTGCTGTTCGAGACTGAGGCTTGAAAGCTTGTCCACAATAACGGGCGCTTGTTTTGCCAGTGTCCGCTCATAAGCAGCGGCGCGGTTGAGATGATCCGGCGCTATGATCCATGTGCCGTCAAGCTCATGTCTTGCCCCTCCAATTACCTTGCGTATGGCTTCTAAGCGCCGGACATGCGTTTCGGCAAAATCATAGGAAGCGCGGGGGTCGTGTTTCAGATGCAGGTTGACGCTATAACGCCCTCCATTTTTTGCCGCGATTTCCGCCACGGTTCGGTCAACCTGACGCGGCTCAACGCTTTTGGGCGTTATATGGACTATGCTCCCTTCTGGCGTTGGCCCTGTCTTTTCGCCAAGGCCTATATCGACGTAAAGGGCTTGGCCGTCCATGCCGTCCAAGATCAGATAATGGCGGTCGTTAAGCTCGTCGGACAGGCCCCTTGCTATGACACGGCCCGTTATCGGTTTTGCATGCTCATGGGTCGGGTCATAAATGGCATAATCCCGTGAGCTATGAACGATGTCCCTTTCAGTCATTTCCCGATGCATGGTTTTGATGATGTCGCCCCTCTCGCCCATGCGCCGAAGCGTGCCTTCAAGACCATCATCAAGGTGCCATTGGCCAGGTCTCCGTTCCTCGGCCAAGCCGAGGCGTTCAAGGTTCTTAAGCCTGCCCATTAAAAGCGTTTGCTGGCTGGGGTCTTGGATGAATTGGGCTATGGTTTTCTCGTCGTCGTCCATTTTCAACAGTTGCTTGTCGAGGCTGGTCATCCTTTCCGCCGTCATCTCGGCTCGAAGCTGTTTGTCGATCTCCAAATCCGACCGTGGGCCAAGGTCGAGGCTGACCTGTAGCGCGGCCCGTTCGCGCATGCCGTTGGTCATATAGTCACGGGCAATGATGAGGTCTTTGCCCAAAGCGTCCTTGCCCCTGACGATAATATGAACATGGGGATGCCCCGTGTTGTAATGGTCGGCGGCCACCCAATCGAGGGACGTGCCCAAATCCTTTTCCATATTGGACATGAAGCGGCGGGTAAAACCCTTAAGATCGTCGTACTCGATACCGTCTTCGGGCGACACGATAAACCGGAACTGGTGCCTGTCCCCCTCGGCTCGGTCGAGGAATGTTTTGCTGTCCGTCCGGTCGAGATCGGCGCTATAGAGATGACCCTTTTCTCCGTCGCGGGATACACCTTCCCGTTGGATATACCGGAGATGCGCCGCCGCGTTGTTCATCCCCTTCCCGGCAAGCTTAACGATACGGCTTTTGACGATAGCCCTGCGATGCCTGAGCGAGGCGTATTGGTCACGATGGGCAAGCCATGCGCCCATGACTCCGCCGCGCCCGATACGGCTTCCCGTGAACTTGCTTTTGGCGCCGCGCCGTCCACCCGCGCGATTGATGGCGGCTAGCACTTGGTTGGAGAAACGCCGCGTTCCAAGGCCACGGCTTCTTATTTTTCCAAGCTTGGGTTGGAAGTCGAATTCATCAGACATAGCTACTCCTTCTATTAAAGGAAAAATCAACGACTTGAATAACAAACATCTCGCAGCGAGCCGGAGCTGCGCTGAAAACCGTCTCCTTCCGGTAAAGCAATATCAATGACTTGAGGAACATGAGCCTCCCGATAACTTCGAACCCCACACGCAACATGAAATAAATTGGATGTGCAGACAGACTCTTATGCGCACCCATGTGGGGGCGCTTTATCTTGCCCTCCGCCCCTCACTTTTCCGGTTCCCCTCACCCCAACATCCATCTGCGTCCAACAGCATCCAAGCGCCCCAAAGCATCCAAACCAACGGCGGCAAAAACACCGCGCCGAAGAACACAAAAAACGAACCCAAAGCCAGCCGAAAAACAGTCCGAGGAACGGTAAAAACCGTCCAGCCGCTGGCACAGCGCGGGACAAAAGTTCGGGATGAAAACCGTTCGCCGAGGACAGAAAATTGAGAAAGGGAACAGGCAAAAACGAGGCGCGGACATGGCCCAAAAAGTTGTCACCAATCCCAATTTTGTGGTCGGGTGCACCATAAATTTTGGTCATCCGGCTAGGAAAGTTTCCGCGCGGCGACAGCCTTGCCGAAGGACAATAGGACAGGTTCGGAATCCTGCCCTGAGACTGTGAGAGACAAGGGATATGGACAGATTCAGCCCCGTCTCTTGCTGTCACCTTATATATATGTGAGTCCATCTGCCAAAATGATTTCCTGCGCGGCAACGCCTCCGGCGGCATGGGAATGAGAGCTTTTTGCATCATGGATTCCCCCGATCCGAAGTCGAATGGCTGCCCGCTTCCATTGACCAGCTTTCAAGATCGTCGATGTGATAACGGACATAGCGACCATGCTTGCGGAAGCTTGGGCCACGGTTTTCGATACGCATTTTCTCAAGCGTACAGGGCGCGAGCCGAAGGTAATAGGCAGCCTCTTTCGTAGCGAGAAATGGAGAGCCTTTACGCGCACTCGAAGCCCTTAAACAGTCATTCCTATTTTCCGATTCCATAGCCTTTGACCTCCTTCCGGAAACTGTTGTTACAGGGAAAAAGATGGCATCAAGGGACGCCGCCGGGGAGGCCCGAAAACAGGGGGGTGTCAAAATCGAGCCCCCCCCCCCCCCTTCCCGTCGCTAATTTGAAGAAAATCGTTCATGCCTTCCCCCTTTCTTCGGTGGGGGTGGATGCTGGCTCATCGCTGGTAAACTGGCTGTTCACTTGATCCGCCAGCTTTCCCCATCGTTCTTGAAAAACGGCCTTAGCGTCGCCTTCCGGCATGGGGATATGGGCGCTCAACTCAAGGCTAAGGCGGACAAAACGTCTTAGGATTTCATAGGTCAACTGGCCACCACGCAGGATTCTCTTGCGGTCGCTTTGGGCCACCTCATAGCCCTGCTGAAAGACTGCAAGCTGACGATTAACGCTCTCAAGTTCACGCGAGAGCCTGTCGAAACGCATGGCTGTTTGCGCGGCGAATTCGCTCTCGATGCCGCGTTCGAGAAAGACTTTGATGGCTTTAACGATAATGTCGG
This sequence comes from uncultured Rhodospirillaceae bacterium, assembly GCA_964587125.1. Classification (GTDB taxonomy): domain Bacteria; phylum Pseudomonadota; class Alphaproteobacteria; order UBA9219; family UBA9219; genus CAIXLI01. The sequence continues at coordinate 443 of CAZPKC010000031.1, read as the reverse complement.
TTTTGGTCGCGCCGGGTTCCTTGGCAAGCGCGTTAACCCGCGCCGCCAAGTCAGGCTCGATCAGAAATTCAAAACGTACTTTTTTATCCATCATGATGATCCCCCCATATATAGGCGATCATCTTCGGCTAATTTTTCCGGAACCCGTTATATCTCTCTGGAAGAAAGATACGGAAACGCGCGGAAAAATTAGGAAACGTCGCAGGCCCAAATGAAAGCCGTTGGCGTTCGCCGTGATCGCTATAGAGCGATCATCCGCCGGATTCCAATTTTCTCTTACAGCCTTTACGCACGCTTTTGCCCTATCTCGCACGCTCTGGCTTCATGAAACTTGATATTCGGGATGATCGCTCATGAAGCAATCATCCGCCGAATTTCAAATTCCTCTTGACCTGCTCCCCAATTATGTACCAGCGGCAGGTTGAGTCTTTGGGTTTTGTAGC
>CAZPKC010000030.1:0-4744 GCA_964587125.1 uncultured Rhodospirillaceae bacterium | reverse complement strand
ACAAAGGTTGAACAGACTCTACCAGAAAATGGCTCAGTTTACGGGGAGCAGGTCAGTTGCGGCGCGCTCAGCATCGTATTGAAGGCCAGCGCACTCACATGATGGCGATGATGCCGCGACATGGTGGACAACATGTTCAGTGCCAGCGTGGAGTTACTGCGTATTTGTTCTTTAAGCACCCCTGAAGGAATGCTGAGCAGCGACACATCTTCGACGACTTGAGCGCTGCACATCTGGCAGTCTTGCTCGAAGATGGCGCTCTCGCCGAACGTGTGCCCGGTCGTGAGCATGTCGACGATGACTTCGTCGCCTTCCGGCATGGTGCGAAATAATTTTATCCATCCGCCGCCGATGATATAGAAAAACTTCGGCGTTTCGCCCTGAAGAAATATAATTTTGCCTTTTTTATAGGATCGGATTTGAGCCGCCTTGTCAAAATAGGCGATCTCTTCATCGGTGAGATTGGAAAAAAGAGGAACACTCTTCAGATAGCCAAGAGTCGACCCCAAATGTTTGGGGGTAGTCATCTCAGTAGTTTCTGTTGTGGTATTCATTGAGCTTAACTCATACCACACTTAGCTTGCAGAGTCTTGCTCCGACCGCAGCAAGGCTAAACCGTCAGTTTTGACGACGATTGGGTCTGACAGGTTCAGGCAGTTCATTTCACATAAGTCAAAATAGTGCTCTCTAAAACATGCTTCTAATGACGCGATGCAGAATAGTCATTGAGGGTTAAGTAAAAAGCATCACCTCGTACTTTCACGTCAGAGGAATTTCCCATGCAAACCAAACAAACCCCATCAACTCCTACCATGACCTGTGCCGATCATCATGTTGCCGCCGCTGAACACCATGCAAAAGCAGAAGAATTTCACCGCAATGCGGCGGCCTTATACGAGTACGGCAACTACGCTGAAGCCGGCAGACATGCCCGGCAAGCCGAAGATTTCGGTCAACAAGCAATGGAAAGCTGTGGTTTGGCCATGAAATAACGAAGCCCCCCACCGTTCGACACCAACAATTGCCCTTCACACAAGGATATCAATCATGACCAAAACAGAAATCAACCCACTTTTTAAAGATGGCCTTCCCAAATTGATCGATATGTCAAAGACGATCGGCGCGTTCAAAATGCCGACCATGGATATGAACGCAATAATTGAAATGCAACGCAAAAATATAGAGGCCATCACAACCATTAACCAGTCAATTCTGGAGAACGTACAATCTTTTCTGGGCCGTCAGGCCGAATTACTGCGCAAGGGCATGCAGGAATTGGGCGGCATGGTGAGCGTATCAACGACGCCTCAGGAAAATGTTGTCCAACACGCACAATCTTCGAAAGCAGCAATCGATCAGTGTTTTGCAAATGTCCGCGACGCCTCCGAGACGATGGCAAAATGCAACGGGCTTGTAATGCAAACCGTCAGCGATCGCATGTCCGAAGGTCTGGATGAACTCCGCGAACTTATGAAAATCGATATTGCCGCATGAAGCATTTGGAAAAAGAACAGAAACCTTTTGATAAAAGTCAAAATGACTTTGTGAAAGAAAGGTAATGGATTGTCTCAGGCTGTCGGCTTGCAGTCATGTTTTGCAGATCATCTTCACCACAAACGTCAGAAGGTTTCCCCATGAACATCCCCGCGCGAACAGCAACCGTCACGAAACTTTTTTCCGAACAGGATCAGCGCGATCATTGGCATGCCGAGGGCGCTGCGGATGGTAAAGCTCCGAAATGGGCGAAATATCATGCCAAAATGATCGGCGAATTTCCTTCGCCTTATCGTGGCGGTAAAGACCCTTTGGCTCAACAAATTGAGAAGTTTGTTGAAAAAATAGACATGCTGCGCCCGGAAAAAGGCGGCCCCGCCTATCTCGGCGAGAATCCAGCCCTCACTTATAAATATCCTGCCGTGAAGAATGTTAAAATCAATCAAGAAATGGGCGATCTCGATACTGTTATCGACGATTGCATCAAATTGTTCGAAGGTGCCCCCAACTGGGGCCACCCGATGACCATGTTTAACGTGGCGCCTCAGGCCAACACGGCTGCGATCATCGCTTCCATGTTGTCGCAGGTTTTTGCCGTTAATTGCATCGAGGGCGAAAGCGCATGGAATGTGCACATCGCCGAACTCGAATCCGCAGGCATGCTTGGCAATCTGATCGGCTGGGATCCCGTCAAAACCGGCGCAATCTATACCTATGGCGGCGGCGGATGCTTTAACTACGGCGTCAAATATGGCCTAACGCGCGTTATGCCCGATATACGGCAAAAAGGGCTGCGTACTGACGTCAAGATTATCTGCTCGCAGCAGGCGCATTATGTGCAACAGACCGTGACGGATTGGCTCGGCATCGGCATGGACAACATCGTCCATGTGCGCACCGATGAGAAAAGCAATGTCATGGATTTGGCGCATTTGGAAGAAATCCTCAAAGATTTGACGGCCAAAAAAATACCCGTTGCCACCATCATCTGCACAATGGGAACGACAGACGCCAATGCTTTTGACCCGATTGCAAAAGTGCGTGCGCTGCTGGATCGCTACCCCAATCCGAAAGGTTTTGGGAAAGCCATTCTTTATGCCGATGCCGTCTGCGGCTGGTCATGGGTTTATTTCAAGGATTATGATTTCGAGAAAAATCCTCTGGAATTTTCTGAACGTATTCTTCCGATCTTGAAACAGAACGGTCAGGCGATGGCGGAACTGAGCCATGCCGATGCCGCCGGAATTGATTTTCATAAAATGGGCTGGGCACCCTATGTCAGCAGTTGCTTCATCTACAAGAACGCTGAGGAATTTGAATCCATTCACCGTCGCGGCGAGAATGCCTACCTGCAAGCGCGCACACCCTACAGCCCGTTGTATTACACGCTTGAAGTATCGCGCACGGCGTCCGGCCCCCTCGCCGGTTGGGCAACCCTAAAGTATTTTGGCAAGGAAGGCATGCAGGCCATACTTGGCGGAATTCTGGAATCCAAATATGCCCTTGTCGATCTTCTAGATTCACAAAAGGACATGGTCTGCGTCAATCATGAAGATTCCGGCATCGTGACCTTGTTCCGAATTTACGAGAAAGACACGGATGCCAAAGCCCAATTCGAGAAAGAACTAACGAACGCCTCATCGCGCGATGAGTTGGTCAAACACAACAAACTGACGCAAGCCGTTGGCGATAAGCTATTCGAATGGTTCCGCTCAGGCAAAAAGATCGATGGCAAATATACCCCCTATACCAGCTATACGACCGGATTTCGCAATGCCGATTATAACCGTGACGGCAAGGATGCGGAGGCCGTGATCTACGCGCTCAAATCCTACCCCATGAATGTCTTCATCACGCCTGAAGTCATGCAGTGGGTGCTGACCTGCGTCCACGCTGCGCGCGATGAAGTGATGAAAGCCTAAAATATAGCTGGCTTTTCCGAACAGTCGGACGATGCGTTCGACTGTTTCTCCCCGGCATGAAAGAACACACAACGATGTCCAACATAAATAGTGAACATGCGGCGCAAACGGACGTTGCTCCGCAAGGGACAAAGAAAAAAGTCATTATCAGCATGATGACTTTTGCCATCATGAATGTAACGACAATCGTCAGTTTGCGCGGCATGCCGTCAATGGCGGAATACGGGTTGACCTCCATTTTCTATTATCTTTTTGCCGCGCTCGTTTTTCTTATCCCTATGTCGCTTGTTGCCGCCGAGCTTGCCAGCACCTTCCCCAATAAAGGCGGCGTTTTTCGTTGGGTTGCAGAAGCCTTCGGGCCCAAATGGGGATTTGCCGCCCTTTATTATGAATGGCAAACAATTGTGATTTGGTTCCCGACGGTGCTCGTCTTCGCTGCCGCCGCGCTTGCGTATATTTTGGGAACTCCCGCATTCGACGCGTCGCTCGCGGACAACAAAATCTATTCGACCATTATGTTGCTGGCGGTTTTCTGGTTTGTGACGCTGTTTACATTTCGCGGCATCGGGGCGTCAGCCAAACTCAGCTCTCTTGGGGGCTTATTCGGCACGATCATCCCTGGCGCTATCCTCATTCTTCTCGCTGTCGTTTACGTGATGATGGGAAAGCCGATCCAGATGCCCTTGGATACGGGTTATCTCCCTGACTTCAGCCATTTCAAAAACATGGTTCTGGCCGCTGGCGTGTTTCTTTATTTTGGCGGCATCGAAACCCAGGCTGTGCATATTCAGGATTTGAAAAACCCGACGCGGGACTATCCGCTGGCGATCCTGGTCGCCACAACCATCGTTGTCGTCATCTTTGTTCTCGGCACACTCGCTGTCGGTGTAGTGATCCCGCATGCGGACATTAATCTTAACCGCAGTTTGCTGATCGCCTACCGCGATTTATGGGCATCGTTCGGCTTGCCGTGGATCGGCAATATCATGGCGGCCATGTTGGCGTTCGGTGTGCTGGGTCAAGTCAGCGCCATCGTCGCCGGACCTTCCACAGGTTTGCTGGCGGTAGGAAAAGCCGGTTATTTGCCCCACATTTTTCAGAAAACAAATGCCAATGGCATCCCCACCAATATCCTGATTACCCAAGGCGTTATTGTCACGATACTCAGCGCGGCTTTTACGATTTTGCCGTCGGTGCAGTCCGCTTATCAAATCCTCAGCCAGATGGCGACCATTGTCTATCTGCTGATGTGTCTCATCATGTTTGTGGCGGGTATATCTCTCCGTTACAGCCAGCCTGACAAGTTACGGCCTTTCAAAATACCCGGC
>CAZPKC010000029.1:1625-4808 GCA_964587125.1 uncultured Rhodospirillaceae bacterium | reverse complement strand
TCAAGCTGCGCAGAGACAAACTCGCCTGCGCCCTGAACCGCAAGTACGGCGAGGCCGCGCACAGGACGCGTATCGCCGCCTGCAAGGACACCGGCGTCGTCCATCTGGAGGATGCGGGTTTCGATGTCGCCGCCGAAGTCGGCAAGACCGTCAAATGGGATCAAACCAAGCTGATCGCGGCGCTGGATTCCCTGCCGGCCGAGACGGCGAAACACTACGCAAAAGCCGAGTTCAAAGTGGACGAGCGCAAATACGCATCGGCGCCCCCGGACATCCAGAAAATCTTCGCCCCAGCGCGCGCCGTCGTGCCGGGACGGGAGACCTACACCCTCAAACCGAAGGACAAGGCGTAACATGACTTTTCAGATCATCACCGCCGATCAAAGACTGTCCGAAAAGCGCGGCATCAAAGGCTGCATTTTCGGGCGGTGGAAAATCGGCAAGACCAGCTTGCTCTGGACGCTCGACGCAGCCAGCACTTTGTTCATCGACTTGGAAGCCGGAGATCTGGCCGTCGAAGGATGGGCGGGCGACACGATACGCCCTCGCACATGGCCGGAATGCCGCGACTTCGCGGCTTATATTGGCGGCCCCAATCCGGCACTCCGCGAAAACCAGCCCTATAGTCAGGCGCATTACGATTATGTTTGCAGCCAGTTCGGCGATGCGGCTGCCCTTGATAAGTACGAGACGATCTTTGTCGACAGCATCACGGTCGCAGCTCGTCTTTGCTTCCAATGGTGCACGGGGCAGCCGGAGGCCGTCAGCGAGAAAACAGGAAAGCCAGACACGCGCGGCGCTTATGGATTGCTAGGCCGTGAGATGATCGGCTGGCTTACGCACCTTCAGCACACGCGCGGTAAAAACGTCTGGTTCGTCGGAATCCTCGACGAGAAAACGGACGACTTTAATCGCCGCATCTACATGCCGCAGATCGATGGCAGCAAGACGGGCCTTGAGTTGCCCGGCATCGTCGATCAGGTCGTCACGATGGCCGAGATTAAGAACGACGACGGTACGCCCTATCGCGCGTTCGTGTGCCAGACGCTGAATTCATGGGGCTTCCCGGCTGGCGATCGCAGCGGACGCCTTTCCATGATCGAGGAGCCGCATCTCGGACGGCTCATGGACAAGATCAGGCAACCCCTGACAAAGACGGCATCGGAACGGCTGGAGTTTTGCACGCCACAGCCGACCGATGCCGATACCCCCGCGCAAGCCGTTTAACAAACACAGGAGTAAAACAACATGTACCAGAACCAAGGCATGGATTTCAACGACGCCGGACAGCAGCAGGTCGGCGAACTTATTCCGGCGGGCACAATCGCCAAGGTGGTCATCATCATCCGTCCTGGGAGTTCTGGCCAAGGCGGCTGGCTGACCCGCAGCAACACCAGCGACGTGGAATATCTCAATTGCGAATTCACGGTTCTCGAAGGCTCGTTCGCAAGGCGCAAGTTCTGGCAAAACATGACCGTCTCCGGCGGCAAGGTCGACGAGCGCGGCCAGTCCAAGGCATGGGGCATCACGAAAGCGTCCCTGCGCGCCATGTTGGACAGCGCCTTCGGCCTCGACCCTGAAGACGACACTCCCGCCGCGAAGCAGAAGCGCGTCACGCAGGATTGGGGCGCGTTCAATGGCCTGCAGTTCGTCGCCAAGATCGGCGTCGAAAAAGGCAAGGACGGCTATTCCGACAAGAACCGCCTTCAATATGTCCTGACGCGCAAAAATCAGGAATACGCTTCCGTAATGTTCGGGGCGCAAACGGGATACGCGCCGCAGCCGACACAGACGCCCACCCAGCAGTCCCAGCCTCAGCAACAAACCTCGCAACAGCCGCCTCAGCAGCAAGGAACGCCGAACGGCAACGTCCCCACTTGGGCGCGATAATCCCCGTTTTTCTTTTCCTGTTTGTTTCTCCCGCCTGTTTGAGGGTGTCCGATGCTGCTCCGGCCACGCCAGAAGATTTTTGTCGATAATTGCGTCGCTGCGTTGAAGCAGCGGCGCAATACGCTCGGCGTCGCCCCCACCGGAGCGGGCAAAACCATTATGCTGTCGGCGGCGACGGGCGACATCTTGCGTGAAACGGGCGGCAAGGCGGCGATCCTTGCCCACCGCGACGAGCTTACCGCGCAAAACGTCATGAAATTTGCGCGGGTCAATCCGAACCTCAACACGTCCATCTATGACGCGAACAGCAAATCGTGGCATGGCCGGGCGACTTTTGCGATGGTTCCGACCTTGGCGCGACAGGAAAACTTGTCGCGGATGCCGCAGCTCGATCTGCTTGTTATCGATGAAGCGCATCATGCGGCTGCCGCAAGCTATCTGCGGATTATCGAGGAAGCGAAAACCAAGAATCCGAACCTTATGCTCTTTGGCCTGACGGCCACGCCCAACCGCGGCGACCAGAAAGCCTTGCGTCCGATTTTCGACAATGTCGGCGATCAGATCAGGTTGGCGGAGCTTATCAAGTCAGGCCACCTCGTTCCGCCACGCACGTTCGTCGTCGATGTCGGGGTTCAAGACGATCTCAAGAAAGTGAAGAAAACCGCGATTGACTTCGACATGAACGAAGTCGAGCAGATTATGAACCGTCCGATCATCACGGATGCGGTCGTCAGGCATTGGCTCGAAAGAGCCGCAGACAGAAAAACCGTCGCTTTTTGCTCGACAGTTGCGCATGCCGAAAACGTCAGGCAGACGTTCCAGAACAACGGCATCGAAGCGGTCATTGTCCACGGCGAAATGGCGAACGCCGACCGTCGCCTTGCCTTGGCGAGGTTCCAGCAAGGCAGCGCGCGCGTGATCGTCAACGTAGCGGTGTTGACGGAAGGATGGGACTATCCGCCGACTTCCTGCGTCCTGTTGCTTCGCCCAAGCTCATATCGCTCGACCATGATCCAGATGGTCGGTCGCGGCCTCCGCACAATCGACCCCAAGGAACATCCCGGCGTTATCAAAACCGACTGCATCGTTCTCGACTTCGGAACGTCCACGCTGATGCATGGAAGTTTGGAGCAAGACGCCAATCTTGATGGAAAAACCTTTCATGGCGACGCGCCCACGAAAGAATGCCCTGAATGCGGCGCGACGGTTCCTCTTTCCGCGCAGGAATGCGCCCTGTGCGGTCACGAGTTTTTCTCCGGCGCAGCTACGGATGAAGCTGGTTCTAGCGATGAG
>CAZPKC010000029.1:0-1615 GCA_964587125.1 uncultured Rhodospirillaceae bacterium | reverse complement strand
TCGAAAACTTCTCTCTGACGGAAATCGATCTTCTGAAACGGAGCAGTTTCCGATGGATCGATCTATTCGACGACGACGCGGCTCTAATGGCCTCGGGCTTCTCGGCATGGGCCGCGATCTTCTGGCTCGGCGGCTATTGGCACGCCATCGGCGGGTTCGAGCGCGACGTGCAAATACTCGGCACGGGCGAACGCGTCGTCATGATGGCCGTGGCCGACGATTTCCTGAATGAGCACGAGACGAGCGAAAGCGCCCACAAAACCCGTCGCTGGATGAACGAACCCGCCAGCGAAAAGCAACTCGCCTTGCTCGGCGAAACGGCGCGGATGGATTTCAGCATGACGAAGTATCGCGCGTCCTGCCTGCTGAACTTCCGTTTCAACAAAGGCCGCATTCGCCAGCTTGTCGAACAGGCCATCGGGCAAAGGGAGGCAGCGTGACATGGTGCGCCATTTGCCTTCGCAAGGAACGCGGCTTCGGCTTTTCCCCGCGCATGACGGGTTACCGCGATCTGCCGGACGCGAAGTTTTGCAGCATGAACTGCCTCAATCTTTACGCAGCCCTTTTCAGGAAAGGAAACGGAATGGTCGATCTGACTGATTTCGAGCGCGCAGCCATCCAGTCATGCCTCAAACCGCTCGGCGAATGCGTGGCCGAGATTGGCATGGACAAGCCGCTTTCCGCCTACAGCAAGGAGCAAGTGCTCACGCTGATCGAAGCCATCGTCACGGCCTATCAGGACGCCATGCGCAAAGGCAGTCCGGAGGTTCCGTTTTGATGCTCGACTTCAACCACGGCTCTGATCGCCCCGCGCAGGATCCGCGCGCGATTCCCGCTGCCGTGCGCATCAACGAGCTAGTCGACGCAGCCTTGATCGCCGAGCGCGACAAGCAATTGCGCCGCGAGTATCTGGGCGCGTCGATGCTCGGCGATCCTTGTTCCCGCCGCATCCAGTATGAATATGTCGGCACGCCCAAGGATCCAGGGAAGGACTTCAACGGCCAGACGCTGCGCATCTTCGCGGCGGGGCATCAATTCGAGGCTTTGTCGATCAAATGGTTGCGCGCGGCCGGTTTCGATCTGCGGACGGAAAAAACGGACGGCGGGCAATTCGGTTTTTCGGTCGCCAAGGGGCGCATCAAAGGCCATATCGACGGCGTGATCGTCAGCGGCCCATCATGGTTCTTTTATCCATCCCTTTGGGAACACAAGGCGCTTAAGGACAAAAGCTGGCAGGATTTGGCAAAACGCGGCCTTGCGGTTTCCAAGCCGCTCTATGCCGCGCAGGTCGCGCTTTACCAAGGCTACATGCCTGATCTGGCGCAGCATCCTGCGCTCTTCACGGCACTGAACAAGGACACGCAAGAACTCTACCACGAGCTAGTGCCGTTCGACGCTTCTCTGGCGCAGAGCACAAGCGACAAGGCCGTCAACATCCTTCAAGCCACCGATGCCGGACAGCAAATGCCGCGCATGGCATCCAAACCCGACTATTACCTGTGCCAGTTCTGCCCTTACGCCAAGAGGTGTTGGAATGGCGCATGAGGAGTTGGACTTCAACGATGCGCGCCGGCAAGGCCATGATACGCGCGGCAAGATCGATGTCGTCCGACTA
>CAZPKC010000028.1:0-7532 GCA_964587125.1 uncultured Rhodospirillaceae bacterium | reverse complement strand
ACAGACGCCGCGACACTCGGCGCGACATACGCCGCGACACGCGGCGCGACAGACGCCGCGACATACGCCGCGACAAAATCAAAGAAGAATTGGTTTAATCTTGATTTATCCCTGATGGTTAAATTATCTAAACATCTCGGGGTCGGTAAATTTGGGCTAGAATGTTCCATAAAATGCTACTGGAAAATGTATCAGGGCGGAAATCATTGGTCTGCGTGGTCTGCATTTCTCACTTTTTTCAGATATGTTGCTAAATTAGACCTAGATTACTCAAAATTCGATGCATTTGAGTATCTTTCAGAACACAGTGGCCCCCGTATCATGCATGAAAAATTTTGTATGATTTCCGATAGGCCGGAATTGCTATTGGTCGATGCTCAAAACCGTCCCCATTGTGATAATGGACCATTTTGTAGATGGCGCGATGGAACTGGGCTGTTTTCAATTCATGGTGTTCGTGTTCCTGAGTTTGTTGTAACAAATCCAGAGAACATTACCGTGAAAGATATAGCCGAGGAAAAAAACGCTGAGGTTAGGCGTATTATGATTCAAAGATATAGGGGAGGAGTTATCGCCTATATGAACGACAGTTGTGCAAATATGGTTAAAAAAGATAAATGGGGAACACTTTGGGTAAAAGAAAGAAAGGGAGATTTTCCCCTTGTTGTTGTTGAGGTTGTTAACTCAACGCCAGAACCAGACGGATCATTTAAACACTACTGGATCAGAGTATCTTCTCAAGCGTATAGTGGAGATACGCTAAAATATCCGCAAGCCGCGATTGCCTCGACGTGGCGGAGAAAAGACGGATCACTTGCTTTCGAGGATTGGCACGAATATCAACCAACAAAGGAGAGTTAACATGGATATCATCAGACAGGGCGACGTAATGCTTTTGGAGGTTAAAGAACTTCCTAAGAGCGCGAAGGAAGTGAAGCCCGTAAATGGAAGTTTTGTTTTGGCTCTTGGAGAGGCAACGGGGCATCATCATCGTTTTGAACAAACAGAAAATGTTCGCTGTTTTGTTTCAAACGACAATAACATTGAAAGGAGATTTTATGTTATCGAAAATCGTCTTTTCATTGAACACGAAGAACATGCGCCATTGGAGGTTGAGAAGCCTCTCTATGAGCAAATCTATCAATACGAATCTAGCGACGACGACGAGCCTGTTCCTGTTGTGGACTAAAATGACCCGCCTTCAATCCATCGTCGTAGCTTTGATACTCACCGTCTTCGTTTTCGTAGCGTGCGGAATCTGGGGCGGGGATATTTGCTTGGGGGGTATGCTATGATCTATACCATTCTCGAATACTCCTTTTACGCCGCGCTTATCGTAACGCTGGCTTCGTACACTTGGGAGATATGGAGGGCCATTAGGAAATGAGCTTGAATCACCTCCTTTTCCAACTCTCGGAAGCCGAGGCAAAGAAGCCGGAGAATGACTCGGCACACAAAAAGATTGACGCGCTTATGGCGCAGCGTAACGCGCTGCCTGACGATGGGGCGACCACGCAGAACCTTTGAAGGAGAAAATAATGACCATCAAATTCACCCCGCAGCAAGACGAGGCAATCCGGGAGGTCGTCGAGTGGCTCAATGAGCACGGAAGCCCGCAGCTCTTCCGGCTCTTCGGATACGCCGGGACGGGCAAGACTACAATCGCCAAGGAAGTCGCGGGCGAGATAGGCGGCGACGTTATGTTCGGCGCTTTTACGGGCAAAGCCGCGCAAGTCATGCGGAATAAGGGATGCTCCGACGCGCAGACCATCCACTCGATGATTTACGACGTGACCGAGGGCGAAGGCGGTGAGGCGATTTTCTCGCTCAAGATGAAAGGCGATTGCGACGTTTCGGATGCAAAGCTCGTGATAATCGACGAATGCTCGATGGTGGGCGAAGAGCTCGCGCGGGATTTAATGTCGTTCGGGACAAAGATTTTGGTTATCGGAGACCCTGCGCAGCTTCCGCCCGTCAAGGGATCGGGCTTTTTTACCGAGGCCGAGCCGGACGTAATGCTCACCGAAATTCACAGGCAGGCGCGCGAGAACCCGATTATCGCTATGAGCATGACGGTGCGCGAGGGCGGTGTGCTTGATTACGGCGCATACGGATCGAGCCGGGTGATTTCGCGCGACGAGCTTGAGCCGGAGGAAGTCCTCGGTGCGGATCAAGTGCTCGTTGGGCTCAATCGCACGCGCACGGTATATAATCAGCGTATGCGACAGCTCATTTTTGGCGAGCGCTTTCAGCCGCTCCCGCTCGTGGGCGATAAGCTCGTTTGCCTGCGGAACGATCGGAAAAAGCAAATCTTCAACGGCGGCCTGTGGAAAGCGACCGACGTTGCCTTTTGGGAAGTGCGCCGCAAAAATAAAAAGCCGGGCGGGAAAAAGAAGGTGCTGCGGACCGACGAAAACTTTCTGCGGCTCTATCTCGATTCGCTCGACGAGGAGGGCGTTCAAAAGAGCGCCAAGGTGCGCCGCGAATTTTTCCTCGGGCAAGAGGGCAAGCTTGAGTGGACGGATAAGATCGACTCGCAGGAATTCACCTACGGTTGGACTCTTACCGTACATAAATCGCAGGGGTCACAGTTCGATAATGTTTTAATCTTCGACGAAAGCGCCGCGTTCCGAGAAGATGCCCGCCGTCACTTGTATACTGCGATAACGAGAGCGGCGCAGAAAGTTACGGTGGTGAGATGAAACCCTACCCCATGCACGAAATCCCTGAGCCGTTAACTTCGTCTGGCATAATCCGAATCATCCTTTGCGGGGCCTTTATGGGCTTCGCCTTGATATTCTGGCTTTATGTTGAGATCGCCGCGCAGGTTTACGGCTGCGATTGGAATCGTGCGGTTGAAAAAACTGTTAAAGCCGTCTTTTAATCATGAAAGTATTTTAATTACTTTCGCAATACAAGCCTGAGGAAGCGTTTTTTGTGTTTTTGGCTAGGATGGTGGCATCCTGCCCATAAAAACGCGCCACACCCCCCCAAAACTAGCCAGCAAACGGGAATCCTGTGTCTGCGTGGGTTGCTTTCTTCCCTGTAAAGTCCTGCCAGCGCTTAACTATCACGTCCGCATATTTTGGATCAAGTTCCATTAGTGGTAGCCAAGCTCCGAAATTGATTTTTTGAGGCAGTCGTAAGCCTCTTTGGTAATCAAACGGGGATTCCGTTCGTATGGCTTCAACGAGGAAACCGGAACCGTCTTTTCCGTCCATTGGATCATGCTGATTTTCCTTCTTCCGATTTGAATCCCCTCAGATCAGCTTGTCGCTTCAAGTCATAGTTAGACCAGAATCGCGTAGATTCAAAATGGTCTTCCTCGCCTACGGAAATAAGAAAATCGCACAGCACGCGGCGGATTGGATTCTCGCGAGGGTCGAAATAATAATCGGACTTTTTTACCATAGATTTTTTCTCCTTTTTTGTTAGAAGATTTTCCGGTCTTAAAAACATCCCTTCAATCTTTTTCTGGTTTTTTAGAATCGCTTCTGTTATTTTTCCTGTGTTTGGGTACCACGTTTCCGGCTCATTTCTGAATTCTTTACAAGAAATAATTACCGCCCACTCTGAAACGCCTTCAAGATCGCGGGCAATATCTTCGACCTTTACCGCGAAAGCCTCCCTTCCTGTCGTATCGCGTCGGTGCGTGGCAAGGCGGGTTAGATGAAACACGATGTGAGTCCGCGCCGCTGGTCTCAGAAGCGCGTCCTTGAGCTGTTGCGGGGCTTCGTCCGATCGCGGAGTGTAAACGTCCTCTCTTCCTATTTCGTCAAACTCGTGCTTAAAAACTTCGCCGGAAATATCACGAACAGGAACTATTCCAAAAATAGGCTTTTTTTCTATAGTAAAAATTTTTTGGATTGCCGATTCCAGTTTCTCTATGTCGTTTCCTTCAAGCGGATACGGTCTTGCCGGAAGAGAAACGGTCAATGTCTTTGGCTGAGAAATTTTAGAGATCGTTTGGACAACGCCTGCCGCTATGGATTTAATAGATTCCATTTTCAGATTTCCTTTCTAGGTTTCGATTTGCCGAATCCGCCGCATCGCGCAGATCGTCCGAATATGTTCGTTTTGTCGACGCGGGAGCGAATTGCTTATTTTGAAAATTTTCTTTTATCTCAAAAAGTCCAGCCCAACCTCGCATGATCGACTGATTTATAATATCAATCGGGTTTTTCCCCTTTGCTTTAAATTTTGATAGCTGCATCAAGGCAAGCTTAGCGGCGCGTTCTGACATTGGCTTTTTTAGAAAAACTCTGTGTCGACAGAAATCAATCCAAGTTTCAGACGGAAGCCAATCCGGCAGAGGGATTTTTTCTACATCAAATTTCTTTGATTCTTTTTTGAAAGGAAGAATGCCTTCAGACGTGGGGGAAGTGGGGGTCTCTTTCTTACTTTCTTTCTTGGTTATTGGTTCTTGGTTATTGGTTGCTTGAAGGGTAATGCAAGGGTCGGTCAAGGTACCCTTGGCAAGCGTTTGATTCTTAACTCTTTTCTTGCCGCCAATTTTTCCGCTTTTTTGTAGTTTTTTATAAGATGCGATAGCGTTGTCGCAACGGTTCTTGTGCCACAGTCCGTCTTCTCCAAGGAAAAAAAACTCTTTAAGGACAGATTCCACCGCAGAAATTTTTGAGGGCATTCTTATTTTTCGGGATAGCTTTTCGACGTCGTTCGGGAGCGCCGATTCCTCTAGATAATATTCCTCGGTCAATCTTCGATAGGCCAAGTCCTCGTCATCTGATAAATGAGAAGTTTTCGCTCTGTAATCTGGGATATTAAAAGAAAAATAATGCAAGATTCCCTCAGCTTTGCCTCAGCGCAGAAAGAAAAGTGGAGGGGCAGCCCCGACCCAGCTGAGGGTTGAAGTGAGGCAAACGGCTTCGAATCCGCGCCCCCCGACTCTCAAGCTATAAAACTTTTTGATTCTTATCAAGACAATTAAAATACATATTGGTTTCAATGCGTTGAAAGACACCATCTTTTTCGATTGCAATTGACGCAATATTTGCGCTACAAAGAAACCACCTTAAAACCTCAATGCGGGAGACACAAAAATTGGGAATGGACGTTTACGGAAAAAGCCAAGCAGTGAAGTCGGCTAGGGGGTCAAAATGAGCGCAGAGAAAAAACCCATGTCGCCCTTTGGCGCGGAGCTTTTTGCTTTTGCGAATCAGATGAATCGGGCTTTTCTCGACTCGATCCCGCATCGGCAGACGATAAAAAGGCCGTCCGAGGGGAGATGCGAAAAGGGCCACGAGCGGAGCGGAGACGGGCCGTGCCCGCTATGCAATCCCGATCAAAGAAAGCTCAGCGAGTTCGGGCCGATCGGAGAACCGCGCACGGGAAGCTACGACGCCGAGACACTTTTTGCCCTTGAAAGGAGTCATTCAACGCTTGTCAACTTTCTCCGGTTTCTTCTCGCAAAAGAAACGCCGTTGTTAACCGGACTCGAAAAAACAACAGGATCGGCGATTCTCTCAAACGCCTACCGAGTCCGCAGAAAGGCAAAGCTGCCATGTTGACATCGGATTCTCCAACTCTTTTCGACAGACAATTCCCGCTCGACATACTCGACACGAACAGAGGACTTTTTACGGACGAGTTCTGCGAATGGATTGTCGAAAATCTCCACATATTTTCCGCCTTTGCGACACAGGCAAAATACGTCAAGGGCGTCATGCGCCGCGATCACTATTCGTCGCGCACGATAGGAGAATGGCTTCGTCACAACTCGGCGTTGCGCGAAAAAGGTGACGGATGGAAACTTAATAACGATATGTTCCCCGACCTCGCACGGCTTTGTATGCTTGCCTACCCCGAATTAAACGGCCTTTTTGAAACCAGAGGAAGGGAGTTTGTAAAATGAAAACGACAAAATCGGAAGTCAGACCCGAATTGACGGGACAGGAACACGGGCGCGCCAAAGATGGCGTGAGCGAAAGCAAAAGCCCGTCAGGTTGCGATGGCGCTTCCGATACTCAAACGCGACCGCTTGATGAGTATACGTTGCACCGTGTTATAGCGCGACTAGCCGTTTTGAAGCTAAAATACGAAGCTGTCCTCCTAACTTTTCCGAAGATTGGCGGAATAGGCTCCGATGCAGTTCAGGATTCGATTACTGCCGTAGAAAGGTTGATGGAAGATGTCTAATCCACAAACGACACCGGAGGTCTTAGCGGAACGTGAACGCTGCATAGCATTCATAAATGATTGGTTGACTCACTTCGGGGACGAAGACATTCACGGCGGTGCAATTACGAAGGTTCAAGGAGAGGAAGAGCTTCTTGAACGTTTTGGGACGAAAGAGGAAGAACCTACCGAAGAGGAACTTGATGAACGTGCGCGGCTAGATGCCTATAACTTTCAACACGGGACGACGCTATGAAACACCTAACAACATCTGTATCTGTCCTCGTCGTGTGCATCTTAATCGCTGGTGCTTATATCATCGGTGCGGCAACAGAAACGCATTTTACGCTTATTGTTGATCGTGAACAGGTTTTTTCTTCTGCAATTCAGGAAGCACAAGAGGAACAGGCAAGAGAGAAAAATAAAACAGTCCCACCACCGAAAGGAATCGAAATCACCGCGCCGAATCATCCGAAAGAGCGCGTCAACAAAATAACGGGCAACGTAGAGTATCTTGTCAACGGAAAGTGGATAACAGATTAAGATTCGTAAAAACGATAAAGCTAATTCTCGATTGTCTCTCTCATAGGAGGTTATGATGTCAGACTTTCTCGATTCACTTCAAAACTTCTCCGATAACTACATGAACGATACGCAGCGTTGGTATTATGAGAACCCGCCGTGTCAAAAAAACCAGCTTGTCGATGTATACACGCCAGACGCTCGTTTGTATGCGATTGGCAAGGTTGTTGGGTTGACTTGGGATAAGTGGCTAGGCTGGCTCGTCGATGTGGAAATTATGGGTAAGGATGGTTTGGAAATCATTCGCGTGAATGGTGGTAATATATCAAGGCACGTTGGTTTTCGCGGGAGGGTGGCATGAATTTCCGATTACTTGCCCTTGGCGGATCAATTAAAGCCTATGCGGTCGATTGGCGCATTCTGCGCTGGTTGAAACGGTTTTATAGGAGGTATCTATGAAAACTCAAACGACAAAATACAATGGTCGTCTTGATATGAAGAAACCAATACGCCCCCCGAACGAAGAAGAACCCTCTTTTCCTCCAATATATGGTTGGTTTAAATGCCTTACAAAATTTATTGAGGAACACGGCAAACATGTCCACGCGGATAAATGCGGCTTAACTTTAGCCCCAGAAAAACGCAAAGGAACCAGAAGATGTTTAAATTAGACAACAAAGAAGCCTCTCTCAATACGTTTTTGGAAGGCGTGAAGCTTGCCAAGAAAATTGAGATTTACAATGAAAAGATTTCGAAGTTCGAAGCTCCGGCTGCGACTTACCTCAGGGTCGAGAACAACGCCGCGCTCACCGCGTTCGAGGCTCCGGCTGCGACTTACCTCAGGGTCGAGAACAACGCCGCGCTCACCGCGTTCG
>CAZPKC010000027.1:0-11508 GCA_964587125.1 uncultured Rhodospirillaceae bacterium | reverse complement strand
GTTCTGGCGCAGGGTCAGCAACGTCCGTTCTTCCCGGCTCTGCTGGGCGCGGACACCGCACCTCACTGAGCGGGAGAAAGCCAAGTTCACAAGCATGGCGGAAATGCTTGTGCGGCGCGGCGTGATGACTGAACTCGACGCCGGGGCGCTCGCTCGTTATGCCACTGTGTGGTGCCGCTGGATTGATGCCGAAGCCGAAATCAAAAAGCGCGGCCTGGTGGTGAAAACCAACGCTGATTTCGTCATTCAGAATCCGTTTCTGGCGGTGGCCAACAGATGCATGAACCAGATGGCGCAGATCGAAAGCGAATTCGGTTTAACGCCATCGGCGCGCACTCGTATCCGCATGGAGGAACTAACCAGCGAAATCGATCCTTTTGAAGAGTATCTCAGGGGCGGTAAGCAGCTTGATCTCTGGCAACCAGAGAAAACGTAAATTTACTTACCGTTTAAGAACCGGCGATCTTCATAACGCTGCCGCTCTACCTTCGTGTTATGAAAGGCAATTTTTCGTAGATCGTTGGCAATAAATATTCAAGCTGTGTATGAAAAATAAGTGGCCATCAAAAACGAAAATAATTTGATGAATGTCAAAACAGAGATGTTGGATCAGCGTATCGCTGAGTTCGGCATTCAGAATTCTCGCAATCCAACTCACAGGCTTCATTATGGCGATCAATCTCAATTCAAACCAATCGAGCGGTGCTTTAAACTCATCTTTTGATCGAGATCAGAGCGATAGGGGATTTCAAGAGACGGCTGTAAAAGATTTCCAAAAAGAAACAACGGACTCTGTCGTGGCGGTCTTTGCCGATCATCAGGCAGCCGAGGCGGCCATCAAAAAACTTGCTGAAGATGGTTTTGCCATGAAACACCTTAGCGTCATTGGCAAGGGATATCACACCGAAGAAAAGGTGGTTGGCTTCTACAACGCGGGTGATCGGATCAAATTTTGGGGTACGCGTGGCGCGTTTTGGGGCGGTCTTTGGGGATTGTTTTTTGGCGGATTGTTCATGACGACACCCATTGTGGGGCCTGTCATCGTTCTTGGATATCTGGCTTCAATCATCATATCCGCTGTCGAAAGCGCGGTCGTTGTCGGAGGCATTAGCGCGCTAGGTGCCGCTTTGTGCAGCATAGGCATACCGAAAGATAGCGTGGTTCAGTATGAGGCCGATGTCAAAGCTGATCGCTTCGTCGTCATGGCGCATGGCTCACCCAGCGAAATGGAGCGTGCCAAAGCTATTCTGGGAACAGCCAACCCGTCGCGTCTTGATGTTCATGCTGGCGCCAAAGAGACAGACGCAATGTCAAGCCGTCCTGTTCATGAAAACGCATAACGCCATGTTCACCCAAAACATCATCTACCTGATGAATGGGAAAGATATTCGAAAGCGCCGCTACGCTCATAGCGCCGCCAAGAGCGCCGAGATTCACCAACCGATGAGGTCACTGATGAATAAAGCAAATAAGTTCGAACGTAATCCTGAAGTCCAGCAAGCTTCCGTCGTTAATTTTCAAGGCGACATCTCTCGCCGCATAGGCAACATACGCGCCGTGACTTTAAAAAACAGGACTGTGAATACAGACCATATTTTCGGCTTGTCAAAATTTGACAAATACGAGGCTGAAGAAAAACGCTGAAACTGTATCCCCAGCCGTTGAGCGTACCCAGTATCAACACAAGTGCCTTCAACCCCAACCATCGAGGAGACGGCCATGAATCAAGATCAAGCACAAGGAAAATTCGATCAGCTGAGCGGAAAGATAAAAGAAACCTGGGGTCGGCTGAGCGACAACGATATCGCTCTTGTTAACGGCAAGAGGGAGCAGTTTTTTGGCAAGCTGCAAGAAACCTACGGGCTTAACAAGGAAGACGCGGAAAAGCGTTTCAGTGAGCTTGAAAAATCATGCGGCTGCGGCTGACAAAAAACAACCGGACATTCCGTTTGTTTAACAATACGAAAAATGCCGTCTTTCCATGGGGCGGCGTTTTTCACGCATATAAATACGACGCGATGCGCGTAGCAGAAAAACAAGACTTTGATTAACGTCGGAATGGCGTGATTGTCGGAAAGGTCGCGGTGCGCAGACATGTTCTTTATATCCGACAAACTTGAGCTTTATACGCATCGTTTTGTCCGGTGGACAGGTAGCACAAGCGGTTTTGTTATCGCTCTTTTGTCTGTGCTTATCTGGTTCGTGGCCGGAGAATTTTGTGGTTTTTCGCAGGTATGGAGAAGCGAGTTATCGATCTATATCGGCACTATCACGTATCTGATGGTCTTTCTCATCCAACGTAACCAGAATAAAGAGTTGACCATCCTGTATGTGAAACTCAATGAATTGATTTCAGCTACAAAGCTTGCCGACAATCGGCTCATTAACGTGGAAGAATTAACAGAAAAAGAAATTTCTGTTGTTCAGGACTTGCATCGAAAAATCGGGATCGCAGATTAAACTTGGGGAGCAGCCGACATCCTGATGCGGCAACTATAATGGCTATTTGATGGATGTCAAAATGTCCATGCGCGATCAGCGTACAAACCAAAGAGACATTGATCGATAAGGAAAGCGTACATGACACTTATCCTGGCAATCATTCTAGCGTTCCTTCTTGTCGGCACCGCTCCCGTGTGGCCACACAGTATTCACTGGGGGTACTACCCCAGTGGCGGCTTTGGGCTACTGCTTGCTGTTCTAATCATCTATCTCATTCTGAAGCGCACTTAGGAGAACGAACATGACATGCCGAAACGCAAGAATACTTGTCCTGACCGGCGCGGTCTGTATAGGCGCCTGCGGCATGGCGCATGCCGAGGCTGATTACCGCGATGTTGTGCGCGATAGTGAAGGTCAAATTGTCCATCTTGAGAACGGCACCTGTGTTCGGACAAAATGGCTGACCGATCGGGATGCGTGCGCTCCAATGCAGCGCATAGCCCAACAATCCATCCGCCGGGCGCAAACATCGTCGGTGTCTTCCGATCTTAGCCAGGAAGACAGAACGGTTTATTTCAAATTCAACCGTGCAGATTTATCGGCTGAAGCTCAGCAGCGTCTTGATACGTTGGCGCGTGTTCTGAAATCCAACGAAAGAGTCAAGGAAGCGAAGATTGTCGGCTATGCCGACCGCATCGGCAGCGTTGCTTACAACCAGAAGCTTTCGGAAAAACGCGCGGAGACTGTACGCGGTTATCTGATTTCAAAAGGGTACACGAATGCAAACGTCACCGAAACGCGCTGGGTCGGAAAATCAGAGCCATCCACCAATTGCCCCGTCATGAACAACCGTTCGCAACTTATCAAGTGCTTGCACAACGACCGGCGCGTCGAGGTTGAAGTCGAGTATGTTAATCAAGGGCAGATACCAAATGCCCGCTGACCGCATCTGAAAAGGATAAAAAATATGCGCAACGCTGGAAAGTTTTTAAGAAGGCTTTCAATGGCCGCGATCATCCTATCAGTGGCCGCATGCGGCCACGATCCCGGTGATCGCGCGCTTAGCGGCGCCGGAATTGGCGCCGGCGCCGGTGTTGGCGCTGCACTTCTTGGCGCTCCGCTTCTTCCCGCAGTCATTATCGGAGGCGCTGTTGGCGCGGCAACCGGCGCTGCGACCAGCGACAAGCAAATTGATCTTGGGAAATAAGAAAATAGCGGGCCGTCATGTCACTTAACCCAAACCATGGAGAAGAAAGCAATGAACCAAACATATAAATGGCCTATGATTATTGGAGCCGTGATTATCGTCGCCATTTTCGCTTATGGCTTACTGACCATGCAGGATCGCCGCAGCACGACGGAGAAGGTAGGCGATGCTATCCATGACTTGCCGCAAGGCGTCGATAAAGCCGAACGACAGTTGGAAGATCGTACGCCCGGACAGAAACTGGGCGATGCCGTTAAGGACACCGGCGATAAAATTAACGAGAATTCGAATCCTTAATCAACGAACGCCCCCATTGCGAGCGCGGATAGTCAAGCCGTTCGCCGGAAACGCGGAAGATTATGAACAAACGGCCTATCAGGCGGCCTTATGGGAAGGCTGGTCGTTGCAAGAGAATGTAGACGTGCAGCCACATGACGAAGGCACTGAGCCAATCTTGCGATGCATCGTTTAAGAAAGACCGGCCATGATGTTCAATTTTTTCGCTTTCTCTCGCCCCCGAAAGGGGTGTGTGAGCGTAGCTATTTTTGTCCTGAGCGTAACTATCTCTCTTTCCGTTAAGGCTGAAGATCGGGTGCCTGATGATTCCGATTCCGGACGCATCATCCTTATGGAAGAAAATGATTATTTCGCTT
Source organism: uncultured Rhodospirillaceae bacterium (assembly GCA_964587125.1). Lineage (GTDB taxonomy): Bacteria > Pseudomonadota > Alphaproteobacteria > UBA9219 > UBA9219 > CAIXLI01. Next base: position 7,206 of record CAZPKC010000027.1, on the reverse strand, counting down.
CTCATGATGACCGGCATTACACGCAAGGCATGCGCGCATCCTACCTGTCGGGATCGGTAACACCGGATGGAGATTGGGATCAACCTTATGGCTTTTTAAGCAATAATCTGCCAATTTTTGACGGCAGCGACCGCAAGAGAAAATATGAATGGACGGCGCTTGGGCAAAGCATCTTTACGCCGAGCAATCTGGAGACCGCCAGCCCATCCCCCAAGAGTCGGCCTTATGCCGCATGGCTTTATACCGGCGCGAGTCTGCTTCAGGAAACCAACCACGGCAGCTACCACACGCTTGAGAACGCCGAGCTTCTGATGGGCGTTGTCGGCCCCGCGGCGCTTGGTGGGATAACGCAAAATGATTTTCACCAGTTTATCGGCGACAATTCGGCTTTGGGGTGGAAAAATCAATTACATAATGAACCTGGTCTCATGGCAACCTACGAGCGCAAATGGCGATTTGAGCAGCCCCTGATCGGCAATCTCGCCGTCGATGCCATACCTGAAGTGGGCGCCACCATCGGCAATGTGCTGACCTACGGCGAAACCGGCGGCATGGTTCGTTTCGGGCAAAACCTGGCTGCCGATTATGGGCCAGACCATGTTCGCCCAAGCCTGTCCGGCACCGGGTGGTTCGATGCTGACCAATTAGACGGCGATCTGGGCTGGTATTTATTTTTGGGAACGCAGGGGCGCGCCATCGGTCGAAACATTTTTCTTCAGGGCAATACATTCGCGTCAAGTCCTGGCGTGAGCGAAAAACCTTTGGTCGCTGATTTCACAGCAGGAGCTTCCGTGTTTTGGTCATCAGCGGTCAGCCTTGATTTTACGTTTACCGAGCGCACCAAGGAATTTTACAGCCAACAAGGAACGCCAGACCGATTTGGCAGCATCAGTCTTGCTTTTCAACTGTGAAAGCGAATAATCAAGACTCATTATTTGATGGATGTCAAAACGCTCCGCTACAAACAGCGTATCCCTGACGGCATCGGAGGACTTTCTTCTCCGTATCTGGCCATCGGCCACCTAACCCAGGAGATAGAAAATGCAATCAACTCAAGCCCAACCCAGAACTGCAGGTCACTCCAGTTCCGATCACCACGCTAAAGCAGCCGAATGCTGCACCAGTGCTGCTACGGCATGTCAAAGCGCCGCGAAGTCAAGCGAGGCTGGCGATCACAAGAAAGCCGCCGAACATGGCAAGCTTGCGCAGGATCATTGCACGAAAGCGCAAGATCATCTGAAGCAAGCCTCAGCTGCCTAAAAAGCGTTCTCAGCAGCCAGCGAAATCAGCTTGAAATTGCTGGCTGTTGTTTGCTTATCGCTTTCCACAAATTCGCCGGATCAAACCCGATGGAGAATCCTATGAAAAACTTTCGCTCCGCATTTTTAGCGCTCCTGATCGGCGCTTTCTTTGCCACATTCCTCGGTTCTGTGAACGGCGCATTTGCCGCGACCCCCGATGACCTGAACAAAGACGCTAACGCAGCGCTGCATATGCTCGTTACGACCAATCCCGTTGCCGCCGATCTTGCGAACAAGGCAAAAGCGGTACTGATATTCCCAAACATCGTTAAAGCCGGTCTTATCTTCGGCGGCGCTTACGGCGAAGGCGTTCTTGAAAAAGGCAGCGTGATTGATGGCTACTATAACTCGGTGACGGCTTCGTGGGGATTTCAGGCAGGCGCGCAGTCTTATGGGTATGTCGTCTTCTTGATGAGTAACAAAGCGCTGAAATACATCCATGAAAGCCATGGCTGGGAAATAGGCACGGGGCCAACGGTGGTTGTCGTCAACGAAGGGGTAGCCAAGAATCTATCGACCTCGACATTAAAAGACGACGCCTATGCCTTCATCTTTGATCAGCAAGGCCTGATGGCGAGCCTGAGTATCGAAGGCACGAAAATATCCCACATCCACAATCCATAAAGATAGGCGAGGAACCACCAATGCATCTCGATTCCGCGCAAATAAACCAGGCGTCGATCATCTGGGTTCTTGTTGCTGATGGGGCCAGCGCAAAAATATACAGGTATCATAAGAACAAAGCCGTGATGCCGATGCGCGATACCAAAAGGCGTCCCTACGATGAAATCATGAAGAGCCATGATTTGACTCTCGTGCCCGGTATGGAATTTAAAGCCGAGTCGCTGGATGATTTTCAGGTTGGCCATGACGGACGCGGTTCATTGATCGGCGGTCAGACTTCAGCCCATAACACATGCGAACCGCATTTGGATATTCATGCCGAGGTTAAGCAAAACCTTGTTCTGGCAATTGCGGTTAAGCTCAAGAAAGCCTGCGCCGATAAAAGTTTTGACCATCTTGTGATCGCCGCGTCGCCTCAGATTCTTGGGGCGTTAAGACAGCATCTGGAGGCCGGCGTTTTGTCTCGCGTGATTGGCGAAATACCGAAAGATTTTACGAATGATAAAAATCATGCGCTTCTCGCTCACCTTCAGGACGCCCTCACGGAAGCGCACGTCGCCTGACCGATAAAGCACGTCAGATAAAAAAACTATGCGTCGATTATTTGATGGATGTCAAAACGGCTCGATAAAATAAGCCTACCTCTAGCGTCATGGCGAATTCTCGCCGGTTAACCAGGAGACGCCTCACATGAAACAAGCTGCAAAAAAGAACGCTCTTTTACTCACCGGCCTCGCGCTGCTCAGCACGGGTGTTGTCGTGATGCCTGCGCACGCGGACAATACGATGCAAACCGTAGAAATGGTGAAAGTCGACGTTCAGAAACTTTCAACCGGCTACCGGACATCCAAAATTATCGGCAGCAATGTCGTCAATGATGCAAATGAGTCCATTGGCAAGGTTGATGATCTGATCGTCAGTCCTGACGATAACAAATCGGCTTACGTCATCATCTCGGTCGGCGGTTGGTTAGGCATGGGAACGCATCTCATTGCTCTTCCTTACGATAATCTTCGCATCACCAGCGCAAAAATCACTCTACCGGGAGCAACGAAGGACGGAGTAAAGAATTTGCCTGAATTCAAATACAGCACGACCTAATCGCCGAACGCGCGGCACCAGTTGCCGCGCGATCACTTCACACGTCACAGGAGAACTCTCATGAAATATTCAATTCCATCGGCGATGCTTATCATGGCGCTCGGTCTAACGGCTTGCACAGGCCCCGCGGGGCCGCAAGGCGCAACGGGCAACCAAGGGAATACAGGCTATACCGGGGCTACGGGGGCAACCGGCAATCAGGGCAACACCGGTTATACCGGCGCAACTGGTGAACAAGGAAACACAGGATACACAGGAGCAACCGGCGCGCCCGGTGATCAAGGTATGCCTGGTGATCCCGGCCAACAAGGCGCGACAGGAAGCCAAGGCAAGAAGGGCAACACAGGTGCCAAAGGAAACACGGGATCGAATGGCGCCCCCACGACTATCAACGTCGAGTAGCAGAGGGATATTTCATGACTGTGGGCACAATCCTTCTTATCGTCCTTGTTCTCTTGCTGATTGGCGGTCTGCCAACATGGCCGCACAGCAAGAATTGGGGCTACTACCCTTCAATAAGTTTGGGAACGGTTCTTCTGATCGTTCTCATTCTCGTGCTGATCGGGCGCATTTAGCCGACAAAGGATAAACTGTGCGACTTAACTTGATTAAAAACTCCTCAAAGATTGTCCTTGTGGCGCTCGTGCTGCTGGCTGGAACGTCATTTAAGGTGAACGCGCAGAACGCCCCGCCTGCGGCTCCACCTGCTTATTCGCAGCAACAGATCGACCAGATGACGGCGCCAATCGCGCTTTATCCCGATCAGCTCGTCGCGCAAATTTTGATGGCAGCAACATATCCTCTCGAAGTCGTGGAAGCGAACCGCTGGTTGAAAAATCCTCAGAACGCCCAACTTCACGGCGACCAATTGGCAGCGGCTCTCATGCAGCAACCGTGGGATCCCAGCGTCAAATCTTTGGTCAACTTTCCGCAAGTCCTTACGATGATGGACGCGCAGCTGCCTTGGACGGAACAGCTTGGCGACGCGTTTCTTGCGCAGCAAGCCGCCGTCATGGATTCCGTTCAGCGCCTGCGTCAGGAAGCCCAGGCGGCAGGACATCTTGCCTCGACCCAACAAGAGACGGTTTCAAATCAGGACAACGCCATTGTCATTCAGCCCGTTAACCCTCAAGTAGTCTATGTGCCCTATTACAATCCAACGCTTGTCTATGGCACATGGCCCTATCCCGATTATGCCCCTTACTACTTTCCGCCGATCGACGGACTGGTTTATGCTGGATTGATAGGTTTCGGAATCGGCATTGCTGTTCTTGATGGATTCTGGGGTTGGGATAACTGGGACTGGCATAACCATCGTATCGACATCGACGACCATCGCTTCGAGTCCATAAATCGCGGACGTTCATCGGGCAATGGCGGGGTCTGGGCTCATGATCCGGCACACCGCCACGGCGTACCCTACAACAGCCCCGTCACCCGCGCGCGCTTCCAGGGCGCTGTAACCCAGGCTCGCACAAATTTTCGTGGTTATACGCCGTCAACGCAAAATTCACTTCAGCAAGGTAGCGCGAAAAGATCGAGTGGCCTTACGCGGCAAGCGAGCAGCGTTGAGCGCACGCAAACGTCGACGACCAGTGTCCGGCAGCGCGCGCAACAGGTGCAAAGTTCACCACAACGCCAAGTGTTTCAGCAACGTCAGGCATCGCCAGCGTTTGAATCTTTCTCGCGCGGAGCGGATGTGCGGGCTCAATCCCAGCGTGGCGCTTACAGCCGCTCAACGATGTCAGCGGCTCCGGCGCGGTCGGCTCCATCTTCCGGAGGCGGAGGATCACGTGGTGGTGGACATAACTCAGATGAGAGGCGCAGATGATGTACGCTTACGGGAAAATGCCAAAAAAGATAAAATGGCTTGAAAAGGCGTCGCATCTACTCATCGTCAGCGGCATTCTATGTGTCTTGGCAGGCTGCGCTTCTGAATCGCAACATTCATCTTACCCGCCTAATGCTTCGCAAGCATCGCGTGGTGAACAACGGACTTTCGCAACACCGGAGCAGGCTGTCGAGGCTCTCGTGACGGCAACACGCGAAAATCGAAGGGATGATCTTTTGAAGATTTTGGGGCCAGACGCGCATCAAATTATTTATTCGGGCGATAAAGTTGCCGACCAAGAAGGGCGGGATAGGTTTGTTTCCGCGTATGATCGAGCGCATGAAATCCGAAGCGATGATGCCGGGCATGACACTTTGGTGGTTGGCGAAGAAGAATGGCCTCTACCGATCCCGTTGGTTCATGCGGAGAATGGCTGGACGTTCGATACAGCGGCAGGGCAGGAAGAGATACTCAACCGCCGCATTGGCCGGAATGAGTTGAATGTCCTGGAGGTCTGCCGCGTCTACGTCGAAGCGCAGCAAGAATTCTCTGCTCTGCATGCGAACGGCAAGCGCCACCATGAATATGCGCAACATTTTCAAAGCAGTCCCGACCAGCATGACGGACTTTATTGGCCAGCAGCCGACGGTCAACCGATCAGCCCGCTTGGTCCGTTTCTGGCCAGCGCGGCGGAGGAAGGATATTCCGGCAAAGTCTTCAGCAAGCGTACGCCGTATCATGGCTATTACTACAGGATATTAAAGAGCCAAGGTGCGCATGCGTCGGGCGGGGCGAAAGACTATATCGTTGATGGGCATATGAGGCGCGGCTTTGCCCTGATCGCATTTCCCGCTCGTTATGATGACAGCGGCGTGATGACGTTCATCGTCAATCAGGACGGTATTGTTTATGAAAAAAACCTGGGTTTTGATACGGCTGAAATCGCCAGTATCACCAGGGAATTCGATCCGGACGACAGTTGGAACATCGTTCGGCAATAGGTGGGACATAACAAGCACACATAAACTTACCTCAGAAAAGGAAAAAACGATGCCCGCACCAGCAACCCTTCATCAGCCCAAGCATGCCAACAACGTCGTAGCACAAACGTTGCAAAGCGTTCTGGCAAACACATATGGGGTGTATCTGGCGACGCACAATTATCACTGGAATGTCGAGGGCAAGAATTTTGTGTCTCTGCACACCCTGTTCGAGGGGCAATATAACGAGCTGTTTCTGGCTGTTGACAGGATCGCCGAACGTATCCGCGCCTTGGGTGACTATGCCCTGCCGTTTGAGGGAGAGAATGTCGTTCAGATTTCAAGAATGACCTCGAACGCCCTCAACAAGGAAACCGCTGCGGATGATCGCGCGGAGCGAATGCTGCAAAACCTGATCGAACTCAACGAATCCGTCGTTAAAAGCTGCCAGGCTAGCAAAAAGGTTGCGCAAAATGTCCGCGATGACGAAAGCGAAAACCTTATGGTCGAGCGTATTACGGCACATCAGAAAGCGCTGTGGATGCTGCAAAGCGCATTGAAGTAATGGCACATCAATTTGCGTGGTTCGCGTGCAATGCTTTTCATTCTTTCACATAAGTCAATACGGCGTCCTGGAAGGCGTGTCCTTAATGCAGGAATAGGGAGGCCACTATGACGGATGCCGCAAAAGAGATTGCAACGGTCGAGGAATATGAGCGCATCTTCGAGCGTTATCTCGACATATGCAATCAGGCCATCGAAAAGAACAAGGACAAGTTTCCCTATATGGAGATATGGCGGGCGCGATGGAAGAATCTAGGGCCGGACAACATTCTTCAATGCGCCGTTTATGATGATCGGCCAAAAATCATCTATACGCTTCAGCTTACCGAAGACATGAAAATTCGCATCATCGAAAAAACCCGTATCGCTCCGAAAGACGTGTGGCCGTTCAAATACAGTTATTTGAAACATGTGGTCGAGAATCCGCAGGAGTACATCGATCACCCCGCCAACCTCGACTGGGGATGGCTGAATACCATTTTCGGATAATCACATGTCCGCCGATATGTACTTTGTTCCCAACGAGCCGTAGACGTATTTCGCCAATAGCGGCACGGATTCAACCGTAACGCACGCACCGTCAATGTGAATTTTCGTTTTTTGTCGTAATATGTTCAGCGCCCGCGAAAAGGTGGCCCCCTTCATGCCGAGCGTGTCGGCGATCAGCGTTTTATCATAAGGCAAATTGAAAGTGACATTCTTTCTGTTATCGCCAGGCGGACATAGCTGTAGCAAAAAGCAACCGATACGTTGTGACCTGCTCCCCGTTTCCGGGTCACTTGGAAGTAGAGTCTTTCCCCTTTAT
>CAZPKC010000026.1:0-13872 GCA_964587125.1 uncultured Rhodospirillaceae bacterium | reverse complement strand
CGTTGCGTCGAATTAAACCACATACTCCACCGCTTGTGCGGGCCCCCGTCAATTCATTTGAGTTTCAACCTTGCGGCCGTACTCCCCAGGCGGCATGCTTAGTGCGTTAGCTGCGACACAAGAACCCGTGAAGGTTCCAACGTCTAGCATGCATCGTTTACGGCGTGGACTACCAGGGTATCTAATCCTGTTTGCTCCCCACGCTTTCGCGCCTCAGCGTCAATGTCGGTCCAGTTGGCCGCCTTCGCCACGGATATTCTTCCCAATATCTACGAATTTCACCTCTACACTGGGAATTCCACCAACCTCTACCGAATTCAAGCAAGATAGTCTTGAGTGCAGTTCCAGGGTTGAGCCCTGGGCTTTCACACCCAACTTATCAAGCCGCCTACGCGCCCTTTACGCCCAGTAATTCCGAACAACGCTTGCACCCTTCGTATTACCGCGGCTGCTGGCACGAAGTTAGCCGGTGCTTATTCTGTGGGTACCGTCATCATCGTCCCCACCAAAAGAATTTTACAACCCGAAGGCCTTCATCATTCACGCGGCATGGCTGGATCAGGGTTGCCCCCATTGTCCAATATTCCCCACTGCTGCCTCCCGTAGGAGTCTGGGCCGTGTCTCAGTCCCAGTGAGGCTGGTCATCCTCTCAGACCAGCTATAGATCGTAGCCTTGGTGGGCCGTTACCTCACCAACTAGCTAATCTAACGCGGGCCCATCAATCGGCGATAAATCTTTCCCCCGAAGGGCTTATCCGGTATTAGCGTCAGTTTCCCGACGTTATCCCAAACCAAAAGGTAGGTTCCCACGCGTTACTCTCCCGTGCGCCACTAATGTATTGCTACATCCGTTCGACTTGCATGTGTTAGGCCTGCCGCCAGCGTTCGTTCTGAGCCATGATCAAACTCTCAAGTTTAATCTAGTTCTTAGAGAACAATCGTTAGATTGTTCAAAACTACTTGGTATTGCCGAAGCAACACCTTTGACTTAGGGTTCTCATTACTCAACGATTCAACTTACGTTGAACCGTTATTTACGCGTCGTTTCGCTTACCGCGAAACGACAATGTATCTTTTTACGGATACATCGAACTTGTCGACAAAGGATGCGATACGACAAACCGTAACCATTTTTTAATCCCGAAGGACTAAGAAACGTTTTGGATACCCTCGGCCAGTTGTCCTGTCCTAAGACAGGGCTTCCCACCGCGGATCGCCGTCTGCGCATCCCTTCTCATCATATTCACAATTTCCAAGAACGATCTGGCATTGTCATAGACTACGCCGGACGCAGATTGTTGAAAAGACGAAACGAACTACCATGCGACAAACCAGCTTTTCAGCTAAATTCGACGCCTGATGTTGCTCAATGTCAACAATACCACCTTCGGAGGTCACGGTATGACCGCCGACGGAGGTGAACTTACTGATTCTATAGGGGGTTGTCTAGGAGAAAATTTATAATCTTTTTACTATTTTTGCTTGACTCAAGCACCAGAAAGTATTCCGCCATTTATAATTATTTAAGAAACGCAGAAAACGCCTTTAAAACAAGGCTTATTTAAATTTTCGCATCAAGGTTAATTTATTCCTCAAGAAACAAAAATAATCCTTTCAAATAGGCGCTCTCCGGCAAATGCGGATGCACGGGATGATCGGGAGCCGCAAAGCACGTATGCAAAATTTTTCCGCATCGATGGGCATCATTTAATCCAGCTGCGACTTGTTCAATAAAAATGGGCAATTCCATGTTGTGGCTGCACGAGGCGATGAACAAAAACCCGTTCTTTTTTGTGACCGAAGCCGCCATTTTGGCCAGTTTGCGATATCCGCGTCCGCCGCTCGCGATATCCTTGCGCGATTTCACGAACGCAGGCGGATCGGCGACGACGACTTGATATTTTTCCTTTGCGGCGATGCGCCGTTCAAGGGCTTCGAACACGTCGGCGCGTACAAATTCGCATTGCGCAGAAAGATCGTTATGCGCGGCGGCTTTTAGAGCCAGCGCCAAAGCGGTTTCCGATGAATCGATCCCGATAACTTTTTTTACGCCCGCGTTTGCCGCAGCCAACGCAAACCCTCCGGCATGCGTGTAAAGATCGAGCATGCTGTCGGAATTTTGGGCATAACGCGCGACGAGCGCATGATTATCGCGTTGATCGAAATACCAGCCTGTTTTTTGTCCTCCCAGCAAATCGGCAAAATAAATCAATCCGTTCTCGCGAATCTCGATTGGCTCCGCGATGTTCTCTCCGATAAGTTTCGTTTCTTTTGGCAATCCTTCGATTCCGCGCGCGAAAGAGTCGTTGCGCAAAATAATGCTGCGCGGATTTAAAATGCGCCGCAGCGCCGTTTCCAAAGCAGGCCACAAAACGTCCATCCCCGCCGCGTTTAGTTGCACGCTCAGCACGTCGCCAAATCGGTCGACGATAAGGCCGGGCAATCCGTCGGCTTCGGCATGAACCAGCCGATAGAAAGGCTCGTCGATCATCTGCTGGCGCAACGCGAGCGCGGATTCGATGCGCGCAGCAAGCCATTCCTCGCCGATATCCTCGATCAGATGCGACGTGAATATTCGTCCTGCGATCAGGCAATTCGGATTAAAACTCCCGATGCCGAGGAACTTTTTATCATGCGCGTAAAAAGAGGCCATCGTCCCGCGCGGCAAAGCCCTCGCCGCATCGTCCATCACGATCTCGTTGGAATAAATCCACGGATGGCCGCCGGATACGCGCCGGTGTTTTTGCGGATGCAGGCGGATGATGGGATAGGTCATGAACGGCTCCTCTCAGGAGTGTTGCCTTTGCGTAATAAGGCAGACGAATAACATGAAAGTATTAAATAATCTTGTCATGAAAGGAGGAAATTTGATATAATCCACGCGCAGAATTCTAGGACTTATATAATTAACATTTGGAAAGCATATTGTGTCGATAAAAATTCCTGAACTTGGATTTGACTCGCCGGGGAAAACGTACAACGTCGGCAATGTCGCCAGTATTCTAGGCGCTGTCATACAGGTATCCATAAAGTCCGGTAGCCTTCAAAACGCTTCCGTCGGTTTAGGACAGTATTTTGTGGGCAATGCCCCTGCGGCCGCGGTGACGCTGGCTTCTCTTATTTTCTTTTGGGGCGGGGGTATCTATGACGATGCATGGAAAAACGGATTTCCACCCGATGCCAGAAAAAATAACATAGGGCATCTTTTTTCGGTTGCGGGCGCCACTCTTCTTGCGTCGGGATTGGCATTGTTGAGCGTCGCCGATCCGATTGCCGAGGGATCGGCAATCCTTGGCGGAGCTCTTCATGCAGGCGGGAAATTGGGAAGCGTCGTCGATCCCCAACGCGACTCTTTCTATAAAATGCTGCCCCTCATGAGTCGTGTGCCAACTTTTGCGGCTGCAGCCTATGATGTTTGCAGCAACGTTTCGAAATACCACCCGGGTAGTCCGGAGGCTTGGCTTCTTTCCATTTTGCCGATGACGTATATGTTATGCAGCCTTATATGGGCGCGCGGCGATATCATGTTGATGCCGGAGGGCAGAGCCAAGAATGTTCTTGGGAGGTTGTTTAGAGCGCCTCAACTTCAAGGATCGCCTTCCCAGCCATGATTATTTATCTTTGCGTTGCACGGCGATGGGCTGCGTGAATTGCAACTCGATATCCCACGGAAAATAAATCCACGTGTCTTGGCTGACTTCGGTGACGAAAGTGTCGACCGAAGGCTTACCCAGGGGCTTCGCATAAATGGTCGCGAAATGCGCCTTAGGTAACAAGCGGCGCACAACTTCCGCCGTGCGGCCCGTATCGACCAGATCGTCAACCACCAGCCAGCCTTCTCCGTTGCCGACATTAGCGGGGTTTTTGACGATTTCCGCCTTATCTTGCCGCGCGGGGTCGCTGCCGTCGAAATGATAACAAACGACCGACACGGTTTCGATGATGCGGATTTCAAGTTCGCGCGCGACGATGGCCGCGGGAACCAAGCCGCCGCGCGTGACGGCGATTAAGCCTTTCCACGGCCCCAATTCGTGGAGCTTCCACGCCAGAGCCTTGGCGTTTCGGTGCAGTTCTTCCCAAGAAACGGGGAAATATTTTTGCGGAGATACGGGTGTCATATATGCGCTTCAAGGGTTAAAGATTCAGGGACGGGGCAAGATAGAGGCAAAAAACCGATTCTGTCGAATCCGTTTTTGGCGTCGCAAGCGTGTTGATTTTCCATGTTATTGCTGAAAGTAAAGTCATTCTTGCCCTCCCTTAAGCTCCTCCCGTATAATCAACGCACATTGAGGAATATTTTTCACAGGAATTATAATGGCTTTGGAGCAATCTTTATCTGCCGCGAAAGATCAGATGTTCGGACAAACGCTTTCTGCCTCCGATCGTCTCAGAAAATTTGCTGATCCGGCGGTCGCCTTTTCAACAGCGAACATTTTTAATTTTTCGCAAGCGAAAGATCCTTTTGCCACGGCAATCGCCGTGGGTTGTTTGATCTATTCGGTAGTGTTGATCGGCGCATCCGATTATGTGGACAATTTGCCGGAAGAATCTAAAACGAAGAAACGCTGCAAGAAAATTTCAAACGCTATTCATGATAAAACACCGACAGGCAATCCACTTAAAAAAGCTTTCCGAATTGTCGGACACGAACTTTCAAATCCCCTCGGGTTTATGTCTTGCTGCACGCTGGTTATCAGCGCCATTTTATTGCACGCGGCCGCGACCGGCTCGACAGCGGCGTTGTTTCCAGGGCTTGCCGCTCTCTTCTTCACTATCGGCAATCGCATTGCATCCAGCAAGTATTTGGACGACCTAAGTAAGAAAGAAACGACGCATCCTGTTATCAAAGCCTTGCTGCATCCTGCCGTTTGGTACGGGCTTGGCTATACGGCAACCGGAATCGGTATTGGCGGAGGCTTAGGTTTATTGTCGGGCAACGCAAAGGCTTTGGCGCTGACGGGAATCGGCATTGCAGAAACAGTAGGTTCTTTAGGAGCGCTGGCTCTTGGATTGGTTAAAAACAAAGCCGTTCCATTTGTCGGTGTTGCTGCCGGTACGACAACGTTTGCGGTAGCGGGAGCATTCGCAGGAAATCCGCTCGGTGCCTTAGTTGGCGTCTTTGCTTGTATGGGTGAACTGTCTCTGGCTGTCATCAAGCAAAAAGAGCACAACGACGAAAATTCTGTCCAAACTGAACGAACATCATTTTTTGGAAAAATATTTGATAAAATTGAAAAGGACGCGGTCCGACCCATTACCTTTGCTATGGAACGCGGGTGGATCAAATCGTCGTTGAAAACGGCTTGATTAGTTAAGCACCGCCTGAACTTCCGGCAAATCGATAACCCATTCGGGAAAAAGGCGGACGAAAGCGTTAACCAAACGCTCCACCCACAGCGCTTGAATTGGCAAATCGTGTTCGGCGACGGCGGTTGAGAAATGGAGCTTGGTCGGCAAGCGCGTGACATCCTGCCGCGCTTCGGAAAGCAAATTAGCCTTTTCGAGAAAATCGGCGGACGCCAAAGCATTCTGTTCGACAATCGCCGCGGCAAGAACGCCAAGCTCGTCTGGCTTCAATTTCAGCAAATGCGACGGATGATCGGCGGGTAAAGCAAGCCTCCGCGCCGCTTCTCTGTTTGCGTGATCGATTTCGGATGAGGTGTCGAAAGCGCAAGGCACGGAATAAGTGATGCCCATGGAGCTGACATATTCGAGGCCGTTGGCAAAAGCGCCGATCGCCAGCAAATCGGCCATGACCGAGGCCACGCGCGTCGAGCTTGTCGATTGCGCGACCCACAACGCCGCTTCGGCGTCGATGCGCGAGCGGTGCAGGTAAAGCCCGTACAATTCGGCGAGAGGAGAAGGCAAATCGGTTTGCGCCGTCAAAAAGTCGCGGCTGATATGGTTTTCAGTTCCGCGATGATTGCGGCGGAAATAATCGACTTCGGCGACGGTGAGGGGAAGCGGCGTGCCCGCGTCGAAAAAATCCTCGAGCGTGTAGCCGCAAATATGGGCGATGGTATTCCAGTCGTCGACGCGGGGTTCTTTGTCGATCGCTGAAACGCTTTCTTTCCGGTCCGCAGGAAGAGAAAGAAGGCCGTGAGGAAAACCAGGGTGCGTTAAACGCGAAAGCCATTCGAGCAAAAGAGGACTGCGCGCCGAAGCCGCGGGAGCGGATATGGAAGCATCGTTGGTATTGGCGGCGATCAATCGCAAATTCATGCCGCACCTCGCATACGGAGGGAATCAACCGTCGGTTGCTTCTGGTAAAGGATACGGCTTAGGTTCAAGAGACAGTCCCCGTGATGAAAGTTTAAGGATTCGATTCGGCGGTACGGAGGCGACTAAAGAAGCGTTAGACTTGACTTGCCGAGACAGACTTCTACTCGATGAATTACTTTCAGTTAAGACGAAATTTACGATGATGAATCAAAATTAAGTTTATCTTCTCCGATGTGATGTCCGAGTCACACATCGTTTCGTGAAAGAAATGATCTGGGGCGCGAAGGAAAAAGGGGAAAGAGATTCTTAAAAGGAATTTAAATTGGTTCTGAAAGCTAACTGGGTTTAGCCACGAGATCGCGAACGCCCTTCGCTATGCGTTCAGATGCATCCTGAAAAAAAGCCATGCGGTTGACAAGCGGCCTGTCGTCGTTCTGAATCTCAAAATAAACGTCCGAAACCGCCTTATAGTCTTCAAGCAATTTCTCGATAATCACTAACCGCTCGTCGACATAATTTAAAGGCGTGTGTCGTCCTTCCACGGCTTGCCTCGCCAAGATCCTTTTCTTTACCGTTTCCGGCGCGGCGACAATTCTAACGAAAGCGACTTTATAGCCCAAGCTTTTGGCGAATTTCAGAAGATCGACATGCTTCGGAAACGAAGCCGAATGATCGAAAATGATATTGGCTCTTTTTTCCATCAGATTTTTGACGAGAAGATAGCCTGCCGCGCGCGCGGGAAGTTCGTATTTCGAAAAAGCCAGAAGGCTGTCCGGCTCCGCGCTGTATTCGGGAATGGCGCACATGATCTTATCGAACGCGACCCGGACGGGGAAAAGGTCGGCTAGACTCTTTTCAAGGGAATCGGCAAGCGAAGATTTACCGGCGCCCGGAATGCCGGCGGTATGCAACAAAAAAGGGTTCGATTGCGCACCGGCGCCGGCAACGATCTCCCGAATGATCTTGCCAAGCGAAGGCGAAAGATCGCTCCACTCCGGCGTTTCAATCGGAAAGTTCATCTTAATGCCCCGTAAAAGTCTATCCCCCCGCGCCGTATTTCGTTTTTTCGTTTTCCAATCCGGGAACGGGGAACTTCTTGCACAAAACGCGGATTTCTCCATGCAATTTATCCAGCAATGCATCGTCGTTCGGTGCGCGCAGAACCTGAAGCATGACGTTGGCCAACTGTTTCATCTCCGGCTCCCTCATGCCGCGTGATGTCGCTGCGGGCGTGCCGAACCGGATGCCGCTCGGCTTCATGGGGGGATTCGGATCGTCCGGAATGACGTTTTTGTTGAGTGTGATGCCTACGCGATCCAAAGCCTTTTCGGCGATATCTCCCGTAATGCCGAAACCCGTCGCCGTATTGATAACGATCAGGTGATTTTCCGTGCCACCCGTCACCAGATGCGCGCCGCCGTCCAAAAGTTCCTTGGCAAAAGCCTGCGCGTTCGCGAGAACCTGTTTTGCATAAGTCTTATACGCGTCGGTCTGAACAAGCTTCAACGTCGTGGCGATCGCGGCGACCGCGTGCATGTGCGGACCGCCCTGCATGCCTGGGAAAACCGATTTATCGATCGCAGCCGCATGTTTCTTTTTGCACAAAATCATGCCGCCGCGCGGCCCGCGGAGAGATTTATGCGTAGTCGTGGTTACGACGTCGAATCCGAAGTCCATCGGATTCTTCAAAGCACCGCCCGCGATCAATCCGCCCAAATGGCTGACGTCTGCCATCAGCAATGCGCCCACTTCGTCGGCTATTTTTCTGAATCCTTTGTAATCGTATTCGCGCGGATAGGACGAATGCCCGCAGACGATAAGCTTGGGCTTGGTCTCCTGCGCGACTTTGCGCACTTTATCCAAATCGATCAAGCCGCTCGGAATTTCGGTCCGATAACGCGCGAATTTGAATATCTTCGCCATGTTGGTTACAGGATGTCCGTGCGACAAATGTCCGCCATGAGACAACTCCATGCCCAAAATCACGTCGCCGGGTTCCAAAAGGCCGAAATAAACAGCCTCGTTCATCGGACATCCCGAAAGGGGCTGCACGTTGGCATGCTCGGCGCGGAAAACAGTCTTGGCGCGTTCGCGGGCGAGAGTTTCGACGGCATCGGTGTTTTCCTGCCCGCCGTAATAGCGGCGTCCGGGATAGCCTTCGGAATATTTGTTATTAAAAACAGAGCCGAGCAGGGCGTAAACTTCCGGAAAACAGTAATTTTCGGAGGGGATAAGCTCGACCCCCTCGCTTTGCCTCGATTCTTCGCGCATCAGGGCATTAAAAATCTCGCTATCGGCGTTTTGCAGGCGGTCTAAAGCGGCGGCTGAATACGTAAAATTAGTCATATCGACGGCTCCTTATATTTAAAAAAGGCCATTCTTAATGCCTTGGATAAAGAGGGGGGTCAAGAGCGCAAATGAAAGGGTTCCTCTTGCGCTAACGGGGTTCAGATCCTAAAGTCCCCGCCCATGAAGGAATCGACGTTATCCATTCCCGCCGACATTGCCGCCCTGAGTTTCGAGGACGCTTTGGCTGAGCTTGAAAAGCTCGTCAAGCAGCTCGAAGACGGCAAGGCGAAGCTTGACGAGTCGATCAAGGCCTATGAGCGCGGCGCGTTGCTGAAGAGGCATTGCGAGGCGAAATTGCGCGAAGCTCAGGCCAAGATCGAACAGATTGCCGTCAACGCCGACGGCACAATCTCGGCCAAGTCGTTCAACACCTGATTTTTCCCGAAAACCCAAACCCCTTGCCCTTTCATGCCCTCAGTCAGCCCCTCTCTCGCTTCCGCCATGTCCGAAGCCGCCAGCGCCGTCGTCCATGCCCTCGAACGCCTTCTGCCAAGCTCCGAATTTCCGGAAAACAAGCTGTTCGAGGCGATGCGTTACGGAACGCTCAACGGCGGCAAACGCTTGCGCCCTTTTCTCGTGATGTCTTCGGCGCGCATCTTCGGCGTCAGCGACGAATGCGCGCTGCGCACGGCGGCCGCCATCGAGTGTGTGCATTGCTATTCGCTGATCCACGACGATCTTCCCGCGATGGACAATTCCGACCTGCGCCGCGGCAGCCCGACGGTGCATAAGAAATTCGACGAAGCGACGGCCATCCTCGCGGGCGACGCTTTGCTCACTCTCGCGTTCGAAATCCTCTCCGATCCGCGCACGCACGAAGACCCGCAGGTGCGCTGCCGTCTTGTCTCCACGTTCGCGAGGGCGTCGGGCATGCAGGGTATGGTGGGAGGCCAGATGCTCGACCTGATCGCCGAAACGACGCCGCTCGACATCGGCGCGATCACGCGCCTGCAACGCATGAAAACGGGCGAACTGATCGCAGCGGCGGCAGAATCGGGCGCCATTCTTGGTAAAGCCTCGGTGCAGCACAGCAACGCGCTCCGTGCCTATGCGCACGATCTGGGGCTGGCGTTCCAGATCATTGATGATCTGCTCGACGCCGAAGGGACCGAAGAGGAAACCGGCAAGCCGGTTGGACGCGACGCCGTCGCGGGCAAAGCGACGTTCGTCACGATTTTGGGCGCGGAACGCGCGCGTGCGCAGGCTACGCTTTTGTCCGAACAGGCGATCAGCCATTTGTCGGTATTTGATGGCAGAGCTAAAAATCTCGAAGACGTCGCGCGTTTTGTTGTAGACAGAAAGAACTGAAAAATCAACGCGGTTTATAATTAACGTCCTTTCCATGTTTGCACTGGAACAGCCGAAAGTAATAGTTTGTTTGACAAAAACCTCCGAAATTTTCATAAAGGCAGCAGAATTTAAACAAATTACAGGGAGACATAATCATGCATAAGAAAGAGATTTCGAAGATTGTCCGTTTTCGCGGAGAAGAAGGTTCTGTAGACGTGCTCGTTACAAAAGTTGCCGAGGAATTTCGCCGCGCACGAACAATTACCGGCGCGCGCATTTTTATGAATACCGAAAAGGACTGCCATGAGGCGATTGTCGTTCATGGTAGCGATGTCGTTCTGGATGAAATGAAGAATTGCAAGTTTAGTGGTGTCGCATGCCTCATCACCAATATGATCGGTCATGGAGCTTTGGAGAAAAAGTCCGTTAAATGCGACAGTGGCGTTAAAAAGATTGTTTTCAAGCGCACTAAAGAAGCTACACCAAAATAAGCCGGAAACCTCTCCTCTTGCGAGAAGAGCGGAAAGCGCGATATAAAACCCGCACTGATATTCTAACTTTTTTTGCACAATGACCGCGCCTTCTCTTGCCCTCGCGCCGCATATCCTTGTCGTCGATGACGACACGCGCCTTCGCGTTCTTTTGGGGCGTTATCTGCATGAGCAGGGCTTCGTCGTGGCGACGGCGAAAAACGCGGCGGACGCGCGCGCCAAGCTGAAAAGCCTCGCTTTCGATCTTATGGTTCTCGACGTCATGATGCCCGGCGAGAGCGGGTTCGATTTCATCCGCGCCCTGCGCAAGGCCGATGCGAAAGCGCAGCCGCCACGCGCTTCATTGCCGGTTTTGCTGCTGACGGCCAAAGGCGAAACGGAAGACCGCATCGAAGGCCTTGAGGCGGGAGCCGACGATTACCTGATGAAGCCGTTCGAACCGCGCGAGCTTCTTCTCCGCATCAACGCCATCCTTCGCCGCGCGCCAAAACCGAAAGCCGCGGAAAGAACAGAACTTCACCTCGGCGCGTGGACGTACGATCCCGAACGCAACGAACTGAAATCTGCGGATGAAATTGTCGCGTTAACGGGAATGGAAGCAGCGCTGATGCGCGCCTTGGCGGATGCGCAAGGGCAGGTTCTAAGCCGCGAAATTCTCGCCGAACGCAGCGCGACGGGACAGGAGATCAACGACAGAACGATCGACGTGCAGGTGACGCGCCTGCGCCGCAAAATCGAAGCCGACCCCAAAAACCCGCGGTATCTTGTGACGGTGAGGGGCGAGGGTTATAGCCTAAGGCCGGATGCGGAGTAGGCTTTTCGCGTGAGGCAGGGCTGCAAAGCGGTCTTTTCTGCGCTTCCGCTACGCACGTATTTCAACATACGCTTACGTTGCGGTTCTCGAAAATCCCGCTTTTCGCCTCGGCCTGACGCGAAAAGAGATTTTTTAAAATCATCTTGCCGGGATTATCCAAGCTAATCCTTCGCGCCCATAATAAAATCCATTCATAAACGGCACGTCGCGCGTCAATTTTCTCAGCTTTGCCAACGCTTCCTTCGCCGCGAATTTTTTATCCAAAACCGCGCGATAAATTTTTGCAACCCCGACCATATCCACATCCTGAGGCGAGAGCCTGAAATGCGTCACGCCCATTTTCTGCAACGCGCCTAACTCTCCAAGCAGCACGCCATATCCGTGCGACAACGTCTGCGTCCCGTTGACAGTCAAAATCGGCTGCCCATCCGTCGTATCGACCGGCAATCCATCCGGGTTTTGCCCGCAAACGAACTGGCATGAATCCTTGTTCAAGCCATGCGCGCGCGCATGATAGCACCGCATCGCAACCGACAAAGGCTGCCGCCCGAAAACCATTACTTCCATCTCTGCTTTTCTTTTTTGTGCGACGATTTTTACGGAACTGGCCGGAATCTCGACTGGCAAAACAATCCGCTTGGCCTTGTTGCGAATCAGAAAATCCCTCGTGCTTTCGTTAAAAACATTGATAAAAGGCCCGATGACATGAGGCTTTCCATTCAACGCTTGCAAACACGCGACGTCATTGGCCTCGATCAAAAATCCTTGCCCCACGCGCGCTTTAATCTCCTTCATCTCGCGTTCCGAAGTCACGAGCGCGAGCGTCGAAAGCACGACTTCCTTTCCCGCCTTTTGCAACCGTTCGGTGACGCGCGGTAGAAAATCCTCGAAAAAGGATTCGCGCTTCGAGCACACGACCTCGCCCAAATATACGCAGTCTACGTCAGCTTCATCCGCGATCCTGAAATAAAAATCCCGCCGCTTATCGGCTGGCCAATTAAAAAAAAGAGGCCCAAGCGTCAATCTGCTTTTTTTTTCAGGAGATTTTTTTGAGGGCGTTTTCTTCATCTCCACCCCTTCTTATATGCGCCGAAAGTTTCGCGCCCGCCCTCGGCGACGTTCTTCAAATCGTTGGCGAAAGATTCCGCGCTTCCCGCTGCCAAAGCATCCAAAGCCTTACGAAACGTCCCGACAACCTCCGCGACATAGGCTCGACTGCGCTGGCGGCCCTCGATTTTCAACGCTGTTACGCCCGCAGCCTTCAACTGCGGTAGAATGTCGATTGCATTCAATCCAATCGGTTCTTCGAATAAATACGAAGCTTTTCCGCGCGCTACATAGCGTCCTTTGCACGGCGTGGGGTAGGGGGCGGGCTCGTCTTTCGCAAATTGGTTCAGCGTCACGCAACCAAGGCACGACTTCATGCAATCGCCGTTCTCTTTATAAGAAACGTGGCTCGCAGGAGCGCAAACGCCCTCGCTCGTCGGCGATAACCCCGTCATGTAGGACGATAAAAAACACCGTCCCTCGGACATCGGCCCTACGCTCCCGAAGACAAAGACTTCGGTTTCGATGCCCGTTTTTTTAATAAGCGCCGCGATGTCTTCGACCGACAACACGCGAGGTAGAACAACGCGCTTGACGCCGAAACGGTCTCGGTAAAACGAAATCGATAAAACGTTCGCAGCGGAAGCCTGCACCGACAAATGCCGCCGCAACGAAGGCTGATGCCGCGTTGCGTAATCCAGAACGCCGATATCGGCCAGAATGATCGCATCGGCTTTTGCTTCCGCCGCTTCATCGACAGCCTGATGCCACGGCTTTTCGTTTCCCGCGCGCGGAAACGTGTTGATCGTCACGAGAACTTTTCTTCCTCGCGCATGAGCATAAGCCACACCCTCGATCATCTCGTCCTGATCGAAATTCAATCCGGGATAATTCCGCGCGTTCGTGCAATTCTGATAGCCGCAATAAACGGCATCGGCCCCCGCGTCTATTGCCGCGCGCAACGATGCGGGCGTTCCCGCCGGGCAAACAAGTTCGAAATAAGAAACTGTCATGACGCAGCGACCTTTTCGGTCATCCGTTGCCTTACATGCCGCGCGACGGAATCGGCAAGCAAAACCGCTTCTTTCGCCGGACGCGCAAAAGGACCGAGCAGCGACGCGATGTCGTCGAGCAAATCAATTTCCTCACGGTCGAGCGTATTGCGCAGCGCAACGACGACCTCGGTATTTCCCGTAATTTCGATGTCGCGCGAGAAAAACAGCTTGTCTCCGTCGATGCGCCCCTCGAGCATGTTAAGCAAAGCATCCAAATTTCCCTTAATGCACGCGTCGCACGCGATGCCTTCGAAATCCACCACGCCTAACGAAACTTTGCCATTCCCGAACGCCAGACTAAACCGATGCGCAATATCCGAAGGCTCGATCCGAACGACGGCAGCGTCCAAACGCTCAAGATTTTTAAACAAGCGCGGATGAACCGTGTGCATCCTGCGCATCAACGCGCCGATCGCCCGTTGCAGCGCGCACGCCGGAATCGCGTCCAACACAGCGCGGGCGAGGGGCGAGGGAATGGAGGGGCGATCTAGGTGCATGCCAATCGGCTTTCAGGGCGCGGCCAAATAAATGGCTTGCCACCCCAAGCTTTAGCGCAGGGTGGCTCCCTGGGACGGGATCGAACCGCCGACCCGGTGATTAACAG
>CAZPKC010000025.1:0-18154 GCA_964587125.1 uncultured Rhodospirillaceae bacterium | reverse complement strand
TAGCGCAGGGTGGCTCCCTGGGACGGGATCGAACCGCCGACCCGGTGATTAACAGTCACCTGCTCTACCGCTGAGCTACCAGGGAATAGGGGGCTATGTATAATGGGCAAGGAAAAGAAGCGCAACATCGTATTTTCGTTGAATTACAAGCTATTCACAAATGAAGCCCGTGCAATTTGCAGAAAGTGCGAAGATGGCGTCCAGCGTTATCGGGAATAAGAACGCCGACGAAGGTGCCTGAAAAAAGAATGCCCAAAATAGCAGCGTCTGAGAGGTTTTGATGGAAAACAAGGCTGCTAACGGCATAAACTCCGCAAACAAGAACTCCTGCAGCGCTGAAAGCGAGCTGCAGCTTCAGTAAACCCTTATGTTCGTTGTCTTCATCCATAAGAATATCCTTTCTCGATAAAACGAAGAAAATCGGCAAAATATCTTTGAGCAGTCTCCGATATATACTGTCATCGCAGAAATATCCCCACTTTTTTGCCAAATTGCGATTTCCCCTTTGTTTCTGCCTTGCAACAAGGTTAAAAACCGATAAACTCTCCTGCTGTCGCTCTTTTCTGCGATTCGCGCTGATTCCCCAGTTTGAGAGAAACCTATGGCTGAAGATACTGAGGCTACTGCCGATCCATCGATGGAAGAGATTCTTGCCTCGATCCGCAAAATTATCTCTGACGAAAGTCCGCCTGCCGTGGCCGCGCCGCCGGAACCGGAAGTTGCGGCAGCGCCGCCTCAGGAAGATGTTTTGGAATTAACTCAGGTGATTCAAGAGGATGGTTCTGTGAAGGATGTCAACGCTCCCAAGGAACCGGAGGTTGCAGTTGCGCCTCCGCCGCCGCCTCCACCACCACCTCCTCCTCCCCCACCACCCCCGCCGCCACCCCCTCCCGCATCTCCTGCGGAAACTCTGGTTTCGGAGCCTGTGGCCAGCACGGCAGCATCGGCGCTTTCGTCCCTTGCGAACACGATGGAAATCGATCGGCTATCTACAGCGCCCAACAGCGCGACTTTTGTTGGCAACGGTCGCCGCACGCTCGAGGATATGGCGATTGAACTGATGCGCCCGCTTTTGAAAGAGTGGCTCGACAAGAATCTTCCCGAAGTCGTCGAGCGTCTGGTGCAAAAAGAAATCGACCGCATCGCCAAGCGCACCTGACTGTTTTTCATTAACCATAAATCACCGTTATTTTCCGCGCGCATCGGATGAAAGGGATGTTTTGCCTAAAACGATTTTTTGAAACTTAAAAAAAGTGTTATGCTTATCGAACGCATAAAGTGACCCCAAATTTATTTATAAGGAGAAATACTATGGATACGACGGGTAAGAATTTTCGTGTTCCCGATGCTCATCTTAATATCCTGAAGCAAAAGGCCCTGAAAGGAGACGTCATCGCGCAATGCGATCTGGGCTACTATTACAAAATAGGTTTTGGCGTTGCGCGCGATGCGGGGGAATCCGCAAAGTGGTATCTTCTTGGAGCCAGAGAACAAAATTTCGAAAATCTCAAGGGGCTTTTCGGACTCTTAGCGAGCATTGACCGAAAAGATACCAAGGAAATATCGGAAATCGCGAAGGCGTTGGGAATGGAATCAATGCCGATCATCCGGCTTCGATCGATCATGGTGCTTTGCGGCGAAGCTACGGGATATCTTGCCGATGAAAACACAAAGAAACTTATAAACATTATGAAACTCTATCCGACCCGCAAATTCTTGCCCAGGCCCGTCGTTTTCATGGACTTCAACATTTGCGGAGCGTAACAAAGCCTAATGCACCGTCTGCCCGCCGCGGATGTTTTCCGCCCTTGCATCACCGATGCGGCTCGATACGTTTGAAATCTCCCGTTGCAGCCGCAAACCCGCCTGCGCCAGCATCTGAATCTGCTGATTATAATTGTCCTGTTGTTTTTGAACCTGCGCGATGGCGTCGCTCATGCGCTGCGCGGTATTGATTTGCTGTTTGGCCGCTTCGCTCAGCGCAACCGAAACCGTGTCATGCAGCTTGCGTAGCCAAATCACGGCGACGCAAACGAATCCTATTGCGGACAAGGCCACGGCGCCCGCGAAAAGAAAAAGCCACTCAGGGATCATGTTTTTCTCCTTGGCGAGAGGATGAACCACTTTATCAAAGAACGGCGGATTAAGAAAGCTTTCCTCCTTCGCGAAATTATCTCTTCAAGTCATTGATAATCAACAAACGGCATTGTCCGCCAGCCAGCTTCGCGCGATAGACCTGCAGGCTTTCGATAATTCTTTGGATGTAGTTGCGCGTTTCCTGCATGGGGATCAGCTCGATCCAATCGACGGGATCGACATTTGCGCTGCGCGGGTCGCCAAATTCCTCTATCCACTCGCGCACACGCCCGTCGCCCGCGTTGTATCCCGCTAGCGCCAGAATATAGGAACCGTCGAAATGCCCGATCTGCTGGGCCACGAAAGAGGTGCCGATCTGAAGATTATAACCGGGCTCGTCCAAATGCCTTTCTCTGTAACGAATGCCGGATTTTCTGCAGATATCCTTGGCCGTCCGAGGCATCACTTGCATTAACCCGCGCGCTCCCGCTTGGCTCGCCGCGTCGGGATTGAACATGCTCTCCTGCCGGACCAGCGCGTGGGTGAAGGCTGGTTCGGGGGGCGTGGGCACATGCAGGTTAATAAGGGGAAATCCTCCGTTCTGCACCAGCATGTTCTTCTGGTTTGCGCACTTGACGGCCTGAATGCCTAAATCGGGACGGTGAAGACGCGCGGCGACCTCAGTCAGCAAAATGAAATCCGAGCGTTTCGACGCCTCTCCCAAAGCGGCATGAAAAAAAGCGCTTGCACGTTCGCCTTCCCCGATCTCGGCAAGGCGTAAAATGGCGCGGATAATGTCTTGCGCGAAAAAGGCGTTGCGAACAGATTCGGGCAGGGGCGGATCGGCCGTTGTGGCCAGAACGGGCGTCGCAAAAAGGCGGGTTATCGCCAACTGTCCGTAATAGGTTGTGTTAAACAATGCCGCGTCGCCATAGGCTTTTTCGGTATTCTCTTTATCGCCCAAAACTTCATACGTGCGTCCCAGCCAGTAAGCGCCGCGCGCGCGGGACATAGGCGTCGATGCACTGTCGTAAAGAGTCTGAAAATGCTTAAGCGCGGCGTCGGGCTTGTCCAAAAAACGCAAGGCCAGCCAGCCGCAAAGAAACTCCGCCTGCACAACAGTCTTGGGATTCGTCTGTCCGTGGTCCAAGGCAAGGCGATAGGCGAGTTCGTAATCCCGTTTTTCGATCGCGCGGCGAGCCATGATGTTGCGCTGTTCCCACCACGCCTCGGCGTTACCGAGGGCGGAAGGCGCGTTAAGCAAGGCTTCGTTAGCGTCGTCGTCGTCGTTGTTTTTGACGTAAATCCGCAGGCGCTGATAAAGAAGACCCGGATCGTCTCTGGCATCTGAAGGAACGCGGGACAGCAAAGCATTCGCACTGTATTCCTGATTGGCCAATGCAAGCCGTGCTTCCGCAACGGCCCTATCCGAAGCGTTCAGATAAGGAATTGCCCGTCTCGCCTCATTTGGGTCGTTCTTCCACAGCAAACGATCCACGCGCGCCCAAAGGTCTTCGCCTTTCAGCAAAAAGCCAAAACGGGCGATAAAGGCGGTTTGCTCGTCGCGGCTGAAATCGCCGTCGACCCAGCGCGCGCGAACGGCTTTCTGAGCATTTTCGCTCTGGCCGGATTGATTCAACGCGTCGATATATCGGTAAAATCCGGCAAGAGTGACAGGAGGCCGCGCCGAAAACCATGCCACGACTTGATCGGGCGCCGCGCCAGAAGGCATTTTCTGCTCGGCGATCATCTGAATGCCTTTAAGATCTGGCCAGCAGGGATTGTTTAGAATAAACGCGTTCATCTCGCCGAAGCTGTAATCGTTGCCCGGCAGCGCCATCGCGGAACCGCGAAGAACCTTATTGAGAACGGGATCGGAACCCCGCGCGGCCAAAGCTTCGGCGAGATCGGGTCTTCCGGCCGTAATCGCAGCGAAGGCATGGCGGTAATAAGCGTTGTTTCCCTCATCCGCGCGGGAAGGGGCGGAAAAAAGCGCAAAACAGAGCAAAAGGAACAGGAAACGCGACATTTTCAACGGTGCAGGAGAGATTCAAAGGAAACGATTCACTTAACAGATTCAATAATAGACGCCAACCTTTGTGTCGGGTAAATATGTTTTTATGACGACAAAAGCCGAAGAGCGCGCCTTGGCGCAAAGATACGTGTCGCTGAACCGCCGCGCGCGGCATGATTATTTTATTACGGACACCATCGAGGCGGGCCTCATGCTGGCCGGAACGGAAGTAAAATCCCTGCGCACGGGGCAGGCCAGCATTCAGGAAGCGTTTGCAATGCCCAAGGACGGAGCGATTTATCTGCTCAACGCCTATATTCCCGAATATAAGCAAGCGGGAATTCATTTACAGCACGAAACGCGCCGTCCGCGCCAGCTTCTTCTGCACAAGCGCCAGATCGACAAAATGTTGGGGGCGGTCAAGCGCGAAGGCATGACGCTCGTTCCCTTGGGCATTTATTTCAACAAACGCGGCATCGCGAAGGTCGAAATCGGCCTCGCGAAAGGCAAGCAGCAAAAAGACAAGCGCGAAGCGATCAAGCAGCGCGAATGGAAACGCGACCAAGCCCGCATCATGCGTGAACGTGGTTAACGCCGCAAGCAATGCCTAAGATTAAAATGTAGATAATAAAAACCTCATTGAACGCGCTTTAAATTTTGTGGTAACGTCCCGCTTCAATTTTTGAACGGCGATGCCGATTTTATAAAAGGAAATTATAATGAAACTGCCAGAAAAACATTCTGAACAAGGAAGTAAAACAAAACCCGCGCGGGGTTTAAAATCGGTATCGGAAAATTTCAGGCCAGCGGCAAGGATGGTCACTTCCGTGGTGTCGCGGATAAGAAAAACGGCGAAAGATAAATTGTCCCTGGCGGTTACAAATATCGACGATAAATTCGACGCCAAAAAAGCATCGGCGTTTCTGAACCCGTCTGGCGTCGCGTGCGGAATAATAAGTTTAGCTTTTCTGGGGGCCAGCGCCGAATGTTTCGCCCAAAATCAAGCAAAGGCGGGAATATTCTGCACTATCGCAGCCGGCATTTCCGCTTCGTTCAGTTTGCTCATTTATAGGCTCTATAGAAAAGCCCAAACGGCGACGCTCAAAGCCTAATGCTTCACGACATCTTCTTCCGCGCGTTCTTTCGCTTTCTGCGCCATCATTTCGGCTTCGGCGTTTTCATCCCACTCGATAGGCACGACAGGCCGCACGAGCCCATCACAACGCGGATAAAGCGTCATTTTTATTGTGCAAGTAATAAAAGCCCGCTACGATAAACCCGATATTTTATCCATTTCATGAGATAATTTATGCTGGACAGAGTTACTTTTTCCGATACGCCGCAAGGGCGGTTTCTGGCGACGGCGCGGGGTAGGTATGAAATTCCCCGCGGTTCCGCGGATCTTTATGCGCGCGCCGGGCGTTTTATGGAAATTTACGGCGATGACTTTCTTTTCGTCGCCGGTTACGCGGAGCCGCCCCGTTCGGAAGGCGAATTTTCCGCGACCGGGGACGTTTCTTTTTCCCTTGAGCGCGAAGTGGCGTGGAACTCCCGCGGTTTCGAAACGGAAGTCGCGAATCAACAAGCCGCGCGGGAAGTTTTCGCGCGCTACGCCTCGGACAACCCGGACATGTTTCCCGATTACCTCGATATCCGGGGAAAAAAGCGCGTCGGCCTCCAGCTTCTCTCGGGCGGCGGATTTATGTTCGTATCCCATGCCTTTTCCGACGAACCGGAAATTCGCCTCGCCCTTTTTCGCAGGTCTTTCGCCCCGAAGGTTCTGACCGATGCCAACGGCCTCGTCGGCGGTCCCGCGACGGCGGAAAAGGAAATGGTCGAGGAATACACGCCCGTTTTAATCGATCCGGAAGGCGAGATCACCGTTCTCGCCATAAAAAAGAGCGCCGAAAACGCGGCGATGAGCGACGAAGCGTTGCTTTCCAAAAAGAAAAGCCAGGAAAAACAGATTTTGGAAAACTTGACCAAAAATAGCGCGCTTATTGAACTTCTCAAGCATCAAACAGGCAGGCTTGCCCTTCACTACAAAATCGCCGTTCTCGAAGAATTGCCGATCATCCGCCATGCCATCGCTCTTCGGGACAAAGAAGGCCCCGTTCTTGACCACCTGTCGGGATACGTCGGTTTCGAGCGCGATCAAAATACATGGGTCTATCGGCAGGCGGGCTTGCTGCGCGTTCCCAAAGATTCGCAAATTTTTCTGGTTGACGGGGAATTCAACCGGCGCGGCGACTATTATGGCCGCGACGGATTTTCGGCTCTTGCCGCATCGGACGACGTTCTTTCTTCGACCAAGGCCTTCGGCCGAACTTTCCTCGATAACTGGCCAAGGGCAGAAACGGGCGCGAAAAACACCATTAATCCCGGAGCGCATATTCGCTAATGCTTCACGACGTCTTCTTCCGCGCGTTCTTTCGCTTTCTGCGCCATCATTTCGGCTTCGGCGTTTTCATCCCACTCGATAGGCACGACAGGCCGCACGAGGGCGTGTTTCAGCACTTCATCGACCGTGTTCATTAAAAGGATGCTCATTCCTTTTTTGACGTTGTCCGGAATTTCGGTCAGGTCTTTCTCGTTTTCTTTGGGGATCAAAACGGTCGTAATGCCGCCGCGCAACGCTGCGAGCAGTTTTTCTTTCAACCCGCCAATCGGCAACACGCGCCCGCGTAAAGTTATTTCGCCCGTCATCGCCACGTCCTTTCTGACCGCGATTCCGGTAAGAACCGAGACGATGGATGTGACCATCGCCACACCTGCGGAGGGCCCGTCTTTCGGCGTCGCTCCCTCGGGAACGTGAACGTGGATATCGTGTTTGTCGAGCGAGTTTGGCTTGACCCCGAACGCGATCGCGCGCGCCTTGACATAAGACTCGGCGGCCTGCACGGATTCTTTCATTACGTCGCCCAGTTTTCCGGTCGTCGTGACCTTGCCCTTGCCGGGCATGCTCACAGCTTCGATCGTCAGCAATTCGCCGCCGACTTCCGTCCACGCAAGGCCCGTCGTGACGCCGACCAAATCCTCGGGCTCGACCTCGCCGTATCTGAATTGCTTCACGCCGAGGTATTTTTCCAGATTGCGGCGCGTAATATGCCCCGATTTCGTCTTGCCCGATACGATCTCGCGCAAGGCTTTGCGGGCAAGGCTGGCGATTTCGCGCTCGATGTTGCGCACGCCCGCCTCGCGCGTGTAGTAGCGGATAATGTCGCGGATGGCGTCTTCCGACATCGAAAATTCGCCCTTCTTGAAACCGTGCTCCTTCTGAATCTTGGGAAGAAGGTGGTTCTTGGCGATTTCGATTTTTTCATCCTCGGTATATCCCGACAGCCGGATGATCTCCATGCGGTCAAGCAGGGGCTGCGGCATTTTCAGCGTATTGGCGGTGCAGACGAACATGACGTCCGACAAATCGTAATCGACTTCCAGATAATGGTCGTTGAACGCATGGTTCTGTTCGGGATCGAGCACTTCAAGCAACGCGGACGTGGGGTCGCCGCGCCAATCCGTGCCCAGCTTGTCGATTTCGTCGAGCAGGAAAAGCGGATTTGACGATTTCGCCTTTTTCATTCCCTGCACGATCTTGCCGGGCATCGAACCGATGTACGTGCGGCGATGCCCGCGGATTTCGGATTCGTCCCTCACGCCGCCCAACGACATGCGCACGAAATTGCGTCCCGTGGCGCGCGCGATCGATTTGCCCAAGGAAGTTTTACCTGTGCCCGGAGGCCCGACGAGGCACAAAATGGGCCCTTTGATCTTGTTCGCGCGCTGCTGCACCGCGAGGTATTCGAGAATGCGTTCCTTGACCTTGTCGAGGCCGTAATGGTCTTCGTTGAGGATTTTTTCCGCGCCTTTCAGGTCGCGGCGCACGCGCGTTCTCTCCTGCCACGGAATATCCAGAATCCAATCCAGATAATTGCGCACGACAGTAGATTCCGCCGACATGGGGCTCATACTTTTCAGTTTCTTGAGTTCGGCGTCGACTTTTTCGCGTGCTTCCTTGCTGAGTTTCTTTTCGGAGATTTTCTTTTGGTATTCGTCGGCTTCATTCTTGCCGTCCTCGCCTTCGCCCAGTTCTTTCTGAATGGCCTTCATCTGCTCGTTCAGGTAATAGTCGCGCTGGGTCTTCTCCATCTGCTTTTTGACGCGCGTGCGGATTTTCTTTTCGACCTGCAGAACGTCAATCTCGCCCTCCATGTAGCCGAAAATGCTTTCGAGCCTTTTATTGACCGAGGCTTCCGCGAGCAAAGCCTGCTTGTCCGCGAGCTTTAAAGCCAGATGCGCGGCGATCGTGTCGGCAAGCTTGGCGGGCTCATCGATCTGATTAACCGTGACGAGGACTTCCGGCGTAATTTTTTTGTTCAGGCGGATATATTGGTCAAATTGTCCGACGACGGCGCGCGCGATTGCGTCCAATTCGCCTCGGTCGCCGACGAATTCTTCGACGGGCTCGGCGAACGCCTGAAAGAAATCGGGATTCTGCGCAAACTGTGTGATCTTGGCGCGGTGCGTTCCTTCGACCAGAACCTTGACTGTTCCGTCGGGCAATTTCAAAAGCTGCAAAACCGTGCCGATAGTTCCGACGGTATAAAGATCATCGGGCGCAGGATCTTCCTGCGTCGGCGTTTTCTGCGTGAGCATGAGAATATGCTTGTCATCCTGCATCACATCTTCGAGCGCGCGCACGGATTTTTCGCGCCCGACAAATAAGGGCACGACCATATGCGGAAACACGACGATATCGCGTAACGGCAGGATGGGGTACAAAGCGCCGCCAGCAGGTGGTTGGGTGTCCATTCAAAATCCTTCCAGTTTCATGCTCCTAAAATCATATATGGTAACGCAAATCGACCATATCAAGGCGCGAAAAACAAGGATTTGCTGGCGATTGTGAACATATCGCACGCGGAAAGGAAATTTCTCCTGCTCGCGGATTATATGAAAGAAACTAGCTAAGTTGTTTTAATTATTTCTATTTATTTACAGCGTCATCCCCGCGAAAGCGGATATCCATCTTTCTTTCTCAATCCTACGCAAGTTCTACACATCCACGTCCCTCGCGAATCTTGCGTTCTCCTGAATGAACTGGAACCGCAATTCGGCCTTGCGCCCCATCAGGCTCTCGACCAAATCCTCGGTCTCCTTGATCTCGTCGGCGCTTTCCTCGCCTTTTGCCGCAATCACGACGCGCAGGAGAGACCGCGTGGCGGGATTCATCGTCGTCTCGCGCAATTGCGCGGGCATCATCTCGCCGAGGCCTTTAAATCGGCTGATCTCGATTTTTCCGCGTTTGTCGAAAACGCTCGCCAATAATTCATCCTTATGCGCGTCGTCGCGGGCATAGCGAGTCATGCTTCCCTGCGTGATCCGGTATAAAGGCGGCTGCGCCAGATACACGCGCCCCGCTGCGATCAGCCCGGGCATTTCGCGATAGAAAAACGTCATGAGAAGCGAAGCGATGTGCGCGCCGTCCACGTCGGCATCGGTCATGATGATAATGCGGTCGTAGCGCAATTTTTCGAGATTGAATTCCGAGCCGATGCCGCATCCCAATGCTTGCGTCAAATCCTGCAATTCCTGATTGGCGCGGAGTTTATCGACGGTCGCGCTTGCGACGTTCAAAATCTTCCCGCGTAGAGGCAAAATCGCCTGCGTTTCGCGTTTGCGCGCCTGCTTGGCCGACCCTCCGGCGGAATCCCCTTCGACAAGGAAAATTTCCGTGTCCAACGCCGCGCTCTGCGAGCAATCGGCCAGTTTTCCGGGCAAGCGTAATTTCCGCGTGGCCGATTTTCGCGCTAATTCCTTGGCCTGGCTCGCGCGTTGGCGTTCCTCGGCGCGGAATATCAATTGGTCGAGCAACGCCTTGCTACTCAAAGCGTCTCCCACCAGCCAATGATCGAGGTGATCCTTGACCGTCTGATCGGTTAGGCGAAAAGCCTCAACTGTCGCCAGTTTTTCCTTCGTCTGTCCCTGAAATTGCGGATTCTTGATGAACACCGACAGTAAAACGACGGCGTTGCCGAAAGCCTCGTCGCCCGTGATCGCCGTTGCACGTCGATTTCCGGTCAATTCGCCGTACGCGCGCAATCCGCGCAGCAAAGCCGACCTCATGCCGCTTTCGTGCGTTCCGCCTTGGGGCGTCGGGACGGTATTGCAGTACGAACTGCAAAATCCTTCGCCGTCAACGGGCCACGCGACAGCCCATTCGACGCGGCCCTGATTGTCTGGAAAATCGGCGACGCCGGAAAACATTTGCTCGGTCAGCGTCTCGCGTTCTTCCAAAGTCGAAGCCAGATAATCCGAAAGTCCGCCCGGAAAATGTAAAACCGCCTGCGCCGGAGTCTTGTCGTCGGCTTTAATCAACGAAGGATCGCAGCTCCAGCGGACCTCGACGCCGCGAAACAAATAGGCCTTCGACCGCGCCATGCGGAACAAAACGGCTGGCTTGAAATGCGCTTTGGAGCCGAAAATATCGACGTCGGGCTGGAAAGTTACCGATGTGCCGCGTTTGTTAACCGCGCCCATCTTCTTGAGTTTTCCCTGCGGAGCGCCCCGGCTGTAATGCTGGACGTAAAGCTGCTTGTCGCGCGCGACTTCGACCGTTAGTTCTTCGGATAAAGCGTTGACGACCGAAATCCCGACGCCATGCAATCCGCCCGAAGTCTCGTAAACCTTGTTCGAAAATTTTCCGCCCGAATGCAGCATCGTCATGATGACTTCGAGCGCCGATTTGCCGGGATATTTGGGATGGTTATCGACGGGAATCCCGCGTCCATTGTCGCGCACCGTCACGACGTTATCCGGCTTCAATTCTACTTCGATAAACGAAGCATACCCGGCGACGGCCTCGTCCATCGAGTTGTCGAGAACTTCGGCGACCAGATGAGCCATCGCTCCCTCATCCGTCCCGCCGATATACATGCCAGGCCTCCGCCGCACGGGCTCGAGGCCTTCCAGAACCTCGATATCGTTGGCGTCATAAGTCGCGTCTTTTTTCTTGGAATTGGTGGGAAACAAGTCAGCCATAAAACCCTCGGATTAAATCACACCGCGCGTATGTATCACGATTCGCATTAAATTATCTTATTCCGTCCCGTAAAGCCTGTCTCCCGCGTCTCCCAATCCCGGCACGATATATGCGTTTGCGTTGAGTTTTTCGTCCAACGCCGCGCAATAAATGCGGATCGTCGGATGATGCGAAGAAAATTCTTTCACGCCTTCGGGAGCCGCGACGAGCGCCATAATGCTGATCATGCCGGGCGAAACACCATGGCTGATCAAAACGTCGCAAACATGAATAAGCGAATTTCCGGTCGCCAGCATGGGATCGACGACGAAAAAATGCTGCCCGATGTTTTTTGGCAGCCGCACAAGGTATTCGACCGGCTTTTTCGTTTCATGATCGCGGTAAACGCCGATATGCCCGACCTGCGCGGTCGGAATGAGGTCGAGCAAACCCTCCGCCATCCCTAATCCCGCGCGCAAAACCGGCACGATGCAGGGATCGGGGGCGGCGAGGGTAGGAGCGTCCATATCCGTAATGGGCGTGCGGATATGCCGCGTCTTCATTGGCAGATCGCGCGATAGTTCATAGCCGATCAGCATTGAAATTTCGCGCAGCATCGTCCTGAATCCAAACGATTTGCATTGCTCCTCGCGCATCTGCGTCAATTTATGTTGAATCAGTGGATGGTCTACGCAGAAGAACGTCGGATACGCGGCATAACTCTTCATTATTAACTCCTTTTAAAATCGGCTCCCACAGCGTCCTTGACGCACGCGAATCCGTCGCGTTTCAGCAAAGCGGCCAATTCGTCCGTGATTTTGGCGACGACGTAGGGGCCTTCGAAAATCATCGCCGTGTAAATCTGAACGAGCGACGCGCCCGCGCGGATTTTGGCATACGCGTCCGCTCCCGAAAAAACGCCGCCGCAGCCGATCAGGGGAATCTTTCCTTGCGTCAATTGGTACATCGTCCCCAAAAGTTTCGTCGACATCTCGAACAAAGGCCTTCCCGAAAGGCCGCCTTTTTCTCGCGCGACGGGAGACGTAACCGAAGCCGGGCGCGTCGCCGTCGTATTGCCGACGATCATGCCGTCGATGCGGGAGGCAAGCGCGACCTCGGCGATATCTTGCGCCTGTTTTTCCGTCTGATCGGGGGAAATTTTGACGAATAGCAAAGGTTTTTCCGCAAGCGTATCGTGCGCTGCTTTTACGCGTCCGAGAAGCTCCTTAAGCTGATCACGCCCCTCAAGCTTGCGGGCGCCCGGCTCGTTGGGGCAGGAGACGTTCAGCGTAACGAAATGTACATAGGAAGCGATCCTTTTCATGCCCAGAATATAGGCTTCGGCGTCATCCCGGCAGTTGTCGCCCCTCGCGATGTTGACTCCGACGATTTGCCGGTCTTTTCCGCGCATCGTCTTACCGCGCCATGCGTCGAGCCGCTCTGCAAAAGCGACGAAACCGACGCTGTTCAAATTAAACCGGTTTATAAGAGCCCCGGATTCCGCGATGCGGAACATGCGGGGACGGGGATTGCCGGGCTGGGGCGAAGGCGTCACGCCGCCGATTTCCGCAAAGGAAAAGCCCAAGTCGAAAAGTTGCGGAATGATCTCGGCCTGCTTGTCGAAGCCGGCCGCGAGGCCGATGGGATGAGGGAACTCGATGCCGCCTAAACCTGAGCGCAGAACGGGGTCGTCATGCATTTTGGGACGGGGAATCAGGCCTCTTTTCAGGCAGGCGAAAGCAAGAGTATGCGCGTCCTCGGGGTCAAGGGCGAAAAGAAACGGGCGCAGGAAAGGATAAAAATCGAAGGGAATATGAATCATTCTCTTCCTATAGCGCAGTCGCGCAAGGGATCATAGAAAAACCTATCGGCGGCGCGCGCCGTTTATGATATTTCTCCGTTTAACCGTTTTGCAAATAAAGGGCTATTTTGCCCCGGGCTGGACCACATCGCTTGGTTGTTGCCCTTGCGGCGAAGCTTCGAAATTGACCCCTGCTTTTTTCAGTTCGTCAATGATGCCTTGAGCATTCTTGTTTCCTTGCTTAGCCAGAACCATCACGCGTTTCACCAAAGCGTTGACCTGAGCGTTAACCTTTTCGACCTGCTCCAGAGGTTTTTCCTGCTGCAGGTAAGTACTATTAATCGTGGAACGGTCTGCAATGAGCATGCATGTCTGAAAGACGAGAAAACCCGCGAAAGCGAAAGATACAAGCAAGAGGGGCAGCAGCAACGATGAGGGGGGGGGCTCTTTATCGCAAAACATTGCGGTCTCTCCTTATTTCTTGTCGGTTGATTTGGCGTCGGCGGTCGGATCGGCCTTGATCGTGATGCCTTCCGTCGACAAAACGGAGCGCAACTGGGAATCGTTGTTCTTGATGGCGGATTCGGCGATGGCCTTGACGACGCTTTGGTCAAATTGAGCCAGCTGCATGCCGGTCGAAATAGCGCTCTGGCGCTGTGCTACGCCGCCTTGTTTAGAGCGAAGAGCGCTGGAAAGCGATACGTTGACCAGCAGCAAGACGACAGAAAGGACACCAAAAAACACCGAAGCCCAATAAGCCCAGCAGGGCAGCTTTTCTTTCGAAAATTTCATTTTTTTCACGCGTTAGGCTGTAGGAATGGGACAAATAACGATGGGGAACCGTACCATGCGTTCCCATGATTTGCAAGACAGAGTTCCCCTCGATCAAGGACATAAACTTTTGAGACACGGGACTTTATTTTAAATAATCCTTGGCCAGAATTTCGGCGATCTGTACGGCGTTTAGAGCCGCGCCTTTGCGCAAATTATCGGCGACGACCCACATATTCAGGCCGTTTTCGACCGTCGGATCCTTGCGAATGCGGCTGACATAAACATTATCCTCGCCCGCGCATTCGACGGGCGTGACGAACGCGGCTTCCTGCGGCCGGTCGATGACGGTCACGCCTTTGGCCTTCAGCAAAGCGGCGCGCGCTTCCTTTGGACTTATCGGCCTTTCAAATTCGATATTGACCGCCTCCGCGTGGCAGATGAAAACGGGAACGCGCACGCAGGTCGCCGTAACCTTGATTTTGGGATCGAGGATTTTTTGCGTCTCGACGGCCATTTTCCATTCTTCCTTGGTGTCGCCGTCCCCCATGAAAATATCGATGTGCGGAACGACGTTGAAAGCGATCTGTTTATCGAAAACTTCCTTCTTGATTTCGTCATTGACGAAAAGCGCGCGCGATTGCGTGAATAATTCATCCATCGCCTCTTTGCCAGCGCCCGAAACCGACTGATAGGTAGAAACGACGATACGCCTGATCGGGACGAGGTCGTGCAACGGCTTCAAAGCGACCACCATTTGAATGGTCGAGCAATTCGGATTGGCGATAATGTTACGTTTCGCATATCCGGCGATGGCTTTGGGATTGACTTCGGGCACGACCAAAGGAACGTCTTTATCCATGCGAAAGTGCGAAGTGTTGTCGATGACGACGCATCCGGCCTTGCCGGCGCGCGGCGCGAATTCTTCTGAAATTTTTGCTCCGGCGGAAGAAAGGCAAATATCGGTGCCCTTGAAATCATATTTGGCCAAATCGTGAACTCTCAGGACTTTATCTTCGCCGAAACTGACTTCGCCGCCCGCCGAACGTCCCGACGCAAGCGCGACGACTTCAGATGCCGGAAAATTCCTTTGAGCCAAAACCTGCAGCATTTTCTGCCCCACGGCGCCTGTCGCGCCGACCACGGCAACCTTATATTTTTTCATATTTTTTTCCCGTTTCCTTTTTTTCCAAACCGAGCAATGATCTTTATCACGGACATGTCGGTAAAGACACTTGATTTCGACGGTCCTATGTTTCGCTCAAAAAGATTGAGGTTTGGGCCTACGTGTCGATCCAGTTTCCGATTTGCTCGACTTTTCTGAGAATGGATTCCGCCGACACGGGTTTCGTCATATAGGTCGTCGCGCCGCTGCCCAGCGCGAGGATCAGGCTCTTCTGATCGGTGAAGGCCGTCACCATGATAATGGCGACGTTTTTAAGAGCGAGTTCGCCGCGGCAGATTTTCAGGAAAGCGAGTCCGTCCATTTCCGGCATGTTCCAGTCGAGGAAAATGATCTTGTAAACTTGATCGGCCGCCATCGCGGCCTTAATCATATCCAAAGCTACCTTGCCATTGTCGGCGATATGGAGGTTGGTGTATCCCGCGTCGCTAAGGATTTTCTCCATGGATCGCTGCATGACCACGTCGTCATCGACCAGAAGAAGAGGCGCATCCAAAGGGAGCATGAAACACTCGATAAAGATCACGAGCTGAAGTCGTCCTTCCTAGCAGAGAAAAACCGAATTTTCCAGACTTTGTAAAAAGAATCGTTTTTCAAAGGGCCTTATGCTAGAGGAACCCTTATGTTAGCCATTAAAAGCCGCCCTGCGCCTGCCAACGACCGACATCCGTATGTACCGCGAAGAATCTCGTACGTGATTTTACCGCCGCGTCCCGTCTGGAGCTGGAAACGGATGGCGACGGTAACGGCATCCGGATTTTTCACCCTTGTCGTGTTGATTGCCGCTTTGGGAACAACAGTTCAAACGCCGATGCCAACCGAGGAAATCCCCCAAGCCGCTATCCTTCCCGCGTCCATCGAAGAAGTATCTCAACCCATTTCTCGGCTACAAGCCGACCCGTCCTCAGACCTGTCTGCCGAAGCCTTGATACAGGCGGAAGCCCAAAGAGC
This sequence comes from uncultured Rhodospirillaceae bacterium, assembly GCA_964587125.1. GTDB lineage: Bacteria > Pseudomonadota > Alphaproteobacteria > UBA9219 > UBA9219 > CAIXLI01. The sequence continues at coordinate 2,337 of CAZPKC010000025.1, read as the reverse complement.
ATTGGCAGAAAAAGCCGAACCTTCCGGCATTGCGCTTTCTTCCGACGCGCCCGCGCCACAAGAGGAGTCGGGGCAGGAAACGCCAGCCATTTCCGTAACAAATCTTTCTTTGCAGCAGAAGGCGTTACCCCCCGTTCTTGAAGTAACGGTAAGGGAGGTAAAAAGCAAAACGAGCCAGGCAAAAACCGAAGCTGCTGTGGCGCAAAACTTCATGCGCAAAGGCGACATCACAAAAGCAATGCGTTTTCAACGCCGCGCCGTGGAACTCGATCCTTCCAATATGCTGTATCGGTTAGGGCTTGCGGTCATGTTTGACCGCGTTTCCGACGGGAAAGACGCGTCCGCGCTCTACCGGCAAGTCGTGGAAGCCTACGACACTCGCGACGAAACCTTGCCATCCAAACTCGACATCGACGGAATCCGCGATCGTTTGGATTATTTGAGTTCTATGGCTCAGAAATAATTTTTCCGGTCGCTATCTGGAAAGATTCATTGGGCCTCAACGTAATCTCATGCTCCGTCGCATCGTCTTCGTTCCGCCACCACAAACGCACGGCATCCTCGGTGACTTCGAGCACGCGCAAATCGTCGCGCGACGTTTCGGGAGTCCATTTTTCTCCCTGAAGCCACAGCGTCCAATCGTCGGGCCCGTAATACATGACGGCGCCCAAACGAATATCACCGACGCCTGCGGGCGCAAGCCGTTGGGCCAAGACTTCGGCCTCGTGCGCTTCCTGGGGCGTGAAAAACAGGGACGCTTGAGGGGCGCCGTTCCCGTCCTCGGCGAAGGCGGGAGAGAAATAACACGCGATCAGAATGAATAAAAAGAAAGACCGCATCATTTCTCCTCCGCCAAATTCCGGCTTGCGCCGTTGGAGAGCCATTCGCCATTTGCCGCCAGATGCACGTTGGCCTCCGAGACCGCCACGTCTTTTCCGCCGATGCGTTGCACCGACATCCGGCGCAGCGCGACGCGGCCGGGCAACGTGCGGCTTATTGCGTCAAGAAAAACGTAAGCGTCAGTATCGGTGGGAGCATCCGCCGCCAGCGTCCATTTGGAAGTCGCCATTTCCTGCCTGCCCGCGCCGACCGTATCGATAAGCGTCTTTTCTTCCGGCGACAGGGTATAGGCAAAATGCGTCAAATGAGCTTCCGCCGCGCGATGTTCCAGAATTTGCGCCGCACGCAGCCGGTCGACGGGCGCGAGATACCGCGTCGCCGCGTCGCCGTCGATCTCCGTCTTCATTTTTTCGGCGTCGGCGATATCTTCGCGCAGTTGGCGCAGCGCTTCGGCGGTCTTTTCGTTTTCTTTTTGCAACTCGATCCGTTTGTGCTCCGCCTTCTCTTCGGCAAGGCCGAGGAAAGGGGCATTGCCCGCGCCGACAACAAAGGCCAGCGCCAGCAAACACATCCAAACCTTGTGTGGCCGCACGTCGATCATGGAATTTTCCTTTCCAGAACGATCTCGCCGACAGGGTCTTCTGCGGAAGTGTTTGCCGAAACGGAATCTTGAGGCAACGCGGGGTAGGGCGGCTTGGTATTCTTGACGGAGTAATCGGGCATGGCTTGCGCGATATTCTGGGCTATGCGGCTGAAAGAAGCGACGGTTTCGGCGCGGTCGCCTGAAACTTCGTCGCCAGTCATGCGCAAAACGATGGAAAGATTTTCCGGCTCCGCGTCGCCGTCCTTTTTCCACTCCAGCCTGACGATTTTCGACTCCTGATTGAGGCCGCTTGCGAGCTGGTTCAATCCCCGCCAGGGAGTCGGCGAGAGCTGTTCGTAAATATGCCGCCTTTCCAAAGCTTGTCGCATGCGCCCCAAAGGTTCCGTCAAGGGAGCGGCATGAGCCTGCGCCCGCTCCAGAACGATACGCGTTTCAGCCAGCTGAATCGCGATCTTCTGCGTTTGATAAAGCGTCGCGGCCAAATCCCCCGCACGGCAAAGCGTCAACAAGCCAATGGCCAGCCAGCTCGCGCACGCCGCGCGCATTCCCCATTTTTGAATCCCCTGTGTTAGCCGGATTTCCCGCATATCGGGCAGCATTAAAGGCAATCGGGGCCGTAGACGGGAGAGCAAATGAGCGGCGTATAAAAGGTCGGCGCAAGCGTCATTGTTTTCCGGCGCGAAGCCCAGACCAAGCTGCAAAGCGGCTTCGGCAGGCGATAAAAAACGGATCGACTTCAAAGGTAAGTTCGCAAAAGCCCCGGCGGGATACGCTTCTTTCCGCGCTAAAAGCAGAACGGACAATTCCTTCGGATCGCGCAATCCCTGTCGCGCCAGATAATCGAGGCTCTCATGTTCGCGGTCAAGAAAGAAAGAACAGAGCTTCCACGGGAC
>CAZPKC010000024.1:0-22319 GCA_964587125.1 uncultured Rhodospirillaceae bacterium | reverse complement strand
ATCTGGATGGTGGACAACGGTTGGGCTATGGCCGACCCGTCGGCGGATCGGCTGAACAATTACGTCAGCAACCAAAGCATGGCGCGGTTTGTGCGGAAGGGGTTCTGGAAAGACATCCTGCTGTCGAACAAACGGTACCCGCAATAGAGGAAAAGTTTGGAGGGGTTTTTCGTGACAAGCCTCAAAGGAAAGAGAGGTCTCTTTCCGGCTGTCGTGGAGAACTGACATGACGAAGATCGAGAAAATTGCGCTGTCCCAATCGCGGGATATTCCGTTTGACAAGCTGGTTCTGTCGAACCGCAACGTGCGGCGCGTGCAGGCGGGACTGTCGATAGAGGAACTGGCCGAGGACATCGCGCGGCGGACGTTGTTGCAGTCGTTGAGCGTGCGACCGATCCCTGAGCGAGATGGGTTTTATGAGGTTCAAGCCGGAGGGCGGCGTTATCGGGCACTTGAATCGCTGGTGAAGCAAAAGCGTCTGGCAAAGAATGCCCCAATTCCCTGTATCATCCGTGAGGATGGGATTCTGGAAGAGGATTCACTGGCCGAAAACGTGCAGCGCCAGAGCCTTCATCCGCTTGACCAGTTCCGCGCGTTTCAATCACTGCAAGATCAGGGTCTCGGCGAAGAAGAAATCGCCGCACGTTTCTTCGTCACGCCACAGATCGTCAAACAACGCCTCAAGCTCGCCGCCGTGTCGCCGAAACTTCTGGACGTTTACGCGGCGGACGAGATGACGTTCGAACAGCTCGTCGCCTTCGCGATTTCCGACGACCATGCGCGGCAGGAGCAAGTCTGGGACACGGTCAACAGCGGCTACAATCAGCAACCTCATTACATCCGCCGATTGTTGACCGAAAACACTGTCGCGTCGGACGACAAGCGCGCCTGTTTTGTCGGCATCGCGGCTTATGAAGCCGCTGGCGGAATCGTTTTGCGCGATCTGTTCTCCGAAGACGATGGCAGTTTGCTTCAGGATGTCGCGTTGCTGGAGAAGCTGGTCGCCGAAAAACTCACCGCCGAAGCCGAAATGCTTAAAGCCGAAGGATGGAAATGGATACAAGCCGCGCAGGACTTTCCCTATGGCCACACCCGTGGCCTTCGTCGCATCGAGGGCGCGGAAGAACCGTTGAGCGTTGATGACGAAGTCCGCCGCGATTCCTTGCTGAAGGAACAGGAGGACATCGAACGTCAGTATTTTCAGGACGACGGCGAGGAAATTCCCGAAGATGTCGAAAAGCGCCTTATCAAGATCGAGGAACTGCTGGGTGAAATCAAAGACCGCCCCGTCCTGTACGATCCCTCAGACATCGCCCGCGCGGGCGTGTTCGTCAGCATTGACGATGAGGGCAACCTGAATGTCGAATGCGGTTTCGTGCGGCCTGAAGATGAGGCCAGAAACAAAACTGACGCCAACGCAGTGGACGACACCGAAACAGCAACGCCCGATCGTTCGTGCTGCGTCACGCTCGTGTCCGGGATTGCCGTATCGGGTGCTGATCCTTCCGGCGCCGATGCTGAAGCCGAAGATGAAGGACTGAAGCCGCTGTCCGACAGGCTGGTGATGGAACTCACCGCGCATCGGACGCTGGCGCTGCGCGATGCTGTGGCCAACGATCCCGACACGGCGTTCCTCGCCGTGCTGCACACGCTGGCGCTGCAAAGCTTCTATCGCTTTGAAACGGACACCTGCCTGGAAATCACGGCGAAAAATTCCGGCTTTTCCGTACAGGGGCCGGATTTGAAAACATGCGCGTCGGCAAAAGCTATCGAGGAACGTCACGCGCAATGGCAGAAGCAACTGCCCAAGGACGCGAAAAGCCTGTGGAACACGCTACGGACTTTTGATGCAGACAGCCGCGCCGCGTTATTCGCCCATTGCGTGTCGCTGACGATCAACGCCGTGCATGAGCCGTGGAACCGCGCTCCGGGACGCAAGCACCACGCCGATCAGCTGGCGGAAATGCTTGCTCTCGACATGGCGGCGATGGGGTGGCAACCGACGGCAGCCAACTATCTTGGCCGCGTGTCCAAGGCGCGGATTCTGGAAGCGGTCACGGACGTCAAAGGTGCTTCATCGGCGGAGTTGATCGGACATCTGCGTAAACTCGACATGGCGCAGCAGGCCGAGCGGATGCTGGCGGGTTCAGGCTGGTTGCCGGAACCGCTGCGGACACCAAGCGTCGAATCCTTATCTGTCGCGGCAGAACCGGCAACGGCGGAAACGCAGCCTGAGTCTATTCCGGCGCACAGCGGCGCGGACGCTGAACTTCCGGCCTTCCTCACCGAAGCCGCATAGCGCGGCTTCGCAATCCTTATCACCCGTTCCCAACACCTCAGCCCGGCCTCGCGCCGGGCGTTTGCTTTTATGGAGACACGAACATGACTATCCACGACAAACCCGTTTATACCCCATGGGGCAAGGCAGACCACGAGCAGACCTACGCCGAAGGCATCGTTTTCTACAACACGTCCTCGCATGGCGGGTTCAAGCTCGACCGTATCCGCAACGCGCAGGTGCCTCCGGCCTTGCGCGAGCGCGGCGGATGGTACGAAGAGGATTGCGCTTGGGCCAAAGTCGTTTACGCCTTCCCCGCCATCTTCCCGGAAGAGGAACTCGCCTCGGCCATTCAGACGCTCAAGACCTGGTATCCCGATGCCTGGGAGTCCCTGACGGGCACAACCCTTGCGCCCGGAGAATCCTTCATCAAGGACGAGCGGTGTTTTCTCGAAGAACACGCCAGCGACTGGATCGTGATTTCCGCCATCACATCGGAACAACAGCCCGGCATGGTTGAGTGTATCGCAACGCTCGGCGGCACCCGAAACGGAATCGGAGAACGACGGTTTCTCGTCTCCGACGATGAATACCGGCAACGCAAGCCATTCGGCTTCGTTATTGACGAAACACGCCACGCGCCTTACGGGAGGCAAAGCAGCTTTGCGATACTTCGCGGCGCGTCGTCCGATCAACACGTTCATGTGGGAGGCTGAATCATGGCTATTCCCGAATATGCCCGCGCGAACTTCGAGACGATGCTCAAAGCTGCCGGAAACGGAGACCTTGCCCTGATGGAATGTGTAGACGCTGAATCCGGTGTGCCGCGCTACGTCATCTGCGCCGTGGGACGTGAGAACGGTGATTATCTGTTCACGCCCTTCGGCCATCTGGCGGACGCAAATCCCTACGAGGCGTACCGACCTCCGACGTAAGAAGAGTGAGAGAGAAGCCGGGATGAGATGAACCGGGAAGGACAAGAGAGAGTCTTTTCCGGTTCGATCCTCAACCTTATCCCGGAGATAACTCTATGAATCTGATCCTTCCCCTAGCGGCAGTCGAAGCAGCCGTTCCCTTCCGCGCACCCGAAGACACAGCCGTTTGTGTCCTGCAAGCTGCCGCGCCGATCCTCGTCTGCCTCGAAAAAGGTGTTCCTGTTACGTCCAATGTCCTGCGTTCGGCACTTGAAGCCGCCTTCGGCGGTTCCGACGCCGAAGGCTTCTGGAACTGGAAAACGGCTTATGAGGTCTGCGAGGTCGCGCAAATCTTGTTTCTCCGCAAATACGGCTCGGCGATGCAGGCGCGCGCTGCGTCGCCTGCCGCGCTTCTGGCCATGATGACGCGCATGGCAGATTTACTGCCCACACATACGTGCCGGACGCAAGAGTCCGAAGCGCTTCAGCAATTTTCCACCCCAATGCCGTTAGCACTGATTGCCAGTTTTGCCGCCGGTATCACAGCGGATGATGTCGTGCTGGAGCCGTCGGCTGGCACGGGGATGCTCGCCATTTTCGCTGAGACGATGCGCGCGCGGCTGGCGCTCAACGAGATCGCCGAGGTCCGCGCGGCGTTGCTGAAGCGGTTGTTCCCCAATGTCCTTATCACAACCCATGACGCCGCGAGCATCCATGACCGGCTTGACGGCAGCATCAAGCCGTCCGTCGTCCTGATGAACCCGCCGTTTTCCGCAACTCTGCGCGTCGCGCAGCGCATGACGGATACGGCGTTCCGGCATATCGCCTCGGCCTTCGCGCGATTGGCGCAAGGCGGTCGTCTGGTCGCCATCACCGGCGCGAACTTTTCTCCCGACAATCCGGCCTGGCGCACGGCGTTCGTTCAGATTCAGGAGAAAGGCGGCACTGTCCGCTTCTCATGCGCCATTGGCGGCGCTGTCTATGCGAAACACGGCACGACGTTCGATACGCGCCTGACGGTTATCGACAAGGTTCCGGTCGCGGACGTGAATGCTTTGCCACAGTCTATGGCGATTGCTGCAACAGCTGTGGATTTGCTGGAGCGCGTGATCGCTGATGTCCCGCCGCGCGCGGCGGTTTCCGGCGCGGTCGGCCTTGTCGAGGCGGCAAAGCCCATCGCAATCGTCAGAACCATAGCGCCGGTTGTGCACAAGCCGCATTCCGCAGCCATTTCGGAGCTGAATCTCGTCACCTGTTCGCGCGCGCCCGTTGCCGTTGAACTGGCCTACGAGGCCGTCGCCGAAGGGGACATGAACGCAAAGGCCGATCTGACGGACGCGCTGTATGAGGGCTACACGCTGCGCTCGATCCGCATTCCTGACGCGAAACCGCATCCGACCATGCTGGTGCAATCCACGGCGATGGCGTCGGTCGCGCCGCCGGTTCCTGCCTATCGCCCCCATCTGCCGGAACATCTGATGGCCGATAACGTGCTTTCCGATGCCCAGATCGAAAGCGTGATCTATGCGGGCGAAGCCCATGCGCGGCATTTGGCGGGATCGTGGGTGGTCGATGAGAGTTTCGACAATATCAGCGCCGCCGCCGAAGATGCCGAAAACGCTGTTTGTTTTCGGCGCGGCTGGTTTCTGGGCGACGGCACCGGTTGCGGCAAAGGGCGGCAGGTCGCGGGCATCATCCTCGATAACTGGATTAAGGGCCGCCGCAAGGCCGTGTGGATTTCCAAATCCGACAAGCTGATCGAGGACGCGCAGCGCGACTGGTCGGCGCTTGGGCAGGAAAAGCTGCTGATCCAGCCCTTGTCCCGTTTCAAACAGGGCACGCCCATTCGTTTGAGCGAAGGCATTCTGTTCTGCACCTACGCCACCCTGCGTTCCGCCGAACGCGAGGGCAAAGCATCGCGGTTGCAACAGATTGTCGATTGGGTTGGCAAAGACTTCGACGGCGTGATCGTGTTTGACGAAGCCCATGCGCTCGCCAATGCCGGAGGCGGCAAGGGCGAACGCGGCGATGTCATGCCCTCGCAGCAAGGACGCGCTGGCCTCCGCCTGCAACGCGCCTTGCCGGATGCTCGCATCGTTTATGTGTCGGCGACCGGCGCGACAGACGTGCGAAATCTTGCCTATGCGGAACGGTTGGGGCTTTGGGGCGGGGAAGACTTTCCCTTCGCCAACCGCAGCGAGTTCGTACAAGCCGTTGAAGCGGGCGGCGTCGCGGCGATGGAGGTGTTGGCGCGTGATTTGAAAGCTCTCGGCCTCTATATGGCGCGGTCTCTCTCCTACGAAGGCGTGGAAGTCGAAATCATCGAGCATCCGTTGACGCCCGAACAGGTCGCCATTTATGACGCTTATGCCGAGGCGTTTCAGGTTATCCATCAAAACCTGACCAAGGCGCTTGAGGCCTCGAACATCTCCAGTTCGACGGGAACGCTCAACGGTCAGGCCAAATCCGCAGCGCGATCCTCGTTCGAGTCCGCGAAACAGCGGTTCTTCTCGCATCTTCTGACCTCGATGAAAACGACGACGCTGGTCAAGAGCGTCGAGGCCGTTCTCGCGGCGGGCCATGCCGCCGTGATCCAACTTGTCTCCACGGGCGAAGCGGTTATGGAACGCAAACTTGCGGAAATCCCTGCTGAGGAATGGAATGACCTGACCGTTGATCTTTCTCCGCGTGAAATTGTCGGCAGCTATCTGAGCCATGCCTTCCCGACGCAGCTGTTTGAACCCTACACCGACGAGGAAGGCAATCTCCGTTCCCGCCCCGCCCATGATGCCGATGGCAATCCCGTTCAATGCCGCGAAGCTGTCGAAGCCCGCGACAAGATGATCGAGCATCTCGCCATGCTCGATCCCGTTCCTGGTGCGCTCGATCAGATCGTGCAGCATTTTGGCGCGGATAAAGTGGCGGAGGTGACGGGACGTTCGCGGCGCATCGTGCGAAAAGACGACAGGCTCTGCGTCGAAAATCGTGCCCCATCCGCCAATCTCGCCGAAACGCAGTCCTTCATGGACGATGACAAGCGTATTCTTGTCTTCTCCGACGCGGGCGGCACGGGGCGCAGCTATCATGCCGACCGTGGATGCAAGAGCCGGTGCCTGCGCGTCCATTATCTGCTGGAGGCTGGATGGAAAGCAGACACGGCTATTCAAGGACTTGGACGCTCGAACCGGACCAATCAGGCGCAGCCGCCGCTGTTCCGGCCCATGACCACGGACGTGAAGGCCGAGAAGCGATTTCTCTCCACGATAGCGCGGCGTCTCGATACCCTTGGCGCCATCACGCGCGGACAGCGGCAGACGGGTGGCCAAGGGCTGTTCCGCGCTGAGGACAATCTTGAAGGCGAACAGGCGCGCGCGGCGTTGCGACAGTTTTATATGCTGCTTTCGCAGGGCGGCGTGCCGGATTGCTCGCTTCGGCGTTTCGAGGACGCTACCGGATTGTCGCTCATGGCTGAAGGCGGAGGTCTGAAGGAGGAACTGCCGCCGATCACGACCTTCCTCAACCGATTGCTGGCCTTGCCCATATCCATGCAGAACACGCTGTTCGCGGCGTTCGAGGATTTGCTTGCCGCTCGTACCGAGGCGGCAATCGCAGCTGGGACGCACGATGCCGGGATGGAAACAATCCGCGCCGAAAGCCTGATTGTCACCGACCGCCGCACCGTATGGAAGCACGACAGCGGCGCGGAAACGCGGTTGTTCACGATCCAGCGCAAGGATCGCAACCGGCCAATGGCGTCGGACGAAGCCGTGACGTTGATGGGCGGCAGACTGCTGGTCAACAGCCGCTCGCATCGCGCCGCCGTGCAGGTCGCCGCGCCAAGCCTCATGCTCGACGATGGGCGTATCGAACGGCGCGTCCGTCTCATGCGGCCTATGCAGCGTGACAATGTCTCGGCGACGGAACTGACGGAAAGTCATTGGGAGGAAGCCGATGAAGTCCGATTCCGGTCAGTATGGGATGCGGAAGTTGCTGGAATACCGGAGTTTTCGACGAGTGTCTTCCATCTGGTGACGGGCTTGCTGTTGCCGATCTGGCGGCGCTTGCCGGAAAAGAACGCGCGCGTCTATCGGCTTCAGACCGATGACGGCGAGCGCGTTATCGGTCGTATGCTGACGCCTATCGAGGCCGAGGGTGTTTGCAAGAATCTCGGCATCGACGCGCCAAAGCTCTCATCCGATCAGACATGGGAACTTGTGGGCGACGGCAAGGTGACGGCGCATCTCGCCGACAACCTCGCGCTGCGCCGCAGCCGCGTGATGAACGAGAACCGCGTCGAACTGACGGGCTTCACGTCCGGCATGGTCGATGGTCTCAAGGCGCGAGGTCTGTTCGGCGAGATCATCGCATGGAAACTGCGGTTGTTCGTTCCCGTTGGTGACACCGGCAAGTCGGTCTTCGAGAAACTTCTCGACCGCTGGCCGCTCACCGAAATCGCGGAGCGGGGATGAGCCATGTCCTGCGCTGCCGATCTCGCGCACCGTCTCGGCCAGGAGGCCGAGGCGGTGTGCCGCTTTTATCTTCCCAATGGTCGCCGTCATGGGCACTACTGGCATTGTGGTAATGTTCAGGGCGATCCGGGGAAAAGCCTTTACGTTCTTCTCTCCGGCGCGCGCGCCGGGAAATGGGCGGACGGCGCAACCGGAGAATATGGCGATTTGCTCGACCTCATCGCGCTTAATCGCGGGCTTGACCTTCGCGTTGCGCTTGACGAAGCGCGAAAGTTCCTCAGTCTGCCAATTGCGCTTGAGAAACGGCATGAAGCTCCTGTACCAAGTGGTTCACCCGACGCTGCGCGGCGTTTGTTCGCTGCGTCGCAGCCGGTTCGAGGCACACTGGCCGAAGCGTATCTGCGAAGTCGCGGCATCATCCTGCCGCATGACATTGCCGCGTTGCGCTTTCATCCGCGTTGCTACTATCGCGCACCGTCTGGCCGCCAGTCATGGCCCGCGCTGATCGCTGCCGTGACCGACCTGGACGGCGCGATTACCGGCGTTCATCGGACATGGCTCGACCCGACAGGCGGCAAGGCGCAGGTCGATTGCCCGCGTCGCGCTATGGGCTGCCTTCTTGGCAATGGCGTGCGGTTCGGCGTTGCTCGTGACGTTCTGACGGCGGCGGAAGGTATCGAAACCGCGCTGGCGCTTGCGACCGCGATGCCCGACATGCCGGTCATCGCCGCGCTCTCGGCGGCGCACCTCACCGCCCTGATCCTGCCGCCGTTGTTGCAACGGCTCTATGTCGCGCGTGACAATGACGAGGCCGGACGACTGGCGATGGAACGTTTGCGCGAAAATGTCCAAGGTATCGTCACCGTTCACGCGCTCGTGCCGAAAGCCGAGGACTTCAACGCGGATTTGCTCACGCTTGGCGCGGATCGGTTGCGGGAATGGATCGGGGCGCAACTCGCCCCGGACGATAGCCGACGCTTTCTTTTTCCCGATGCACGGTGGCGAGGCGAAAACGGTTCGCCGGGGTCGGAATCGTTGCAAGCATCATAACAAGGTCTCCCGTTAAAAGGGCCGCGCGTCGGCCTTTCCTTGCGGGGGATCTGCCAGCGTCAAGCGGCTTTGCAACGGCCTAAAGGCCGTCCTCCACTGCGTTGCGGCCCTGCGGGTGCAAAACCGCTTTATCCGCTGGCGGGCGATCCTCGGAAAGGCCGCGAAAGCGCGGCCTCACAACGAAGGAGACCTCGCCATGACGCTTGCTTATTCCCATTCCGACTCCCACGACGAACCGCCTCACGCCGTCTCGCCGACCGCGCATCTTCTCGATGAATTGCAGCTTTACGGCTATCGTCCGCAGGGCGACGAACCCGACCCGCGACCCATGCCCGATGCCGACCGCGCCGAGCAGGAAATCGCAACCTGCGTTGAAGCCCTGTCAGGCCTTCTGGCCGACACGTCGCTTGAGAGTGATCTCGACGATGTTCTCTGGTCGTTCGCGTATCTGTTCCACCGCAAGATCGCCGGTCTCGACCGCGCGCTCGATGACAACGAGCGGGCGCAACGCCGATTGCAGGACGAACAGGACGGCTCCGAGGTCAAATCCGTCGAGCTGGAGCGATTGACGGCGCGGGGCATCGCGCTCGTCGAACGCCGCGACGCCTTCGAGGCCTTCCGAGACATCGCCTCCGAACGCTACGAGGCAATCACCGGCTCCGCCTGGCGTCCGCGCACAGGTTCGATGACCAGCCGCAAGACGCTGACCGCATCCCTGATCGACAGCCGCGATTTCATCGCCGCCAAGCGCCGCGCCGAGATTGAGCCGTTGTTGCCCGCCGGGCCGCGCATCGCCTTCACCGGCGGCGTGGAATGCAACGACACCAGCCGCATCTGGGACGCGCTCGACAAAGTACGCTCCAAACATTCCGACATGGTGCTGATCCACGGCGGATCGCCCAAAGGCGCCGAGCGCATCGCCGCCTGCTGGGCCGACAATCGCAAAGTTCCGCAGATCGTCTTCAAGCCCGACTGGAACCGCCATAAGAACGCGGCACCGTTCAAGCGCAATGACGCTTTGCTCGAAGCCTTGCCTATTGGCCTCATCGCCTTCCCCGGTTCCGGCATCGCCCAGAACCTCGCCGACAAAGCCCGCAAGATGGGCATTCCGGTCTGGACATTCGACGGCGCATGAGCGCCGTCGAACATCGCGGTTTTCAAAACCGCATCAAAAGGCCGCAATCCTGCGGCCTTTTCAACGCAAGGAGAATACCATGCAGTCACTTACCGAAAATGAAATCGCCATCACATGGCACATCGACGACGTGAAAGAAGTCCGTCTGAATTTAGCTACGATTGGGACCAGCGAAAGCACTGTCTGGTAGCTTTTTACGGCTGTCAGCTGTCAGCTTTGACATCTCAATACACTCCTTGGCAAACACGCATTGCACCACGACCTTGGCTGATTAGCCAAGGTCGTGAACAAGGCGGCAGATCGGAAAAATCTACTTGATGAAATCGTGAAGTATCACGATGTCATGTCACAATACTTTTAAGCTCTTTTGAAGCCGGAAGTTCCAGAACCTGACGCTGGCGCGCCTTGTCCTGTTGCTTGTTCCGCATGATCGCAGGCTTTCGCGCAATGATCTTCTGCATTCTTCGCATGCTCTTGAGCCTTGTCCGGGTCGCCACTGGCATGAGCAACCGCAGCGTTCGTATGAGCGCTCGCTGCCTTGTTGCAATACTCGGCTGCCTTGGCGTGGAGTCCTGCCTTATCTTGAGGCATGGAACCAGACTGGTTGGTTTGCTTTGACTGTTGTTGTGTTGATTGTGGCTGCATGGCGTATCTCCTGAGTTTTGGGGTTTATTACCCGGCGAAATAAAAATCCTTATGGACTTTCCTTGCCGAGTTTTCCGGCTATCGCTTTCCTGAATCACCAAGCTTAGAGCTTGTGAGTTCCATCTAGCTCAAACCAAATACGACAGTTCCGCGTTGTCGTTTTGACATCCATCAAATGTTGCGGCTGAGGTTTACTGTTCTTATGAATCTAAGGTGAAGAATTATTTGTCTGATTTCTGATGGGAAACTTTCGCGTGCCGATCCGCATCCTGGCTGTGACCTTTAGCGCGCTTGGCATCTTTAGCGGTTGATCTTTCCACAACAGGCGTGTCTTCAATTTTCATGTGCTGTTTTTTGGAGCTGAACATAAGCCGGGTTGTTGGGGAACAAGATGACATTCTAACCTCTTATCAGTTTATCGATGCTGTTTATACGTACTCCCGATTGCAATCCATGAATTGATATCCATCAAATGATTTGCGCTTTCGTGGCCAATGTTCCGCTATCTCTAAAATCTTTTTCAATATAGTGTGATGTGATGGTGAGATACACATGCCTTCTTTTCTTCGTACTCGCAGTTTCGGCATGTACTTCGGCTGCACCGCCTTGCCTAACGCCTGCTGTAGGTGATGTCGTGTATGTCGTTGGACAAGGATGGCATGCCGAGATTGGCATTCCGGTTGAGGAGCTGAATGAAGATTTGTCCTTTTACCGTAAAGTCTTTTCCGGCGCCCGTGTGATCATGTTCGGTTATGGCAAAAAGACTTTCTTCACTGCGCCGCCCGATACGATCAGCGAATATTTCGTTGGCCCTATTCCCGGCCCGGCGGTAATTCATGTGGTGGGGCTTCGTGTCACACCGATGGTGGCTTATCCTCCAGAAGACACGGTCACGCTTGTTATGCCGCTAGGCGGCGCTCACGCACTGTCGGCGTATATCTGGAATGATCTAGCCAAAGACGCGGCTGGCAATCGATTTCGACACGCGTGCCCTTCACGCGAACGTCCGTCTTTTGCTTCAAGATTGCGAGCGCACGTGAGAAAGTTGCCCCCTTCATGCCGAGTGTGTCGGCAATAAGCGACTTGTCATAAGGCAGATTAAAGACAGCCCCCTTTGGGGTATCACCGAGGCATAACCTTAAGAGAAAGCATCCGATACGTTGGGGCGCGCTCAACATGGCATTAAACGCCAAGGCGCCAGAATGGTGTCGGTGTTGCTTGGAAATTGTAGCCAACATATTGATTGCCAGAGATGGGTTTCGGCGTGTCTGCTCTTTTAATAAATTTGCTGGAATGCTCAGCAACTTAACATCTTCGACGACCTGGGCGCTGCAGGCATGACGCCCTTGTTCAAAGATAGCATCTTCGCCGAAAGTGTGCCCTGTCGTGAGCATATCGATGATCACTTCCTGTCCTTCCGGCATGGTGCGGAATAATTTTATCCAGCCGCCACCAACGACATAGAAGAATGTGGCAGGGTCTCCCTGAAGATAAATAAATCTACCTTTTTTGTAGGAACGGATTTGAGCCGCATTTTGAAAGGGGGCAACTTCTTCGTCTGCAAGATTGGAAAAGATTTCAATTTTTTTCAGACAATGAAGTGGTGAACTCGGAGGATCGAGCGGTGTGTTTGAGACGATCTTCATTTGTGAACTCATGAGCTTACCATATACGAATAAAGGCTCAGAGTCTTGGACGGCAGATATTAAGTCCAAGATAGCCATGACAAGGCCATGAAAAACAAAGCGATTTGATAAATGTCAAATTGGCGCTTCGAGATTGGCGCATCCTGAATTTGACATCGGCGGGAAGACCTAAAAATTCAAATGTAGGTTTGCCCTTCTATCTGACGGTGAAACCCGAAACACAGGAAGAACGCTATGGCAAAACCTCAAACAAAATCCACGGATAAAGTAAGCGCAGGACATCACGCGCAAGCAGCCGAGTGCCACAATAAAGCGGCAACGCAACATACCTATGCCGCTAAGTGCTCCGCGACCGGCGATCACGACAAGGCTGAAAAGCATGCAAAAAATGCCGAGGATCATTGCGCGAAAGCACAGGATCACGGCAAGCGGGCTATGAAAGCCTAAGCAAGTTTTGAACTATCGACGTTATCGACTTCCCCTCTCTCATGAATAAGGAAATCTCCTATGACCAAGAACCATCAAACCTTCAGATTCCTTGCGCTAGCTGCCGTTATCCTTTCGATAGGAATGGCATTGCCTGCGTTTGCTGAATCAACCGAGCATTATATTGACGACGCAACCATCACAGCCAAAGTCAAAGAAGCAATTCTCGCTGACTCTCTATTGAAGGTTTTGGAAGTGAAGGTTGATACCACTCATGGGGTCGTGCTTTTGAGCGGAGCCGTGGACAACAAGACCCAAGAAGCCGAAGCCATAAAGGTCGCGGGGAAGATCAACGGCGTGGTATCGGTCACCGATAACATGTCCCTAAAAAACAATCAGTGAAAGGAAACGTTTTATGACTCTCGGCGTTGTCCTCCTTATTGTTCTATTTTTGCTGCTTATCGGCGGCTTGCCGACTTGGCCGCATAGCCGGAATTGGGGATATTACCCTTCGTTTGGCTTGGGAACGGTACTTGTGATCGTGCTCATTCTTGTGCTGCTGGGACGCATTTAGCGGCTTAAGGTGTCGGCTTGCGCGAACCGGGACAAATATTAGCGCAACAAGTTGAGAAAGGATAACATCATGGTGGATACAGATCGTCTTAAAGGAATGGGCAAACAGGCTGCCGGCTCCGTCAAAGAAGCCATCGGTAAAGTGGTCGGCGACAAGAAGACGGAAGCCGAAGGTTCGAATGAAAAGAATGTCGGAAAGATCCAGAATGCAGTCGGCGGCGCTAAAGACGCCATTCGTCAGGCAGTCAGGAAATAAGATAAAGACCCGGCGGGTACTCTGCTCGTCGGGCATCGTTGGCCAGTCTCTGAACTTCCACCCGATGGAGCCGCCCATGTTAGGCTATGTGATCCTGTTTTTTGTCCTTGCAGTTATTGCCGCTGTCTTGGGCTTTGGAGGCTTGGCCACAAGTTTCGCCAGTATCGCCCAGTTTCTGGCGGTTCTGTTCGTCGTGCTTTTTGTCGCCAGCCTGATTTATCACCTTATGACAGGGCGCAGAGGAAATGCGCCAACCATCTAACGATGGTGAGCATATGCAGCCAATTATGGACTACTCGACAATCAGCATCAAAAGGGAACCACCAATGACAAATAAAACATTCGCTCCGGCAGTTCTTGTCCTTGCCATGCTCGCGCTGGCGGCCTGTAGTTCCAGCAGCGGCGAAGGATCGCCTCCGCCGCGCGACGTTAACGTGATCGTGCCGCCAAATTCCTCGAATACAACGACGACAACTACGCCTTATGGCAGCAGTAGTACGACAACGCACACGACGACAACCTCACCATACTGACTGACATTGGCTTTCGGCGGCTTCGTCAACGCGGGACATCACTTGTCCGGAAAAAATTACATTGTCGCCAGATATCGGCAACCCGGCTTCGTGTAGCGCATCGGCTGTCCATGCGTTGCAGGTATGGAATAAATTATATTCGCTTTGCGCGGCGTAAAACAGTCCGTCGGGATCGGTGCTAGGCGCAACGATCATTGGTTTCCGTGCAGAAGCTGGCTGAATATGTATATGGCCCTGACTCAGGCGTGTATTCTAGCAAGAATGTTTGATTTAGCCAAACACGCCAGTCAGCCAGCCCCAGTCCAGATTGGCGGGATGTTGAATATAATCATCCGGATTTGCGACGACATGCTTCAGGTAGCTGAATTTGAATGGCCAGATGTCTTCCGGCGGAACATCGGTTTTCTTCAAGATTTTGATTTTCATGTCTTCGGTAAGCTGTAGGCTATAAATAACCTTTGGCCTGTCATCATACACGGCGCACTGGAGAATATTGTTCTCCCCCAAATTCTTCCAGCGCGCTTTCCAGATTTCATTATAAGGGAATTTATCCTTATTCTTTTCTATCGCCTGATTGCATATGTCGAGATAACGCTCAAAGACGCGCTCATATTCGGCTTCATCGACGGAATTTCCAACGGAATAGTTCATGGGCCATGTCCTCTTCTCGCATAGGATCACCTTTCCTGTCAGGTCGTTTTGATTTATGTCAGGTTCACGGGGGACGAAGCCGGAAATAATCACGCACCGACGGGGAGCATGGCTTCGATCGGTTCGTCGATGCGCAGGTCGTCGTTAGCGTGATAAAAGTCAGAACGCAAATTCACTATCAATGGGTGGGGTGGTCTCCCAACGCCTCGGCCAAGATTTGGGGTGAGGCCATTTCAATTTCCAGAAAACCTATGTAGCCATCCGGCACCGCTGATACAATACATCGGTTGTAAACATGAACCACCGTCCCCGGAATGATGTCATGCGGCTCCGTCCACCCCACTGCGCGTTTCACCAAGAGCCAGGCTCCGCCAAGTAAAACAAAACTGCCTGTTGCTCCGAACGGGCGGACATGGCGCCTGACGGCTTCCACGGGCTGATTTAAGTCGATAATGCGCTCAGCCATCTTCGTCTTTTGCCAATAGCTTCCTGCTTCTTGGGGAACGGCATTCTCCCATAGCTGCGTGAATTGCCCCGCGACCCGCACGGCAAGTTTTCTGCCCGCCATTTGGATCTTGAGGCTGAGGCTTTCATGGCATTCGTCCGAACGAAGCGGAAAGTTCTCGATTGCGAGAATGGAGCCGGAGTCGAGATCGGACGTGATCTTATGACAGGCAACAGCCCAATGATCCCGATTTTCCAAAATGGCGCGATGCGAAGGATATGGGCCGCGCCCTTCCGGCAAAGGGGAGGAATGAAAATTGATCGCGTATTTCAGATAAGGCTGCCAGTCTGGAATCTTCCAATCGTAGCTGGCAACGATCAGGATTTCGCAACCATCGTCACGCAACCTTTGAAGGTCATGCTCATTCATGCGTGACAGCTGGATCGCGGCTTTGTTCTGTTCTGCAAACGCTATGACGGCCTGCTGGTTGCCAAATTCGTTTCTGATAGGAACGGTAAAGAGTTTTACGGGCGTCCAGCCCGCATGAACAAAGGCCGTGAAAACGCCAAGGTACCCATCCACTGTGGCAATTGCAAAACGCATCGGCTCTTTGTGAGTTAGCGAAAAATCAGCCTGACGGCCACAGATACACACGCCCGATGTTCAAAAACACTCCGAACAATTTTATGAGAAAGGATAAAAGCCGGAACGCAAGGCTCCTCCCTGCGTTCCGACTGTCCGGAAATTATACAGCGCTGGCTTGCTGCAGCGCGGCCAACAAGTCTTGCAATGTGGCGTTGGCGGTCGTCACCACGGACGACGCGGCTCCACCAGCGACAACCAATCCAACGCTTCGTCTGTTTCTTCCATTCAACCAGATCCCGTTATGGCAGCTGATGTTCATAACAATTTCAAGGTTACGCTCGAAGATTTTCTTGCGCAGGCTGACAGAAATTTTGCCGAACTCGATGCCGATCACGACGGCCTTATCAGGCTCAAAGCACTTTTGAAAAGGTGTGAACGGAAATAGCCATCACAGAGGCAAAGAAAGCTACGGTTTGTTACTCGCAGCATCTCCTAAAACGAGAAGACGATTAAAGGCTAGTGGTGCATCTTAACTAAATTGTAGGGTAGAGGCGCTTGAGTTTAATACGGGCGTGGGCGTCTGTGAACTGCCAGTCGGCACTGACGTTATGCTGATTACGGTAGGCTGTCCATGCGGCGATTTCGGAGCTGAGCGTTTCTTTATCTGGGATGCGGCGCGAAAGGCATTGGCGGGAGAGAACGGACAATTCGGATTCCGCCATATCGAGCCAACTGGCGTGCTTGGGCGTATAATGCCATTCGAAGCGCTCGGCCAACCGGAAAGCTTCTTCAGGCGGAAAAGCTTCATAAAGAGAGGCCTTGTTGTGAGTGTTCAGGTTGATCGAATAAACTGCGTTGCAGTTCATCTCCGAATGAACCCGCGCCGCCAGGCAGCCAACTACATCCGCCTCTGTAGTCATCGATCGATAGAGCGTTGATAGTCCCATCCAGTACCATCTCCCATTACGAATGCCACATTTAGCGATACCCCGACCCCATAAGTCTGATTTGACATTCATCAAATCATTTTCATCTTATTTTTTGTCTGCTTCAAAATGTTCATTTTTTGCATTCCACCAACCGCCACCGAGAGCGGCAAATAGAGCAACAGTATCTTGATAACGTGCGGCAATAGTCTGAAGCTTAGCAATCTTGGCTTGATGGGCTTGCACATCGGCGTTCAGCACGTCGAGATAGGTATTAAGACCGGCTTTGTAATTAGCCTGCACGAGATGCAAGGTTTGTTCGGCAGTCGATAGTGCTTCATCTTCCGCCTGCAACGTCGCCGCATCATGATCGAGCGCATGAAGCGTGTCAGCGACTTGAGCGAAAGCACCGAGGACGGTCTGGCGATAAAGCGCCATCGCCTGCTGGAAAGTTTCCGTAGCGGCCTCTCGTTTGAACCACAGCGTTCCGCCATCAAAGATCGGGGTCGTCAGCCCCGCACCGAAGCTCCAGAAATTCCCGGCGGCAGCAAATAAATTGTTTGTTGCATTGCTGTTAGTACCATAACCGCCATTCAACGTGATGCTTGGCAGCATCGCGGCTGTCGCTACGCCGACATTGGCGCTTGCGGCATGAGCCGTTGCCTCGGCGACCAGAATATCAGGACGTTGTCGCACCAGATCGGATGGTACGCTGATCGGCAGATCATTGGGCAAAGTGAAATCGGTCAAACTCACTTCCGGTTGGGTTTCTTCGGCGGGAGTGTGCCCGGCAAGAGTCGCGAGCAAATCGTCGGTCTGCGCGAGTTTTTGCTCAAGCGGCGGTAACGTCGCCTCGTAAGACGCAAGCAGGCTGCGGAGGCTCAAAACATTCGAATAGGGAACGGTGCCTGCTTTCTCTTGAAGCCCCGCCAATTTAACTTGCTCTTTTTGCATGACGATGAGTTGTTTTGTCGCTTCGATTTCATCGTGATAAGCGGCCTTGGCGATCACCGTGTTGGCGATGTTGGCTGAGAGCGTTAAATACGTCGCCTGTTCCGTCGCGCGCGCCATATCAACTTCGGCACCAAGATTTTCTATCATGCGCCGCTCGCCGCCCCAGATATCGATGGCATAGCTGACGGTCGCTGAAAGTGTAAATAGATTGAAGATGCTGCCGGATGATTTCTGCCCCAATGCAGCGGGTGAGGATCGCTGCCGCGAAGCTCCGGCATCGCCGTTGATGTCGGGGAAGAAAATGCCATAGCCGCTGCGCAAATTATCCTGGCTTTGACGAAGATTTGCCCCCGCTGCCTCGAGTCCTGGATTGTTGGCTTTGGCTTCTTCCAATATCGCGTCAAGCTTCGGTGATTTGAAAAGATGCCACCAGGCAGAATCGACTTCTGCGCCAGGAGTAAATCTCTGCGTAGTGCCTTCGGCCTCGACGGTCTTTGTTGGATCAGTGCCATGTGTGTAATGCGTAACCGGCGGCGCGTTGGGAGAAACAAAATCAGGCCCGACGGCGCACGCCGACAGAGCACACAAAAGCGCTGTACCGTAAAGTGCAGCGAACTTTGTGAGCAAGCGAGACGACCGTCCCATGTTATTTCTCGCCAACATAAACATCCACCAGCTGACCAGGATAAAGATTCATATCTTTTGGTTTGTCAAAACGAAAAATCACCGGCAAAACGCGGACGTCAACCCGTTCCTGCCGCTGATCGGAAAGTTCGATCTTTGGTGAGACATAGGGTTGGATGCGCTCGAAAGTTAGCGGCATATGCGTATCGGTGCCACGGATGAACATCTGCGCATCCATCTTTGCCGGATCAGCGATGCTGTGAATTAAAATTTCGTCGATATAAGCTCGGACTTGCAACTGGCCGTCCGGTGTGCCCATGACGATCAGTGGGTTCATCCCTTGCGTGTAGGAATCATAAGCGCCTTGCGGCGAGACATAACTGCCGACAGCGGCTTGAAGCGTAAGGACAATCCCATCCGCAGGAGCTTTGATCGTATATTTAGCGAGCAATGCCGCAGAAGATGCCGCAGCTTTTAGCAAAGCATCATATTGCTTTTGCTGGTTTTCGATGTCGTAACTCCACGCGCCTGCTTTGATCAGGTCGTATTGCTTCTGAACCACCTGTAAATTTGTAGCGGCGATTTTCTCGGCATTACGTGCGTTATCGAGCACATCATGGCTGACGGATTTTGGGTCAAGCTTGAAGGACTTTTCTTGCTTGGCGAGTTGATCTTCCGCGTTTTTAAGAGTTGCCTTGGCATTCTCGACCTGCGCTGTTGCTACATCGAGATTTTCCGGTCGCGGCTGCGCTTTCAACTCATTTAATAACGCCAAAGCTGCTTCGGCTTGGGCTTGTTGCTGTTCGACCGTCGCCTTTTGCACCGAGTCATCAATCGTCAAGAGCGGATCGCCTTTTTTAACCTTGCCTCCTTCGACAACAAGAACTTCCGTGATCGGCCCAGAAACTTCGGGATAGATATTGATGTTTTCACCTTGCGCCAGGATACTTTCGACAATGCCTTCAGCGTAAATTCCTTTGGTGTAGGGATTGGCTGCAGGATTAAAGGTGGGCGGCAGCGCCTTCGGCTGCTCACTAAAGATGTAGGCGCTGACGATTGCCAGTATTAGGCCGATGGCCGACACGATAAAAATGATCTTATTGCGCATTCAAACTCTCCTTCTTGATGTCGATATCCTTAAGTTTGCCGTCTTCCATGCGCATGATGCGGTCGGCAAACTCATAGATGCGGCTGTCATGGGTGATAATTATGATACACCGTCTGTCGGTGAGGATGTTTTTCCTCACGAAACCGACGATATTCCGGCCAGTGTCGCCGTCGAGCGAGGCTGTTGGTTCATCGAGAATAAGGATGTCCGGACGGCTGATGATGGCGCGTGCAATAGCGACCCTTTGCTGCTCACCACCGCTGAGCTTGACCGGCGGCAATTCCGCACGCCCCTTTAAGCCAACGATTTCTAAATTTGTTACCGCTTCCTGGATTGACTCGTCCCAGTTGCGTTTCTGCAGAATGAGAGGGATGGCAACATTCTCGGCGGTCGTCAGGCGCGGAAACAGATGATAGTCCTGAAACACGAAACCGATTTTGTGCAGACGAAAGTCGGCAAGATCGTCGGTCGATAGGCTCCATATATCGATATTTTCGATCTTCACGGAACCTGCATCCGGCTTCAGAATGCCGGAGATCATACTCAACATAGTTGTCTTACCACTACCGGAAGGGCCGACGACATAGAGAATCTCACCGAAATTGGCGTTAAATGTAACATCCTGAACAGCCTTGGTGAGCGCCTCGCCTTGGCCGAAAGATTTGCTGACACCCGTAACTTGAATGGCAATTTCAGACATGACTAACCTCGGAAGATGTCGAAGGGTTCGATCTTCAGAACCTTCCGTACACCGATGTAGCCGGAGATTGCCGCGATGATAACCACCATGACAAAGGCAAGGCCAAGATTGAGATAAGTGATCATTGCTGCGTAGTCGGGCAGATAAAGGCGCGCTAGCCATATCATGAGTGAGCAAAGGCCAACACCGAAGCCATAGCCTGTTAGGGCGACAAAAAACGCCAGAAACAGGATCATCGAAACAAGTTCGCTGCCCTTGGCGCCGATGGCTTTAAGCGCGCCAAACTTTTCAATATTTTCCAGAATAAAGGTGTAAAATGTTTGCCCAGATATGGACATGCCGATGATAAAGCTGATGATTGTCATCATCAGCATATTGGTGCCTATGCCGGTCTGGTAGGTATAGAAACTCGAAATCTTTTGGATAAAATCATCTTTTGTAAGCGCCAGATATCCCGCCGCCTTGACCTGCTGCTTGATGAGGGCGACATCCTCCGGAGTTTTTGGCTCGACCAAAAGGTAGGAAATCGTAAAACGGGAATTAGGGATATACTGCAAGGCGCGGTTGTAGGTCGTATAGAGTGTCGGCACCCCAAACAAACCACTCGACGCGACATGGCCAATCCCGCGAATGACGCCGCGATGTTCATTGAGTTCGAATGTATCGCCGATTTTAGGATTTTTAAGTTTGTAGAACTCAGAATCCTTAATCGCAATGAAAGCGTTTTCAGCAAAGATATCTTGAATGTTACCAGAAGTAAGTTCCGGCCTCCCAAACAGACTGGTGTCGTCGAGGCCAATAACATTGACCGATTGGTAAGTGCCGTCAGTTAATTTTAGAAGCGCGCCGCCGGAATAGAGGGGCACAGCATATTTCACACCAGGTATGCTGCGCACCTCATCCAATACATAATCAGGTAGCGGAATCGTATTCGCAACCGTTTGGATCGCTGGATCCATGACCCAAACCGACGCCCCAATATTTATGACAGTGGCAGAAGCCCGCGCCAGTATTCCTGAGAAAAGAGACGTCATCTCAATCATTAGGAAAACGGAGAAGGTAATCCCAACTAGAAGCGCCGAAAACTTTGCCCGGTCATTGACCAACAGCTTATAGGCGATCTTCAGAATGCCGGACGATGCCCAAAGACCGGAAGGTGCCTTACCTATTGTCTTGTGGACCGACTCTGATGCGGCAGGAGGTAGTTGAGTTCCCGGCGGGACTAGATCACTCAACGATGCCTTCTGATTTGTTGTCTCGGCAGGAATGGGCGTGGGCTTCCCTTCATCTTTCTTCGCCGGCTCCGGTGTGGATGGTGAAGGAGGAGTTAGAGATGGATCATCGCTATCAGAGTTCATCAAGGCCTCCTACATGACGAGACTCCGCCCAAAATTGAGAAAGACAACAACGTCGATGCAACAGTAAATACTAAACCCTTACATCTCTGATTTGATGAATGTCAAATGGGCATTGTTTAATAAGAGTAAGTCTCGTTAGGGATGAATAAAAATGGTCAGAAAAACATACCAAAACTTGTGGTTGGTCAACGTAATTGGAGGCACATACACCACTCGCCTCTGTTCTGGATCAGCGTTTTTTTGTTTTTAGCGGCAAGCGCGATCTATTTGTTGTCCGACGATCTCTCGTTGCGACCGCATCTCCAATAATAAGCCGCCCTGAATTACAGAAACATAAACCTTTTGATGAATGTCAAATCAGTTGTCCTGAAGGGTGTTACGGATATTGAGTGCCATTGCTGGGGCTTCCGTGCTGCTCGTCAAGATGCATCTCAGTCATTACACGGTGAGCACTAAAACTTCGAATGGAGAAATGATAACCCGGCATGTGAAAGTCGGCGACGACCATCTTGCCTCTTATGTGCTGCGTTACCCGAACAATAGACAGTAATTGCCGAACTCAAACCTTAAAGGAAAACAAAATGTATATATCTGACACAGCCGTCGCCGTTTTTGCAGACCATCAAGCTGCGGAGACAGCTATTAAAAAGCTGACCGAAGATGGATTCAAGATGAAGAACCTCAGCGTTGTCGGCAAGGGATACCATTCGGATGAAAAGGTCGTTGGTTTTTACAATGCCGGAGACCGAATCAAGTTTTGGGGTACGCGAGGCGCGTTCTGGGGCGGTCTGTGGGGTCTGTTTTTTGGCGGCCTGTTTCTGACCACGCCTTTCGGCCCCGTCGTCGCGCTTGGGTATCTTGCTACCATACTGATTGCGGCTGTTGAAAACGCTGTTGTGGTTGGCGGATTTAGCGCAATCGGCGCGGCGATCTACAGCATGGGCATTCCCAAAGACAGCGTGATCCAATACGAAGCGGACGTTAAAGCCGACAGCTTTGTTGTGATGGCGCATGGCACGGCAGAGGAAGTGGCTCGCGCCAAG
>CAZPKC010000023.1:0-29156 GCA_964587125.1 uncultured Rhodospirillaceae bacterium | reverse complement strand
TTGCGACAAAATACCTTTTCGGACTAAACTTCGCGCTTAACCGGACAGTAGTGCTTATTTAACGCAATTAGAATACGGAAATGCAGGGATTCCGGACGCAAACAAGGGGGCTCAAGAAAAAACCTGGAAAACAGCACAAAATTATCATCAGTGGGCTTATGTGAGCGTAGTGTTGGGAATCATATTTTTTATGGCTGGTGTTGGATGCGCCGCTTATGGAATTTATATAAAGCCTGCCTGCTATGTGGTGTAGAAAAACAACCACTGAATTGAGCATTCAGAACCTATGTTTATTTTCTTCGGAATGTAGCCCGGATAGTAAACACGTGACATAATCCGAAGTTTACTGTATCGCCAACACAATCCCTAAAATCGTGATTTCGACGACTTGCTGCAACGTTCCGAGCAAAGCTCCGCTATAGCCGCGCAGGTGGTTGGCGCCGATGAGCGCGACGATAAGTCCCGCAATCGTTCCCGCCGTCAAAACGGTCGCGGTGTCTTCGCCGAGCGCGATATAAGAAATTACGATGCCGATGCAGAGCGCCAGGACGACGCGAAGCGCCGGAGGCTGCTGGAAATGATCCGCGACGGGGTCTCCGTCGATCGGGCGCAGCCACGCAGCAGCTACGACCATCAACACGCGCGACCAGCTTTCCGCGACGATCAACGTCTGGAAAACGAGCATGTTGTCGGCAAGATCCGCAATCGCCGCGATTTTCAAAATAATGACGAGGATAATGCCAAGCGTGCCGTAGCGCACCGAGCGTTCGTCTTTCAGCCAGCCGACGCGGTCGGTTCTCTCGAGGCTTTTTCCGTAAGCATCGACCAGATTGGCGAATTCCTCTTCATGCAGCGCGCGCGTGAAAAAAAGCATCGCGACGACGGCGGAAATCGCCGTGATAATGCCGGGCATCCGCATCTCGGTCGTCAGCCAATCGGCGCCCGCGCCGATAAATCCGATCAACGCCCCGATGATCGGAAACCAAACCATCGACCGGCGGATCAATCCGGAACGCAATTCGTCTTTAAAAGGCAGACTAAAACGCGTCAGATAATTGACGGCGACCGAAATTTCCGCCCAAATGTTTTCCGGCGAGGGAGGCTTGATAGTCAGAACTGGTTTTTCGGGCGATTCGCTCATGATAAGGGGGTTATAAACTTCAACGGGAATTTTATATAGGCAGAAAATGAGGCGGATTTATGTTGAAGATGAGTGGGTTAGGCTTTGTCCCGACCGCCGTTCTCTTTCCCTCGCGCGAAATCCTTGGCGGGGGCTTTGTATCCGGCTTTTCTGAACGAGGCATTGACGACCGCTTTTATATTTACGAAAAGTTAACTCGAAAAGCCCAAAAGCGCTGCTTTAACGTATTATGAGTATTTATAATGTAAGCCTAATCCGAATTACTTTCTTCTTTAGTTTCAGGAGTTTTTTCCGTGAGCGACGACGATAGAACACCGCCCCAAGATCCGGCTTTGGAAAACGAGATCGGCGTGTCCGTGGGCGCTCCCGTTTTGACAGGGCCGACGTGGCAGGATCAGGACATTCTTTTGCGCGATTTGTGGGCGCAAGGAAAAACGCCGCAGGAAATCGGCTCTATTTTAAAACGCTCCGTCGCCGCGATCATGACGCGCGCGGCTCGGCTCGGGTTGCCCCGGCGCTCCGCGCCCGGACGCAAACCCGGCAGCCGCCGCCCGCCGCAAGAGGGGGAAATCCGCAGGACTTCGCCGCGCCCCGCCTCGAACAAGGCGCAGGAAGGCGAAAACGCGCCCGCCGGAACCTCTACGCGCATCTGCCTTATGTGCCTGCATCCCTTCCCGTCGCAGGGCCGCCACAACCGGATTTGCTCGGCGTGCAAAAGCTCGGCGGAATACGGAGTCGCCATGTCCTTGTCCGATATCAACCTTCCTGTTTAGAGGGACGCCATGCCTGTCAAAGACGCTATCGCCACGATCCTTAACCGCAACGCTTTTTATCGCGACGGGTACCGGCTGCTCTTGCGCATCAGCCTGATCCAGATCGTCGTGATCGGGCTGCTTGTCGCGTCGATTGTCGGGCTTTCTTTGACGATGAAGACGCGCCCCGTTTATTTTGCGACGACGTCGGACGGACGCATCATCAATATCGTTCCTTTGAGCGAACCTTATTTGTCTCCGGCTCAGGTGACCGCGTGGGCCGCCGCGACCGCGCAAAACGTCATGCGTTTCGGCTATCACGATTACCGCGAACGGCTGCAACAGATATCTTCCAATTTTACCTCGACCGGATGGGACAGTTTCAATAAAGCGCTCAAGGAAGCCAACTTCATCGACGCCATTCAGACGCGGAAGCTCGTGGTGACGATGGATATCAATGGCGCCCCCGAAATCCAAAGCAATTTCGAACGCAACGGCGTTTATACGTGGATCGTGGAATTTCCTGTGACGATCAAATTCGACGGAAATTTGCCGCCGCAACCCATCAACACCACGCTGCGTTTGCAGATTGTTCGCGTTTCGACGTTGCAGAATCCCGACGGCATCAGCATCGAACAATGGGTTCCGATGAATTCGGACAGCAGAAAATGACCAACGCTCAGCCTTTGAGCACACATGCGCCTTCGAAGGCGCAATCCGCGCTGCCCCCCGCGCCGCAGAAAAAACCCGTCTCTTCAGAAGACCGCGCGATTTTAGGTGCGATAAGCGCGTTCGGAAGACTTAAAAAGCGCGTCATTTTCCAAACGTGGACGATTGCCGTTTTAGGGACGCTTCTGACGATTCTTTTGCCTTTTACCAAACCGGCCCCCCTTTACTACGCGATAACCCCTCAAAGGAAGGTTTTGCGGCTCGTCGGCCTCACGATGCCGAACATGACAAACCGCGCCGTACTTTCATGGGCCACCACCAGCATCACCGAAGTTATGACGATGGGCTTCGGCGATATTGCCGTCAGGTTGCCCAAGCAGAGAATCAGGTTCACCTCGAGGGGATGGGAAACCTACATAGACGCCTTCAACCGCCTGAAGATCGCGCAGACCTTTAGGCAAAGCCAGCTGGTGTTGACGACGGTTCCGTCCAATACGCCGGTCGTCGTCAATCAGGGCGTCAATTCCGATAATATTTATCAATGGACCGTGCAGATGCCGGTTATTATGACCTATGCCACGAACAACAACGCCATGAGAAAACAACGCGCGACCGTCACCTTGATAATCGTCCGCGTTCCCGCCGAGGACGTTTCATCCGGTATCGCGATCCAAAACTGGAATATAGAATAAGTTACAGCATTCTTTGCGCGACGCCTTCCACCAAGACATCGACGACGTTTTCATCGCCTATGATTTCGCCGATGGCCAGGATCGCGTTCTTCTTGACTTTATTGACGTTGACCAGCTTTCCGTTGCGCAGGGATCCTTCGTCCAATCCGCCGTAAAGATGGCGCAATAAAGAATCAACCGCGCGCGGCATATTCGTATGCAAGGCGTTGGCGGAGTCGAGGTCTTTAACGTGAACGGAGAGAATAAGCGTGACAAGCTGTTCGACCCCGTCATCGTTGATAATCGGCAAGATCATCGGCGCTATGTGGACATAAATCGGGTCTCCGGTAAAGCGCCCGCCCGTTATGTCCGTTTCTTTTTTCTTCTTTTTTTCGTCCTTCTTGTCGGCGTCGCCCTTTTTATCCGCGTCGTCTTTTCCGGCGTCGCTTTGTTTGGCGGGAGTTTCGTCATCGGCCAAGGCGCGGGAAGCGGTCCCCCCCTGCAGCGCGCCGAGAGCCAGAAAACCGAAGAGAAGGAAAAAAAGCGGCGGTTTTTTCATGCAAAAGAATCTAAACCTCAATATTTGACGAGACGTTAATGCCAGAATACGGCAAATGCGCCGGATATCTAAACAACGCTTTTCAAGCGCGGTTTAGGAACGCAGTTTCTTCGCCAGTTTGTCGAGTACGGCGTTGATAAGGCCCGGTTCCTTGGCGTCGAAAAATCCATGCGCAACATCGATATAATCGTTGACGATGACGCCTTCCGGACACTCGGGACAATAAAGGAGTTCGAAGGCTCCGGCACGCAGAATGGCCTTTAAAAGTAGTTCTAAACGATCGACCGAGAAACGCGCGTCGAGAGCGCCGGAAATCATAACGTCCAACTCGGCCTGATGCTTGATGGCGCCGGAGACGATGACGCCGAACAATTCTCCGTCCACGGCGATAACCGTCCGTTCTTCCTGCAGAAGAACCGCGGGATCGTCGAGGAAGCGGCGGATCAACGTTTCCGCCGATTCGGACGATAGTGCGATTTGATAAAGCCCCTGCACGGCGGCCAAACGCGCGAGGCGGCGCATGATATTGTCAGGTTTTTTCTTGGTCTTTTTTTCCATAAAAATCTATAAATTTACTTCTTTGCAACCCAGCGCCGTTTGGGCGACAGGCGAAACCTATGTTTTAACTCGATCATGCGAAGGCAGGCTTCGGCCGCCGCGCCGCCTCGGTTCAGGCGGGCGGGATCCGCTCTTTCGATCGCCTGTTCTTTTGTTTCGCAGGTCAAAATGCCGTTGCCGATGGCTATCGCGTGGCGCACGGCAAGGTCTTGAAGGCTGCGCGCGCTTTCAAAGGCTATAATTTCATTATGGTTCGTATGCCCTTTCATGATGCAGCCGAGCGCGATAAAACCTTCGTTACGGCGGCGCACGGGATCGAAATCCAGCGCCCGGATGGCAAAGGAAATCGCCGCGGGAATCTCGAAGGCTCCCGGAACCGTGACGATTTCATAGGACGCGTTCACACGGTCGAGAACCGCCTTTGCGCCCCGGAGCTGCAACTCGGCAACGTCGGGGTAGAAATGCGTTTCGACGATCATCACATGCGGCGGCTCTTCGAAATGATAGAAAGAAGGAGGATTGGAAGATTCCATGATCGTATTCCTTATCTGATCGCGACTTTTTCCGAAGTTTCTAATCCTCGGCGATAATCGGCAAGATCGGCAATCGTGCCGATTTTCATGTCGTGAGCGCGGGCAAAAGAAACAATATCCGGCATCCGCGCCATCGTGCCGTCGTCTTTCATAATCTCGCAAAGGACGGCGGCCGGAGTCAACCCCGAGAGACGCATAATATCGACGGACCCTTCGGTCTGCCCCCTGCGCGCCAAAACGCCGTTCGGATGCGCTTTCAAGGGAAAAACATGCCCCGGGCTGACGATGTCTTTTGCGCTTTTGCGCGGATCGACCGCCGTTCGGATTGTGTGGGCGCGGTCCGCCGCCGAGATGCCCGTCGTCACGCCTTCGCGGGCTTCGATGGAAAGGGTGAAGGGCGTTCCGAAGCGTGAGCCGTTATTTTCCGTCATCATCGGCAACCGAAGGCGCTCGACGAGTTCCGGCGCCATGGGAAGGCAAATAAGGCCGCAGCCGAAATGCGCCATGAAATTAATCGCTTCCGGCGTCGCAAATTGCGCGGCGACGATCAGATCGCCCTCGTTTTCGCGGTCTTCGTCGTCGGTCAAGATAAACATGCGTCCCGCTTTCGCTTCCATGATGATTTCATCGACGGAAGCGATGGGAAAGCTGTCGTTTGGAACGGGGTTTAAACTCATAGGCAGGGTTTATAGCGGGTTTTTAGGCTTTTAAAAACCTTTTCCTCGCTTGTTTAACGGCCTGTTTGACGCATTGAGGCGCGGTTCCGCCGAAGCTCGTGCGGCTTGCCAGAGCGCGAACCGGATCGAGAACGTCGAAAACAGCTTTCGTAATGCGCTTCTCGATGCGTTGCATATCGGCGAGTTTCAACTGGTCGAGGCGGCATTTTTTACTTTCGGCCAAGCGGACGATCTTGCCTGTGATGTGGTGGGCATCGCGGAAGGGAACGTGGATTTCGCGCGCCAGCCAATCGGCCAAATCCGTCGCGGTGATAAAGCCGTTTTGCAACGCTTTGTCGAGAGCTTCTTTTTGCGGGTGCATGTCGCGCACCATTCCCTCAAGCGCGGCCAAAGATAGGCGCAAAGTGTCGGCGGCGTCGAAAACCTGCTCTTTATCCTCCTGCATGTCCTTGGCATAGGCCAAAGGCAGCCCCTTCATGACGACAGCCAAAGCTGTAAACGCGCCAAGCAAACGCCCCGTCTTGGCGCGGACAAGTTCCGCAGCGTCCGGATTGCGCTTTTGCGGCATAATCGAACTGCCGGTAGTAAAAGCTTCGCTGAGTTTAATAAAGCCAAACGAAGGACTTGCCCAGATCACGATTTCCTCGGCAAGACGCGACAAATGCACGCCCAAAATCGCCGCTGCAGCCAGAAATTCCAAAGCGAAATCGCGCGCCGATACGGCATCGAGCGAGTTCGCCATAGGCCTGTCGAAACCAAGTTCTTTTGCCACGCGCGCGCGGTCGATGGGAAACGAAGTTCCCGCCAAAGCCGCCGCGCCAAGCGGCATTTCGTTGAAGCGCTTCTTCGCATCCTGCAAACGGTCGCGGTCGCGCCCCGTCATTTCGACATAAGCCATTAAATGATGTCCGAAAGTCACGGGCTGCGCGGGCTGCAAATGCGTGAATCCTGGCATCGGCAAGGCGGCGTGGATTTCAGCTTTGTCGAGCAGGGCGGATTGCAAATTTTCCAAGGCAGCGTCCAATGCGTCGATTTCATCGCGCAGCCATAAACGAAAGTCGGTCGCGACTTGATCGTTTCGCGAACGCGCGGTGTGCAAGCGTCCTGCGGCATCGCCGATCAACTCCTTCAAAGCCGCTTCGATGTTCATGTGCACGTCTTCGAGATCGGAAGAAAAAACGAACGCGCCGCTTTCGATTTTGCGCTGGATAGAATCAAGTCCTTGAGTAATGTCTTTGGCGTCTTTGACGCTGATAATGCCTTGCGCCGCGAGCATGTTCGCGTGCGCTTTTGAGGCGCGGATGTCTTGGGCGTAGAGCCTTTTGTCCACGTCAATGGAGGCGTTGATCTCGGCCATGATCGCCGAGGGGCCTGCGGCATAATGCCCGCCCCACATGGGATTTGCAGAGAAAGAAGATTTTTTAGCCATTTTATTTCTCGCGCTAATTTTTTCGGAAAACAGTATGTGCCAGAAAGCGGCTTAAAACAAAAGAAAATCATGCGTTTTAAATAAGCCTGTTTTAACAAATTCCCGAAAAATACAAGCGTGACGCCGCAGGGCAACGGCGGTAAACTTCTCTTTCTGAAGTTAACCAAATTCGGAGCGGCTTGCCTTGCGTTTCACCAAATTTCTTATAGCCTTTTTTCTGCTGTTGGCGGGAGGGAGCGCGGCGCAAGCGGCTCAAGGAGAGGATGCCATGACGATGAAAATCGAATCTCCGGTTTTTGCGAACAACGCGGAAATCCCCATCCTTTATACCGGCCAAGGAAGCGATATATCGCCGCCGCTGACGTTTTCGGGCGCTCCGGTTGGGGCAAAAAGCCTTGCCCTGATCGTCGACGATCCCGACGCTCCCGATCCCACCGCGCCTAAAATGACATTTGTGCATTGGGTGCTTTACAACATCCCGCCTTCCGCGAAAGGCTTGCCGGAAGACGTTAAAACGCTACCCGCGGGAACGGAAGAAGGCCTGAACGACAGGAGAAAGACAGGATACACGGGCCCGATGCCGCCGATTGGCAGGCATCGTTATTTCTTTAAGCTTTATGCTCTTGATGACACGCTTAATTTTACGAACGCGCCGACAAAGGCCGATGTCGTGAAGGCGATGGAGGGGCATATTCTCGCGCAGGCCGCGTTGATGGGGACGTATCAGGCGAAGAAATAAAGACAGCAAGAAGTTGGCGCTTCATCCTCTGCCGCAATCTTAGCTTTGACGCGGATATCGCGAAGTATCGTCATTTACTCCAAAAATACCGTAGTTTTGAGAACCTCGATTATGACGAAGTATCCTATAGATTATAGGATGTGAGAACTAAGAATTTGGGGGATGCAATAAACAGTTAAACAAAACCCCGCCGAGTGGATTGAATCATGGAGAGAAGTCGAAACTTGGCGTTCGAACGCTGAATTGTTTTGTTAACTGGTTGGTGGATGCTTTATTTCCTGTCGTTGTTGTCGTTTTCTCAACAGTTGTTGGGGGCCCCTTGGACAGGACGCTTCTATAGTTTTTACTTCCTCTTTTACTGGCGTTGCCCCTAAACATCCCTTCCTCTGTTTGGGGTTGACTTTCCTCGTCTTGGTTCGAACTTGGAGGCGATGGAAGGCCGTCCCGAGATTTGTTTAAAGGTTTTGCGTAATCCTTTTTCAAAGGGCGAACGTAATTCTTTAATGCGTCGAATAATCTATTTGGCTCATCATTGTGGGGGCTGTGTGAAGAGTTAAACTCAATCAGTTCGTGATTGTCGAAACAATCCGCCAATTTTTTCCCCTTACCTTCCGCCCAAGTCACATCGTATTTGCCCTCAAGAATCAAGACTCTTTGATCAGAAAGTCTATTGTTTTTGGGTTTGGAATGGATCAATGCGTCAATGGACTTTTCCATATCATTGAAAAATTCTTTACTAACTTTTGCATATTCTAACGCAAGGCGCGCGGCATCTTCCTTTGATGTCTCGTAAAAGTTTTGCAGTTTCCAGTCACCATTTGTGATCTTATTATATAACCATTTTGCAGGATCCATTGTGTCTTTAGCTGCATTAATTTCTAAACGTTTCCCATTTTCGCCGCCAACCAGATATGAAAATGTTCGCTCCTTTGAACTCTCAGCCTTGATAGGAAGGCCATCAAATGCGGCGCAGTTCAAAACAATCCCCAACGTATGTTGGGGATATTTTTCGGCATAAAGACGCGCGACAACGCCCCCAAAAGAATGGCCAAGAACGCACCACTTTTCGTACCTAAGTTCTATGCGGAGCTTTTCAAGATCATCGACCGCTTGTTCGACAGAAAAGCAGCCGTTTTCCCCGGGCTCTTTTGTCGATTTACCGACCCCTCGCGGATCGTAATATATCACTTGCGCAAAATCGGCTGCTTTGGAAAATGCAGGATGAAATCCTTGATGTGTCTCTCCCGGCCCGCCGGGGATAAGAACGAGAGGGACATTGCCGTTTTTACCCTCGCGCTCATAATAAAGCTTGGCATCGCCGATGTTGGCATAGCCTTTTTCGATGTTCATGCCATCGCAAAAGGGGCGGACGTTGGGAACCTCTTCCCATCCAGATCGGGAGTTATCTATTTTATCAAGGATGGATTGTGGCATATTTGTTTCCATCTATGCGTCTTATAGGTGCGCAGTTGGTACCTTGCTTCTGCGAGCGCTCGTTCCGGAGAGCGGCGACGCGCCGGACGAAGACCCGTAACGCGCGACTGTTTCCATCAATCTTTGTTTGTTTGTTTCGCTGATCTGGACGAAGTCGCCATCGAATGTTTTGCTGTGAACAATTTTGGCTTCGGAAAAGCCTAAACGTTGCAACGCGTCTACCATCACTTCGCGTTGAAATTTTGACATGTCAGCAGCATCTGCCCGAATAACAAAGCCATCGGTAGGAGAATGCAAGGTATCCATGTTCCATTTTGCGGCGGCAGCAATTCTGCCGCAGATTCTATCGTTTTCTTCCTGATCATTGACCGGAAGCGGTGCGTTTTTAAGCTCCGCGTAATAATTTTTTCCAACCCGTGCGTTAAGCTCTTCTGGATTTGGCATAGTAAATGTCCTTCTTTAAATTATTTATTCATATACTTGGAACCATAGCGCAGTTAGGTAAATTTTCTTTTAATATCCCGCGATTTTCTAACATTTTCCGGAAGTTCTGGGAAACAGTACCAATTGGGTTAACTCCCTTAATTGAATATAAAGATGCACTAACGAATTACTGCGTAATGCATAGAGGAATCCGAAACCCCTTCACCGCCCTTCGGTTCTGTGCTTCACTTGCTTTATGACGGAAAAACAACCCAATCTGACCGACATCAACGCTTTGGCAATGGAGGCTTGCGACATGTGGCAAGAGCATTTGTCAAATCTTGCCAACGATCCTTCCGCGCGCGCGGAATTGACGCGATTTTTAGAACCGCAACGCCGCCTGTTCGCCGACTGGGCCGCGATGATGCGACAGGGAGGCACCCATGACCCAAACCGCGCCAAAGAAGATTCCTCCGCCGCAAAAGACGGAGCCTCTTCAGAATCCGCAGCCGCATCTGCGGCCTCTGCAGCGTCAGAGAGCGCAGCTTCACATGGCGACGACTCTCTCCGCCTTGCTCAGCTTGCCCTCCGTCTGGCCGAGCTTGAAAAGCGCGTCGCTTTACTCGAACAACGCCTCGCTGACGCGCCTCGGTGAGCTAAGCTCCGGACATCCCGATCTTTCCCCTTATCTGACGCGCGAGATGCTGTTGCGCGCGCGCAGCTTCATGAACGGCGTCACGCTTTATCGCAATCATCCGGCGCGCCGCGGCGTCGAGACAACGCCCGTCATCTGGCGTTCGGGCACGACGTCTTTGCGCGACTATGCGCCGGAAAACGTTGCGGCTCCGCCGGTTCTTATCGTTCCGTCGCTCATCAACCGCTTTACGATCCTTGATCTCGAACCGGAATATTCGTTTATCCGGTTTCTGGCGGCGCAGGGGTTTCGCCCTCTTGTGGTCGATTGGGACGCGCCGAGCGAAAGCGAAAAGAAGTTCACGCTCAACGATTATGTGATGGAGCGCTTAATTCCCGCTTTGCAAATCGCTTCGGTCGATCAGGCGGCCCATATCGTTGGCTACTGCATGGGCGGAGCGCTGACGCTGGCGATGGCCGCCCTATGCCCTCAGCGCGTGCGGAGTTTAACTTTGCTGGCCTCGCCGTGGGATTTTCACGCTGGATACGAAGCGATGGGGCAGGACGGCGCAATGCTGGAGGACAAGCTGCCGGTTTGGGCGGACGGAAACGATTATCTTCCCGTCGAAGTCGTGCAAAGCATCTTCACCGCGTTCCAGCCTTTGCACGCTTTCCGCAAATTTTCGTCTTTTGCCGGATACGACCAGTCGAGCGCGGAAGCCGTGCGTTTCGTGCTGACGGAAGATTGGCTCAACGACGGCGTGCCTTTGACCATCCCCACGGCGCGCGAATGTTTCGGCGATTGGGGCGCGCGCAACATGACCGCGAAAAACGAATGGCGCATCGGAGGCATCGCAATAGATCCGCGAAAGATCGAAACGCCCGCTTATGTCGTCGTGCCCGGGCGCGACCGCATCGTTCCGCCGCAATCCGCCATGCCTTTGGCGCACGCTTTGCCCCATGCGATGCGGCACGAACCGATGATGGGGCATATCGGCATCATGGCGAGCCCCAGCGCGGTTTTCCAAGTTTGGAAACCGTTAGTGGGCTGGCTGGTCGCGCATTAGCCGAAATTTATTGTTTGAGAGTGCCGTCGAGATAGGGCGCTAGTATCTTGCGCAAGTCGTCGGAAATTTTCGCGGGCGTGCGCAACTTCTGGTCGATGAGAACGGAGATAGTCTCGCTGTAGGAAATCGGCTTTTCGTCGTGATAGAGGGCGTTCGAGATATCGAGGGAAGTCTTGCCGATCTTCGTGATGCACGTGCCGATTTTCAGCCGCGCGGGCAGATGAAGTTCTTCCTTAAAAGTGATGCATGTGCGGGCCAGAATGAAAACGGTCTCGCCCCAAGGCCAACCCGGCGTCACGAGGCTGAAAAGATGGGCGCGCGCGTTTTCGAAATACGTGCCCATGGCATTGTTGTTGACGTGCCCCAGGGCGTCCAGATCGCAGAAGCGCACCTGATCGTCTGTCCAAAGCCTGTAACGAATCTGGTTATAGAACTTGCTGTCGTCCATAAAAAACGCCCGAAGAAGATAAAGAGGCGCGAATACTACCGCGTTCTTCGTAAAAATTGCATTAAGGGCGCGTATTTTTAGGTATAACTTGCCGCTTTGCCCGAAGCGGCCTAGATTTGAAAACGCCCGAAACTTTCACCCTTTGGAGGATCCTATGCTGAAGAAGATTCTGGTCGGCCTTGTTGCCCTTGTCGTTGTGCTGGGAATTGGCGGATTTTTTCTGAAGGGAAATCTGGATTCGATCGTCCGGTCGGCGATCGAGACATACGGCGCGGCGGCGACCCAAACGGCCGTCAAACTCGATCAGGTGAAAATCGGTCTCGCCTCGGGCGACGCGGCGCTCGCGGGATTAAGCGTGGGCAGCCCCGCAGGATTTGCTTCGGACAAATCGCTTTATCTCGGAAACATCGCCGTCAAGATCGACACAAGTTCGCTTGCCGGAGACGGCCCCATCGTCATCAAGGACATCAATATCGAAAAGCCGCAGATAACTTATGAAGTCGATAATAAGGGCGAGAACAATCTTAAAACGCTTATGCGCAATACTCAAGCTTATGCGGCGTCCTTCGGCGGCGGAAAAAACAAAGCGAAAAAACCCGAAGCGGTTGAGAATAAACAACCCGGGCGCAAAATCGTCATTCTTAATTTGACGGTGCAGGGCGGGCAGATTTCCATCACGCAGGCTATGTTGAAGGGTAAGAAGTTATCGGCGAATTTGCCCCTTATTCATCTTACGAACATAGGCAAGAGCGAAGGCGGCGCGACGCCAGCAGAAGTTACGCAGAAAGTTTTGGGCGCGATTACCGAAAGCGCGTCGAAAATCGCAAGCTCCAGTTTGGCGAAAGAACTCGGCGCGAACCTGAGCGGCGCGGCGAGCGATGCAGAAGATCAAGTTAAGGGGTTGTTGGGGAAATAGGGAGCAAAATAAGCATTTGTCCCCAAAATTTCCGGTTGGTTGGGAGGGCATGAAGAAACTTTTTGTCTGCAAAACGGAGGCAAAATGAAAACCGTAAGTGTGATGCTGGCTTTGTGCTGTTTGGTTTCCGTTGCGCAAGCTGCGGAACCGTCGTGCGAGAAGGAATTAGGCGCCGAAGGCGCACAGGAGCTTGTGCAGCAGTGCCTCTTGGTTTCTCCCGCGCCGCATCTTTTATGCAAGAGCGCCAGCCCCTGCGAGATTATGACGGGAGAGATATCCAAAGGATGTCTTAAGGATCAAGCCGACCGCGAGAAAAATCATAAAGAGATCGATAAAAAAATCGACTTTTGCGAACAGTATTTGCAGGACAATATAGAGTGAGTTTTCGGAGCGCAGGGGTTTTTGCGGGAGGCCGGGGCGAAAAACGATACTAAGGAAAATGGATCCCCGCCTTCACGGGGATGGCGAGCTTGATTAAATCAGCCTAAGTTCTCAAGCCTTACTTACTCTTCCTTCGGATTTCTTCCGAATATCTCGCGTTTGCCGGTCGCCGATGCGGGGCCGATGAGACCTTCACGTTCCATGCGTTCGACGAGGTTCGCGGCTTTGTTGTAGCCAATCTGAAGCTGCCGTTGGATGAAGCTGGTCGAGGCCTTGCGCTCGCGCAGAACAATGTCCACGGCCTTATCGTACAATTCGTCGCCGGAGCCTTCGCTCATACCGAAGATATCGCTGCCGTCGCCGCCGATGTCGGTTCCGTCGTCTTCCGTCACTTCGTCGAGATATTCGGGCTCGCCCTGAGTCTTGAGGAATTTGACGATCTTTTCGACTTCGTCGTCGCGCACAAGCGGGCCGTGAACGCGCGTGACGCGCCCTCCGCCAGCCATATAAAGCATATCGCCTTGTCCCAACAATTGCTCCGCGCCTTGCTCGCCCAAAATCGTGCGGCTGTCGATCTTCGACGTGACCTGAAAACTGATGCGCGTCGGGAAATTCGCCTTGATCGTGCCCGTGATGACATCCACCGAAGGCCGTTGCGTCGCCATCATGATGTGGATTCCGGCGGCGCGCGCCATTTGCGCGAGGCGCTGAATCGCGGCTTCGATTTCCTTGCCCGCGACCATCATCAAATCCGCCATTTCGTCCACGATCACGACGATGAACGGCAATTCGGTCAGATCGAGCGGCTGTTCCTCGTAAATCGGCTTGCCCGTTTCGCGGTCGAATCCGGTTTGCACCGTGCGCATCAGGCTTTCGCCCGTTTTGGCGGCTTCGCGCAGGCGCGTGTTATAGCCGTCAATGTTGCGCACGCCCAATTTCGACATTGCGCGATAACGTTCTTCCATCTCTCGCACCGTCCAGCGCAACGCCATAATCGCTTTTTTAGGCTCGGTGACTACGGGAGCCAACATGTGCGGAATGCCTTCGTAAACCGACAATTCCAGCATTTTGGGGTCGATCATGATGAAGCGGCATTTTTGCGGCGGCAGGCGATAAAGCAGAGACAAAATCATCGTGTTGATCGCGACCGATTTGCCCGACCCTGTCGTGCCCGCGATCAGCAAATGCGGCATTTTGGTCAGATCGGTGATGACTGGATTTCCCGCGATGTCCTTGCCCAAAACAAGCGGCAAAACGGCTTTGGTTTCGTGATACGCGGTCGAACTGAGAAGCTCGCGCAAATACACGGTTTCGCGCCGCGCGTTCGGCATTTCGATGCCGATGACGTTGCGTCCGGGCACAATCGCGACGCGAACCGACGTCGCGCTCATATTGCGCGCGATGTCGTCGGCCAGCGAGATAACGCGCGCCGCGCGCGTGCCGGGCGAAGGCTCCAGTTCGTATAATGTGACCA
This sequence comes from uncultured Rhodospirillaceae bacterium, assembly GCA_964587125.1. Classification (GTDB taxonomy): domain Bacteria; phylum Pseudomonadota; class Alphaproteobacteria; order UBA9219; family UBA9219; genus CAIXLI01. Next base: position 14,652 of record CAZPKC010000023.1, on the reverse strand, counting down.
CAGGCCCCGGGCTGACCTTCGTAATCTGGCCGTTGACGCCGAAATCGTCCAAGACCGTTTCGAGGATTTTGGCGTTTTTCTCGAGCGCGTCTTCCGAAACGACCGCCTGCTGTTTGGCGTTTTCCGGCCAATGGAGGTAGTCGAGGGACGGCAAGGGATATTCGGAATCGTAATCAAGCGCGAGGCGCGATTGCCGCGCCGTGGCTGCGGGACGCTTGATAAGCGGGGCTGCTTTTCTGGCAGGTTTCGGCTGGCGAGTCTCTTGCGGTTCGGACTCTTCTTTCTCGACCTCGGGAACGACTTCTTCTTCGTCCTCCGCGTCCAGATCGCCTTCTTCTTTCGAATCGGGTTCGTTATCCTCGCGGCGGATCATGCGCAATAAATGGCGAAGCGCCACATGCGCCTGCTCCGTGAGCAAGCCTGCAAGCCGGTGCAGCATTTGCGCGATATGATGCCATTCGTCGAGCGTCAAAGCGCAGGAAAGATAGGTTCCGATGATCGTAAGAATGCCGCATAGAAAAGCGAGAACGTAATTTCCCCACGAGAAAGGCAAAAGAGAAATAAGCCAGTTTCCGATCATTTTTCCGAACGCGCCCTCGCGGATAACGCTGCTAAGCGACGGAGAAAATTTTAACGAGGCCAGCGCGATGCTGCCCGATAACATGGAGCTTAACGTCGCAAGGGATCGCCAGCCCAGCATCTCGACGCCCTTATCCGCCGCGATGCGCCAACCCCACGTCGCGATGACGAGCGGCAGAATGAGACTGCCGAGGCCGAAGAACTGCCACAGAATATCGGCGCTGTAAGCGCCCCAAACGCCGCACAAATTATGGACTGCTCCCGCGGCAACGCCGGATGACGCCGTGTTGAACGAAGGATCGTGCGGCGCGTAAGAAATCAGGGACAAGGCGATGCCGAACGCGACAGCCATAATGCCGCCGCCCAAAACCACGCGCACGAGCCGCATCAATCCCTCATAAAGGGATTCGGGAAGCAAGGCCGACGAACGGCGGCGGCGAGAACGGACTAAGGGGCGAGACATGGAAAGAAACTTAAAAGAGAATTGATAAAAAAGACTTTAACGGACAAAAAACCGAATAATAAAGGGCTAATTTGAGCATGAATCGTTGTTTTCCTATAACCAAGCCGTTCCAGCCCAATCTTTCGATAATCCGGTTCTTAACGATAAGCGTGATGTCTAACTATGTCCAAACCTTAAATCAAATGCTGCGCCAGCATGACGTCCCGGAAGGGGATCACGCCTTTTATGATATCCCGCTCGTTGACGATGGGAAGCGCGCGAAACCCGTAATGGCTGAACAATTTGATCGCCGTCGCCACCGTGTCCTCTTCGCGGAGCTTCACGACGTTCGCTACCATAATATCGCCGAGCGTGCTCGCGGGGGAAGACTGTAAAAGCGCCTTGATATCGACGACGCCGATCAAAGCGCCGGATGGCGACGTTACATAGATGTACATAACGATATCGGCGTTGCGGGCGACCTCGCGATAACCGTTCATAACATCGCCGACAAGGGCTTCCGGCGGGAAGGTAATGTAATGCGACGTGGCAAAACCGATAATCCGATCGTCGTGTTTTTCCAGAAGAAGGCATATTTTCCCTTTTTCCGTCGGATCGATATGTTCCAGAATCGCGTCGACGTTATTGGCCGGAAGCGCCGCCAGAATATCGGCAGCCTGCGCGGGGCTCATGTCGTTGATCAGTTCCGCGACGCGGTGCGTCGAGAGCGAGGCGACAAGTTCGCGTTGAACGCGCGGCTCGATTTCCTCGAGCGTATCCGAAGCTTTTTCCGTATCGAGCTGGTTGAATATTTCGATGCGATGCTCGTGTTCAAGGGCTTCGAGAATGTCGGCCAGATCGATGGGGTTGATTTCCGACAGCTTCGACTTGAGGACGTTTAGCCTGACATTGCCGCTGAAGCGGCCGATGTTGGAGGGCAGCGGCTGAACGTAAGTCCATGGAATCGTATCGTCCTTGATGCTTGCCGCGAGGCTTCGAATCAGGTTGCTGAGCCGCTTGAGGCCTATGCGGCGCAGGAAGCCCGCGCGCGAACAATCGACATCCGTGACGTAAAGGCGGCCCTGATGCGACACAAGCTTGATGTCATAGACGACCTCAATTTCCTTGTCGTCGCAATCGAGCACTTTTTTGTCGAGCAGGTTGTCGCGCAGGCAGATTTGCCCTTCGCCGGGCTCGCCTTCGTAAGGCTCGATCTTTTCGAGGTCCATCATCACGCCGCCGTCGGGATAAAGCCTTTCGATCTTGTCCCACGGAACCATCAACGATTTATAACCGAAGGAACGCGAGATCAGAAGATGCGTCACTTCGGGAACTTTGCCGTTCTCGGTCACGATGATATCGGCGAGTTTGCCGATGTACTTCTCGTCAACCCGCGCTCTGCCGCCGATCAGGTCGCTGAGCAGATAGGATTTTGCGGTGAGGTAAGCCGGAGACATGGCGGCGATTCCTTTCTTAGTGAATCACGAGCGTGATGAACTTGTAAGCAAGCAAAACAACCAGAAAGATAAGGTAAAGACGCAGACAAAGAAGCGATGCCCGAACGGCTGGCGACAAAACGAGCCTTGGGTTGGCATAACGGCGATTGATGGCGCGCACTTTCTCGATATTGCGCGAGATCATGGCTTCGAAAGGATGTCCGAGTCTCATAATGTTTCTCCTCAACCGAACATGTCGGGAAACAAAGTGCTGATGCCGTAAAGCGTCGAGAGCGCGATGATAATGGCGACGATGCCGCCGTTGACGATGTTCAGGACGGGCGTGTTGGCGTATTCGCCCATGGTCTTTTTATCGTTCAACAGAAGGATAAGGAATACGAGGGCCGCCGGAAGAAGCGTCACGGCGACGACTTGAACGAAAAGAGTTATTAAAACCAACGGCGCTCCAGGAATAAGAACGATGATTCCCGCGCTGATCAGAGTTATGAAATAATTCAGATAAAACCACGGAGCTTCTCTGATCCTATTGTTGAGCGAATGCGCCCAGCCGAAAACCTCGCCGAAAGCCCACGAACTTGCGATCGAAATGCAAATCGCGCCGAGAAACCCGGAATCAAACAACCCGATCGCCATAAACTCTCCGGCATAATGATGGGTTTGCATGATAAGCTTGGAAGCTTGCCCCGCGTCGTCGATATTGACGCCGTTCAGAACGGTTCCGGTCACGATCACGACGAAAACAGCCACGGCCACCGTAGCTATGGCGCCCATGAAGGTGTCGATCTTTCCGAAAAAGATATCTTTTTCCTTAAGGCCTTTATCGACAACGGAGGATTGTTGGAAAAACAACATCCACGGGGCGATGGTCGTTCCGATGTTGGCCATCAGGAAGAAGAACATCTCGCCGTTAAAGCCGCCCTGAAAATGGGGAATGAGTCCCTGAACGACAAGGTCTTTGACCGAAGGATGAACAATAAACGCGCCGGGGACATAAATGAGATTGACGGCGCAAAACATCAAAGCGATTTTTTCCCACGTCCAATACCGACCGTTGACGACCATGAATCCCATAAGGGAGCAGACAACCGTTACCGTGACCCATCCCGGGATGCCGAAAATTTTGAGGGCTGCCGTCATGCCGATAAACTCGGTAATCAGCGTAAGCCAATCGAGGAACATCAGGTCGATAAGGGAAAACCAGCCCCAAAAAGGCCCAAAGCCGTCGAAAATAGCCTCGGCATGCCCGCGCTTGGTCACGGCGCCGAGGCGCACGGTCATTTCCTGTACGAAGTAAGCGACGGGGCCGAGAAGAATCAAAAACCAGATGAGGCTATATCCGTATTTTGCGCCCGTTACGGCATAAGTCGTAATGCCGCCTGCGTCGTTGTCGGCGACCATGACGATGAGCCCGGGCCCCGCGATCATAAAATAGACGGCAAGAGCTTTCCAGCTCCGGCGCGCCTGATAATATATTTTGGTGATCCAATTCACGGAACGCTCCCCTTTTTAAGCCCCGAAAGGCATCTCTTAAATTATAGATATTGATTACGCGCAAAATCATTAGAGCGGGCTTAAGAGCCCTCGATACGCTTAAGAGGGGGGCTTATCGTTATGTTCCGAAAAGGACGCAAAAACCCGCGCGCGATACGCGCAGAGCCGTTGAGGGGGCGCTATGAATTTGATCGTCATGTTTCACCTATCCGCAGCCCTGCTGCCGGAAGGCGAACGCCAGATTAGGCGAAAACCTTTGGAGCAGAAATACTGGAGACATTGTGTGAGCGCCCCGCCGATATCGAAGGGGCGCCGCTAGTGTCGCCGTCCATTGTTCTCTCTTGGGTTAATCCTAGTTAGAATCACATCCTAACGTCTGCCGAGCCTGTACTCCTTTGGCGCTCGGAAAGTCAACCAAAAGAAATCGACAGAATCGGGCTGGTTTGGACTTGTTGCACGGTTGCCACAGAACCGTTTCGCAGATGGATGGATCCCCGCTGGAGCCTGCTCCGTGCCCCTTGACGCGGGGCAGGGATGACGTCCTTTGGGCGTCACTTTTTCTCAGCCGAAACGGGCCGTATCAAGGTACATAGCGATTGATCGCATCCGATCAGGATGGCATCCGGCCCTTCCGCGCTTTCCGTTTCCGTGGTTTTGGGCAAAGTGCATGTGACCTGATAAACGGTCTTGCCCTCGCCGCCCAAAAAATTCTGGGCGATCTCGATCTTTTTGGGCGTGCAGTTGTTAAGCCGCGCGACTTCGCGAACTTCGGATTGTCCCGCATAAGCGGGATCCACGAGAAAAAGAACAAGGCAGAAGGTGACAAAAGTACGGAACATGGTGCACTATATAAGAGAAGATTTATTAACGTGAGATTACCGGTCAGGGGATATGACAGAAACTCCCTCAACACTTGACGGAATCCTTAGCCACCGCGTCATGCTGGAACAACCCGAGGCAGGCTATCGCGTCGCCGTGGATACCGTTTTGCTGGCTGCCGCCGTTCCGGCCTTGACGGGAGATAAGATTTTGGATGTCGGCTGCGGAGTGGGCGGGGCGATGATATGCCTGGCCTGCCGCGTGCCGGAAATCAAGGGGCTTGGCCTTGAAATCGTGCCGGAACTTGCCGAATTGTGCCACCATAATATCGGGCGGAACGCTTTTGCGGCGGGGCTGGCCGTGCGGCGGGAGGACGCGACATCCTTGCCGCCCGATCTACGCGGCGGATTCGATCACGTTCTTATGAATCCGCCTTATCATGAAGAAAAACGCCACGACGCCTCTCCGAATAACATCAAACACGCCGCGAACATCGAAAAAACGGGGGATTTGGCCTTGTGGGTTGATTCTGCAACCAGTGCATTGAAGCCTTTCGGCACCTTAACGATGATCCATCGCGCCGATCGGTGTGACGAAATCCTGTCTCTTTTGAAAAAATATTTTGGCGATATCGGCATTTTGCCCCTTTTGCCCAAAACGGGAGCCAAACCAAAACGCATAATTCTCCGCGCGCGCAAGGACGCGATATTTTCGGTTAAGGAATACCGGCCTTTAGTTTTGCATAAGAATGACGGCGTCTATACCGCCGAAGCGGAAACAATTTTGCGGGAATGTCAGGCTTTGCGATTCCAATCCCCCTGAATCGCTTGCCAGCAGGTTAACGCGGCAATCGCGGCTGTGTCGGCGCGTAAAATGCGAGGGCCAAGGCGAACGAAAAACGCATTGGGTATTTTGCGCAAAACGTCCAATTCTTCCGCAACAAAGCCGCCCTCCGGCCCCGTCACAATGGCGGCTTTCGGGAATTTTCGAAGCTCGGGCGAAAGAAGCGCGTCATGAATGGCGACGGCCTCTCCCAACTCGGCACAGACGATCAACGCGCGGTCTTTGGGGAAAACGTCGGCCATGTCGGCAAGAGAAACCGGATTGCCGACGGCAGGAACGCTTAGGCGCTCGGATTGTTCGGCGGCTTCGCGGCAAATGGCATAGGCGCGGTCGGCGTTAACTTCTCGGATTTGAGTGTGCGCGGTCAAAATCGGCTGAATCTCGCGCACGCCAAGTTCCGTGGCTTTTTCCAGCATAAAATCGAAACGCGTTTTTTTAATCGGGGCGCAGCACAGCCATAAATCGGGCTCGGCCTGTTGCGGGCGGATTTGCTCGAATATTTTTATTTCCATCTTATTTTTACCGGCGGCGGCTACGCTGCCGCGATATTCGCCGTCGCGCCCGTTAAACAAACGCAAAATATCACCTATTTGCAGGCGCAGAACATGCAACAAATGATGGGTCTGGTCTGGCGTTGCGGAAAAAACCGCGCCTTCCGCCAACGTGCCGGTTACGAAAATTCTGTGAGTGTGACGAAGTTCCATGATTTTTTGCTGTGTTACAAGGAAAAATCCGGTTTAACCTAACATAACGAAACATCGACAATCTACCCTGAAAAGAGCTAATAATAACGCTCTGCGATTGATTCATTTCTTGATTTGGCAGGCGCATGCTTCTTTCGAAACTGACAAAACTTCTTTTGAACGGCCCCGATGTCGAAATCGCCGGAATCACCGAAGATTCGCGCAAAGTAAAACCCGGATTTTTGTTTATCGCCACGCCAGGGCTTAAGCAGGACGGGCGCGCGTTCATTAACGATGCCATCCAAAAAGGCGCAGTCGCGGTTTTGATGCCGGAGGGTTCGGATAATCAAATAAAAATAACGACCGTCAAAACCCCCAATATCCGCAAAGAAACTTCCAAATTTGCGGCGGCTTTCTATCCGCGCCAGCCGGAAACGATTGTGGCCGTCACGGGCACAAGCGGCAAGACATCGACCGCGCAATTCGCGCGCGAGATTTGGCAGGCTTTGGGCCATGCGTCGGCGAGCATCGGCACGTTGGGATTGGTGACGGCGAAGGGAACAAGTTACGGCTCGCTGACCACTCCCGACGCAATCACGTTGCATCATGTGCTCGACGATTGCGCGGAGCAAGGCATCGCGCATGCGGTGGTGGAAGCCTCGAGCCATGGCATCGAATTCGATCGCCTTGATTGCGTGAAATGGAAAGCGGGAGGTTTTACCAACCTGTCGCGCGACCATCTCGATTATCATAAAACGATGGAAGCCTATTTTGAGGCGAAAAAGGGATTGTTTTCGAGGCTTCTGCCGAAAGGCGCTGCGGCCGTTCTGAACGCCGACGTTCCGCAGTTCGACGCTTTAGCCGATATTGCTAGAATGCGCGGACTGAAGATGATTTCTTACGGCAAAAAGGGCAAAGACTTGCGCCTCATCGAGGCGAAGCCGGATTCGCGCGGCCAGATTTTGAACCTTGTCGTTTTCGGGAAAAAAATGGAAATCCTCTTGCCCGTCATCGGCGATTTTCAGGCGTGGAACGCTTTATGCGCCGCAGGCCTTGTGATTGGTAGCGGCAACGAAATCTCCGCCGCCGTCGAAGCTTTATCAAAAGTTTCCGGCGTTCCGGGAAGGCTGCAATTCATCGGCATATCGAAAAAAGGCGGCGAAGTTTTTGTCGATTACGCGCATAAGCCAGATGCTTTGGAAAACGTTCTTCGCGCCATGCGGCCCCGCGCCGAGGTGCACGGCTCCGAAGTAGGCGTCGTTTTCGGCTGCGGCGGCAACCGCGACAAAGGCAAAAGGCCGATCATGGGCGAAATCGCGCGAAAAGCGGCAGATTGGGTAATCGTGACGGACGACAATCCGCGTAACGAAGACCCCTCCGCCATTCGCGCCGAAATCCTTGCCGGATGCAAAGATAAGGCTAATGTGCATGAAGCCAAAAACCGAGCTTCGGCAATCAGGGAAGGCATCGAAAAACTGAACGCTCACGATGTTTTGATTATTGCGGGCAAAGGGCATGAGCCCGGCCAGATCGTCGGCGACAAGGTTCTTCCGTTTGACGATGCGGAAGAGGCAAAGAAAGTTCTGGAACTATGAGCGACGCTCTCTATCACGGGAAAAAATAAGGAAACTCCATGCTGTTTCAATTACTGGCTCCCTTTGCGCATAATTTTATTCTGTTCAATCTGTTCCGGTACATTACGTTCCGTACAGGCTGCGCGATGGCGACGTCGCTTTTGATCTGCTTTATTTTTGGCCCCGCCATTATCCGTTGGCTGAAAGAAAAACAGGGCGACGGACAGCCCATACGCAATGACGGTCCCTCGACGCATCTCAAGAAAAAAGGCACGCCGACGATGGGCGGATTGATGATTCTGATCTCGGTCGTCGCCAGCACTCTCTTGTGGATGGACCTGTCGAATCTTTACACATGGGCGGTTTTGTTCGTCACGGTCGGATTCGGGCTTGTCGGCTTTTTCGACGATTACAGCAAACTGACGAAGCGCTCGTCTTACGGCGTGCCGGGCAAGGTGCGTTTGGCCATCCAAATCGTCATTTCGGCTCTGGCCGTTTATACCATTGTCGGCGCTGCGTCGCCCGCGACATCGACCGACCTCGCCATTCCCTTTGTCAAAGAATATATGCTGCCTTTGGGCGTATTTTTCATGCCTTTTGCGATCTTCGTGATTGTCGGCGCGAGCAATGCCGTCAATCTGACGGACGGCCTCGACGGGTTGGCGACGGTTCCGGTCATCATCGCCGCTTTGTGCTTTATCATTATATCGTATCTGGTCGGCAACTTCGTATTCGCCAATTATCTGCAAATCCATCACGTGCAGGGCGCGGGCGAACTGTCCGTCTTTTGCGGCGCGTTAGTGGGAGCATGTCTCGGTTTCTTATGGTTTAACGCTCCGCCCGCCGAGGTGTTTATGGGCGATACAGGTTCTTTGGCTTTAGGAAGCGCCTTGGGCACCGTCGCGGTCATCGTCAAGCACGAGCTTGTTTTGGCGATCATCGGCGGTCTGTTCGTTGTGGAAACCCTTTCCGTCATCATTCAAGTCGCTTCATACAGGCTGACGGGCAAGCGCGTGTTTCGCATGGCGCCCATTCACCACCATTTCGAAAAGCTCGGCTGGTCGGAACCGACGGTTGTGATCCGATTCTGGATTATCGCGTGCATTTTAGGGCTGATCGGCCTTTCGACATTGAAGTTGAGGTGATTGGGACGATGGCAAAAGAGTCTTTTGCGCGATTTTTTGAAGGAAAGACCGTGACGTTGATGGGGCTCGGCCTTCTGGGGCGCGGCGTGGGAGACGCCGCTTTTCTTGCCCGGTACTGCAAACGCGTTTTCGTTACGGATACCAAAAGCGAGGGCGAGCTTCGCACCTCGGTGGACGCTCTTAAGGATTGTAAAAATATCGAATTCTTTTTAGGCGGCCACGATTTCAAGCTTTTCGAGTCGAAAGATTTTATCGTCAAAGGCGCGGGCGTCAGGCTTGACGATCCCTATATTGCTTACGCGAAAAAAAACGGCGTGCCCGTTTATATGAGCACGGCCTTGTTCGCGCATTTGTCCTCGATCAAGACGATCGGCGTGACAGGAACGCGGGGAAAGACGACGACGACGTGCATGATCGCCGATATTCTGAAGCGCGCCGGAAAAAAAATTCTTCTCGGAGGCAATCTCCGGGGCCTTTCGACGCTTGCGCAGATCGAAGGCGCCGATACATTCGATTTTGCAGTTCTGGAATTGGATTCATGGCAGCTTCAAGGCTTCGATGACCTGAACATAAGCCCGACTATCGGCGTCTTCACAACTTTTTATCCCGATCACATGAATTACTACGATGGGGATAGGGACCTCTATCTGCACGACAAAACGGCGATATTCAGGCATCAAAAAGCCGGGGACGTTCTTATTACAACGCCGGAGATAACGAAACTTGCCAAACAGGAACGCGAAAAAGGCGATAATCTGTCGAAATGGATTATAGCGAAACCGTTGCCTTCTTCTTTCAAACTGCGGATTCCGGGCGCGCATAATTTAATGAACGCGGGCTTGGCCTTCGCGGCTTCGAAAGCCTGCGGCATAGACGAAAAGACAATTAAAGACGCGCTTCGCGATTTCGAAGGCGTTGAAGGGCGTCTGCAATTTGTCGGCGCGTGGGAAGGTCGGAATTTTTACAACGATTCGAACGCGACAACGCAAGAAGCGACATTAGCCGCTTTGGCCTCTTTTCCCGCGGCATCCATCGTCCTGATATTCGGAGGGGCGGATAAAGGATTGCCGCTCGACCGGTTGCTCGCGCGCCTTTCCGGCAATAACGTCAGGTGCGTTCTTATCAAAGGCACGGGCAGCGACCGCATTCTTCAAAAGCTTCCGGATATCCGCGTCGTCGACACAATGAGGGATGCCGTAAAATTTGCCGTCGAGGCGTCGAAAAAAGGGGATAATATCCTTTTAAGCCCGGCGTTTGCTTCATTCGGCGTTTTTAAAAACGAATACGATCGCAGCGACCAGTTTATAAACGAAATCGGAAAACTGATATCCGATACGAAAGGCCGTTCATGCCTACATTAATGCGCTCCGACCGTTCCGTTCTTGGCCGCTGGTGGTGGACCGTTGACCGCTGGGTTTTGGCTGCGCTCGTCGTTATCATGGGCTTCGGCATCCTGTTGATCCAGGCTTCGACGCCTGCCGTGGCCGTTAAGCACGGATGGAGCAATCTTTATTTCGTCGAACGGCATCTCTCGATGCTTTTGCCCGCCGTCGCGATACTTTTTTCGGTTTCTCTTTTGTCGCCGAAGGTTATCCGCATTCTTGCGGCAACGGGGCTTGCGATCTTCTTGCCGCTTCTTGTCGCCACGCCTTTTATAGGAACCGAGATCAAGGGCGCGGTGCGGTGGGTCGAGATTTTAGGCCTTTTTTCGATTCAGGCCTCGGAATTCGTCAAACCGATGTTCGCCGTCACCGCCGCATGGCTGTTCACGCGCCAATGCGAGCGGCGAGGGTTCCCGGCGCTTAGCGTCAATATTTCCCTTTATCTGCTCATCGTTATTTTTTTGTTGCTGCAGCCCGATATCGGCATGGCGTTTCTGGTTTCCGCGATCTGGTTCGGGCAATTTTTCCTCGCGGGATTGCCGGTTATTCTCGTCGGCATAAGCGGAATAGGCGGCGTAGCATCTTTGATAGCGGCCTATTATACGTTTCCGCATTTTACCGCGCGCATGGATAAATTTCTCAGCCATACGGGCGATACCTATCAGGTCGATCGCGCGCTTAATGCGTTTGCCAGCGGCGGCCTTTTCGGCACAGGGCCCGGCGAGGGAATCATTAAAATGTCGATTCCCGACGCGCATGCCGATTTTATTTTTGCCGTGGCGGGAGAAGAATTGGGGCTTCTGTGGTGTCTCTTGATCGTCGGGCTGTTTGCCTTCATCGTCCTGCGCGGCCTGAGGCGGCTAAACGGCGAAAATAGCCTGTTCATCGTTCTAGCCGTCAGCGGCCTTCTGATCGAATTCGGCTTGCAAGCGGTTATTAATCTGGCTTCGACGATGCGCTTGATCCCCGCCAAGGGCATGACATTGCCGTTTATTTCCTACGGCGGATCGTCGCTTTTCGCGCTCGCGTTCGGCATGGGAATGTTATTGGCCTTGACCCGAAAACGGTTTGGATTGGGAGATGAGGATTAATGAAAGTATTTTAACCATACTCCCTTCTTGAAGAAGGCTTGCCATATCGGATATTGAAAGCCTTGTCAGATAAACGAAGAGGCAAAAATGGTTTCTCTTTCAGACGAAGTAAATTATCTCAAGCCGAATCTCGACGCTGTTTTGAGCGAACACATTTTGGCCTATTCAGATTCCATGAAAAACGTCCTTCTCATGACGCGGAATCTTTTTACGAAATATCCGGACGCGGTTTTATATACAAATCTTGTCGAAAGAATCTATCTCATCGCCCAAAAATGCGCAAAAGAGGCAAGCGGCGCGAAAGATAAAGAATGGGAAAATTTCGTGTTTGCGGATAAAATCGTCAAAGACGCGGAAGATGTTGCGACGAAAATGAAGAGAAAAGAAGAACTCTCGTCTTTTGGCCCCCTCGACATCATTTTCAAGCCGCTGCGCCAATATAAAGAAAAAGAAACGGCTAATATCGCCCGCCACTATCAAGGACTTTCGGAAAAGCTTGAGGAATTGAAAGAAGCCAAACTGGCGTTGTTCAGCGAAAAGCCTGCAGATCCGAAAAAGAACGCCACAACCACATCCGGCAGCGAAGTTCTTTTGACGAACGAAGCCAAAAAAGGGCCGGGCGTCGTCTAGACCCCCTCTTCCAGCGCGGCGTTGACCTTTTCGACGGCGCCTGCCCAGTCGCCGGGAGATTGCTGCCCAAAAACGCGGGCGGTCGGATACCACGGATTGTTGCTTCGGTTTTGAAGCCAGCGCCAGCACGCGTCGAATCGCGAGAGAACCCAAACGGGTTTTCCCATGCCGCCTGCCAGATGCACGACGGAAGTGTCCACCGAAATCACGAGATCGAGATTTTCGACAATCGCCGCCGTGTCCTCGAAATCATGAACGTCGGACATGAAATCGGCGATTTTATCTTGCAGGCCGCAGGATTTTATCTGATCGGCCTTTGCTCCCATTTGCAGGCTGTAAAATCGCGCACCTTCGCACCCGAACAAGGGCCGCAGCATTTCCAAATCCATGCTGCGCCGCCGATCGACCAAATGCGCGCTGGGTTGATCCTCGCGTGGGCTGCCCGCCCAAACGAGGCCGATTTTAAAACCATTTTCATCTGCAAATTTCCGCGCCCATTTGGCGCGCGCAGCCTCGCCGACATGCAGATAAGGAACCGAGGCGGGAACGGACTCCAGCGTTGTGCCGAACATGAAGGGCAAGCTCATGATCGGCACATGGAAATCGAAATCCGGCGCGATAGAAATTTCCAACGCTTCGTCGATAAACGGGCAATTCGAAAAAAGCCGCCGCAAAGGGGGCGGGCATGAAACAATCACATGCGCGCCTTTGGCCTTGCACATTTCGGCATAGCGCACGAATTGCAGATTATCGCCCAATCCCTGTTCGGGGCTGATCAAAAGGCGCTTTCCGGCCAAATCCTCGCCGTTCCAGCGGCGTTCCGGATTATATTTTCCGCGCATGTAAAGGACGCCAAGGCCGAATTCGTGCATCGGCCAGCCCTCGTCATACCGTCCCAAAGCGAGAAGCGATAAACTTTTGTTCCATTTCGCCTCGAGCGAAGAAGGTTCGTACTGCAAGGCCTCGTCGAAAATCGCGACGGCTTCCTCATGACGCCCTTTTTCCTGAAGAAAGGTGCCGAGATTGATGCGCGCATCGGCGGAATTCGGCTGAAGACGCAACGCCGTGCGGCAGCAATCGATTGCCTCGTCCATATGATGAAGATCGTGCAGGGCAGTCGCAAGATTGATCGTCGCCTCGGCGTAATCGGGGCGCAGGCTTAACGCGTTGCGATAACAGGATACCGCTTCCTCCGTTTTGCCCTGCTGCCGCAACAGAATGCCGAGATTATTCAGCGCGACCGTGTTGTCGGGGCTTATCTTCAAGGCCTTCTCAAGCAAAATCCGCGCCCGATCGATCCATTCGCGCGCCGAATTATTTTTGCCCGAAAGGCCCAGCGCGGTAGCCAGATTGATCATCGCTTCGAGGTAATCGGGTTTTAGCTTCAACGCCAGCTCATAGTGCGCGACGGCTTCGTCAAGCCTGACGAGCGATAAAAGGCTGTTGCCGTATTCGAAATGCGCCGGAGCATGATCGGGAGTAAGCCGCGAAATTTGCCCATAAGCGGCCGCCGCTTCGTCCATATGTCCGATTTCGTAACAAAGATGGGCAAGATTATTAAGCGCCGGAAGATAATCGGAGCGATACGCCAAAGCCTGCTTGAAGCGCAAAAGAGCATCTTCCCGCCGCTTAACCCCCTCCAAAGCGATGCCTAAATTCGTGAGAGTTTCCGGGTCTTTTGGCAATAAACGGGCGGCTTTTTCCAAAAATTCGGCCGCAAGCGCCTTTTGCCCCGTTTGCAGATAAAGCGCGCCCAAAAGCCGCAATCCGTCGGGACTGGCTTTTTCACCGCGCAGAAGCTTGCGATAAGCCTTTTCGGCATCCTGAAACCGTTGAGCTTTGTGGTGAGCTATAGCGGTTTCCAGCAATTTGGCGGATTGAGACATGCCCCTTGATATAGGACGTCAAAAAGGTTTTTATCAAGTGGCTTTGTAGTTTAAAGTGTCGGTTCTTGTAGATTCTTCTTGTGTTCGGAAAGAGAAAATGCCCACGCGTTATAATCCCCAAATCACCGAAGCCAAATGGCAGAAAATCTGGGCCGAGAAGCAATGCTTCAAAGCGATCGAGGATCAATCCAAGCCCAAGTACTTCGTCATGTCGATGTTTCCTTATCCTTCGGGGCGCATCCACATGGGGCACGTGCGCAATTACACGCTGTCTGACGTCGTGGCGCGGTACAAAAGGGCGCAAGGGTTCAATGTGATGCATCCGATGGGATGGGACGCGTTCGGCTTGCCCGCGGAAAACGCGGCACGCGACCGCGGCGTTCCTCCGTCGAAATGGACGCACGAGAACATCAAAAACATGAAACGCGAGTTGAACAGCATGGGCCTCGCGCTCGACTGGAGCCGCGAAGTCACGACCTGCGACGCGGATTATTACAAGCATCAGCAAAAACTGCTCCTCGATTTTTTGAAAGCCGGATTGATTTACCGCAAAGAATCGTGGGTCAACTGGGACCCCGTGGACAATACCGTTTTGGCGAACGAACAGGTTATCGACGGCAAAGGCTGGCG
>CAZPKC010000022.1:0-31144 GCA_964587125.1 uncultured Rhodospirillaceae bacterium | reverse complement strand
GCTGGGTTCAAAACGTCGTGAGACAGTTTGGTCCCTATCTGCCGTGGGTGTAGGAATATTGAGAGGAGCTGTCCCTAGTACGAGAGGACCGGGATGGACGTATCTCTGGTGGATCGGTTGTCGCGCCAGCGGCATAGCCGAGTAGCTAAAATACGGACGAGATAAACGCTGAAAGCATCTAAGCGTGAAACTTACCTCGAAACAAGTATTCCCCGAGAGTCGTGATAGACCATCACGTTGATAGGCCGGATGTGGAAGCGCGGCGACGTGCGTAGCTTACCGGTACTAATAACTCAAAAGGCTTGATCCTTATCTGAAGGTAGCGGGGGTTACACCCCCTGCTCTTCCGAACTTTCATTCTTTGTCCCCCTACGCGTAAAGCTTCGGGGGATAGATCATCCGTCCCGATGAACTGGTGGTTGTAGCGGTGGTTCAACACCCGATCCCATCCCGAACTCGGACGTGAAAGCCTCCAGCGCTGATGGTACTGTGTCTTAAGACCCGGGAGAGTAAGTCGCTGCCAGTTCTTCAGGACGGATGACATCGTCAAAAATTTTCACTGTTCGATAAAAAGCCCGAATCTTCATTGGTTCGGGCTTTTTTATTAGCTATTTGATGAAAGTAATTCCGGTAAAAACGCTGTTTTTGGGACAGAAATAATATGGTATACTTGCCCCGCTCATTGGAAGATTTTTGAAATGAGCCACTGATTATTTATTTGGAATAGCGTTAATACCCATACTTCTATCGTTATTTAGGCGGGAATTATATGCATATTGTTTCGTCCGATAATCTGGATAGCGTTTGTATTGACATTGGTAACTTTGTCGATTGCAACATACCGCTTCCTCCATCAAAGATCGACGGTAATTGGACAAGCCTTCCCATTAAAGAAAAAGGTTCCCGCCTTGTCGCCGTTGGAATGTGCCCGGACAAGGATAAGTATCGTTATATCTTCTCCATAGCCTCTTATGCCGGAGGCCAAGGATCGCCGTACGAACGCGACGAAGTTCCGGGGGCTCTTTTTTCCTGCTTTATGCGGGAAGAGGCCGCGGATGGCCTCGCCGGAGCAAGCGAAGACTTACGGAAAATCGGCTGCGTGATCGTGGCCTCGGATGCTTACCGTCCCCTGTCCGTTCAGGACTTTTTATTCAATCAGTATGTCGACGGCTTTATTGCCGGCGGGTACAGCAGGGAAGTTGCCGAAAACGCCGCTTTAGTCCATATCCGCGCGCCGGGAGACAACGCACCGCATACCTACGGCAGCACGGTCGATCTAACCATTGCATGGCTTTCCCCCGAGGTATGGAAGAAACTCGACAAGATTGACCAGAAACTGCAGGAAATTAATGGTGACCTGTCGAAAGAGGACGAGATTCTCGCGCTTGAATTTTGCCGCCAGGAAATCGTGCGCACTGAGAGCGTCCCTTTGGATACCGGCCATAAATACGACCGCGTCACCCACGACGAGCACGGCCACGATATGGTTAATGCCTATTACTATGAAAGAAAGAGGGAAAGACAAGGGTGGCTGTCTCCCGCCGACACGATCAAGCTTATCAATCGCCGTTTTATCGCCTTCGTACTGATGAAGGCCGGCTTTGCTCTTTATCCGGATGAGCAAGGACAGTTTAATCTATTTGACAAACCATGGGCACAGGCAACAGGCGCGGCTCAAGCCTTATTCGGCCCCGTTAAAATGTCGGACGCCAATATTAAGCATGAAAAAAGGTTGCGGGATTTTGACAAAAAATTTCATATTTTCGATAAACAACCCCCCGGAATGAAAAAACTTCTTTGGAGGATTGCTAAAAGAGCAGACTTCCAAAAGCCGCACGTTCCTGATACAAGGGACGACATAAATAGCGGCGTAAGCGCTTTTTTCAGTTGTATGTTTGGCTAAACTTCTTTCGTAGAGATTTTTATGTTTGAGTTTTTAAATAATTTAGACCGCTACGCCCAGTTAATCCGGCCGGTTGACGAGTTGAAACCGAGAAGCCCGGACTGGAAGCTCGTCGTCATCGACAAACTCAGCTCTTTTTTTAAGGAAGAGTTGGTGCCTCTGGGTCTTTTTGCGGACAGAAAATACCGCAGGGTTTTCTCGGACCCCGTTTACTCGGGCCTTCGTCCGAATTCGCCGTACAAAAGAGAGGAGATGAAAGGCTCGCTCTACGCCTGTTTTGTCAGGAAGACGGTCGCGGACATGCTGGCCAAGGCGGCGGATCATCTGCCCGAGGGATACGCGCTTGTGGTCCTCGATTCGTACCGCCCGAAAGAAGTCCAAAGCTCCCTTTATTTCACCTTTTTGGCCCCCCTCTGGCCGGGGCTTAAAGGGGCGATCATCAGGGACAAAAACGGCGTCGAAAGGCCTTTCACCGAAGCCGACGCCGTCGAACACACCCAAAATTTCGTCAGCCTGCCAAACATCGAAAACATGCCGCACGGCACTGGCGGCGCTGTCGACGCCGCTCTTATCTATTTTGAGCCGGAAATATGGGCACAGCTGAAGAATCTCGACAGAAAGCAAGGCGAAATCGCGGGCGATCCGGCGAAAGAAGCGGAGAATTTCGACATCGAATTGCACCGTCAGGAGCTTTTCCGCGAACATGCCCAAAAAGTTCCCATGGGTCCTGTCTATGACAAGGTTGCGATCGACGACGAAGGCTATGACATGACCGCCTTCGACTATTTCGAGAAAAAACTCATAAGGGCTCGAGAGAAATTTATAACGAAGCCGAGCAAATACTTCCTTGCCTGCGCCCACAAAACGCTGGCGCATCAGAAGAAGTTTCTTAAACAATACAGGAATAAAGACCTTATCCGCAGTTGTTACGAAACCATCGCCAGAAACGAACAAACTTCGGAAAATACTCCTCCCTATTACAGGGCGGCTTTTAGTTTCGCCTTCCCGCTCAAAACGGAAGTTGCTTTGAGCATCCGTTTCGCTTCCGAAGCCATGGAAAAATTCCAGACCCTCGACGATGTGGAACAGACGCGCCAATTAAACGCCATCGCCATGAAGTTGGGCCGCGAGCAGCTTTTCAAAATGCTTCGCCGACCCGATGTCATGAAGAATTTAAATGTTCTCTCCGGCAATTTTCCCTTCCATGCCATTGGCGACGACGTCGATACGCTCCACGACTTCCGGGCGCGGATGGAAAAGATCAAGAACAAGGGACAGTCGACGGAATCCGCCGATGCCGCGTATGCGTGTTACAGCGAGTGGCTCGACCGATGCGAAGCAAAATTGGGAAAGATAGAGGAAGTCCCGCTCATGGCGAATTGGACGAAGAACGCGGGATACGAAGTCTCGTTCTCCTTCAATGAAGCCCAATACCGCGCGGAAAGCCGTCAAAATAATTTCACGCCGCTGAATGAGGAGGACACGAAGGCTTTATGGGGCCGCCGCATGTTCTACCACGTCATGACAAAGGCCGGGTTCGTGATATATGCGGCCGAAGCGTGGCACGTCGACGAGAAAAACAAATTCTCCGCCGATGTCAGGGACCTGCCGATGTCGGAATACGGTTATGCAAGGCTTTCGAAGGAAAACCGGGAACATAACAGGCGATGCAAAAAACTTTATGAATGCAGCCTCAAACTTTCCGAAAAGGGCGATTGGGTACAGCATCTTTACAGTTTGTGGAAGCACGGCCGCTTTGACTCGGGCTCTCCCGAACTTGATGCCGACCGCATCATGCCCGACCTGAAGGCCTTCGATATCGTAAAGCAGCCTGAACATGCGGCAGCCGAAACACTACTTAAGACAAAAGTTCCTTTTGCGCCTCAGGGAAGAAAACAAAAAGGAGCGAAGACCGATAACTACCACCGATAAACTGGTTTTAATGGATTGGGGGCTTATTGTTTGCGCCCCCTCTTCATTGAAAGACACAATCCTTCGTGTTATATGCGTAAGTGCAGGATTGTTTAATTTCTTTTTAAAAGGAGCTTTTGCCATGATCGTAGACACTCTCCTCTTTTATGAAGCATCCCACGGGTGCAGGTCCCCGGCGGCTTCCTACAATGCAGAACACATAAAACGTTATCCACGAATTGTTGGCGGCTCTTTTGACGTTTTGCCAGAAAATAAATTTTTTTCTAACGCGCCCAAAGAACCCGTAATTTTAATTCGATCCGGAGCAGGTACTTATTTTGCTCCGTTTCTGGATTTTGGCGCCTATGCGGATGTTTTGACCATATCTCCACACCAGTACAAATATAATGTTAAAAGCGACTATAAATTCGTAGAGGCCATTGATGGCGTCTTAAATTTGCGCCCGGTTCAGGAATCCAATGCAAATGACTTCCTCGAAAGGCTTCAGAGATAAGACCAACATTTTTTAAGTTAATTAAAGCCCGAATTTTCATTTTTTCGGGCTTTTTTTATTGTTTTTTTTCCTATGAAAGTAATAAAACCTGTTGTCCGGAAAGCATCGGCACAGTACAAATCATCGGTATTTCAAACGGTTTTATGGGGAAACACTATGTATCAGGACAGTAAAAAGCGCTACGTAAGCAATACGATTATCGTTGGCAAATATAACGACTGGCATAACGAACAAGGCTATCCTCGCAACCAGATCACTTTAAAAACCTTCTTCGAGTGGCATTTTGGCGACAAGAGCCCTTTGTTTATCAAGGATTATTGGCATGCATGGATTATAGCGGGAGATCTTGGAATCAGCCCGCTTCCTTCATCGGAAGAAATAAAGAAAGATTTCGGCGCTGGCCGTGCCGCCCGGAATTTCATTTCGTTGATACATGAAAACGGACTTTCTTTAACGGGAAAAGACTATGCAGCCCTTTTCATTCAATTCCTTGATGCGGAAGCCCTTTTGGAAGGCAGGATCGACACGTACGAAAAATTACAAAACGTCGTCGCCCTTCTGAACAACCAAGAAAAGGGATACGGATACAACATCACCCTTCCTCCAGAAAATCAATTTGACGCTCTCTTGGCGAAAGCTAATAAAATAAGGGACAAACAATTCCAAAATACACAAAAAATTCTGGCATCGCCCAAGACAGAAACGCATCCACTGGCATCGGATCGCGCTCCGGCAGGGAAAGAACGCAAATGTAAAGGCGAATTCAAAAAATTTAAGATCGGATTTACCGAAACCACCAGCAGGTGCAGTAAGATCGTAT
Organism: uncultured Rhodospirillaceae bacterium; assembly: GCA_964587125.1. Classification (GTDB taxonomy): domain Bacteria; phylum Pseudomonadota; class Alphaproteobacteria; order UBA9219; family UBA9219; genus CAIXLI01. The sequence goes on along the minus strand of CAZPKC010000022.1, from coordinate 25,996 downwards.
ATACCGGCATCACCAGCAAGTGCAAAAAGAACGTTAAGCCTGGCACTCCCGTCAAAAATATAAATTTGCTTGAAGATATAAACAGGAAAAAAGTACTGCCTACGGTTCTAAATCGTTTTAAGCTGTTTTGCCCAGATTATACCGAAGAAATTCCGACGCTGGCCAGTTTCATAAACGAAGCCGAACCGATTATCGTCGCCATAAATATCGATCGCTGGGCGAACGAAAACCCCGAGCCCGAAACAAAATGGGAGAGGCGAGTTCTCGACTTTGTTCGAGATGCGGAAGGCGTCGAAATACATCTAAAAAGTTACGTGCGCTTCAAAAAGGTTTGCCAGTCACTTAGGGAAATGATCGGGCATGAGGTTGACGGAGAAATCGTCCCCAAATACCGCTTTGATACGCCTTCGGAAGGCGCCTATAACAAGGCTATGAGCGAAAGGGCTAAAAGATCAAATGCCGCAACTCTTTCCGCCCAAAGCGCGCAAGGGATTCCCTGTGAACTCTAGAATTATTGGAATTGCGTCCTTTGGATACTGTTTTTGAGGGAAAGATATGCCGGAGCAAAAATACGATTATATAAACACTCTGATTGCGGAAAAGGAATTCGCTCTCTGGATGGACGATCATCACTATCTCCCCAAACACGGGAGGGATCTCGGCTATCTTTTCACGTGGATCGGCGAAGACGGGTGGGCGCATGTCGCAACCTACCAGTATTTGGAGAAGCTGATCTCCCGGCTCAATAAATTCGGCTATTTCATCAAGTCGGTTCCTTCGGAAGCCGATTTTCGAGCTTTGCCTGCAGCGCATACTTTCTATTGCTGGATGGACTCGTGCAACGTTAAGCCGGAAGGGAACGATTCAGCCAATTTTAAAAAATGGCTTTGTGAAGATTTCGGCGCGAAGGCGATGATCGGAACTTACCAAAATTTGAAAGAAACGGTCGCCCTGCTTAACGACGAAAGAATGTGTTACAATTTTCATATCGTTTGTCCTTCGGAAGCCGAGTTTAACGCCATTTCCGGCGCAGCTTCAAAAGAACAGGGACCGGAAAAGAAATCTCCTCCTCGTATAAATAAAAAGAGAGTAACCGCCCATATTCCCCAAATAGGAGATCGCCTGTCTTTGGGAAATGAAGGGGGGGAGGTAGAAATCGTCGTTTCAACGAAAAGAAGCAGGGGTCCGAAGATCAAACCCGCAAAGAACGAAGTAACAAAAACAATCCCACCGAATGAAGATTCCCCGCCTCAGCCCCGGGAAGTTATTAAAGAGACGACGGACAAGGCCGCTGAAAAGAACGGAAATCCCCCGCAAAATCCTGTTCCTTCAAAAACCGTTTCCCTGTCTCAAGCCTTGAAAAAGATCGTTGAACATGTCAAAAACCGGCGAGATGAAAACGATCCCGCTTCTTCGCTGGCCGCTTTCGAGTTCAAGGTTCCGATAGAAATAGTCGCCCAAGCGTTTGATGATTGGGCGAGAGAAATCAAGAGCCAGTCCCAAAAGAGCGATGCGGCAATTCTTCTTAAGTGGATTCGGGAAGCGGAAGGCGTAGAGATTCAGGTTGATAACTATTACCGCTTTCAGTTGATTGGAATTTATCTTAACGAAAGAATGCAAGGCCAGTATAAATTCGTCATTCCTTCGGAATCCGAATATAAAGAAGCCTTCGGGGCCAGAACCAAACGAAACCCGATAAATCCGCCCAAGGATTTCGAAACGACCGCACTGTGCTTATAAAGAGAACTTGAAAGAAGCCGTTTTGTTTTCCTTTTTGTTGGCATAATGTGCCGACACGAAAGGGGAAGATTCGCCAGCCCCCTCCTAATATCCTGATTCATATAATAATATTTTTGGCACAGCCTATGCATTGAACTCGGCGTGGGACGCGATAGGCGCGTTTCCGACTATTTACCGGGTTCAGCATGTTTTCCACAAGCCTCGTTCTGCTTTCCGATCAAATGGCGCTGGAGCGTTCGGTTGACGTTATTGCCAACAACATCGCCAACAGCAGCACGACCGGATTCAAGCGCGAAGGCATTCAGTTCGAAACTTACTTAAGCAGGCCGTCGCCCTCGCAAAGCACCAGCTATGTATACGATCGCGCGACCTACCGCGATACGACGCCCGGAACGATCACGACGACCGGCAATCCTCTCGATCTCGCCATTCAGGGGGCTGGCTATTTTCAAATTCAGACGCCGCAGGGCGTTCAATACACGCGTGACGGAGCGTTCCGCACCGACAATCAGGGCCAGATCGTCACGTCGAGCGGCCAGCCGGTTCTCGACGACGGCGGACAAGCGATCACCCTGCCCGACGACGCCCGCGACATTACTGTTTCAGGCGACGGCTTTATTACTTTGCAGACGGGCACGTCGACATCGCGCGCGCAGCTTGGAAAACTTGGCATCGTGAAATTCGACGACGACGAGGCCGTCACGCCCACAAGCAACGGCTTGCTGACGACGACGCAGGCGCCGTCTCCTGTCGAAGGAAATCCGATCATTCAGGGAGCGATTGAGGATTCCAACGTTAAGCCCGTTTTGGAAATCACCGATCTGATCCGCATTCAACGCGCCTACGAACAGGCCACGAATTTGCTTGGACAGGAGAACTCAAGACTAAGCAACGCCATAGATAAGTTATCGCAGTCGTCATCGTAAAGAGGTCCCGTATGAGAGCCCTAAGCATCGCCGCCACCGGCATGGAAGCCCAGCAGTTGAACGTCGAAGTCATTTCGAACAACATTTCGAACTCTTCGACCACCGGCTTCAAAGCCTCGCGCGTCGAATTTCAGGATTTACTTTATCAGAACATGCGGACCGTCGGTTCGGCGTCTTCGGACAGCGGGACGATCGTGCCTTCCGGTCTGCAAGTCGGCCTCGGCGTCATGCCTGCCGCGACTTATCGCATCAACACGCAGGGAAATCTTACCACGACGGGCAATACGCTCGATCTTGCCATCAACGGGCGCGGTTATTTTCAGGTTCAGATGCCCGATGGCACGACTTCCTATACGCGCTCGGGCGCTTTGCAGCTGAACAACAGCGGCCAGATCGTGACGGCGGACGGCTATCAAATTCTTCCCAGCATCACCGTTCCAACGACAGCCACCGCGATTACTGTCAATTCCAGCGGGCAGATTCTGGCCACCATCACCGGCCAGACGGCGCAGCAGACGTTGGGACAATTACAATTGGCGAGCTTTATCAATCCCGTCGGATTGGAAGCCACCGGCAATAATTTGTTGAAGCAAACGGACGCCTCTGGATCGCCGACGACGGCAAGCCCCGGAACTTCGGGTATGGGCACGATGGTTCAGGGATCGCTTGAGACTTCGAACGTGGACATCGTGACCGAGGTCACGAATCTGATCACGGCGCAACGCGCCTATGAAATGAACTCGAAAGTCATCAACACCGCCGACCAGATGCTGACGACGACGAATCAGATGAAGACATAAGGAGGATAGGATATGGGCAAATTCACCGCTTATAAGTCCTCGAAAACCCCGTTATTCCGCGGCGCGCAAAGCGCAAGTTCGGAGCCGAGCCTGCCTATCGACGGGAACAGGGCATTCCCCCTGCCCCCAAAAAAGGACACGATAACGGAATATATCGTCGAAAGCATGAAGCGGAGGTTTTTGCTGAAAGCTCAGTTGAATTCCGGATTCGCGCCTGCAATTCGCGTCGAGCCGCCTCGGAACGACAAGCTTTTTAAAATTCGAAGGGTGGCAAGATGAAAAAAACAACCCGAATCCTGTTCACATCGTGGCTCATTCTTTCCGGCAGCGCCGGTTCTCCCACCCCCTGCGCGGCGGATTCCTCCGTCACGCTGAATCCCGACGTTGAAGTCACCCGCGCTTCCGTCAAGCTTAGTGATTTGTTCAAGGGAGTTCCCGCCGAAATCGATCGCGATATCGCGCAGGCGCCCCCGCCATGCAGGCCCGCGCTCTATGACGAAGATGTCCTTAAAAAGCTCGCAAAAACCTACCGCCTCGACTGGCAAACGCAGGACACGGCTACTCATATCAGCGTTTCCTCAGCCTGCGCCCGCATTTCGGGCGACAAAGTTCGCGAAGCCATCGTCGCCAAGATGAAAGCCGACGGCGACGCCAAAAGACTGAATTTCGAGATCGCTCTCGACAAGCGTTCGTTGGAAATCGACTTGCCCACCGACGATTCTCCGGATTTCAAGCTTGAGAATTTTTTCTACGACCCCGCCGTCAAGCAGTTCCGCACCGACCTTGTCGCGCAAACTCCGCGCGGTTCTTATGTTATTCCCCTTATGGGTCATGTGTTGGTCAAGCACAGCGTTCCCGTTCTCGCGCGCCGGCTTGAAAGCGGCACGGTGATCGGATCCGACGATCTGGACTGGATCGATATGCCGGAGGAACGCCTGACCGCTGACATTGTTACGGAACAAAGCCAGCTGATCGGGCGTGAACTCCGCCGCGACACGCCCGAGGGACAAATTTTACGCTCGCGCGATATCATGCCGCAGCGCCTCGTGCAGCGGGGCTCGCTGGTCACGATGAAGATCGAGACTCCGTATATCCTCGTCACCGCCCAAGGTAGAGCCCAGCAGGACGGCGTCGAAGGGGAAACCATCCGTGTCGTTAACACACAAAGCAACCGCATCGTCGAAGGCGTTGTCACAGCCCCCGGTATCGTCGAAATCCGCATCGCGCGGAAAGTCGCTTTGGCAGAATAGGAACCCGCTATGGCCAAACCAACATACGCAAATATCCTTCTAACAACCACAGTGTTGCTTTCTTTGGCCGCTTGCAATGCCTTCGACCGCATATCCGATGTCGGAGACGAACCGAAATTGGCCTCGATCGACGATCCCACGCATCGCCCCGGCTATACGCCCGTCAAAATGCCGATGCCGCCGCCTTCCTTGAACGATCATCAGCCCAATTCCCTGTGGGAGCCGGGCGGCAGGGCCTTCTTCCGCGATCAGCGCGCAAGCCACGTGGGAGACATTTTAACCGTTGTCGTTACGATCGACGATCAAGCGCAGATTTCGAACGAAACGCAAAGATCGAGGTCCAACAGCGATACGGCGAGTCTGACCAATTTCTTCGGCTTCGAGACCAAATTGAACAAGGTTCTTCCCAACGCCGTCGATCCGTCGAGCCTTGTCGATGCGGCCAGCGCAACGAGCAACGACGGCAAAGGATCGATCGGTCGGCAGGAACAGATCGATTTGCGCGTCGCCGCGACGATCATTCAGGTTTTGCCCAACGGCAATTTGGTCGTCGAAGGCAAACAACAGGTCAACGTCAATTACGATATGCGCGAACTCACCATCAACGGCATTATTCGCCCACAGGATATCGCGGCCGACAACACCATTACCTACGACCAGATTGCGGAAGCGCGCATCAACTACGGGGGCAAAGGAACCATCAACGACGTTCAGCAGCCTCGCTATGGCGATCAGTTGTTCGATATCCTGATGCCGTTCTAGACTGCGCCGGAGCTAACAAGCTTTATTTCCCGCGTAATTCCGCAAGCGCCTGCAGAAGTAGCGGATCGGATGGATTGGCTTCAAGTCCGTGTTGCACGGATGCAATGGCGTGTGCATGACCGCCGATTTTCTCATAAATTTTTGCTTGTTCATAATAGGCAAGGACATAAGTTGGTTTTAGATCTATCGCTTTTTGAAACGCGGCCAGCGCGGCGGGAAAATCCCCCTGCAAGACTTTCAGGCAGCCGTAATTATAGTTGATCACACCATCCGCGGGATAACGTTGCATCGCCGCTTTCAAAAGACGCTCGGCATGAGCGTAGTGACCGCGGCTCTCCTCCGTAAGCGCGCCGCGAATGAAAACCTGCACATCGGAATTCTCAGGCAAAATTGCTGACGTATCCACGGCGTCCGCCGCCGTTCTCAAGCCGAGAAACAGAAAGACTATTGCCAAAACCGCCGCTGCCATCAGAGAGCGCCACGCTTTTGCCCGTACAAGCCACACACCAGAAGGAACCGCCGCACCCGCAAGCGGCAGCAGAAACACCACAACCGGAAGTCTGTAGCGGTCTGTCACATAGAACAAAAGCACCGAGAGCATATAGACGAAGGCAAAACCAGCCAGAAGCGTGACTTCTTCCCGCCGCTTGAGGTAAGCCGCGCCCACGCCGAACGCCGCAAGGCACGAAATCGGCCAAAACGGCAGAAGCGGACCGGAAACAAGGGTGCCGAAATCGCTTTGGAATGAATAACTGTCGTAGCTGTCGGAAATTTCGGCGTTGTTCCAGAACGCCAGAAACTTGTTTTTCAGCAAAACCAAATCCCGCATGGGATTATGCAGAATAAAGTCCACCGCCTTATCGCGCCAATAGGTGGAAACTTCGGATGGACCAACGTCATGTCCGCGCGCTTCGCGCGCCTCGGCTATGCCGCCGAGTTCCTCTTGCACGGGGTCAGTGGAAATTTCCGGCGGATATTCATTCGCACCGTTTGCCGTTGGCGAATTACCTATATAAAAGTTAAATCCATCGTCGTAATTCAACGGCACGAAATCGCCACTAACGATATAATTATGGATTGTGGCGGGCGCGATGCACAAGAGCAGGACAATTGCAAAGAGCGCTCCGCTTCCCAGAAACCGACGCCTCCATTTAAAAAAGCCAAACGCAAAAACGATAGACGCCAGCAACAAGACATTCCCACGCGCTAAGGCGCAAAATCCAAGCAGCGCGCCTGCCAAAGCCGCGTCGCGCAGCCGGTTTTGCCTCAATGCCCGCACGGCAAACATCAGAAACAACGCCAGAAGCAAAAGCAACAATGACTCTTTCAGAATCGGCGCTGTGTAAAAAACCAAGGGCCGGAAAAACGCCGCGAGAATCCCCGTTACCACGGCGGATTTAAATCCGAAACAGTCATAGGCCAGCACGCTTAAAACAGCCGCGAACAACGCGCTAAGAAGGGCGTTAAAGAGACCGGCCAACAAAAGACTATGCCCAAAAACGGCATAAAGCGCACCAAGCGCGTAAGGATAAAGCGGCGAAGTATAAAATGCCCGAAGGCGTAAAAGCTGGCCCTGCGCGATGGCTTGTGCCCAATCGTCATTAAGCCGCGCATCTAGAAACGGCATAGCGCCGTAGGGCGTATGGTTCCACTGAAAAACAAAAACGACGCGCAACGCCAACGCCACGAAAAAAACAGCGAGGAAGACCAGTCTTTTATCGCAGCGGAGAGTGAAAGGATTCATTCTTCTTTTCTGCACCGGAAAATAACGAAAAGCTACTCTTTGAGGGCTTTATGGGAGTGGAGAGCGAGAGAAACAAGCGATTTTTGAAAGAAACGAATAAATATAGGCAGAAAAAACCTGCAAATAAAGTTCCACGCCCCCTCCACTATAAGGGCTTTATTGAATCGTTGCCTTCTTAAAAAATCGTAAACAGGTCCTTATTCTCCTGTTTCAAGGCAGGAGCAAGCTCCGATAAAAAACACGTTTTCTAAATCTGGAAAAAAAGGCGTTGCCAAACATATGGTTGTACGTTTTCGGGGCTGCAAAATCTTTCTCCCTATTTTATTAAAAATTAAACCATTTGCTGTACACTGCGCCTATCAACGTAACGAGTTTGCCCCATATGACCGAGCTTTCTGATCTTGCCGACGTTTTATCGGCGGCTGGCGATATTGCCTACGATTGGGATTTAAAGAACGATACGATCACTTGGTTCGGCTCGTGGTGCAACGCTTTTGCGACCGAAAAACCGCCTCAGGATTCGCAAGCTTTGTATCACGTCCTGCACGCCGATGACCGCTCCATTTTCTTCAGCGGCGAGGCGAACGCTTTCAACCGGCAATTCCGCATCACCAACGCCTCGAACGGCGTCTTGTGGATACACGAACGCGGTAAAAGCGAGAACGACGCTAATAACCGCCCCATCCGTCAGCGGGGCGTGTGGCGCATTATCGATCAGCCGGCGCACGCGTTTTCTTCCGCCGATGAGGAAACGGAACGCGATGGACTGACCGGCTGTTTCAAACGGTACGTTCTGCAATCGCAGCTGGCGCGCACGATCGAGAACGCAAAACTGACGCGCCGGGTCGGCGCCTGTTTGGTCGTCGATATCGACAAAATGTCTTTCGTCAACGAGGCCATCGGCACCGAGGCCGGCGACGCCGTCCTGCGCGGCGTGGCAAGACGCCTCGAACAAATCATCCCTACGCGCGCCACGCTTGGCCGCGTCGGCGGCGACACTTTTGGCATTCTTTTGCCCGAGCCTTTAGGCAATGATCTGCAAGTTCTAGCCGAGCGCATCATCGACGATTTCCGCAATTCGCCTCTCGTCGCCGCCAACGCGCCCCTGCACATCACCGTTTCCATCGGTGGCGTGCGCGTGCCAACCGTCGCCAAGAACGCGAACGAAGCTATGATTTTTGCCGAGCAGGCCCTGCATATGGCGCGCCAACGCGGGCTGAACAATTTTATCGAATATGTCGACAGTCCGGAACGCGTGCAGGAAAACCGCCAACTTTTGGAGCTGGGCGAGCGTATCAAGCGCGCTTTCAAAAACGACGGCTTCCGGCTTGCCTATCAGCCGATCGTCGAAGCCGCCACGGGCAAGCCCGTTTGTTACGAAGCGCTGGTGCGCATGTTTGGCGAAGACGGCAAGCCCATTTCCGCCGCACTGTTCGTTCCGACGATCGAACAGATGGGGCTCGCGAGCGAACTCGACAGGTTAGTCTTCACGATGGCCATCCGCGATATGGAGGCCGTTCCCACGCTGAGCCTCGCGATCAACGTTTCGGGCTTTACCGCGTCGCAATCCGACTGGCCGGATTATGTCAGGCAGGTTCTGGAGACGCGTCCCGAAGTCGCCAAGCGGATGATCGTCGAAATTACGGAAACCGCCGTCCTTGTCGACGTCGGGGAAACAAAGCGCCTTGTCAACGCTCTTAGGGATCTTGGCGCGCGCATTTCGCTGGATGATTTCGGCGCGGGGTCGACATCGATTCGTTATTTGCGCGAGTTAGGCTTATCGATCATGAAAATCGACAAGGACATTTTGAAAGACCTTCTAACTAACCGCGAGCAGCAGCATCTTGTCATGGTGCTGATTGATCTGGCGCACGGCCTTGGCATTCAGACCGTCGCTGAAGGCATCGAAACGGCCGAGGCCGCCGCATGGCTGCGCAACACGAAAATCGATTACATGCAGGGGTATTTCTTCGGCAAGCCTTCGCTTGATCGGCCTAAAAGCTAAAAAGACTCCGAGTCTTTGTCTTCCTTCTTCCGTTTGAGGTCTTTCGCCACCTCGGGCGTCAAAAGGATTTTTTCGATCCTATGCGCGGCGTCGAAACTTTCGTCCGCCATAAACCTGAGCTTCGGCACATGGCGCAGCGGAACAGCTTTGCCGACCGCAAAACGGAAAAATCCGACTCCGTCGTTCATGACCCTTACAGTCTCGGTTAGCTTCTCTCCGCCCAAGGGCATCACATAGACCGTCGCGTTTTTAAGATCGGGGCTGATTTTGACCTCCGTCACCGTAATCGCCGGGGATTTGAAACCCCTCGGCCACGGCACGTCGTCGCGCATCAGCACGCACGCCAAAGCGTGGCGTATTTCTTCGCCGACGCGAAGCTGTCTTTGAGTACGCATGAACCCTCACCCTAAGCGAATCCTGAAAGAATGTTCGCTAAAGACGAAAAACAAGCAAGAGTAAAAACGAAAGGGATGTTATATATGTCGCTTCGGATTGAATTTCAGCGCAGATTTTTTTCCTTCCAGCTTTGCGACGGCCGTCGGTATAAGTTCGGGCGAGTCTACGATTAATGACGCACCGGCCTTTTTAAGCTCGTCTGCCGTAGCCCCGCCCCACGTCGCGCCGATAACGCGGAAGCCAAGGCGAGACGCCGCTTCGGCGCTTCTTGCGCGGCCGCAGATAAATACCGTGTTGGAAAGCCTAATCGTCGTTTTTTTACTCATCATATTGTTTTCGACCAAACGCAGGATGTTTTCATGACGCGTCACGACTTCACCGGCAAGTTTTGTTCCCTGAACGCTTTTGAAATAATCCCGGATTTCAAGATATCGGAAAGAAGCCTCGGCCGCTTCCGTCGCTTTTTCCGTCAGGGCGATTAAAATTTTTCCTTGATTATTTAACTTCCCCAACATAACGCGAACGCCCCTGTAAATTTGGACGGCTTCCAGCCCTTCGGGCGTATCATGCTTTTTCCTGTATAAATCGTGGCCTTCCTTGCGGATTTCCAAATACCCCGGATGCTCGGGGCTAATCATTCTTTCCAAATTATCGTCGAGCGAAGGACCGGGAAAGCTTTTAAGTTCGGTTTTCGTCGGTTCCCTGATAAACGGATATTTTTCGTGCAATTCGGAAAAAACCTCTTTGAAACACTTCATGATCCAAGGGTCGGAATTCCAAAGCACACCGCCTGTATCAGCTATAATATATGAAATCATAATACTCGATCCTCTCTTATAAAAAGTCAGCGTTGCAGACGATAATCTATCTCTTTTGCCAAGGCAACGCTATCGCCTGAAGCGATATCCTTAATTTTAGCCGTTCTGCGGGGCATATATCCCTTCCGTTACAACTGAAGCGAAGGAGGGTTGCGGCGGACAAAAACAGCCGCTATACCCCTCTTTCCTTTCTTTTTGGGGCGTAGCCAAGCGGTAAGGCAGTGGATTTTGATTCCACCATTCGGAGGTTCGATCCCTCCCGCCCCAACCAAGACCAAGTCTAGAGACATCTAGAAAAGTCTAAAACACATATAATTTTGTGAGTTTTTATTGATTTTTGCTTCTATTGTCGTCTAACGAATTTTGTTGAAATCCATGTTCAAGTGGGGGTAACGTCCTAGGGGTAAGTGGGATGAAGACTTGAGGTTACCCCTATTATGCCCCTGACGGACACCGCCATTCGCCGAGCCAAATCGAGCAATAAACCCTACAAAATGTTCGATTCACGCGGTCTCTTTTTATTGGTAATGCCCAATGGCAGCAAATGGTGGCGCTTCAAATACCGTTTTGCAGGGAAAGAAAAACTCCTATCTCTTGGCACGTATCCCGATATCGCCTTAAAAGTGGCCCGCGACCGCCGCGATTTGGAGCGTAGAAAACTAGCCGACAAAATTGATCCCGCCGTTAACCGTAAAGCCAAAAAAGCGGCTTGGAATGATAGTCAAGCGAACACTTTTGAGGTTGTAGCCAGAGAATGGCTTGGCCAGAAAGCCACTATTTGGGCCCCCTCAAACACAACAAAAACGACGCGGCGGCTTGAAATAGATGCCTTCCCTTGGCTTGGTCAGCGTCCGATTGCCGATATTACTCCACCCGAACTTTTGGCCACCTTGCGGCGAACAGAAGCACGGGGCGCTCTTGGCACGGCTCATAGGGTTTTGGAAACCTGCGGCCAGATATTCCGCTACGCCATTGCCACAGGCCGCGCCACTCGTGACCCCGCCGCCGATTTGCGCGGCGCATTGCAGCCAGTCAAAGGCGGCCATTTTGCGGCTGTGACGGAACCAAAAGCCATCGGCGCATTGCTTCGCGCAATTTATGATTATCATGGAAGCGCCGTAACACGCAGCGCTTTGCGCCTTGCCCCCCTGGTATTCGTCCGCCCGGGAGAACTTCGGCAAGCCGAATGGATAGAAATCGACTTCGAGAAGTCCGAATGGAACATCCCCGCCGAACGAATGAAAATGCGTGAACCGCATTTGGTTCCCCTATCGCGGCAAGCCGTTGAGATTTTGAAAGAACTGCACTTAATGACGGGGCGCGGAAGATTTTTGTTTCCAAGTCCCCTCTCCAACCAAAGAGCCATGAGCGACAACGCTATTCTTTGCGCCATGCGGCGTATGGGAATCTCAAAAGATGAAATGACAGGCCACGGTTTCCGCGCAATGGCGCGGACGGTTCTCGATGAAGTTTTGCACATTCGCCCCGATTACATTGAACACCAGCTTGCCCACGCCGTGCGCGATCCGAACGGCAGAGCTTATAATCGCACGGCCCATTTACCCGAACGACGCAAGATGATGCAAAAATGGGCGGACTATCTCGATAAACTACGAAACCAAAAATAATGCCAAGGCCCAAACGGACGATTGTGGTTAAAGCAAGCCTGAAAATATTAATGCTTTAAATTACAAGCGCAGAATAAACAGGCCCCCAGAATTTTAACCATAAATATTAAAGGGTTATCAATCATAGCCCGATATTCTAGTCGCATAATATGCCATGAAAGTATTCTTTTAAGGACTTCTGGAAATGGAAACGACTTCGCTTTATAATGGTCGCCGTATAAGCCGTATGAAAAGCTTCAGACACTTTACGAAGCTAAGAAGCGAAGGCGTAACGATGGCGGACATAAAACAAACAGCATCTGTGGCAGGAACAGAAGTCGCCGCAAAACACGCATCCGATTCATGCAATGTCGATCCGTTTATTCTTGACGTCAGAGACTATTTGAAGCGGAGCGAAGAGATGCTGGCGAGAATGAAGGAGGGCCTGAATGCGCCCGTGCGGATGGAAACTGAAGGAGAAAAAAAGGCTCGGTACGCAAGAGAACAAGAGTTTTACAAAGCGTCTCTTGAAGAGGACGAAAAAAAATATAGAGATTATTGTGAAAGACATCCTTGCATAGCGGGGCCATGTCTTGGTTAAAAATTTGTTGCTGTTGCTGAATTGCCAAAACCTTATGTCCGAATTTTTTATACAAAATTAATCTAATGCTAATCATAGCCGTTTAAAATCTCCGTATATTCCTAACGGAGATTTTTTATTATGCCATCGGATGTTTCTGACAGTTTTTATCAAAAGGCTGACGAAAAATTTGACGGGGCTATCCCCGCTTTGGGCCTCGTAATTGTTCTTTTTGCAAAGGACAAACTTACAAGATTGGTGAGAAATCATCCTGAATGCCTAACGTGGGCATGCAATACAATAAATCAAAAAGATGAGCTCGAAAAATTCATCGAATCCAAGAAAGGCATTCTTGAAAAACATCTGCAAGATGAATCTGTGCAGGCATATGGCAAAAAGCATGGCGCGCAATCATTGGTCGAGGCGGTGTCTGAATCAAACAGTCTGATTGCAAGGTTGGTCGAGAAATATGATCTTGCAATGGCAAGAGGCGATAAGATCAAAGACAGGGGCGATACCCGAACGACGCAAGATGATGCAGAAATGGGCGGATTACCTCGATAAACTACGAAACCAAAAATAATGCCAAGGCCCAAACGGATGAATACGGTTAATGCAGGTCTGAAAATATTAATGCTTTAAATTACAAGCGCAGAATAAACAGACCCCCAGAATTTTAACCATAAATATTAAAGGTTTATCAATCATAGCTCGATATTCTAGTCGCATAAGATGCCATGAAAGTATTCTTTTAAGGACTTCTGGAAATGGAAACGACTTCGCTTTATAATGGTCGCGGCATAAAAAGCTTCAGACACTTTACGAAGCTAAGAAGCGAAGGCGTAACAATGGCGGACATAAAACAAACAGCATCTGCGGCAGGAACAGAAGTTGCCGCGAAGGGTGTGCCCGAGTCGTATGACTTCAGTAAGCCTTTTGATCCTAAAGAATTTGCCGCATGGTGGACTGTGCACTCCATGGACATAGAAGGAGTATCAAACGAGCCCGTACGGATGGAAACTGAAGGGGAAAAAAAGGCTCGGTACGCAAGAGAACAACAGTTTTACAAAGCGTCTCTTGAAGAAGACGAACAAAAATATAGAGATTATTGTAAAAAGCATCCTTGCGTAGCGGCACCCTGTCCTGGTTAACAATATGTTGCTGTTGCTGAATTGCCAAAACCTTTTGTCCGAATTTTGTATACAAAATTAATCTAATGCTAATCATGGCGGTTTAAAATCTCCGTATATTTCTAACGGAGATTTTTTATTATGTCATCGGATGTTTCTGATAGTTTTTATCAAAAGGCTGACGAAAAGTTTGACGAGGCTATCCCCGCTTTGGGCCTCGTAATTGTTCTTTTTGCAAAGGACAAACTTACAAGATTGGTGAGAAATCATCCTGAATGCCTAACGTGGGCATATAATACAATAAATCAAAAAGATGAGCTCGAAAAATACATCGAATCCAAGAAAGACATTCTTGAAAAACATCTACAAGATGAATCTGCGCAGGCATATGCCAAAAAGCATGGCAAGCAATCAGTGGCTGAGACGGTGACTATATTAAATAGTCTGATTGCAAGGTCGTTCGAGAAAAATGATCTTGCAATGGCAAGAGGCGATAAGATCAAAGACAGGGGCGATAAGGCCAAAGAAAAAGATGATGCTTGGTTGAAATACACCATAGCGATGACCATAGTGGCCATCCCTGCTGCGCTTGTCGCTCCATTCGTCGTGGGTGCGGGCATAGCCGTATTAACCGCAGCAACCGCTGTTGTTATAGTTGGCGGCATTTCTAGCTACAAAGGTTATAAGCATTTTGTTGTCAAACCCATCGGGAACGAGATCAAAGAAATCGACGCTCAAATCTCAAAGCTAGATGCGGATATCAAACAACTGAAAGTATGCGTAGAAACAAACGCGCCACAATCCGATCTGACACTGAAGGCCGAACCGCATCAATCGCCTACGCTAGATGCCAAAGAAGCCACGTCAACCATGACCAACGTGACTTCGAAACCCGCCGTCACGCCTCTCATGGTGGGACAAACGGTGCTGAAGCAATACATGAAAGAAATAATAAACATTCCCGGATGCACACGGCCTTCTTCGCGCGAAAAGCCGAGAGTGTATTGGCAACCGCGGCAATAGTTTTACAAATTAAAATTTCTCGTTTTCTGAATCCACCCTGCAATCCACGTGTCGATTTCTTGCCCGATCCAGCCAACGGCGCGATCGCCTACGCCCCTCACTTTGCGTAACCCGCGTTCATAGTACCAGCCTTCTATCCGAAACCCCTCAGGATCATAAACTGCCAATTCGTGTGAATCTCACTGTCCAGAGAGTCGGGCAATGGCAAAACGGCTTGTGTCCACAATTTGTTTCTGATAGGTAGTTTGAGCCGGAGTTTTAAAAACCCTGGTTAAGGTCTTCACCAAACAGGGGGTTGGAATATGACTTCTTCTCATTTACTACGGCTCGCGGCGGTTCCTTTGGTCCTGTCTGCGGTAGCGCTTTTGTCTTTTGCGGCGCATGCCAGCGATAGCCTCTCTTACGGCGCGCTTGCCTTTAGCGAAAAGAGCGGCGCGTGGGGCATGTCCGATCCTTCCCCTGACGAGAAAAGCGCGAATAAAAGCGCGCTGAGCTATTGCACCAAATATGGCGAAGATTGCAAAGTTGTTTTGTCCGCCAAGGACAGCTGCATCGCCATCGCCACCGCTGGCAAAGACAAAATGGCATGGGACAAAGAAAGCGCGCCTGAAAAAGCCAGAATGAAGGCTCAGAGCGACTGCATTGCGAAAGCCAACGACGCCTGCGAACTCAAGCGTTCGGCTTGCTATCCGCCTCGGTAATGATCGAAAGCGCGCAGAACGAGACTTTTAAAAGATTTCTGAGCCTCGCGTCTTCCAAAGGATTGAAAGAGGAAGGTCTTTTTTTGCTTTCCGGCGAAAAGCTGGTTCGTGAATTTCTGAAGAAGCCTTCTCTGAAAATCGTTTATGAGATTGCGGGGCCGCATTGCGAGCCTTTGGCTGCCGGAGCGAAATTTGTGGAAATTGCGTCTCCCCTTTTCGCGCAAATCGATGTGCTCGGTACGCATTTTAACATTCTGGTTCTGAAACAGCCGCCCATGGCGTCTGTGACGACGGAGGATCTGGCCGCCTACAAGCCGAAAGATATCGAGGTTGTAGCCCCCATCGGCGACCCGGGAAATCTGGGCGCTTTAATCCGCAGTTGCGAGGCTTTTTCCGTACCGCGCGTTATCTTGTCGCGTGAGGCTGCGAATCCTTTTTTGCCGAAAGCCGTCAAGGCGTCTGCCGGAAGCGTCCTTCGCGTGTCTATGGCTCGCGGCCCCGCACTTGCGGAATTTCCCCGATCTTGCATCGCGCTCGATCCGCGCGGCGCGTCCATCGACGATTTTATCTGGCCTCCGCAAGGATTGCTGCTTCTGGGCGAGGAAGGCCAAGGATTAAATGCGGCCGAATTTGAAACCCGAATCCGCATTCCGACGACCGGCGTCGAAAGCCTGAACGTCGTCGTGGCCGCCAGCATCGCTTTGTCGCGGATTCCCAAGCGCCAGAGCTAACTTTATTCCTTCTCCCGGAACGTTTTCAGCAGCTCTTTCTGCTCCGGATCCATTTGCGCGCCTTCCAGATTTGCGCCTTCGAAATCTGCTTCCGTCAAATCCGCTCCGCGCAAATCGACATCCCGCAAATCGGCGTTGCGAAATTTGACTTTTTGGAGATTCGCTTTCGCCAGATTGGCGTGGCGCAAGGAAACGCCGGAGAAATTCGTCGCCAACACATGGCCGTTCGACAGAACAACGGGCTGCATGCGCGTGTTTTGGAAATTGGCGTTTCTTAACTGGGCCTTGTCGAAATTCGCTCCGCGCATATCGGCTCCGCTGAAGTTCGCGCGGCGTAAATCGGCCTCACGAAAATCGCTTCCTTGCACCTGCGCGCCCGAAAAATCGAGCTCGTATAAAATGGCGCCTTTTGCCTTCATCAATATCAAGCATTGGCCGCCGAAACCGGTGCTTCCCCGCATATCGTAGCCACTAACGTCGAATTGCTTGCCGTTTTTCCCGTTGCTATCGATCCACGTTTTATGAATCTGCAAGAGCTGATTGATCGGAGCCACTAAATCCTTGATCGTGAGCCCCACCGGCGCACCCATCAACGCGCCTTCCAGATTTTCCTTCGAAACTTCGCTTAGATTAATCGCAGTGCCCGCCAAAACGGCGCCACGCAAAATCACGTTTTCCAGATCGCATTCGGTAAAATCGGCATTTTCGAGATTGGTGCCGCTGAAATTGGCATTTTTAAGGCTGGCCCTTTTGATCTTTGCCCCTTTCATCAAAGCATCGCTGAAATCGCTTCCGATCGCGACAGCTCCCGACATTTTGGCTCCGTTAAGATTGGCGCCGCTCAGATTGGCGCCGCCCTTGTCGACGGCGGGTATGCCTTTCTGAACGTCTTTCAGTTCGCCCTTGGCCACCGCGTTCGAGAGAGAGCCTTCTCTCAAGTCGATTCCCGCCATATTGGCGCCGACCAGATTGGCTCCTCGCAACGATGCGCCGCGCAAATCGGCGTTAACAAGGCTCGCTCCATTCAGATTAGCTTTTCGCAGATCGGCGCAGTAGAGAATGGCGCGATCCAGCTTTGCACCTGTAAAATCGACCTCACTCAGCTGCGCTCCGGTAAAATCGGCATCTGATAGGTTTTTGTTGGCGAAGGAAAGCCCCTCAAGATCGTAATGAGCCAGCTGCGCCCGGATCCCTCCCTTGCGTCCACAAATAAAATCATCGTGCTTTTTGAGGACAGCTTCCAATTCCTTTTGTGTCAGGCGAAGCTTTTTTTCTATCTTTTTGTCTTTATCTTCTGCCATTTCGAGCAACTTTTCCCCAAATTCAGACGCAAATTCCTTGGTTAAGGTATCGGCTTTTGTGCTATTTTTTCGAGCGAAAAACAAGGCTTGCGAGCAATAAATCTCACTTTTTTAGGAAGACTCCGTCAAATACCCCCTATTTGCTCCCAAGAAAGATATGCTATCCCTCATCGCTGTTTGTTTGCGATCCTTTTCTCAAAAGTTAAGCCTATGACCAAGACTCTTTCCGATATTCGTTCGACCTTCCTCGATTATTTTGAATCGCAGGGACATACCCGGGTAGACTCTAGCCCCTTGATTCCGCGCAACGATCCCACCCTTATGTTTACCAATTCGGGCATGGTTCAGTTTAAAAACGTGTTTTCCGGCGTCGAGAAGCGCCCCTACACCCGCGCCACGACGGCGCAAAAATGCGTGCGCGCGGGGGGAAAGCATAATGATTTGGAAAACGTCGGCTATACCGCTCGGCATCATACCTTTTTCGAAATGCTCGGCAATTTTTCGTTTGGCGATTATTTCAAGGCCGAAGCGATCGAATGGGCTTGGGAACTCGTCACAAAGCATTTTGGGCTTAACAAAGATCGTTTGCTTGTAACCGTTTATCACGAGGACGAACAGGCGCGGGAATTATGGAAGAAAATCGCCGGATTTCCCGACGGCAAGATCATTCGCATCAAGACCGATTCCAATTTTTGGCGCATGGGCGACGTGGGACCGTGCGGGCCGTGCTCCGAAATCTTCATCGATCAGGGCGAAAAGTTGCAGGGAGGCCCTCCCGGAAGCAAAGACGAGGACGGCGACCGGTTTCTTGAATTCTGGAATCTCGTCTTCACGCAGTTCGAAGAATTGCCGGACGGCAGGCGCGTCGATTTGCCGAGGCCTTCCATCGATACCGGCATGGGATTAGAGCGCATGGCCGCGATTATGCAGGGCGTCACGTCCAACTATGATATCGATTTGTTCAAGGCGTTAATTGGCGCAATAGCGAGTTGGGTTCCAAAAATTGATCCCGAAGGCGCACAGAAGGCGTCCTTCCGCGTCATCGCCGATCATTTGCGTGCAATCTCGTTCCTGATCGCCGACGGCGTGTTGCCGAGCAACGAGGGACGCGGCTACGTTCTGCGCCGCATTATGCGCCGCGCGATGCGCCACGCGCATATGCTGGGCGCGAAAGAGCCGATGATCTATCGCCTCGTTCCGGAATTAGTCAATCAGATGGGAACGACGTATCCGGAATTGGCTCACGCGCAAGAATTGGTCTCTGAAACGCTGAAACTGGAGGAAACGCGGTTTAAATCGATGCTCGACCGCGGGCTGAAATTGCTGGACGATGAAACAAAAAAGATCAATGGAAACAGGCCGTTATCTGGCGAAGTTGCCTTCAAACTTTATGATACTTTCGGGTTTCCCCTCGACCTGACGCAAGACGTTTTGCGCGGCAAGGGAATAAAGGTCGATGTTGCCGGATTCGATGCCGCGATGGCGAGGCAAAAGGCGGCGGCGCGCGCAGCGTGGGCGGGATCGGGCGAAACCGGAACGGCAAAAATCTGGTTCGAGTTGCGCGATGAATTGGGCGCGACGGATTTTCTCGGCTACAGCACTGAGGTGGCCGAAGGGCAAATCACGGCGCTTGTCAAAAACGGTGCGAGAATCGATGAAATCAAATCGGGCGACGAGGCGCAAATCGTCGCCAATCAAACGCCGTTTTACGGCGAGTCCGGCGGCCAGATGGGCGATGTCGGCGTCATAAAAACGGCGAACGGCGCGATTATCAAAATCATCGACACGCAAAAAGAAGCCGACGGCGTCATCGTTCATCATGGTCACGTCGAAAAAGGCGTCGTGAAAACGGGCGATGACGCAACATTGACTGTTGACGGCGAACATCGTTCGGCTTTGCGCGCGCACCATTCGGCGACGCATTTGCTTCATGAAGCTTTGAGACGCGAACTGGGAGATCATGTCGCGCAGAAAGGTTCGCTTGTCGCGCATGACCGTTTGCGCTTCGACTTCGCGCAGCCCACTCCCATATCGCCCGAAGCTTTGGCAAGGGTCGAAGCCGAGGTAAACAAGCGCATCCGCATGAACGAAGCTATCGAAACGCGCCTCATGTCGCCCGAGGAAGCCATCAAGCACGGCGCAAGGGCCTTGTTCGGCGAAAAATATGGCGACGAAGTTCGAGTCTTGTTTATGGGCGGGCGCGAAGAAAAACCATCCAATGGCAAGGAATATTATTCGATCGAGCTTTGCGGCGGGACACATGCGAAGCGGACGGGCGATATCGGCTTGTTTAAAATCATATCCGAAAGCGCGGTGTCGGCGGGCGTGCGCCGCATTGAGGCCGTTGTCGGCGAAGCGGCATTGGCGTGGTGGAATGCGCAAGGCGCTTTATTAAAAGCGGCAGCGGATGTTCTTAAAGCGCCTCCTGCCGAAGTTCCTGCCAGAGTGGCTCAACTGGTTGAGGACAGAAAGAAATTTGAGCGCGACGTGGCGGATTTACGCAAACAGGTGGCACTTCGCGGCGGAGCATCGAGCGCAGGAGAGACATCGCGCGCGATTAACGGCATCAATTTTATCAGCCGCGTTTTGACGGATGTTCCCGCCAAAGACCTCAAGCCTATGGCCGACGAATTCAAGGCCCAAATCAAGTCGGGCGCCATCGCTTTGGCGGCAAGCTTCGAGGGAAAAGTGTCGCTGGTTGTCGCCGTGACGCCGGATTTGACCACGCGGGTTAGCGCCGTCGATCTCGTCAAGCTTGGCGCTGCACAAGTCGGCGGCAAAGGGGGGGGCGGACGTCCCGATATGGCGCAGGCCGGAGGAACGGATGTTGCCGCGATGCAGAAAGCGATTGCGGCGATTGAAAAGGCGTTGGCGGAAAAATAATTTTTAAGCGCCCGTATCGATAGTTCACGCCAGAGGTTGGTTCCCCGGATTTCCAGAGATAACCGGCGGACGAACAGCTTTTTTCTTCGAATACCAGTTTGTTCTCTTATCGTATTTGGTGCCCAATTTGGCGTCTATTTCATCGGCTTCGCAGGCGCGATTGTCCCAAATCTCAAGGCGCGAGACTTTTATCTTTTCCTGAAAAGCTCTCAAAGTCGCGCCGCCTGGGGTTATTATCTTTGCAGTGTTGTCCAAATCGCAGCCTGACATAAAAAATCCTCCTCGATAAATCGATACAATCCCCGCCCGAAAACTTAAAATCTTACGCTCTTGCTTTCGTAATGCCTGCCCAAAAACGCCGGAAGCCTGCCGCCCGTTTGCGAACCCGGGAAATGCGCCATTTGATAGGAGGCGTCTGTACGGGTTCGCACGCTCCACAACGCGTCCGGATTCTGGTGATAGAAAATATCCGATGCCGACTCTGTCCGCACCCAATCAAGGATTTCCTTGCGGTGCACGATCTTCCACACGCCCGCCGGGCCCGAAGGCCTGCGTTCGAAACGGTCGAGGTCGCGGCCCCCCAGAAAGACGTCTTCACGGCCTATGGGTTTTTCGATACGAATATGGGTGTGAAAATAGGATTCAACCAGCGCGGCGTCGCCTTCCAGTTCGACGCGGACATTGCCGATCATATGGTGCGAAGAACGGACGCTTTGAAAAACGCCCAAGACCCAATGCACGTAATCTCCCCCCGTGCCCTGAAAAACGCCCGGGCCAAAATCGAGCGTCGCGTCGTGATGCAGAACCGAACGCAGAAGATTTTCGTCCAAGCGATCAATGCCGCGCGCAAATTTGGCGAGGACTTCGGCGATTTCGCTTTTATCGATAGCGGCCTGCAACCGAGGAGCAAGCCGTTCCCCTTTGCCAGCCAGTTGGGAAGATATGCTTGGGCGCGGAAACTTAAGAAGCGACAGCGCGGGTTTCCTTCTCGGCTTGGACGCCTGTTTATTTTGTTTCGCGAGCTTTTTTTGCCCATCCGGCTTTTTGGTCGGAACCGTTTTATTGCGAGCAGTCGTCATTAAGCCTCTCCCCTGCACTTGAACCTTTAAATCGTCCGGCGACCGAAACGATTAGCACACCCTTTGCCTTTTTGCACGAAAATACAGTAGGTTAGCAAAAATTGCCGTTGGAAGAGACTTTTTATCTCCATAATTCAATATGTTCGCGACAAAACATGCCCCATACGAAGCAAAATATACATATTTTCTCATTCTATAGCTATTAAATGCACATTTATTCGTGAACTATGGTCTTTAACGTTAAAAAATGGCACCTAATGGCCAAAAATCTCACGTAAACGATCAATTATGTTCACGAACATGAAAATTTAACCATTAAACGGTCTTTTTCACCGTTTTCATGCAATCTCCTTGCGCGGGCGGAATAAAGAAACAAGGCCCAGAAAGAAGTTCTTGCCCAGAAAAAAGGGGGGTTATGACCGGAAGAGAGCGAAATAGATCACATACAGCCAGCTAAACCAGCCATCGATCAGCATCCATAAGATCGATTTATTGACGCTATAGGACAGGATCATTGCCGCCACCGCGCCGTAGCCAAGCCCGAATTTTATGAATGCGGGACCGAAAAACGAACTGAACCTATGTTCTACAATAAGGGACATTGTTGCCTCCTGAAGATGTTACGAAAGACCTATATCACAAGATTTCGTTCGATACGGCGTAAAATTTTCCGGCGCATTTTATAGTCCGGAATCGCTTGCGCCAGAAAGCCCCAAAATCGCGGCGAATGGTTTTTATGCCGAATGTGGCACAGTTCATGCGCTGCGACGTAATCGAGGATTGGCAGGGAAACGGTCATCAGCCTCCAGTTCAGGCGGATAATGTTATCGGCGCTGCAACTTCCCCATCTTTGTTCAGGATTGACGATGACGAGCTTCTTATATGAAACGCCGAGCCTTTTCGCCCATAGATCGAGCCGTTTTCTCAACTTCGCGCGCGCCCGTTTTTTGATCCAGAGAAGGATTTCCAGCCGGACTTCCTGCCGCAATGTTTCCGGCGACAATTCTTCGTCAGGCACATGCACGTGCAAGACGTGCGGCGACAGGATGCACGATCCCAAAGCCTCTTTTCCCTGTGTAACGCGCAACATACAGGGGTAACCGAGATACGGAAATAGCGAGCCGTTTGTAAATTCTTTTTTTGCATCGCCTGTTTTCCGCGCCGCGCGTTCGCGCGCAATCCACGATGCGCGCTTTTTCAGAATTTCCTCTATGGAACCAACCGATGCCCGAAACGGCGCCAGAATGCGCAAAGAAGCATCTCTCTCGATTTTAAAGGCTATTGTCCGCTTGCGCTTCTTCGACCGGAAAACGGAATAAGCTATCCGTTCCTCGTTAAGAATAATAAATCCGGATTCGGCGATAGATGCAGGCATTTCACAAGCATAAAAGAGAGCTTTGTTTTCCGATACCTATTTCAAGAGAATCGCCGTTTTATTTTTGTTCCCCTTTATTTTTCGCAAAACGTTCCCACCTCGGGTTTAAACAGTCCCCTAACCCTGAGCCAAGGAGGTTAACATGTCATTGCGTTCTCTTATATCGACCGGTTATCCCGTCACGGGCGCTGATCCCTTTTTCTCGATTGGCCGCGCGTTGCAACGTTCGCTCGACGAGGCATGGCGCGGATTGCCCGATGGTTTTCCGACCGAAGCCGCCTCAATGGCGGTTGCGATCGACGTCAAGGAAGACGAAAAAGCGTTCCATGTTTCGGCCGATCTGCCCGGATTGACGGAAAAGGACGTCGAGGTTTCTTTCGACGACGGGCTTTTGACCATCCGCGGCGAAAAGAAAGTCGAGCGCGAAGAGAAAAAAGATACATGGCACATCATCGAGCGCTCAAGCGGAAGCTTCGCGCGCCGTTTGTCCCTGAGCGCAGCGATCGACGCCGGAAAGATCGAAGCCAAGTTCGAAAAAGGCGTCCTGAACGTGACTTTGCCGAAGCTTTCGGAAGGAAAAAACAACACCCGCAAGATCGAGATCAAGACGGCATAACATACAGCAAGAACAGGCTTTTCACCCTCATCCCCATCTTCCGCCTCGCGGAAGATGGGGTTCTTTGATTTTTGCCGGATTGGTGGTACTGAAAGCGCGTCCTTTGATGCAAGCCCTTAAGGGAGGTTTCTCATGAGCCACTTTCAAATTGCCGTCATTGTCGGAAGCCTTAGGAAAGAGTCGTTCAACCGCAAGCTGGCCTACGCCCTTTCGAAAATGGCGCCGCCGGATTTTTCGTTTAAGGTGCTTAATATCGGCGATCTGCCCCTTTATAATCAGGACGACGACGCAAATCAGGCAGAGTCCGTCAAATGCTTCAAGAAAGATATTCTGGAATCGCAGGGTGTCTTGTTCGTGACCCCCGAATACAACCGTTCGATTTCCGGCGTTCTTAAAAACGCCATCGACCACGCCTCGCGCCCCTACGGCCAGAGCGTCTGGCCTGGGAAACCTGCAGGCATTGTCGGCGTTTCGGTCGGCGTTTTCGGCACGGCTCTGGCACAACAGCATTTACGGAACATTCTCGCGCACATGGATATGCCCACGCTCGGCCAGCCGGAGGCTTTCGTTCAGGCAAAAGACGATTTATTTGACACAAACGGCGCTATCGCCGAAGGCAGCAGAAAATTCCTGCAAGGCTGGCTTGATAGGTATATAGCGTGGGTCAAGAAGCACGCTTAGGCCCATATTTTTCATTGGAGATATTTGATGCACGACGTTCCCGACGACCACCCCCGCGCTGTCTCTTTGCGTATGCGCGCCGCCATCGCCAAGCACGCCGCAACAGGCCTTGTCGCCGAAACCGGACCGATTGCGCACGGCAGGGGCGAGGCTTTCGATTATATTCTGGGCGAGGCGACCCCTGCCCCCGTCCTTGAAGACATTCAAGCCGCCGCCGCGCTCTTGCTTCAGGCGAAATATCCTGTGATCAGCGTCAACGGGAATACCGCCGCGCTTGCTCCGGAATCTCTCGTTGCGCTGGCAAACGAAATTCCAGCCAAGCTGGAGGTTAATGTTTTTTATGGAAGAACTGCCGACCGTGAAAAAATGATCGCGGAATTTCTGCAGTCATACGGAGCGATTGGCGTTCTGGGCGTTCAGGCGGAAGCCAGAGTCCCCCATTTGACCTCGGCTCGGGCAAGCGTGGATAAAGACGGCATCGCCAAAGCCGATGTCGTCGTCGTTCCTCTTGAAGACGGCGATAGAACGGAAGCCTTGATCGCATGGGGGAAAAAGGTCATTTCCATCGACCTTAATCCGATGTCGAGGACGGCGCGCACCGCGACGCTCAATATTTGCGATAACGTCACGCGGGCATTGCCGCTTTTGGTTTCGGCGGTCGGAAAACTGAAGGGCGATACAAAAACAATCGAGCGGCTTGTCAGGGACATCGACAATTCAAGAACTGCGGCGCACGTATTTGCCTTCATGCGCGAGAGATTGACTATGCTTGAAAAACAGGCATCTTCTAAGACAGGTTCGTAAATCGCAGGAGCAATTATGCTGTTGGCTTTGGATGTCGGAAACACAAATGTCGTGCTGGGATTCTATCGAGGGCGCGGCAAGAAGGCCAAGCTTGTCGCCAGTTGGCGCCTAAGCACGAACAGAAGCCGCACGGCCGACGAATATGGCGCGGTGGTGTTGGGTTTTTTGCTTTCCAGCGGTTTGAAATTGGACGACGTTAAACGCGTCGCCATTTCAAGCGTCGTGCCTCCGGCGAATAGGGAGCTTACCGAGTTTTCCCGCCGCTATTTTCATGTCGATCCGTTTTTCGTCTCGGCCAACTCCGATTTGGGAATGACGATACGCTATAACGCTCCCATGGACGTCGGAGCCGATCGTATCTGCAACGCCGTCGGCGCGTTCAACAAATACGGCGGCCCTCTTATTATCGTAGATTACGGGACGGCGACGACTTTCGACGCTATTGCCAAAAACGGAGATTATTTGGGCGGAGCCATCGCTCCCGGCATTTCCATTTCGATGAACGCTTTGTTCCAAAACGCGGCAAGGCTTTATCCCGTCGAATTCAGGACGCCTCCTGCGGCCATCGGCAAAAATACGATCCATTCCATGCAAAGCGGCGCGGTTTTCGGTTTCGCAGGACAAACCGACGTTCTCGTCAAACGCATCCGCAAGGAATTAGGCGGCAAAGCGAAAGTCATCGCCGCCGGAGGCCTCGCCACGCTCATTCAGCACGAATGCCCTTTGATCGATGTCGTCGATCAGACCGTAACTTTGGAAGGATTGAGGATATTGTTCGAACGGCAGGATAAGAAATAAGCCAGACCCCCCATTTTTGAGGCGTTCATAAGGCTCGACTCTGCTTTCGGGTCTGCTATAAAGTCGAAACCTAAATCGGGGACAATTCCGACAAAACAAAGGGTATTTTCAGCTGGCCTTCTGTGACGGAAATTGTTATTTATCAATGGATTGGAGACATGGCCGAGTGGCTGAAGGCGGCGGTTTGCTAAACCGCTATACGCTTGAAAAGGTGTATCGAGGGTTCGAATCCCTCTGTCTCCGCCA
>CAZPKC010000021.1:0-33146 GCA_964587125.1 uncultured Rhodospirillaceae bacterium | reverse complement strand
AACAACGCCGCGCTCACCGCGTTCGAGGCTCCGGCTGCGACTGACCTCAGGGTCTTTAACAACGCCGCGCTCACCGCGTTCGAAGCTCCGGCCAAAAGAGGGGCAAAATGAAAAACCGCATGACTAAAAACCACGACGAAATCATAAATCTCAATTCGTGGAGAATCGCCCTAAAGGATAAGTTCGAAGAAGCGTTGCTGCCTGACGTTAGATATGGGCGCATGTGTGCTACCGTGTTTTTCGCGCCGATTGTTTTCCAAACGTGGGCTTGCGAGATCATGAGCGAGAACCTACGCCTAACGCGTGCTATCCTAGCGGCAATGTACGCGGTTAAGAAAACATGGACAGAGAGAAAATGAGCAACCAACCCAAAAATAAAGAAGAGTGTTCATGATGAATATCGCACAAGTTTTAGCATTATGTATTTTTTCGTTTATTATGGGGCAATTTTTTGGTATAGCAATTATTGCGTTTTTCATCGGCGCAACGCGGGGGCCGGAAGAAGAGCAGGAAGTCGCCGAGCTGCCCGATAATGTAACCCCATTGAGGAGAGAATAAATGAATGACGAACGACTAGAAATTTCAACGCAAGAAAGACTTATTGCGTGGCGGATTAGGCAGGGCTTATCACAAGCCTCCGCCGCTATAGTTTTCCGTCGCTGTCGCAGAATGTATCAGTATCTTGAGTCGGGACAGCATCTTGGAGGAGTTGTCGGGAAAAATAAATTGCCTCCGGACATCGACGATCTTGCTCGTCTTTACGAACTAACTCATAAAAAGCGCACAAAGAAAAATGCGAAAAAAAGTGCGGCGACGGCTTAATTAAACGGCATGATGTGCGCGGAGAACGAAAAGAACGCGCTGCCCCTCGTTGTCACAACCCATTAAGCCTCGTCCTCGCCGCTGGACGTTTGGAGTACGGGGCGATTTTTAAGCCTTTACCAGATTTTTTGTTTTTTGACTACGGTTGATATTTTTTCAATGGAATTTGAAGTTCAGAAACGGCCATTCTGCAATCTTCCAAGGAACGAATCACAAAATGCGGAATGCCAACTCGGTCTAAATCTGAAATAAAATCTTTCTGATTTTGAGATAAACTTCCTTCTTCGCTTTTAATCTCGAAATAAGCCGTTCGACATGGAGACCAGTGTAAAATCAAGTCTAAAACGCCGGATCGCGCCCCAAGCTTTACAAGCTTATTCCACATAATCGCGGCGCGCGGAACAGCGTGGCCTCGAATAAAAACAACCTCGCTTCCACCATCGAATCCGTTGGGTATATGATAAACAATCCCATCAATATTCGAGAAAAGCCAACTAAAACAAAGGACATGAATCGGGTCTTCGAGCTTGCGCGGTTTTGCGCGCATCGTCTTAGATGCTGATAGTGATTTTTTCCAGCGCATCCCCTTTTTATAGCACAAAACTTTTCCCTTGATTATATGCAATCATTGCGTTATATGAAAAATACCTTTTGACATGATTCGTGGACAAGATGTTCTTAGACAAAAATAAAGTTTTCATTCTTCCGTGCGACGGCACGCCCGAGGGATACGACGAACCCATGACGGAGCCGCGCACTGGATATTTTGCCGTGAAGTTTGGCAAGGGCCAGCTTGAGCGTGCGTTGTTTGTTTTCCGCGCCCCGGCATATTGGCAGATCAATCTTGACGGCTTTCTCGTTGCTCCGGCCTCGTCCGATTGGCGTGAAGCTTTCGGAGACATTTATAAAACAGCTCAAAAATTCGGCGGCATTCTTCTTGGTCGAGTTATCTCGGTCGATCAATATGTCCGCCTCGTCAAAGCTCGCGCAGCCGACAAAGAACGGGGGATCGACCTGTCGGGCCGAGTGGATTTAAACACGGTCGAAATCCCCTCTTTTCAGAGTAAGGAAAAATGATGGACGAAGAATCGCGTTTTGAAATTGGGGGAAACAACCCCCCAAACCCTCAAGGGCTTTTGCAGGAAAAGCTTCTTGAAAGCACAATGGAATTGCGAAACCGCTATGATGAATTGATCGAGGCTCTTCCCCGCGTTCCCGCGCAATGCGACGACGACGAAACGGCGGGCAAAATGGGGGATTTTGTCAAGCTTCTGACTTCATGCCAGAAAGCGTTTGAGACAAAGCGCGTCGGCGAGAAGGAGCCTTATCTTTCGCTTTCTCGATCGGTTGACGGTTTCTTCAAAAAATACACCGAGACGCTCGAGACATCGGCGAAGAAAATTTCCGATTCGCTCGGGGTCTATCTCCGGCGCAAGGAAGCAGAGAGGCGCAAACAGGCAGAGGAAGCCGCCCGATTGCAACGAGAAGAATCGGAAAGGCTCGCTCGCGAGGCGGAAATGCTCGCAAAGGCGAATATGCCGGAAGCATCGAATGACGCTCTCGGCGAGGCTGTGCGTGCCGAAGAATTGGCGCAGAAGTCCGAGAAGCAAGCCGAAGCAAAGCCCGCAGAGCTTGCCCACACGCGCGGCGATTACGGGAGCTTGGCGACGTTGCGGACGGTTTGGGTCGGCGAGATCGTCGATAAGAAGGCCGTTGACCTTGAATCGCTGCGACCCTTTATGTCGGACGACGTTCTGCAAAAGCTTGTGAATGCGGCGGTCAAGGCCGGGTTCCGCGAGCTGCGCGGAGTCAAGATTTTCGAACGCTCCGACGCGATGGTGCGGTGATGATTTTTTGCGTGAAAATCGCGCTGCTTTGCGTCTCGATTATCTTTTCAGCCGCAGGCGGAATGTTCGCCGAAGAAAAAGTGCAAACCGGAAAAGACAAAAGAGCGTCTGCCGGAACCGGGTTAATTCTCGGCTTTTTGTTCGGTATCCTAGCAATCTTTTTATAGGGGGTTAAAATGGCATTCGAAGTTCAAAACAAATTCACTACTAAAATCGCAGGAATCTTCAAATATCCCGAGGCGAAGGAAGTTAATAAAAAGACCATCGCGGGCACGCCCCTCAAATTCGACCGGGAACCGACAAATCCATACGATGCGAACGCAATCGCACTTTCGTTGCCGAATGTGGACGACTCCGGTCTTATGCTCGGGTGGGTTCGCTGCGGATATATCCCGAAAGTTGAGGCCGCAAAGCTCGTCGGCGTCGAGATCGAGAGCGTCGTCAAAGGCGCAGCTTGGGACGAGATAATTATCACCACAAAAGAGCAAATCCCGTAGCGAAACGCTTGCGCTTTTCAAAGGCGCAAGCTAAGCTGCGAATCAACCTTCAACCGGAGAAGATGCAATGACACAGATACCGAATAAAGACCTCCCGAAACCTCTGCAAACGCCGGAGCCAGAGCCAGCCCCGCATCAAGAGCTTATGCCCGCGCCGTCGCGCGCTCAGACGCTCAATCCCTTCGAGAACGAGCGCAAGAATGTCGCGGCGACATCGAGCGCCGGGGCCGAAGTCCATCGCGCCGTCGCGGAAGTTCAGGCGGCGATTATGCTCGCAAAGCAATTCCCCCGCGATAAGGTCGAGGCCGTTGATCGCATTCTCGTGCAATGCACACGCATCT
Organism: uncultured Rhodospirillaceae bacterium; assembly: GCA_964587125.1. Classification (GTDB taxonomy): domain Bacteria; phylum Pseudomonadota; class Alphaproteobacteria; order UBA9219; family UBA9219; genus CAIXLI01. Next base: position 29,639 of record CAZPKC010000021.1, on the reverse strand, counting down.
CGCTCGCCGAATCCGCTATCTATTCCTATCCGAAGGGCGGGCAGGAAATCACCGGGCCGAGCATTCGGCTTGCCGAGGTGATCGCGCAGAATTGGGGCAACTTTCAATTCGGGTGGGATGAGCTAAACCGCCAAGGCAACCAGAGCGAAATTCTCGCCTTTGCGTGGGATGTCGAAACGAACGTCAGACGCACCATGAAGTTTTTCGTGAAGCATTGGCGCGACACGAAAAAGGGAGGCTATGCTATCAAGGACGAGCGCGATATTTACGAGCTTTGCGCCAATCAAGCGCAGCGCCGCGTGCGCGCCTGCATCCTGAACACAATCCCCGGCGATGTCGTCGAGGCTGCGGTCAACGAATGCGAGCGCACGCTCACGATGAAATCGCCTTGCACGCCCGAAGCGATAAAGAAGCTTCTCGCGGCTTTCGAGAAAATCGGCGTCTCAAAGGCTCAGATTGAGAAGCGCCTCGGGCGCAAGGTCGAGGCGGAAAGCATGAACGGCGCGATTATGGCGCAACTCCGCAAGATTTACGCGGGCATTCGCGACGGCATGAGCGAGCCGGAGGAATTTTTTGAACCTGAACTTCCGTCCGAATTATCCGATTCTGCAAAAGATTCTTCGTCGAAATCTCCTGAGCCGAGTGATTGGGATTCCGTTATCGACGAATTAATTTTTGGTCTTCAAGGCTGCGCCGACCAAAAAACGATTGATGCTTACATGGAAGAGATTGCCGATCAAATTAAGACAATCTCTCAAAAAGCGGGGCCAACAGCTTGCACAAAATGGGCTAGGGCCTATGCAAAAAGATGCGAAGAATTGGCCCCTACAAAGAAGTAAGGAGTCATCATGATCGAAGAAGAACAAGCCCTGTCCGAAATGCCCGAATTTCTCAACCGAACCAAAGGAGACAAAATGAAAAACGAACATAAAGAAGAAACGGAACAACAATGTGATGCTTCGGAATCTGAATCCGATATGGTTGACAAAGCGGAGGACAAACAAATTGATGAATCCGTATCGCTCACTCTCGATGAATTATTGAAGCGCATCAAGACAATGACCGAAAAACGGGACGCGCTTACCGAGGCTCTAAGCGCACACAAGAAAATGGCTCAAAAACTTATCGGGAGGATGTAATCATGAGTAAGATTGTTCTGTCTCTGGAAACCCTCGAAAAACTGAAACGCTTCGCTTCGACCGAGGAGACGCGATATTATCTAAACGGGCTGTACTTTCATTATCGAGCCGACCGCAAGGACTTCGTGATTATGGCAACTAACGGTCACTATGCCGTTGTGTTCAAAAGCGCACGTCCGTGGGATGGTGAGGCGTTCGAAAGCTTCATTCTTCCAAGCAGCGATATATTAGGAAGCAAATCGTTTGTGGACTCGGAGTATTCCGAGCACGAGGACGAATACGGTTACTCGTATTTTGAGAAAAACAATCCACTTGTTCATGTCGCCATCGACACGGAGACAAAGCGCATTGCGTTTCTGAATGCCGATATAAAACCCATCGGAGCAATCCCCGCAGATCAAATCCTTTCCGAAGGGTTGTCCAAAAAATTCACGCCGATTGACGGGACATACCCAGAATATGAGAGAACGTTCCCGAAGCCCGAAGACCTGACCGGATGCGAGACCGTCGCGTTCAATGTTAAATATCTCGCCGACATTGTGGGTATCTCTTCCACAGATCATGCGTCGTTTTTCATCAACAAAGACAACAACGCCCCCTCGATTGCGTTCATCCAAGAGCCGGACAACGATGAATATGTTTTTCTCCTGATGCCCGTCGTTCTGGCGCGAGGGAAAAGCACGGACAAATATCCCGAATGGATTGTCAGAAAGGAGAAGATGTAATCATGGTCGAGGGTGTGGGTCACAACTCTGGCGGCGTATCCGGTGAACGTCTCCGCAGCCTGATTGGGCGGATTGAGAAGCTTGAAGAGGATAAAGCCGCCGTCAGCGAGGACATCAAAGAGGTCTACGCCGAGGCCAAGGGCAAAGGATTCAACGTGCCGACAATTCGACAGATTGTTAAGCTCCGCAAGATGGAATTGGAGAAACGGCGCGAGAACGCGGAATTGTTGAGTTTATATCAGTCAGCTATCGGCATGGAGGAATAAAAGAATCCTGCTCGGGTAGGTGGTGGGGATGGAATGAGGCGGGATACGCAACCCGCACATCCCCACCGATTTTTAACACAAACAGGAAAGGACTAAAGAAATGGCTAAAGCGACAGTGAAGTGGTTTTCGACCGATAAGGGATATGGATTCTTGATGCCGGACGACGGAGGCGCAGACGCTTTTGTTCACATTCGCGACGTACAAAAGGCGGGAATTTCAAAACTTGTTGAAGGTCAGCGAGTCGAATACGATTTACTTCCTAGCAGAAACGGAAAAGATTCGGCTCAAAACATCAAGCTGATTTAGGGACGATCTTAAATGAGCTTTTCAAGACTCGAATTAGCCGAATGTGCCTATCGAGAACTCACAAAACGTCGCGAGAACTATCCTCGATGGGTTTACGAGAGCAAAATGTCGCAAAAAACATCCGACGATCAAATTGCCAAAATGGAGGCAATTTATCGAGTTTTGATAAACCTTCCAGACGAACAAATTGAAAAGCAAGGGTGAAAAATATGATCCGTGTTATCGTCGAATCTCCGTTCGCCGCCGCTACGCCGGAAGGAATCGAAGCCAATAAAGCGTATGCTCGTGAATGTATGCGAGACAGTCTCTTGAGAGGAGAAAGCCCGCTTCTTTCCCACTTGCTCTATACCCAAGTTATTGATGATTCAGTATTATCAGAAAGAGAGCTTGGAATCGAAGCTGGTTTCACGTGGATCAAACATGCTCAAAAAATGGCGCTTTATATCGACAAAGGAATTTCAAAAGGAATGCTTGCAGCACGAGAGGTGGCAAAAAGAGCAGGAATAAAGGTCGTCGAGCGAAGCATAAAATCTTGGGGTTGAAAAATGGGAAAGAGATCGAATTTTGAACATCGCTTAATGCAAAAGTATTATACGCCATACGAAGCCGTCGTTCCTCTTCTTCCCCATCTTCCGCCGCATTGTGATTTTATCGAGCCATGCGCCGGAGACGGTAGGCTTATTCGGCACTTAAATAAACACGGGCATTTCTGCGTCTACGCTTGCGACATTTCCCCCGAAGGAGAAGGAATCGAAAAGAAAGACGTTTTATTGTTCGATAATAAATTCCCGAAGTGCGATTTTATAATAACCAATCCGCCCTTTGAACGTGAACCGATGCACAGAATGATCGAGGTTTTCCGTCAGCACGCTCCGACTTTTCTTCTTTTTCAAAGCGATTGGCATGATACGAAACAGTCAAAACCCTATATGGAGTTTTGCCAGAAAATCATTCCGGTCGGGCGAATTTCATGGATGGAAAACGGTGTCTCTGGATTCGAAAACATGTCTTGGTATTTGTTCACAAAAGAACCAAACGCCGGATTTGCCAAGTTTATGTATTAATTTTCAGCGCAAGCCTTTGCCTCTGCCCGCATCCGCGCATAGTCGATCATGACTCCGATAAGGGAAGAGTTTTGCGGAAGCGCGGCAATATCATGCGACATCTGAGCTTCCTCGGAATTAGTCCAGTTCTTAACTGGAAGACAGGTATTGACGGCCGGACAGGTAGAACATCCCGTTAAAACGATCAAAAATCCCAAAAATTTGAGGCTGTGGCGCATTTTTAGAGCTTTCCCTTGTCCAGTATGCTTTCAAGCCCCTCGCGCGTTGTGGGGGCTTCTAATGATGCCGATTGTTCCGACTTCAAAACATTAACAGATTCGTTAAGATCGGATGCTTTTTGATCCGTTGCCGTTTTTTCAGGAAAAAAGCCGTGCAAGATCGAGACAAGCATCCCGCCCAGCACGGCTCCTATCATTTTAAAAACCGAAAACATTTTAGCTTTGAGAATCGGCGGCAATCTCCGGAGCCGCCGCAGCTACGCCAGCGGCAACGGCTGCAGGAGCTTCTGCCTCGGCAGAGGCAAGAGCCTTCACCGCAATCGGCGTGAGTCCGGCAATAGCCGCTGCACCGAAAGCTGCTGTGCCGCCCGCAAGCGCAGGAAGCGCATTCACAATGGCCTCGACAGCCGGAAGAATGTCGCCTTCGACCGACTGAATTTCATCGGGTATAACGACATTGAAAAAGGCTTTTCCATCAGCACCAAGAACGGTTACTTCCTTGGCTAGACCGCCTTCAACTCGCAAGATGTAAGACTGTAAACTCATTTTGGACTCTCCTTTTTTGGGGTTGATTTTTGATTGAGCTTTTATATCACTATCAGAGAAAAGGCGCAAAGCTAAACTGTTTTATAAAAAACCTGATTAACAATCTCTGCAGTCGGCGTTAGATTTTGCCACCAATTCGGTTTTCCGTCGGCGCGCGCAGGAGGATTGAGAAAAAGATCGCGGGTTATGTAACTGTCCGATCCATCGGTAGGATCGTCGTTTGTTCCGTCGATCGCGTTTGCCGCAATATCTAAAGCTTGTGCGAATTGAGGATCGGAATCATCAACGGAAGTAAGTTTTTCACGGTTTGGATCATTTACATTCCAGCAAGAAAACTGCCAAGCCTTTAAACAAACCGATATAACGTCGCATCCCCACCATCCGCCGTGCGAGACTCGATTCATAACGACATGAGCTACGGCATTCATTCCGAGAGCACCGTCTCCGCGAGCTTCGCCCCATATCGTCCTTGCAAGAATATCAATCGGATTTATTTCATCCATTATTTTTTCTCGACTAAAAGCTGCAAGATTTGATTACTCGTTTTTGCCACATCGTCAATCCGCGCATGAACTCGATCAAGAGAAGAGTTTTTCGCGTAATTTCCTTCTGCATAGGAATGAAGGTCTTTAATCTCGAGCCGTGCATCGAATATATCTTTTTCGACCTTATCAACTCTTGGTTCGACGACATCGAGCCTTTTTTTCGACCCTCCCAAAAAATACCAGAGCAATCCTCCGATAGATAATCCGCCGCCACCGACATGCACAAGAGGATCGCTTAACGCTGCATTGATTACATCGGGATTCATTTGTTTTTCCTTCATCCCGTCGTTTCTGTCGGAGGAATCTCTTTCCCATCATCGTAGTGAATCGCATTATAACAATGCGAATAATTTGTATCGTTCCAGTGCCAAGGCTTAAAGAGAATCGTCAGAATTTTGCAAAGAACTTTTGCAAAGCGGGAGCCATCTAACGCGGCATAGGCCGTCCATTGAGAAACCGTATAGTGAGCGTCTCCAAGAGCATCATCGTTTGGAATCAAATGAAAAATACGAAGCCAAGGCAGAATTATGACGTTTGCGCCTTCGTCGATCCACATAGCGATATTGATAAGATAAATTCCTATCCAATGAAAAATCGCATCTACGAATTTGCACACAGGACAGGACATTTCTCACCTATGTAATCGTAACGGCGTTAGACGAAGGGATTGATCCTGCTGCTCCGGCGCTGTCGATATATTGAACAACTTCGCCGTAATAAGCTGCAAACGCCGCGGCGAAAGCTTTAAACTCCGTAATGCTCGGGAAAATGTGTGGCGTTCCGCTTGCATCCATGTAGGTATAAGTCAAAGCTCCATTCGGAAACGTGCCGAGCGCAATAATGCTCAACATGATCGCCATGATCGCCGATTGTGCGCCAGATGTTAGCGCATAGGTTCCGTTTAACGCGGGCGTACTCGTTGAAGTAATGGCAATGCCCTGCGCTAGAACTGCTTGTCCTGCCGCAGGAGCCGCCATCGTTTCTATCGCCGATGTATATCCTGAGAACGCAGTAGAAAGTTGCGCCGGAGTCGCTATCGCTGGAAAAAGCACTTCGCCCGATTGTGCTACGTAATTCGAATCCACCGCGCGAAACGAAAGTCCATTGTTTGAATATGCGTACATGATCGCTCCCTAAAGATTAAGCGTGGAACCAAGACAACGAAGAGATGAAGTCGAAAGATTGCTTGAGTAATAAATGTTTGTCGATTCTGGAATTATCTCTCCCACCTGATTCCCTCCGACGCTCGCGGAAAGTCCATAACCCATAATAGGAGCCGTTCCATCGTAAGCCGATCCTTCATTGGGAGCATCATAGTTTGTATTAGAAGCAACGGCTGCGCTTGTTCCCGATGTTCCCGGGCTGTCGTTCGCGCCCAAAATAAGCTTTATTTTTGATATTATTGAATAGGGAACAATTCCTGAAATCGCCACAGCTAACCAATGTCCGCTTGATGTAGAGCCGGAAGCCAAAACAGGAAGAGATGATAGATTTTGTCCTAACACAAATTGATAATCGGCCCCCTTTTGAATAAAACCCATAAGTTTTATACTTGAATCCGTTACCACAGCCCCGATAAGGGTATATTGCGTGTATCCAGAAGGAAGAGTCGGCGCGGAGTTCGAGGGAAGAGATAGAATCGCTCCCGCCATTGAAGTCGTCGGATTGTAAATCAGCCAAATAGCATAGGGCGTTGAAGCCGCTAAAGTTCCTGAATCTAGTCCGCCCGCCGTTCCAACGGTATTTGCCGTGTTGATCGAAACATTAACTCCGCTCAAAAGGGATGATATGCCTGAGGACGATTGAACGATTGCTTGATTAGCCGTCCACGTCGCTGTCGTCGTCGATCCCCATGAACCAGAAATGCCGGAAACGGAACGAATGGAAATGTTCGACTCTGTTGACCCATCCATTCCATAAACATTCTTTCCATCACAGACGATAAAGCTTGTTGCGCCAATCACAACACCTGTGCCACTCGCCGTTATTGCCGAGATCGTATAGGCTCCGGTCGTGTTATTTATAACGATCCATTTTTCTGCAATCGCGGGGAAAATCAGATTCAGGCTTGCCGTGAGCGTTCCCGTAATCTCTATGATTGGTTTCCCATATTGAACAGAAGTCAAAGTCACGTTCGCATTTGTCATTGTGACGGCAGTAACCCCGTTTGTATAATCGGGAACCCATCCTGTTGGGGTTGCACCATCGGGATTATTCTCATTTCCATCGACGAGATTCAGCCAATATCCCAAGCCGTCAGCGCGAAGGACTCTTGCGCCCGCAGGATAGCCCGCCACGTTGGCATTCGTCGAGAAAGTTGAATCATAAACGAATCCGGCCCCCGCATTTTGCCATTGTGAAATGGCGGAAATAGCGTTCAAAATTCCGTTCATATCTAGACCAGAGGGCGGAACGCCTCCTGCTTCAAGAGCGGTTCTGGTTAATGGTGGAAAGCCATCGGTGAACGATGCGGCCCCAGCAGTAATTCCTATTTGAGACGCAACAGGAATCGTGTTTTTTCCACCCGATGATGCAAAAGGAAGAACAAGTTTTGACGGAGCATTAACTAATTGCATAGAGAGAACCCTCCGAAATAAAAGGAGCCTGTCCGAAAGGAGCCGCCGTTGCGGTTCCGGCTTCGGAAAAACCAAAAACAGGTAAAACTGTCTGAATCATGAAACATTCTACTGCTGCGGGTTTCGGCAACGCGCCGGACTGCGTTATTATAGCGAATTGATACGGGGTTAACAAGAACTCAAACGTATATCTCAGCTTCATTCCTCCAAGATCATTGACGTAGCAGCGTCCGCTATCTGAAAAAAGATTTTGAAGAATCTGATTTATTGCCGGAGCCGTCGAAAGAAAAATGTTCGACATTGCCTTGACGAGAATCAGCGTCCGATAAGCATCATCAGAAAGGGTATAAGTCTGCGTCGCCGGAGGAACCCCGCTGTAGAAAGGGGCCTGTCCAAAGGGATAAAACCCAGTTCCTTCGTTGAATCCGAAGTATTCAGAAGTTCCGGGGATTGTCAGTTGACGAGAGATTCCGACGATTCGACCCCATATGTCCAATCCGAAACCAACCGCAGTTTCGACATTCCAAACGATGTTATAAAAATTATCAATGTCTGCACGCGGATCAATGTACTCATTCATGTTTTGAATGAGGGTGCAGATCGTTGGCGAATTAGCATATTCGCTCTGAATAGTTTTTTCCCAATCGCGCATTTTTACACCAAAGTAACCGCTATATTCGCCGCGCTTATAACCGGATGCTGATCGATTCCCATTTCAAGAGTCGTCGATGCGGGACTTGATGTTTCGCCAATCAAAATAGATACAATCGAAACATTCGTCGCCACGCTCGAAACCGCCCCATAATAACGCGAGGCGAAAATCTCCGATCCTATGCGTTCGCGGGTTGTCCCATCTGTCCCGTTAAATCGGGCAATGATCGCCGCTTGAACGAGAGAAACAACATCCGAAGGCAGAGTCGAAGAGTTTGTGAGTTCGACGGCAAAATAAATAGGAATGTCCGTTGGAACATTATAATTGATCGTGTAGCTCGGATAAGGATAATTGTATCCGCTTTGATCGGTGACGATTGCCGAAGTGTTTCCTGCCGTATCGCATCCACAGTCCTTTTTTTCATATATCGCCTGAGCAATGTTGGCGGCGGTTCCGCCTACCACAGCCACATAGATCGTGTTGGCGTTCAGAATATAATTCGTCACGCCGATTGCGATTGCGGGAGAAGCCATGGCCTCGCTTGAGATGGACTGAGAATTATTGACCGTATAAGTTCCCGCTCCACCCGTAGGGCTTCCGGTTAGCTGCGCCTCAATGAAGGTTTCAGAAGCGATTCCCGTTCCCGAAACAACCGATCCCGTTACAAGCCTTCCTGAAATCATTGAGGAAACCGTTAGGGTCGTTCCCAAAATTGAGCCGACGAAGGACGAGGGACTATTATCGTTTTGCACCGCGTAAACATCCGTGACGTTCGACTGTGCGAAAACATTGGCGTAAATCGAAGGCAAAGAGCCAGCGGCGTTCAGCGCGACAGAGTTTTGCCGACGATACTCAAAATCTGTTCTGCTTTCGACCACAGTTCCGAGAGTTCCGGGCGCAGGATTCGTAATCGCATCCCATCCGGGCAATGTCTGATAGACCTTCGTTAGCGTTCCAGCGGCGCAAGCAACCGGGCCAGTTTCTATATTTGCGAACTCGGCGCTTACGGTTCCCCCCGATTCTATCGTGACGGAATTGACACAAGCATACGTGTTTCCCGATGTGTCTTGTGCATAGGTTCCGGCAGGAATAACGGTGCTCGGAACGCCCGTCAATGTGCAGACAACGACTGTCGATGTTGCGCCTTCGCGAGTCATAAAATAAATCCGACCTATCGCGTCTTGAAATCTACCCGACGCATATTGTGGATCGACCTGATTCGTTATGTAGGCAATTTCACTATTTTTTTCGGCGATGATCGCGGATTCGCTAGAGGCAAGCTGCCCTTGCGGCGTTGAAAGCGCCTGATTAAGGCCACCGCCAAATGCCGAGTTAATATCAGATTGAACGCCCGCGAGAACGGCGGATTCTTGAGGGATAACAATCCCCGCAGACTCCCATGAAATTGAAGGAACATTAGATGTTGACACCGTTTTCTTCTCCCTGCTCATCAACAAAGATAATCTGGCCTGAAATCTGCCTATTGGCGAAAGAATTTATCACACATTTTGCCGAAACGACACCCGGAACCGTCATTGCTGCTTTTTCGATATATCCCTTTAAAAGAGATAAAGACGGCATTTTTCCTAAAACATTATCAAAATAAGGGATTCCTTGCGTCTGATCGTACCAGACTTCTCCCAAAAAGGTTCTAACTGCGCTCGCAACATCTTGTGCAAGTGCATACGCTGGCTGCGCCATTGCAATATTGCCTGCGCTGTCGATCACTAAGTCCCAAGCAGACTGATCCAGAAGAAGAGTGTTGAAGCGCGTCATTTTAAACTGGCCCCAAAGTGTTGTTCGGCCCCGACTCTACACCAGAATGAACGTGCGTGTGAAGGCTTGTCCCGCTTGCGGTCACATCGCCTATAACCGTGATATTTTCGTTGAAGGTTGCATTGTTCCCGGTTCCCGCAGCTTGAACAATCTCTCCGTTGAAGCTTATCAACGGAGCGGAAAGAGTAATTTGAGTCGGCGAAACGATGTTTATTCCCTCATTTGTGAACTGAATATATTGCGTAGGCTCTCCGTTCAAAACGCCGCCAAGATAAAGACCGTCCGAAAAAGCGAAAGACCGATAGCTTCCCGGATTCGCCTGAGCTTTCGTCGTTTTCACGGCGGAAATGTCTCGCGAGGCAAAGACGCAGATTCCAATATCTCCCACAGCAGGATCGAGAATTATGGCATTCGCGCCACCTTGAACACGAAAATAAGGGATATTGTGAACAACGGAATGTGGCGTTGAGCCGCCTTGTCCGTCTATCTGATTGACGAGAGGAAGAACGTCTGCGAATCCAACAGCGCTATCGCCTCCCGAATTTGTGCAAGAAACAACTTGCACAAGAGTCGCAGTCTGCATTTTCGCCAAAACCTGTTGAAGAATAAAACGGGTTTTGTTTATGTCTCCATAGACGCTCGAAGGGCGGATAAAGCCCATCGGAACGCCGTCACTGGATGAGGGTGATGCCAATTTTATTTCCCCTTATTCTGCTGAACCATTCTCCGTTAGGCTTTTCTGCTTCAAGATGATGCGAAACGCACGCAACAAGCCATTGACCTTCGGCTTGCGGAATACTCGTCACAAGTTTAATCGCGCCGCCGAACAAAATAGACGGATTAAAAAGCGTTCTGAAAGAAATTCCTCCAACGCCATCGAATGTTGGATAACCGACGAGTCCGGAAGAAGGAGAAATCTCCGGTATATTCGAGCCTCTCGGTTGATAGAGCGGCGTTATGGCAAGCGTTGTATCGTCTATATAAAGAGAACACCCCGCCTCTCTCGCGAGATCGAGAGCTTGTTCTTTGAGCGTGTTGGGAAGATAAATATCTCGAACGATTGTGTGAACATTGTTGTTCTCGAAAGAAAGCCCCATTTTTGCGGCGAGTTGCGACATCGGGATCGAAACGTCTATCGCGCCCGGAATGCTGAACGGAACCGCAGAAGAGAGAGAATCGGAATAAGCCGATTGAGCCTGAACGTATAAGCAGACTTGCGGAAGGTCTTGATAATCCCCCCACGCATTCACGACATTTCCCGCAAAAACCATCGTTTCGGAATCGCCGTCGATAGCAAAAACTACGATTGTGTTTTTTAAATAAAATCCGGGTTTGAACTGAATCAGCGTGCAGCTATTCATGTCCGATTGAGAAACTCCGAAGATGCGCGCGCGAAGCTCCCCCATCATCATGCCGCCCGCTTTGTCTATCTCGGCAATGGAACGATAGCCTTCAAGTGTGATTTGATTGTTATTCGACGAGCCGAAAGTCCCTGTCGCAAGGGTAATTACGAAGCGCAATCTTTTTTTGTTTTCAAAGCTTGTGCTCATGTTGGGTTTGCCGCCGCATATTCCGCCGCCGTCAGATAAACAAGAAAATATCGAGTTCCGAACCCGTCATAAGAAGGATCGGACGTTCCTTGAGTGTCGATAAAAACAAAATTTCCCTCGAATCCGGTATAGTTTATGCAGCAAAGAAAGTCTGCGTTATGCGCCAAAACCCCGGTCACTATATCGGTTCCATTCGAGTTGAGATCGAAAAAAACGCCTTGGCTTTTTTGATAGATCGCAATTTGGCAGTTCTGAGAATCGCAAACGGATTTTACTATCTGTGAGGGAACGGCCTGTAGGGGGATTTGAAGCATGATTCCTCAATTCATATTTGCAAGAGATACCGTGGGAATCGTGCTTGATGGAAGATTGGGGTATGCCGCCTCCATCGACGAAACGACAGACGTATCCGGCGTTGACGGCTGGACAGTTCCGCTATCGACGGCAGGAACGGCGTCTGTGCTTTGAGGATTGTTGATAGGAGATGATGCCGTTGTATAGGCGGCAGAAACGGTTCTTATTTCTTTCAGCTTCATTTCCAAAATATACATTGTCGCGCCGTGCGCGGCGGTGCGATCATAGCGATAACTTTCAATCGTATAATTTATATAGGTCACTTCGGGCGTGACGACACTATAAGCGTTTGTCGATTTTGTCGCCGCATCAATGGCGTTTATGAAAGATGTTCTGTCGTCTTGGCTTCCCGAAAGACAAAGAACCACGCGAGGATTGGCGGGCGTTTCGACCTTATTAAAACTCGCAAAGCTTCCGCCTTCAACCGGATAATCGCTAACACGCATTTCCTTCGAGTATTCGACGGAATTTGTCGAAAGCGTAGAGGATGCTCCGAGAGAGGAAAGAATGGTTGAGGCTATACCGCTAAACAATGACGGATCACCGAGAGCATTTCCGTTGCTATCATAAACGCCCCATTGATCGTCTTGTTGTAAAACATTCCAAACGATTCCCTCTAAAAGGCTCAAGCCAGACGCAGCCGAAGCCCCCGCGCTCGATAATCTTGGAAGATTAGGGACTCCGTTTTCATCAGGAACGTCAGGATATGGGATTAAGGGCATGATTACGTCAGTCCATAGTTGACTTGAGAGGCCAAAAGATAATCGAGAGACTTTCCTATGTCCTTTGCGATTCCGTTTGCATCCGTAGCCTGAGTCACCACGTTGACCTCTCCGATTTGAACCGTCTTACTTGTTGATGTCGTCGATCCTCGCATAAGAGAGTTTGCTAGATCGCCCCGCGCCGCCATTTCCGAAAGAACATTTGCGGGACGTTCGTAATAGCGAGACACAACGGCCCCGGCTTCGTTTGCGCTGGTGGTGGCTCTGAGACGATTCCCTGCACCGCGCTCGTTTCCTTGCGTCAATTCGTACTGCATGAAAGCAAGCTGTTCGTCGATGCTTGATCCGAATATGGAATGTCCAAATAGCTTTTGAAATTCCGTTTGTCTGTCGGAATGCCATTGACCGATTCCATATGCTTTTCCACTATCGCCGACAGCAGAGGGATTCAGTCCCGATTCTTTTTTCAGATTTGCGACAAGTCCGGCGGCCTGTTCTTTTGTCCATCCCTTTTTTTGGAAAAAGGACATTGCGTCTTTATCTGAACTTCCTGTTTGCGAAGAGCTTTTTTTTGTTTCTTCAATTCCCAAAAACTTTTTAATTCCCTTAGGCAGAGCGGTTGCCAAGTCCTTACAGGCTTGCACAGCACCTTCAAAATTTGTCCAAAGCAGCGCGACTCCTGCTGCGAGTTGAATAATGGCAAGAGTCATCAGCGTTATAGGAGCCGTTGCAATCGCAAATGCGCCCAAAATAACGACGAGAGAGATCAAGAAATTTTTTACAAAAGCTCCATTTTCTTTGCACCAATCGCCAAAACGAAGAAAGAGATTAAGAAGTTTGTCAAGCGCGGGGAAGACATCTTCCATCAATTTATAGCCGAAAGCGGTGAACGATAAACTTAGCTCCGCCGTTTTTTGTCGAAGATGTTCTTCTTCATCGGCCTGTTTTTGAGTGAGCTTATATTTATCGGCAAGCTTGAGAAGCTCTTCCGCCTCTTTTCTGCTTCTCAAAATCATATTCAGCGTTCCGGGGTCGATCCCCATCATCTGCCCCATATTAAAGGCAGTTTTTCTATCTCCTGTTTTTGACAATAACGCTTGACCGATATTGATAAGTTCTTCTGTAACGGGGATCGCTTTCCCATGAATATCGGTAAGGCTAACCCCAAGCGCAGAAAGATATGGAACAAGCCCCGATTGCCCCGTGAGCATTAATTCAGTTTGTGCTCGGGAAAGCATGGAAAGCGTTCCCTGCAAGCCGGATGCAGAGCCGCCCGAAAGTTCTGCCGCATTTGAAAACGCAGATATTTTATCGACACTTTCGCCGAGATTTTTTGAGAACCGTTGAAGATAAGAATTTGCTTCGATTTGATCCTGAACAAATCTTTTTATGGCGTAAGAACCGCCGAGAACGGCAAGAAATTTCCCCGCCGATGCCGCCAGAGAATCAAATTCCTTTTTCCCTTTTTTCGACAGGTCTTTAATGTCCTTATCGACATTCTTTTTGTCCTTGTCGAAGGGCTTTTTATCAATCCCCAGGCGGACTAAAAGCGAGTCAATAACGGTCGGCATAGTCTATTTCTCCGGTTTCGAGTTCGCGACAGCCTCATTGTTTGTATCGACGGCTATAACTTCCAGCATATCATAAACGTCCTTAATGCCATAGAACTCGTCCAATTCCTTGAGCGTTGCCATGCGGCGCGAAAGCAAAACTCCTATGGTCGATGGGATGTTTTGGTATTCGGCGAATCTTTTCTTTCGACCGCCGCTTGAGCTTCGCCGGAGATTAAGGGGGCGACGGTCTTTAAAAAATCCGTATGAAGCTTCCATATTTCCGCGCGGATTTTCACGCGGGTTAAGACCTCTTCAATGTCCGATTCGATCAAGTCTCGAACGACATTCGGTTTTGACTTGTCGGGCATGATCTTAACGCATTGCCACATTTCCTCAAGAAGAGGCTCCGCAATCTCCCATTTAAGGCCCGCCAGAGCTTTAATCCCAAGCTCTGCCATACCAGCCATGCCGAGCCTCTCAAAACCCTCTGGAATCTCTGCATTGTCGTTTATGATGGCAAGAAGGGCGCGGGTAGCCCAAGCCTCGGCATGACTCGCGGGAAACTCGGTAATGACGAAAATTTTGCCTTTGTCTCGGCCTTCGTCAATTACGACATAATTCATGGTTTTTCTCATCTGCCGCCTCCTTTAAAGTGGTGCCCCCGCCGCCCAAATGGGAAATGAGGACGTTCGGGCGGCGGAGACGCAGGAAAAAGTTAAACAACTGTTGGGTTGATAGATTCCCAAGTGATAACAATATCAACGGGATCAAGAACTTTTTTCAGATCGGGAATCTGTTTCGCGTTTGTGATAACGCCGCGTGTAAGAGCAAAAGCCTCTCCCGTTCCCGTGAGAATCAAGTTTCCCGTGAGATAGTAAATTTCCTTCGCGGTTTTAGTCGCTTCAAGAATCGCCGTGAAAAAAGGACGGCTCGGGCTATCGGCTTGAAGCGCGATTGTTTGTTTCGTAGGGTTAGGGACATATCCCGCCGTCATTCTTCCATCGACGCCCATCTGAACTTCTGCCATGTCGATAGCATCCGTAACAACGGCGCTATCGGTCGAATATCCTTCCATCTGCACGGGGGCGGGGAAAAGATCGGCAACGATCAACGTGAAGATACTGTTTGCCGAGGTTATGGTTGAATCGAACATTTCTTATCCCTCCTTAAAGGACATCAATAGAGGCGAGCGAAATCTTTTGAACCGCTTGACCGTCTGTGTACCAGAAATTGATAGGGGGCGTTCCGCGCGCTTCTCTGACTTGCGGCGTCGGATCAAGAATTTGCAGATAATATCCGGTATTTTGAATAATCTGCGTAACGTCCTGTCCAGCGGCATTATTAATTTCCGCCGACTGTGCGCTCGAAAGCGTAACCCCTTTTCTGATGCTTCCGAAATTCAGAGATTGATTGATCGGGTCTTGCATCGCGGCGCGGATCAAGCTGTAGCCCTGATTGTTATAGGGGATCGACGGGACATTTGTCAGAAGCTCAACAAGGGCAAGCTGGAATTGAGAGTTGAGATAGACCTGATTCGTGAACGAATCGCCCCATAACCATTTTCCTGTTAGCTGACCATTATAGAAGAAATTGAACTTTTCGTTTGCCGTCGCGTAAGAGCCGTAAAAACTGTATCCATTCGCCAAAAGATTAGAGGCTGTTTGCGCGTCCGTGACTGTCGGCGTGAATCCGGATTGCGTCTTAAACGATTCGGTGATTCTTCCATTGAGGCGCGAAAAATCAATCGACGCATTCATTCCGAGAACGAACGCGGCGAGAGCGAGCGTATTATAAACGCATTCGACTCCATCATATTCGGCTGTTTTTGCGACATAACCGAAACATTCCGTCGATCCGTTGACGGCGGCTTGGGCGTCCGTATCCCAACAAACATAACGATAACGAGAATCTTGCGCGTTCGCCCAAACTGCGAAGTTCTCTTTATCTGCAAGAACGGGCTCCCACATCGTCGTGAACAAAGCCCAATCTTGCGTCTCCGCAATGACATTTGCCATCGCCGTGGCGGGGGTATTTCCCGCCGATCCTTGAGAGAGGCTTGCCCCCGTCGCGCTCGTAAACATGAGAGCCGCAGAAAGCGTTCCAGTCGCATAGGTGATTGTTGATCCCGTTCCGGTCGTCGAGCTTGTGAGAACGAACGTGCTATTGACGGCGTTCCATGAGCATGTCGGTTTTCCGGTTCCGCTGAATCCGTCAGAAATTTTATTCGCGGCATCCGTAAAGCTGGAAGCCGTCGCAAGATTGATCGTGCTGGAAGTGAAAGAAGTTCCATCGACCGTAAGCGTGAGAACGCCTTCCAGAGCATTAAGCTGCGTAAGAGTCATTCCGGACAAGCTTCCGGATTGTAACCATGCCGAAGTGTTCCCGTTTACGTAGGAGGCAAAATAGAGCGTTGAGGGCTTTACCGTCGAAGTGTCAAAACCAGCAAAATAAATATTCGAGGCGGCATATTCCGCCGAGGACGGCCCAAAAAAAGCGCTTACGGAATCCGGAGAATCGAACGATTGTACGGCATTCGTCGCGAGAAGAGTATTCTGCGTCATTATGACGCCGTTGATTGCAAGGGCGTTCCCTCCGGCGTTCAAAACTCCGGGGTTCGCTGAGACTATTTGACTGGCGGGAATTGTGGTCATGTTTTTGCCCTTTTAAAACAGGTCAATGGATTCTGTCTTGGCAACAGCAAGCGCATCTGCTGATTGCTGCGGAACGGTAACGGTGGGATTATACTGTAAAGAGGCTGTCAATGTCCATCGGCTTTCGTATTGTTCTTCGCCGGTGATTAAAGGTATCTGCCTTCCATCGTCGCAATAGAGAGGTTGAATGGTCGTTGGAAATTGAGACGACCCCCATTCAGAACGAAAAGCGGATTTAATCGCCCCGCAAAAATCTCCTGCATCGCCGCCCGTTGCTCCATAAAAATCAACCTGAATATCGATTCGTTTATGTCCGTAAATCGTCGCATCGCTCGCATCGGATTGTCTCGAATGAGGCTTTCCAAGGTCTGCAAGTCCAATTTCCGTGAGAAGAACGAAGGGAGCTTGCGGCATAGAGACGCGATTCGTTTGCCCTCGAATAACTTCTCCGCCAAGCATAAAGGGGGATATGAACGCCGCCAGAGCATCTATTACATTATCAACGATTATTGTCGGGACATATTCAGTCATTAGCTTACCTGTTGAACAATAAGGGCTTTTGTCCATTCGTTCCATTGCTCTAAAATCTTCACAACAAGCCATTTTTGCTCATTGAAAGTTATCAAGTCTCCGCCAGTCTGATTTGGGCGACTTGCCGCGCGCAAAAGAAAATGAGTATAGATCGTTTTTTTGGTTCCCTGAATGTTGAGTCCTTCGATCAAGCGCAGTTCTTCGACCGTTAATTCTTGGATATTCGCGTATTGAGAAACGGCCGTTCCGTAAGAAGGAATCTGTCTCGCCCCCGATCCTATGGTATATCCCGATGAAGGCTGAATAGACACAAGAGTGTCAGCGTTCACCGTTTTAATGGCAGAATTTGAAAGCCCGCGCACGTTCATTCTGCACCTACCACGCGGAAATCTGGCGCATTGACCATCGTCGTAGTATCAATAAGGGGCTTACTGAATCCTTTTCTTTTTATCGTGCTATCCGCAAGCCCCGGGGTCGTAAAATCTCTTATGCTTTGTTCAAGCGCGTCTCGTATATCTTTTCCCATCATGCCGAGAACGCGTTTTCCATCATAATCTGTGGCCTTCGCCAACCCCGCCATTTTTGAACCCCAAGACGTCGATTCTTTTGAAATCATGTTTCTGAAAAATGGGCGTGGCGGCGCGGGGGCTTTACCCATATGTCCGAACTCGTTCCAAAATGCGACGGCGGCAACCTGAGTCCCGTTTGGATAAGTCGCATTTTCCATAAAGCCTATTTCAACGGCCCCGCCACCCATTTTTTGCGATATTTCTTCCAGCTTTTTCATAAGCTTATCGCCGCCCGTGAGAAATTTCTCGACCATTTTAAAACCTCGTAGGGCGGGGGGCATATCTGAAAGAGCGAAGATTTTGAGTCGCTTGGATAAAGGCTGCGCCATAAGTCGTTTGGTTAAACCACGTCAGCGATCCGGGCGGAGCATATTCGAGAGAGACGCTTACGGAACCCTCTGCCGCTTGTGCAATGCGTCCCACGGGCTTCGGCGCGGCGTTTGCCTCTAAAGCCCCCGCGAGATAGCCAATATGCGCCGTGAGCATGTTCAGAAGGGCGGCGCGGCGCGGAATCTCTTTAACGATTGAATCATCGTCATTTGAAAGATAAAAGCCCGCTTCCTGAAAATATGCCTGTAGGCTTGAAACGCTTACGGCTGAAAATTCAGGATAGCGGGCAAGAAACGCTGTCGAATCGAAAACGACAACGGTCATTTATTTTACTCCTCGTCTTTTTCCGTCGCTGGTGTAACGCCGAAATCGTCCTCTTTAGCCGGTTCGAATCCGGTTTTTCGGTTTTCGTTTTCCTTGCCAATTGCCTGAATATCATTCGCATTTTTAGCGGCAAAGATCGCGCCGGAAACAACGGCGGAAAAATCCTTGTGAGCAACTATCCACCGATCCCACAATTCTCTATCGACTCGAGTCGTGGCATAAGAAGCCCCGATAATTTTCGAGCGATTAAGGCCGTGGATTTTCACCTTTTTTGAAACATCGGCGGGGTCTTCGATGATAAGCCCATGCGGAAGCTTGCACCCGACGAGGATTGTTTTTTCGGTTGTTTCGACCATGTTCATTTCCTTTTCTGCTGGTTGTTAAAAAAATGTCCGATGCTGTTATACACCGGACATTTAATTTAGGGAAGAGTTCTGTCTTAAACGCCAAGCATCTGCGCGATAAAGACCGGCCTGAAGATGATTGTTCCAAAAGTCCCTTGGCTCTTTTTCTGCTTAAACGAGCTAGAGCCGATAACAATCGGATGCGCACGAAGCTTTTCAGTGAACGCCGTAACCGCCGTCCTCTGTCCCTCATAATCTTCGATGAAAAGCTGAACCAGATTGCCGGAAGTCGTTGCATATTCGGGAGCCGTTTTCACCGTCATATTCGGGAAGTTCTTCTTCAAACGATCCGCGACATTGACGTTGAAATCAGAGGTTTTCGTCAGAGCAACTTCGGAAGTCGGAGACATGGCCAGCGTCATTTTCGAATCAAGCTCAATGAGGCCGTTTGCCTGAGTCTGCAACTGCGTCCAAAGCTTTTGAATGTCTTCGAGAACTTCGTTCGCCACGGCATTCGTCCAGCCAGTGCCGCCAGCCGCTTTCGTGATCGGAGTAATCGCCGCCGTCAGTTTAGGATCGTTTAGCAAGCCGTAATTTTCTATGCCGGAAACGCCATAGAAATACGATTTATTCTGAAACTTATTCAGCGTCAGAATCGAGGCAATATTCTTGCGATTAGCCCAATCAACGCGAGCCAGCGCGGCCTTTTCAAGTTCGCGTTCGCCCCAATTCGTCATAACCTGATAATGATAGCTTTGACGTTGCGGGAAGTTGACGTTTACGCCCGCGCTTCCGCTTTCGGAATAATCGCCGTAAGCAGTCGTGCGACCCGTCGATTCAATGACGGGGAACATCGCCGTTTCGGTCGTCCAATCGCCCTTCTTGACTTCTTCGCCGACAATTTCCGTTGCCTTCATCGGAGCAACGAGAATTTCAATCAGCTTCGGATCAATGTAAGTCGAAAGAAAGGCGGGAATGCCGGAGTTGCTTACCGTGATAAGAGTCGGCTGTGCGTCGCAAGCCAATCCTTCGCCGGATTCGCGCAGATAAATGTCCTTTGCCTGAAAAGCAAGGTTTGGCTGTCCCATAAAGTGGACACCCGCACGGGACGACAAGGCTTGAAGGATTGGATCCATTTTTTCTTTCTCCTTACTGAGTAATAACCGTTAACTCGCCGACAGCGGCAGCTTGTCCGGCGACCCAATTCGTCGCGACACCTGCAACTGCGGTGATCGTCGTCGAAGCGGAATATGCCGTGCAAGGAACCGAAAGAGTATAAATCCCGATTCCGCCCGCCGTCCCGGAAATCTGAGAAGCGATACAGGCGGTCGACGCGAGACTTCCGCCGGATACAGGATCGCCAACGGCGAGAGTTCCCGACCCAACAGCCGTAACGTCGAGAACGTTTCCGAAGGTCGTTACGCCAGAAGCAGAGGCCACATAAGCCGTTCCCGCCGCGCTCAGGGTATAGACACCTGCACCGCCAGCAGTTCCGCTTACCTGTGTAGCAATCGTCGCGCCCGTTGGGAAGCCCGCTCCGCCAGAGATTGTATCCCCTATGCTGATAAGCCCGGTCGTCGAAGTAATCTTGACCGTCGAACCAAAGCATGTGCAAGCAACCGAGCTAGCGGTGTTCGTTCCGCTGAGAACATAAGTTCCAGCGCCCCCCGTTGTGCCCCCGCTATCTTGGGAAACAACAGTCTGATTGCCAGCGATTCCCGTGACAACGGCGAGCGTGTCGCCGATATTGATATAACCAGTGACCGCCGTTACATCAATTCTGGTATTGTCGCCAGAATGTGCGCTTGCAGTAAAGGTTGCGCCGAAGATCGCCGTGTTCGTCGAGCCAGAAACCGCCGTCACGGAGGCCCCCGTAGCCGCCGAGCCAATCGTAATATCGCCCGTAGCATAAGTTGCATAAACCGCAGAGCCCTTCGTCGCCCCCGTCGCGCCCGTGACATTGGCAAAGTAATCGCCCGTCCGCATCAGGGTGACAGGGAAGCCAGCCGGAATAAGAACGCTCGTTTCTTGCAGATACGTTTCGATAAGACCCTGCTGTTCACGATGAACAAAACCATCGGGAGCATTCGGAGCCGTTCCGTAACTATTCACCGTTTTCCCATCTGCGGCAATCCACGCCATCTTGCCGATGGTCACGCCGTTCGCGCCAGCGACAAAGCCGCTTTCGGGGCCCGGAACAGACGCGCGCGGATTCTCGGAAGCAAAATCACCCGCAACGGCAGGAGCCGGATAAAGATTGACAGAAGATTGAAAGCCGCTCATGTGATTTGCCTTTCTTAAGCGTTACGAATACGAGCAACGGCAGGAAACATCTTTTCCAAACCGCCAGAATCTCTCGGAGAAACGGAAGCATGTGAAGCCGGAGTAGAGGCAATTTTAAATATCGCACGAAGCGCGGCGACATCGGAAATGCCTTTATGGTCAACGCCCATTTGATCGAGCGCGAAGCCGTAAACATCAGCCGCCGAATCCATTCCGAGAACATCGCCGACCGTCTTGCGAACCTCGTTTTTCGCTTGTTCGGCGGCAAGAAGCTGATCGCGGAGAGATTTGAGCGCAGAGTCCATCGCGGCCTTCACTTCCTTTTCTCCGTCTTCTGGCTTTTCTTCGGGTTTTGCGTCTTTTGCGGGTTTGAAAAGCGAGCAAGCATCTTCGATGATTTTAGAATCAACGCCGCCGTCCGTAAGCATCTTGCGAAGCTTCCCAACAGGTTCATCATCCGCCGCGCCTTCGGTCTTTTTTGGCATTTGCTTTTCTTTATCCTTTTCATCTTTTTTTGCGAGTGGATCATCATCCTGCCCCTGCTTTTTCGGTTTAGCCGGATTTGGCTGTTCGACATCGAGCAACGCGTCGATAACATTATCGACCTTCTGCGGATTTAAATCCTCATCCATCGCGAGAATTTTGGGGGTGATATCGGCCTTTTTAAAAGAAGCCTTATTCGCGTCGGCGACAAGAGCTTGAAAGGCGGAATCGGCGGCGAGCTTGGGAGAAGCGGCGCAAAGTGATTCGTAAATCGCCTTGCCGAGCTTGGTCATTTTCATAATTTTCCTCTCCGGGGTAAAAGGATTCTTGTCTGAAACTACAACATCCGAACCAGCGCGACCTACTTCAACAAGCGCAAGGTGATTACCTCGGATGTTCGTCATTCTTCCATCATAGGGTTGTCCTTTAAATTCCCCGGACTCCATGATGGGTACATAACGATAGGCGCATGATAATTCTTTTACTTTATCATTGTCAATACCCGCAATCGCTTCTGCGTCCCAGAAGCAAAGATCGGAATCGAGATATGGATCGTTGAATGAAACGTCCGATCCGATAGCTCCGACGATTAATTCCTTTTCTGGCTTATCAACAGAAACAGGAACGTGTTTTTTGAGAATCGGCAAATTTGCAAAAGTCTGAGCGCCTTTTTCAAGTTCCTTCGGATCGCGAAAAAGCCGATAGATTTTTTCAGGATCAAGCCCAAGTTCTTTCCATCCCGGAATCTCTTTTCCATAATAGGGATTTATTCCAGCTTTTGAAATGTGTGATTTTGTCACATGAAGCCGTCCGTCAACATCAACATGCCTAACGGAACGATCAAACGCAAAATCTTCTATCTGAGAATCCGTCATTATTTTGGCTCTGCTTTCTTTTCATCAAACACAAATACGTTATCCGGCCTCACAACATCCACGGCCTTGACGATCTCATCGGATACCTCTTCAAAGTCATCGTCCATTATAGCCCCGTGCAAGAACAAGAACCATTAGCCGCTACGACGGAAGTACAATAGCCAACTTGCCCATTTGTTGTCCAGCATGTCGCTTGTCCTGAGTGAGACGATGCAGAATAAACATTAAAACTCCCAACATGAGAGGATGTTCCTATTGAAACGCTATTTGTTTGTAAGTTTCCAGAACTATCAATATAGAATATCCCACCCCCCGAATAAGTGCCCCCCGAATTAATCCCACTTGACTGCAAATATGACCCTCCAGAATTGAACGCTGGCGCAGAAATACCGACATAACCACTTGTGCCGTTCGCAAGGCCAATGACTAACTGGCTCGCTCCGTTTGCGCCGCCTGCAATTTGGTTTTGTAGATAGATGCAATCTTGGGCATAAGTCGGCCCCGTTGCGGAAGATTCGTAAGACCCGCAGAGGTTGACTGTTGGGGAGTTAACTACTCCCGTCGTGTAGCTTTCTAACCCAAAAATTTGAGCAGTTTGGTTCCAGATTCCGTTCCAAACGTCGTATAAAACATTTCCAAACGTCGCGCCGGAAACAACCCGATCTACGCCGTTCAAAACTGTCGTGCTTGTGCTGTCCGTTTCCGTGAACTGACCTGAGGTATTGCCGTATCCCTGCGGATTTTTAATGTTCAAAATGCTACTGTTTTTCCCATACAGGACAGGCGTGATCGTCGCCTCCTGAACACTTACGTTATCATAGATAAGCTCCGTGAACGAAACGTATGTGCTGGCTTGATAGACGGTTGCCCCGTCAATCGAGGCACTTGCTGCTCCGCCTCCATTGACTTCTGGCGCTCCCCCATAAACATAAAGCTGCGCCAGCCATGCGGTTGAATTTACCTGTGCCATGCCAGCGACAGAAGCCTTCTGAATTGTCGGGTTGTAAAAATAATTTGGTTCCTGCACGTATGTAGAACCGAGATTTTGCAGTAGCACACCAACCGGAGTTGTGCTGTTGCCATAACCGTTCCAAATCAGATCATAGAATGAATTTGACTGACCCCCGCCACCTGCCGACGTACTGTAAATTTTAACCGCAGCATCGCCATAGAACTTCGGAGAATAGACCTGCGCGAACTGTGTGCCGTAGAAAACAAATGGCCCTGTCGGGTTGGTTGACGTGCTGGTTGATTGATCGGTGCAGTTTACGACCGTTGGGTTATAGAAAGTCGTCGCGGCATGGTTTCCGACATAGATGCCCGTTGCGCCAGTCTGATTATTACAGTCAAAAATACCTCCGCTCACGATATACCGATTACTGACTTGCATCGTGACGGTATTAGTCTGGGCAAGTCCAGCGCAGCCAGAGCCGCCGCATTGAAGCCGTGCAGAACCAGCGTCAATATGAGAATAGGAGCCCGGATACAGTCCATAATAAACAAAAGTTCCGCTTCCCGTAAATTTCAGATTTACATTTGCACCAAGCGTCGGCGAGTTATCCATGCCGCTTCCGGCCAAGCTATCATCAACAACAATCGTACAACCGTTTGTGCAAGCTGAAGAGCTATTCGCAGCCGCAACCTTATCCGTCCAGCTTGTCCCCGCGTACGACGCCGCGTTAACGGTAGGGCTGCCACCGTATGCTACAGGGAGAGGATTCGAAGAACTTATTGGCGTTCCCCATGCAGAGCCGTTCGACACGGCAACGCCAGCCGCGGGATACGTCATGGAGCCGTTTCCGCCGCCACCAGAAGGGCTTATTTCCTGTGCATTAGTTTCCGATGAAACGAGCAACGCTGCGATAATTAAAAAAAGAAGTTTTTTTATCATGATTGTTCCCTATTGGAAGTTCGCAAAGAAAGCGTCGCCGGATGTTCCCGCAATACTCACCTGATCGGGAAGAACATATCCTGTTGCTGAAGAATTGCATCTGACAGATTGGCCCGTAGAGAGCTTAATCGAAGCTCCGGTCGTCGCGTTTGCTTTGGGGCCGAAAAAAACATACATCGCGTTTCCGCTCGATCCGTTATTCTGAATCGTGCATCCGATACGATTAAGATTCTGCGCCTGAATGCTTTGAAATGTGGAGGTCGCCCCAATCGTTCCGGAGAGATTAAGGCTTGTCGTTGGCGCGGGGCCAGCAAAAGCAAGTGTTGCAGAAAAAAGAACGGCGACAAAAACGGAAAGGAAGAAGCGCATAGTTTCGGCTCCATAAAAGCGGATTCTTCATTTCCCGATCTGGACTTTATCACAAGATAGATCGTCGCGTCAAAAGGGTAATACGACTCTTGAACCGCATCGGCAGTTTATTTTTTCTCCGGGCATTATCTTTTCACCAGAAATGAGGCATCCTTCCGCGATTTTGAATCGCTTTCCGTTTGCGGCGACATGATCTGGACGCGGCTCTTTTCCGGCGTGCGAATGAAGCCAGATGGCCTCCGTTATTCCAAGATCGAGAGAGCGCGCGCGATTGATCGCCGCATTTACTTTGTTTGACTGATCGCGGGCAATCAGGACGGCTTTATGCGCTGCCTTTGGATAAATCGCCTTTATCTCTTTCACCATCGTTTCAAGATCGCGCCCGACTGAATAGGAGCGCATTACGGCTCCTTGAACCTGATCGAGATATTTTCGCGGGATCGACTTTATAAGCCCTATGTTTTCTTCGATAGCGGCGTTTAAAGCGTCGGTCATAACGGGAGTCATTTTAAATTCTGTTGCCCATCCAGCATCTTTGAGCGCGGCCCGAAACGAATTGTCCGAATGATTTGCAAGACTTTTTGCATAAGCTTCGGAGATTTTGGGCGCGGATTCTTCGAATCTTGCTATCCATCGCCGTGCAAGTTCATCCATTGTTCGCTGAATCCTGCCGGAGGGAGCTTCATCCTGAGCCTGTTCAGCGGCCTCCGCAACTCTTGGCGGAAACTTTCGATAGGCGGCGCGGAGCCAGTATTCAAACGAGGCCGCCATATCATCAATCAGACACATCATCCGGCGTCGATATTGTGCGCGAACACCTTGATTCGGAAAAACGGCGCGGGCGATTCTGGGTTTCTTAATCATTTCCTGAGAGCCTCCCACAGGCATATTTTGTGTGTGGTATCTGAATACCACACAAGATGGGGTAATTAGATACCGCATAATTAATAAGTGGGGTATCCTGATACCGGGAAGAGGGAAAATAAAAAATATTTTCCTTTAGAAACAATAAAATAGTTGATGATAAAAAAAGCGACGAAAAAATCCGTGTTAGATTCTTTCTTTGTTGTCTTTCACTTCGCATACGCTCGTTCAAGCGGTTGCCTTCGGCGACCAAGCCCCCTTGGATCACCCGTTCTTTGCTAAAAAAAGCGTTCATTTCTTTTCAGCTTCTTTAACGGCCTTCTTCCCGACTCTTTGCGGAATGCCGATTTTGCTGTTTCCTTCCGCTGTGGCAAACAGGGCCTTGCGCTGTTCATCGCTTTTAAATTCTTTATCGTCTGCGCCATCAGGAGACGTGTCGGGATCGTTCGCCGGATCGTAAGGCGGCTCTATCACCATCTCCGCATCAATTCCCTGATAACCGCTTTCAGGATCATCGGCGAGATTTGTGCGAATCTCATCAGAGCCAAGCACGGCATGATCGACGTAAGCACAATCTGTCCTACTCTTGGCCTCGCGAATCTCCGCAATCTCTTTCGGCGTCATTTGATAAAGCGGATTGAATTTGATTCCGATTCTTGGGTCAATTTCCCCAAACAAAGAAAGCTGAACGACTTTAAGAATCGTTTCAATCGGCATACGCCAGAAGGTATTTTGTTGAGCTTTTATGTTATCGTAGAAAGATCGAATTTCTCCCTCACTCGACGCATTAAGTCCGGTCGGCGAGATTCCTGTCAAGATCATCGTTGGGATTTTGCTCACGCTTGCCATGTGTTCCTGAGATTGAGATTGAAGCTCGGAAAGACCAGAAAGCGGCGTATTAATTTGCATCAGGTCTTCGTATTCTTTGTCCAAAAGCATAAGACCTTTATTGCTTCTAAGGGCGGTGAATAAGTCGGCGCGGGCGAAAAGACTTCCGTTATCATCTCCCCCTTGAAGCACCTGCGACATTGGCGTTTTTAAAACTGTGATCGAGAAAATGTTTATAAGATCGGAAACGCTCTGGCGTGTCCTGAGCCAATTATCGACGTACGGCTCGGCAAGCTGTGATAAACTCATGCCGGAAAAATTGAATGCGGGCTTGAGAATATCGGGAAGCTCGCGAGTCACAACCGTAAGAAGTCGGCTTGCGTGAACATTCTGACCGAGCATGAACCAACCGCGAGGTTTATAAAAGTCCGGCGCGGCGGGGTCTATAGCGTTCCATGCGCTCGGCGTTGTCCAAACGGCCTCAACCGTGCTAACAGATTTTAGACTGCCCTTTACAATCGTGCGCGGGTCTAAAATAAGCGGCAAGCTTCTGTCTTGTGAATCAATGTCGATAAATATTTGACCTCGCCCATAGTAGCAATCGTGCATGGCGGATCGCTGAATGACTTCTTGAACTTTCAAGCGGTCAAACTCGTCGCGAATCGCTTTTATTTTATCTTGCGAGTCATCTCCGTCATTTTCCTCGGATGTAAAGTCGATCCATTCTCTCGTTAGCTCGGTCGAAAGCGTTGTGGCAAAGGCGCGAAATTCGGCGCGAGTGGAAAGCATGGCGAGATATTGGAATCCGGGGAATCCTGCGCCCGGAAGTCCACCATAGAAAGAAACGGAAGAGCCAAAGGTTTGTCCCGAATAATCGAAGGCCATGACAGGCGCTTTTTCACCTTTGGGAACAACGCCAGCCGCAATGCTCGGAGCCTGAATGGGATAAAGATAACGGCTGTTCTCCCGCTGGATTTGACGGGCGCGACGAGCAAGAATCTTGATGTTGTCGTTTTTCTTCGCGCTCTTTTTTTTCTTTGCTTTTGCCATGATGCGCCCTGAAAGTTAAGAGAGACAGTCTACAGATATTTTATCTTGGCTTCAATCTTTTCGCTCTGTCGAGGAGGTCTTTCGATATTTTTAACGACACAAAGACAGGATATAGGCGGCGAAGAGCTTGCGTTGTCGCATCAACCTGATCGTCGTTCGCCCCAGCAGGGAAGACGGTCAATTCAGAAACATAGTTTTTTACCCAAGCTGCAATATCGGGATGGGGAAGAAATACATTCCCCGCTTCCCAAAAACTTGTGACTGCGTGAGCACGAGCGAGCTTTGATCCGTCCGGCTCAATGGGGATAAGGCAGGGAACGTGAGCTTTTAAAACATCAATAACAGCAGGACCGTTTGCCTTGTCTTCAATGAGAATTTCTCGCGTAGACGGAAAAGCGTCACGCAAGGAAACGACTTCCTCCACCGTTTTTGTAAACGACATGCGGGCTCGGGTTTGTCCGAGAAGATAGCTGTTCGCCCCACTTTTTCCCCAAGCTTGCCCGACAACAAAATCCGTTCCATCTGTGTCTTTGAAGGTGCAATCCCATGAATTTATTATCTTGTCGAATTTCTTTGGAAGGTCTTTCGGCAAATAATAATGGATTCCGGATTCTTTGAATACGTTGCCGCCCAACGGCTTCGGGCATTGCTGATAAAGAGCAGCCCAGAAATAATCGCTCGTTTCGCGTTTAAGTTCCCCTAACTGCGCCAACGAGTGAAGGTCTGGAACAAGCGCGCCAAGAGGAAGCGCGGGATTATAGCCAACCTCTCCGGGTTCATTGATCGCGGGGAAAAACAAAGTTTTAAGGCGAGATTCTCCCTTGTGAAGATCAATCACGCGCTGAGTTAAATCGTCCTCAGCCCACCGAGTCGCCATAATGAGCTGACCTGAAAATTCACTAAGGCGCGTTTTGAAAACGGATTGGTACCAAGACCAGATTCCCTCTTTTGTTACTTCGCTCAACGATTCTTCTGCGTTTTTTATGGGATCGTCGATAATTCCGATGGAAAGAGGAAAGCCCGTAAGTCCCGCGCCTATGCCCGCGCCTTTGTACGTTCCGCGTCCGGAGGGTGAATTAAATTCAGACGTTCTATTCACGTCATATTTATTTTTTTCTCTATTCGACGGAAAGAGTCGCCTGTGTTTGTCGCTTGCGATATTGCGGCGAACGTCTTGTGAGATTGATCCGGCGAGAAGATCGTTATAGCTCAAACCGCCGACGTGCCAGTCCGGAAATTTCCCGATTAGATAAGAAGCAAACTTTCGGCTGACTATCTCGGTTTTGCCGTGTTGAGGAGGAGCCGCAAGAATGAGAATGGGGCGTTTTCCGGCAATTACATCCTCAACAAAAACGTCGAGCGCGGAACATACCGACTCGCTGAATGCGCTGGTTTTATAATCTTTGTTCGTATACTGAATATATTTTGCAAGGCTTTTCCGCGCCGCTCGACGGGCAAGCAACTCTCTTGCCGCATCAGCTTTGCTTATCATCTGATTTCGCCTCTTTTTTTACAACGGCGGCAAGATCAGCATCTGAAAGTTCTTCGGCGCTATCGACATCCTCTTTCGATTTTTCTCTGGTTGTCTGCACAGGATAGCCCCACAAGCGGTCATAAAGAGCCTCGCGCTCGCCGCGCTTATCCTTGCCCGCGATTGTCCCCGCGAGATGCACAATCACCTGCGCGTACTCAATCGGCATTTTTCCAAGGCGCGCCGTATCCGTTGCCATTTCGCGCAGCTCGTCGACCGTGCAATGCGTGCGATAATAATCGACGATGCGCTCCCATCGCGCACGGCCCTTAAGCGTTGCCCACGCCTCTTTTGCAACTGTATTCCCGGGCAAAAATAGCCCGTTCGAATCGCGTTGCGGCTTGCAAGGATCGGGGATTTTTGACTCTTCATCATTCATTTTCGGTTTTACCGCCGTTAACCTGTTGATACCGAAAGGTTAACACGGCTCAAAAAAAGCGCAAGTATCTATTTGACAATCGCGCAACCGTTGCGCTATGGTGGTTTCAGAAATTAACCCGACCAACGGAGATCATCATGATAAAATTCAACGTAGAAAAACGCTTCTCTGGCCAAACCGAATTCACAGCCGAGATTGATTGCGATGAATCTGCCCCAAAATCTTGGAAACTTCGTCTCGCCGTTTTCTTCGCCATCAAGAATAAAATTAGTCTGACCTGCGCCGATCTGACCCGCGCCGATCTGACCTGCGCCAATCTGACCGACGCCGATCTGACCTGCGCC
>CAZPKC010000020.1:0-38452 GCA_964587125.1 uncultured Rhodospirillaceae bacterium | reverse complement strand
ACAAAGGTTGAACAGACTCTACCAGAAAATGGCTCAGTTTACGGGGAGCAGGTCATTTGTTTTCGACTAATCATGGCACATGCCTTTGCGTTCTGTCATTTTTTGAATGTTTGTTTCCTGTTTTGGGTCTTACGGCGGGAGTAACCCGTCCTGCGGGACTTATGGAGAGACCCCCGTCAATAACGTAGGTTTGCCCGACAATATAACTCGCGTCCTCGGAACATAAGAACAGAATAAGATTTGCAATCTCTTCCGGTTTCCCAATTCTCAATGCCGGAACGTTGGATTTTAAATCCTCGAACAGATTTTGATCTAATCCTTGGAGCCTGTCCGTATCGGTCAGACCTGGCGCTACGCTATTAACGTTGATGTTATATGGAATCAGTTCTTTCCCCAAAACTCGCGTAAAAGCCATAACTCCAGCTTTGGAAGCGGCATACGCACACTGACCGTCTGTCGCAAGCAACCCACCTATCGAACTCACATTGACGATCTTGCCTGTCTGCTGGCGTATCATGTGCGGGACGACATGTTTCGTAACATTAAAAGTCCCCGTCAAATTTACGTCGATTATATTCCGCCACTGTTCATGGGACATTTCAATAAAAGGCCGGTGTTTTCCTATTCCGGCGTTATTGACCAAAATATCGATCTTTCCATATTCTTGAATCGCCCAAAGAACCATTTTCTCAACAGCTTCAAAATTCGAAATATCCGCCCGAAAAATTGACGGCTTTGTGCCGTTGGCGCTCAGTTCAGCCTGAAGTGTTGAGGCCTCGGCATCATTGTTACTATAATTGATAATGACATCCGCGCCGCAACGAGCAAGTTTCTGGGCAACGGCTTTTCCAATTCCTCTCGACGCTCCGGTTACAAGCGCGACCTTATTCTTAAAATCCTGCATATAAAATTTTCTCCGAGTAATTATGCGTAAAAAAAATTTATTCTCTCTAAAACGCTTTATGGATTTGGTTGAGGTTGCTTTAATGTATTTGTTCCCTTCAAAGCAGCGGCTCTTTCTTCAACGCCGGATTTTTCTGAACCGTCCGTAATCAATTCGACAACGCAGGGGCCGTTCAAATCCCTAATAAACGGAGTGATCGCAGGAAAATCCTCATTTCGAGTAATGGTCATCGACTTGACGCCCATCGCTTCGCAAAGCTTGGAAATGGAAATATTTTGGAAAGCCGCGCCTTCTGACTCTCTTCCGTACATTATCGACTGGAGCTTGACGATATATCCAAGCATCGAATTATTTACGACAAAATAGACTATAGGCGCGCCGTACTCTTTGGCCGTGAGAATTTCCATGCCGTTCATGAAAAAGCCTCCGTCCCCGCAAAGAACTACGGTTTGGCGATCTGTATCCGCGAGATGTGCTCCAAGCGCGCCTCCGACTCCATACCCCATGGCCCCATACGCAGCGTCAACCTCCAATTTTGCGTCGTTCTTGATCGGAAAGTATTTGAATACAAAGTTCATGTACTCCCCGATGTCCGAAATAAAATACATTTTCTTGTCTATTAAGTCTGGCAAGTTCTCAACGAACTTGCGAAGAGATAATCCGGTATGATTTTTTTCATAGGGATTGTTCCCCTCCCTTGGAAACGATAAAGCTGCGCTCTTCTCCATGCAGTGATTTATCAAGTAGGGCAATGCAGTCTTCAGGTCTGCGTGAACGGGACAGGAAACGTTATATATTTTGTTCAATTCGGCACTATCGGAATCGATTTGGATAATTTCCTTCCCTGCCAAAAGAGGATCGTTCTGATTTCTTACGACTAACTCGCTTAAGCTCGACCCCAAAACGAGAAGGCAGGTCGCTTGAGAACTATCGACGAAAGCTTTAGCTGAATCCGTTCCCAGAAAACCATAGTTTCCGACATAGTTTTCAAAATCGTGTTCGATGGTTCCCTTGCCATGAACTGTAGATATGATTGGCCATTTGATTTTCCGCGAAAGCTCTTTGACTTGCGCTGAAAAGGCTCTGCCCCCCCTTCCAACCAAAATTATGCCATTCTCATGCCTATCGATAAGCTGCGCCGTTTGGGCAAGTTTAATGTTCTGGATGCTTATCTTTGAATTTACCGCGAGGCAATGCAGATCAACGGCGAATGACGATTCTTTGAATTGACAAATTGTCTCTTCAATAAATTCTTTTCTCTGCAAGGCGTGTTCGAAAATGACATTTGAATTGGATACCTCGCAAAGTTTCAGCAAATATCTTTTCCATTTGTTCGCGTCGGTATTCGTGTATTCGGACATATGCAAATTATCGAATTCTTGAATCTCTGATAATTTGGGGTGGGATAGCGCTAATTCGTCTTTGTCGATTGTTACAGGCAAAAACTCGAGACCCATCTTTCCCTTAAGAATCTTTATGGCGAAAGATTTTCCCGACCCGGGTTGGCCAGCTACAATGGCTATGCGTGGAAAAGGTACGGAATATATTTGCGCGCTGTAGATGGGAAGAATACGTTT
This sequence comes from uncultured Rhodospirillaceae bacterium, assembly GCA_964587125.1. Taxonomy (GTDB): domain Bacteria; phylum Pseudomonadota; class Alphaproteobacteria; order UBA9219; family UBA9219; genus CAIXLI01. The sequence continues at coordinate 35,971 of CAZPKC010000020.1, read as the reverse complement.
AATAAAACGATTTATATTTTCGTCTTCAGATAATTCAAACTGGTTGAAGCATTGCGAGTCGTTGCCCGCGTTGCCCACTGTGAATTTGTCCTCGACCATTTTCTTCATCCAATTTATTTAATAAGTCACTGTATTCTAAAAATGCTTTTTTGCAGATTCGAACGTTTCCTTCTTTAGCAAGTTGTGCATCGTCAAAGAACCATTTCACATTAGCTTGGGCATCGCTTTCAAGCTTAAGAAGACGTTCTTTTTCTTTGCCTTTTGCCTTTTGTGCAAGCCTTTCAAACCCATCGGCCTGAGCCAAATATGCAGCCATGACATCCATGCAAATGTCATGCGCGACCATAAAATCCACCTCGGTATTATATGTCCTCGTTTGCGTGGCGTGCATCTTTGCACCTATTTCCTATATAGCTGATTAGGATTAACAACTTGTGTATTATACGCCAGAAAACATGGTAAAAATAGAGTAAATTCGGTAGGGTTTTAGTTTCACGGTCTTTTTATACTAGCGATTTTTCGGGCTAGATACTGCGTTTTCAGAAGTATACGGCAGCATTTTATCATTAATTGCTGGTAACCAAAGGGCCATAATGCAATGAATCTTAGTTGGGCACAGCCATCAAAAACCCCTATAAATATTGAAGTCCAAAAGAGGCCAAAACTGCCCAACTTCTTTGATTCATATCAGCAATCGCATATCTGGGGGACTGGGGGTCGCTGGTTCAAATCCAGTTGCCCCGACCAATTTATCAAGGGGTTAGCTAGGGCGCGATTCTCGGTTTAACACTCAGGACTGAGAAAGTTTTACACTTGCCTTCGCGCGGCGATGGAACGCGCCTTTAAGCGCGGCTCATTTTCTGCCGGTAATGCTCAGCGTCCCAGTTCAATAATTCCGCGACTTGCCTATCGGAAAGCGTAACGAGTTTTGCATCAAGAGGTTCGCGCATTAACACATCGGCATAGCAGCGCATCTGCGCAATCTTTGCTTCGCTGAATCCGGGTTTGGCGAAAACGCCGGATCCTTCGATAAAAACAAGCTCCGGCGGATCCTCCTGCACAGCCTGAAAAGACTCCCATGATTTAAAAACATGCGCATGTTGACCCAGAAAGACGACATGATCAGGATAGAGCGCCCAAGAAGAATCAAGCCGACTCAAGAATTCGGGGTTCAGAGCAAGCTGTTGGATATCTTCGTCCGGGATCGGAATATATGAACCCTCCCCTTTCTCAGGAACCCCTATCCCGATATTGTTCTTCCCTCTAAAACGGCATTTTTCTGTAACATCCCTTAAAAGAGCTTCGATGTGCGGGATATCTTTTCCTCCGATTACGACGCCGTGATTGCGCAGAAAAAGAATATCCGCATCAGGCCGCAAGCTTAACGCGTCATATACGGCTTTTGCCAGATCGGCTCCCGGCTTTCTATAAGGAACAACCGCCCATTTAAGGGAGGTTCCGATCCTTGTTTCGATCTCGGTTTCGACGGTCTCGCGAACGAGGCAAGCAAGGATCTCAACGGCATGCAGATGCACAACAATCGGATGAGGCATCAGCGCATGCAACATGGTTTCGATAGAAGGCTTAAGTTCACTCGCCTCCCTGCTTTCGGGACGAGTGGCAAAATCCCCATTGTCGGCGGCCTTTTTCAACGCACGAAGATCAACGGGAACAAAGATGTCTTTTTGCCCGGCTTCGGCAAGCCATGTACCCGAAGCCTTGATCCATAAAGTATCTGCGTCCTTCCACGACACGTTGCCTCCAGCGCCCTGAACAAGCAACCGGTCGCGCCCTGCACGGGCGCAAAAACAGATCACAGAGCTTTGAAGAAAGTTCGTCCCGCTATCGTTCATTCTTTTTGTCCAAGCCGCGCAATCAGGCGACGCAGTTCTACAAATTCCTCAAAGGACGCATCGGGCGCGCACGCCCCGATTCCAAGCGAAACCCCTTCATGAATTTTCTGAAGTGCAACGGCATGGATTTTTTCGCGGCTTCCTTGAATGTCGCTCTGGGGATCGTCGCCGATCATCCAGATGACGTCCCCACGGGGACGCATCTTTTCGATCGCCATGCAAAACGGCGCTTCGTGAGGCTTATCGAAGCCCGCCTCCTCGCTCGTCACGATACAATCGAAACAATGATCGAGGCCAAAATATACCATCTTGCGGAACTGGATCTGCGCGGTCAGGTCGGTCACAATCGCTGTGGGGATTCCCTGAAGGCGCAAATCGTCCAAAAGCTCTCTCACCTCATCGAACAAAAAAGCATGACTCAAAAAAGTGCGCCAATATGTCTGTTCGAGGTCCAAAGCCAATAGCACCTGCGAGCCGAGCCCCAATATTTCCAACATGCGCTGAAGGTAAAGAAGGCGGCTATGGGAAGCAGCCGTTTTTTTAAGCCGTGTTTTAACTTGCTTGCGGGCCGCTTGAAAGGCTATGTCGAAATCTTCCGGGCTTATGGAAAGGGAACGCACGACCTTATCCTCGACGGCTTTCATGGCCGACGCATGCGCGGGTTCGTAAGGATAAAGCGTATTATCCGTATCGAAAAGAACGGCGTCGGGAAGGCGTCCAAAACGATCTTTGTTGAAAATCTTCATTATATAAACCTCTTCGTAAGCGCTCGGTCGATGTGGGAAAGGGTTATCAGCTGCATAAGCCCCGTCACACCGTCTTGCCATTCGGGCTTAAGATCGAGAAATTCGAAAATGCGCGGGCAGACCATTTGCGCGGCTAGGGCGACATCTTGCGCCGAAGTCTCTCCTTCGATCGTGAATTCGGCGACAGAGCCATTGTCGTTCGTCGTCATATCAACGCGCAAGCCGCAGATGCCCACGAGGGCGCGTACGAGCAAGAGTTCGTTGAGTCCCTGACGCGAACGTATCACAAGTTTATACTGCAAGGATTGTCCCGCCTTCCTGTCTTTAAGGATGCGCGGATGAAGGGGCTTCAGAGAGAGAACGAGATCGGCATGAGCGGCCTGCGGGCGGATAAAGCAGGCAGAATCCCTCTCGCGTTTTTCGAGAGTCAAAAGCACTTCATCCAGATCGTGCCCGCGTTGGTGCACATCGCGGGCAACTTTGAAGTAGCGGCGGAGATCTTCGTCGATGTCAAGATAAACACTCAGATCGTAGCAATCACGCAACAGCGGTAGGTATAAGGCATGCAGCCCGCTTGCGATAATGATGTCTTTGCCCTTCACAGACACGGAATGCCCCATTCGCCCGGTCTTGTGGTTATAATGTCTAAGTTGAACGCTCTTTCCGTCGCCCAAAGCGATCACGTGTTTTGCAAAACCTTCCAAATCGTTTGCCATCGGATTCAGATGCGTCATCACTTGCCAAATCGGCTTTTGCCTGTCCCACAAATGATAATCGTCGCCGGAAAGGATTGTAACCGAATGATCGCCGAACAATCTCCTGATGGCATCGGTAAACGTATCCTTACCCGCGCCGGAATCGCCCGCGACGCCTAAAACGAAAGGCTTTTGGCATAAACGGAAATAGTCGTTGCGGCTCACCATCTCGCGCCAGATGAGCACACCCAGAATCACGCCAGCCGTCAACAGCATCGTATGGAGAAGGCCCACGATCTTAAGGCTGAAATACTCAGGCAAAGCGAACGGCGTGGCGGAAATATGCCGAACGATTTCGCGCGGATCGAGGATGGGCACATAGTTAAAGACATAAAGAGCCGAAAAAACTGCCGTCAACGCAATTGCGGAACGTCCACACACCGCCTGAAAAACGACCAGCAAGGAAACGATCCATATAAACCAGCCCGCCGAAGCGGGGGTTAGAAGAACGACCGATAAAAACGCGCTTCCCAGCATCGTCTGGAACAGCTCGAAATTCAAACGCTTGACGCGCCAAGCGGCATAAAGCATCGCAAAATAAACAAGCGGAACGAAATAAATGACGATCCCATCTCCGAAATCAACGGCCAGGCGATAGACTTTGTCCATCTCGGGATTGTTCAAAATCATGCCGATGCCGGCCGACGAACTCAAAAACGGGATTATGAACACAACGAAGCCGAATGCCATGCCTTTCAGGAACTTGGACAAAAATTGGAATTGGGCTTTATTGTGCAGAAAATAAATCAGGAAGAAAGGAACTGCGAGAACCATGTTAAGCTTGGCCGACACGGCAGCCATGAGGACGAAACCGGAGACGACGGGCCTATATTCCTTTACGAACACAAGGGCCACCACAAGGAAGAAGGCAGGCACCAGATCGTTGAACCCCAGCACATATGCTCCGACGATAACGATGGGTGAAAGCCAATAAACAGCCAAAAGAAGCGTATTTCTTCCCGGAATCAGGCGGCGCAACATAAGAAGAAACGAAAAATCAACAAGACTCATCGTCGCCCCGTACCCATAAAGGGGGACAATGTGCAAAAATTTGAAAAGCAGAGTCAGCGGCAAGAAAACGAACCACATAGCATAACCATAAGGAAATGCAGTCGCCAAGCCGCCATGAGCAAGCCACCCCTCCCACGGATTTACGAAAAGAGAACTCGACGTCGCATCAAGGAATGGGACGTACCACTCGGTCGCGGGACGCGGCGCAATCAGAAATATCAGCGCAAGGCGCAAAGCGACGCCGATAAGGAAAAGAGGATGCAAAAGGAGCTTTTTCATGCGCCGAACTTCTCCCATAAATCGGGGTGTTTCGTGCAAATAGCTTCGGCTATTATGTTTTTCTCTTTCAAAAGGGCAGCCAGAAGGGGGATTTCCTTCCCCGCGTCGCGCCCCTGCAATTCGGGCGAGACAAGGCAAAGCTTGAACCCTGCCCTGTGCAGCCGTGCCGCATCGTCATGATCGAGGGGGAAACGTGTGAAGCAATCGACCCAAACCCAATCGACCTTTCCAGCCAATTTCAGGGCCGTCTCGACCGCTTCGAACTCGGAAACGCGGACGGCGCACCGATGCTCCCCGAGTCCCGACCATTTCACGAGAAACGGAAACGATTGATCCAGGAAGAAATAATCCGAGATGCCCCTCGCCTTCATGCGCGCAATGAGCCGGGCTTCAAGTCCCTCCTCCTTCACATTGAGGATCAGGGTTCCGTGCGCGTAGGCGGCAATCCACACATCAAAAGACTCCCCCAAAATATAAGGATCATGATGGATGATGAGGTCGTCGCCGCAGCTACGGATGTCAACTTCGATACCGTACATGCGGGGGGTCGCCTTCAATTCCGCGATCGTGTTGCGCCGATGTGCGATCAGGATCATCTGAAGAGCCTCTTTTTGAGACAAAGGCTATTACCGACAGTCTGGCGGATAAATTTCTTTTTAGCCGCCCAACTGCCGTTCCAATGCGAAACGCCGTGCGCCCGCAACACAAATTTTACGGGGAAGCGGTAAACGCGCACTCCTTTCGCGCGCGCAAGATAATAGGCATAAAGGTCGAGCGAATAATCCAAAGGGGGGTCGCGCCATGTCTCGAAAAAAGACCTTGGGAATAACGTGGGCTGACCATTGATGTCCCACATCACCTTGCGAAAAAGCAAGGTTTCGAAAACACTCGTGCCTACGGTGAAAAAAACGTCGCCCCAAGGTCGGCCGTAGCGTCGGCCCTTGACCAAAATACTTTCGCCAAAGCGCGAAAAAAGACTCAATCCGCGCACGACATCGTACGGATCAGTCTGAAGATCGGCATGGGTCCAGCCCAGAATCCGGCCTTTGGCGGCGCGAAGCCCGGCCATAATCCCATGGCCATAGCCCAGATTCATTTCGACGCGCACACTACGATAATTCGGATAACGAGGAAGAAGCTCTTTTAGAATACCCGGGGTATTATCGGTCGATCCGTTATCCACAAAAATAACTTCCCGGTCGGGCACGGAAACGATGTTCCAACAATGGTCCAGAAGCGCCGGGATATTAGCGGCTTCGTTATAGCAAGGTATGACGAGCGAGAAATTCATGGCCTGTCCGACGAAAAGGCGGATTTGAAAACAAATCCTTTCATGCCGATGAAATTGAGGGTTGCGGAAAGGCTTGTCGCGATCAAAAACGCCGCATTAACGGATAGCACAGATATGCCGTATGTCTCCAGAACTAATGCGTTAGCCCCGACATTGACGGCAAGCGTCGCTGTATACAACAAGATAAAGCGCACGGCGCTTCCGGCACGAGGGTTTTTATGGCCGAACGTCCAAAACCGATTTGCAAAATAGGCAAAGACGGTTCCTGTGATAAACCCCGTTGCCTTAGCAAAGGCATAACCGGTCAAACCGGTCGCTAATAGACCGCGATAGACGGAAAAATCGACCAAAACAGTCAATGTGCCGACAATCAAGAAGATGATGATTTCCCTTTTCAACATGAAGGAGGCCCGACGATGTCGGGCACGATGGCACGATACCGCTCTTCAAGACCAAAGACTTTCTCCCGCGGAATGCCCATATCCAAATTGAGGCGATAGGGGTGGCTTTCCCATTTATGGAAACAGGATTGCCAGTATTCGAAGGTCTTGAGTTCGTCGGGCGTGCCCCAGGAAAAAAAATGATCGACCTCAAACAAGCGGCATGTCATCCCAAGTTCAAGCGCGTCATTGATACATGCGTCGATATAGTATTCGTTATTGATCTTTCCCTCTCGCGCGATAAGCCTTTCGACGGCGCGCCGGAAATCGCCCGCGCGACGAAATGTAAAGCAGCCCAAAACAATCGGGTCGTTTATTGGCGAAGTAAGGGGCTTTTTCACTGATATGTGACGAATTCTTCCGTCTTCGGCGTCTATCCAGCCGAACATCTCTGGTCGGCGCAAGGCGTTCACGTGACCTCTCACGCCCCAAACCACCACATCGGTCTCTGGATTGTCGAATAAGTCTCGAAAGCCCTTTCTATCGTACAGCATCCCGCTGTCGCACGCGCCGAACGTGATGGGCTCAGAGACAGGGCCCAGAGCTCGTTCCAACGCATCAAGTCCGATCAAGGCCGTCCGCGCCTGACCGTCTGTTACAGAAGGGATTTCTTCGATGACGGCTTCGGGATAAAGTTTTTTTAATTCGGCTTCCACTTCATGGCATCCAGGCATATCGCTTCTCACAACGAATGCCTGCTGCGATGCGGCAGGCAACGTTTCTACCGCATTCACGATCATGGGTCTTCCCGAAACAGGGATCAGGGGTTTCGGCATCTTATATCCCCCGTTTGCAAAGCGCTGGCCCAATCCCGCCATGGGAACGACGAATGCTCCGCGCGCGAGGAAAGGCTCTTTTTTCGGCTCAATCAGCACACGGAAAGCATCCGACCACCGCCGGTATTCAGCGACATCCTCGGGCGTGCCCCATTGCATGAAATGTTGCAAAGGATAAACGGCAACAGGCATTTTCATGCCCAGCAAATATTTGTAGGCGAGGCTTACATAATATTCGCCGCCGATATTGAGGTTTTGCTCGATAGTTTTCCGGAAAGCTTCTTTCATGAGCTTTCCCGTTGCGAAGTAGTACGTCCCGCTTGATGCAAATTCGTTCATACGGTCGTCGGTGTAGGGCTTTTTCTCCTGGATATCCTCGACCCACCCGCCGGTCTCGCGCATATAGGCATAGTTGGTCGTGCCTAACGAGTTCGGATGAAAGCCCTTATAGGCGGGAATGGAGCCAGCGCAGCGCGTTTTCTCAACAAACACCTTGAAATGCTTCCAGTCCCAGAAACACGCAAAGTCGCAGTAGTTGACGACGACCGGCAAAGCATCGTCGATCCGGTTCTGCACCTGCTGGACAGCGTAAACTGGCCCAAGCTTATGCGGCGGAATGGCAATAATTCGACCTGTCGGGCAATACTGCTTTAGAATCTCTTCCATACGGTATGCCGGATTCGCCAAATGGTCGCTGTTGCAAATGAAAAGGAAATCCTGCTCATCCGGAAACATATCAATCACATGGGCGATGATTGGCTTTCCGTCGATCTCGATAAGGGGCTTCGGAACGGCATACCCCGCGCAGCGGAACCGTTCACCAAAGCCGGACATAGGAATGACGATTTGCATGATCCCACGACCCTCGCTCCAATAGCCTTACGACCTCTGGGCTTTAGGGTTATAGGGATCGATCTCGCGAATTTTAGGAAGGTCAGTAATATTGAAAATGGTCGGCTGATCGAATCGAAAGATGTCGTAAAGCCAATTGTTTTTGACCTTGGCAAGCCGCTTCTTAACGCAAAAATGGAAATACAGAAGCGTCTCTGAGGTCAAAGGAACGCGCATCCTGGCATACCCGATAATGTCATCGAAAAGCGTACCGAATGCCGGTGCGTCCTTCTTGGTCAAGACCAAGATTTGATCGTTGAAATCGTCGCCCGATGGGATTGCGTCGCCGGTTTCGGTATTTCTGTAGAAGAAGGCAGGAGCGTTGACGCACCACTTGTATCCCTCCGAGGGGTGGAAGCCCTGCCCGTTCGAAATATGTATCTCGCCATCCTTAACCTTTACGTCCAAAGGCGAATAAAAAGCCAAGTCGGGGCGCGTCATGATGACGACATCGTAGGCGATGTTGTTTTCGCGCTGATATTCCTCCATAAGCTTATAGGCGCCCGTCATATTGAACATAAGGGAAAAGATGCGCGAGGGATCGGTCTTAAAAAGCCATTCGTCGCGGCTGATCGTCGCTGCAATGGCTTCGAACCTCTCGGGCTTTTCGCCGTGGAACCGGAATTTCTTCAGGCGCTTGCCGTAAATCTGGGCGATGCGTTCCTGATCAATCGTTGTTTTGACTGTCTCCATCTGATTTTTGAGATTCTCTTTGATGAACCCGTGTTTATCCAAAATAAGATTGAAGGGTGTTGGGCGGTCCGTCTGCTCCTGTCCAAAATAAAAGATATCGGCATCGAGATAGTCGGCCACATGTTTGAAAAAAGAAGTGCACGTCGTCTCATACGTGCGCAAATACCCGTATAGCAGAACCGCGACACGCGGCTTAGCTTTCATTTCATTGGAATCTGTCATTTTTGAACTATCCTAAACTTTTCGGCAGATGTTTTTGTTTGACCCCCACAGTGCAAACCCATCTGTATTTTAGCATCAAAACAAAAAAAATACACATATGGTTAACGAAGATACGAAGGGGATATTGACATGCCGTCCGAATTTTCCCGCCGGGAAGTCTCAACGCCGTTCATAGCATAAATGCTTGGTTATTCAAGACAAACTCTTAGAGCCTGTTCATATATCAATCATTTAGCAAGCTCTCATCAAAAAGTTGGGCAGTTTTTGGCAGGTCGGTTGGGCAATTCATCCTCAAACATCGGTGTAATTCCTTTAATCCGTTGTGAGGTTTACTAAACCCCGCCCAAACGGGATGTTTCTTAGCGCTTCACGCGAGAACTCCGCCACACGATGCGCGGCCATTTGCTCGGCGACACAATGGATGTAAATATTTGCGATCGCGTAAACCCCGTCAGCGCCAACGGCAAAATTACATTCCTTTCCGCCCGTATGCAGATTGACAACGGGCTCAGGCTTTATATTGCGATTGATTTCAATAACGGGAGACAGAACCTGTTCCCCGTCAACCACTATGGAAAGATTATCGCCAACCTCGAATTTTCCGGCGCGCTTATATTTTCCTGAGGTCATCAGCGGATGGTTTGGCGTCACCAGCAAAGGCTCTTTTGCCTCTTCATAGGTAAGGGCTATGACTTTGGCGGGTTTAGTATGTTTGATAACCTTTTGCACGGAGCGATTAACAAATTCCCCCACGGCAGGATCCCAGGATTTGATAATATCCCCTTTTTCGATGAAACGGATTTCCACCTCGTTTTTCGGAACCAAAACCTTGGTCGATCCGGTAAAGCAACCGCCGCTTCCTCCGCTGTAGCCTCCGGATGAAAAACCGCTTGAGCCGCTAAACAGGGGGGCGCCCGAGCTGCCGGAAGACGAACTGCTCGAACTGTTCGAGGCGTCGATCAAAACTTGATTTCTCTCTTTTGCGAGAGCCTCTTGGGCTCTCCAATAAGTTTGCTGTTCGTCAAGGAATGTGCTCGGGTCGTTGCCCCAATTCGGATTCTTTCTGATAAAGGCAATATCATCTTCAGCGCTCATGAGAATCCTCCATCTTTTGGAAATGAACACCTGTCGTTCAGAGGATATTTTACCGGCTCGCACTCTTTCAATGCCGGAAAATAGATAAAACAAACGCAATAAACATATTTTATCCCACATTTCGAAGAACTATATTTTATATCATTTTTGGGCGCTGGTCGATAATAATAAATACCAGAAACAGATAAGGCCGATTTTTTCACATAGGATGCCGCGCCCTATTTTTCTCCAAACACGAACGCGGAGAAGGCGAAAAGGTCGGCGTCTTCATCCTTCCACGATCCGGGCGGAAGTCCGGCTTTGTGTTCCGTTTGCCGGACGAACTCTGCCGCGTCGAAGCCGTATTCCGTGGCGACCTGAGGAAGCAGAAGTCCTTGCCGGAAATCCTTGCGGATCAGCAGGCCATCGCGGCCGATTTCGATTTCCTTCAGATCCGTCACGCGATGAAAGGGCGACAGAACCGAGATTTCGTAACTAAGGTCTTTGAGTTCGCCTTCTTCCACGGGCGGAAAGCGCGTATCTTCCAAGGCCGTCCGCGCCGCGATATCGCGCACCCCCTCGGCCAACGATTGGCTCGGCGTTACGAAGCCCTTGCAGCCGCGAAGCTCTCCGTTTTTCGTCAGAGTGACGAACGCGCCCATCGGCGTTTGCAAAACAGCGGAAAGACCGGCCGGAAGAGGCGGCGTTTTCTTTCCGCGCACCGCGGTATCAACCGAGTTTTTCGCGATCGCGAGAAGCTCGGCTTTTTCCTTCTCATCGAGGCTGAAGGACATGGATGGGGCCTCCTTTTCTTTTTCATCCCTGAAAAAGGCCGCCGCGCCGTAGCCGACGACGCGCGTTTTGTCGCCCGTGACGTCTCCCGAATTCGCGTAAGCCAGAATTTTCCGCCCCTTGGCCCCCATGCGCTCGGTCGCGATCATGGCGGTCATGATCGGCGCGCCGCCGCACGCCTCCCAGACGCCTGCTTCCAAATTCACGGAAAGGCTAAAGTAATCGTTCTGCCCTATCGCCGCGAGCGTTTTACGATCGATGGAGGAGGCTTCGCCGTAAGAGTGAAAGTGCGAAAGATCGGAGCTTGCGACAATCAGCGTGTCCGGCTCTTGCGTCGCAGGATCGCGCTCGATGAGCGAAGCCAGCGCGTTTCCCAAGGCCCTTGAGGCATCATAATCCCCCGCGCCCATGACGATGGGGACAAGTTTGAACGAGCCCAGAACTTCCTGAAGGAAGGGAAGCTCGACTTCGAGCGCGTGTTCCGATCGCCCCTGATGGGATCCGTGCCCTACGTCCGACACTTTGAGCGACGGGTCCGTTCGCGCCAACTTTTCCGCAAAATCCCTATCGACCGGAACGGAGCCAAGCGGCGTGGCATAGGCCGCGCCTTCATATATCGACGTGAAGGAAAAAGGCTCGACGTGCGAGGGGGCGATGACAACGACTCTTTTGTACTTATGCCCCCGGATAAGCGCGAAAGAACGCGCCGCGATTTGCGCCGAATACACATAACCCGCATGGGGCGCGACCAGGGCATAGACCGGCCCATCGAGGGGCTGCGGCGGCGCATCGGCCAGAAGCCGCGAGATCATATGATGCAATTCTTCGGGGTTATCGGGATAAAAGGCTCCGGCGACCATCGGAGCGCGCGCGGCTCCGTCGCCCGCCTTGCTTGCCTTGAACAAACCAATCATGCCATCCCCCACGGCCAGAAGAAGAAGGACTATACTGCGGCTATAACCTTCCCGAAAACGACGAGGGGAGTATACTCTCTATCAGCCGAAGACAAAAAGGCCCGTTCATCATGGCGCAGGAAAACTCATACGTTGCAAGGTATTGGCACCAAACCGGCGAGGGCCGCGTTCAATGCGACCTATGCCCGCGCGATTGCAAACTGCGCGACGGCCAGCGCGGCGCATGCTTCGTGCGAAAGCGCGACGGCGAGCGGATGATTTTAACCGCCTATGGAAAGTCGTCGGGATTCTGCATCGATCCCATCGAGAAAAAACCGCTGTATCATTTTTATCCGGGATCGAGCGTTCTCTCTTTCGGGACCGTGGGATGCAATCTGGCCTGCAAGTTCTGCCAGAATTGGGACATCAGCAAGGACAAGGATATGGACCGGTTGATGGAGCAAGCCTCGGCCGAGACGATCGCCGAGGCCGCCTCGCGGTACGGCTGCAAAAGCGTGGCCTTCACGTACAACGATCCCGTCATTTTCGCCGAATACGCCATGGATGTCGCCGATGCCTGCCACGCGCGGGGGATAAAAACGGTCGCCGTCACGGCGGGTTATATGCACGACGAGGCGCGGCGTGATTTCTATTCGAAAATGGACGCCGCCAACGTCGATCTGAAGGCGTTCAGCGACGATTTCTATTTCAAAATGTCGGGCGCGCATTTGCAGCCCGTTTTGGATACGCTGAAATACGTGAAGCGCAAGACCAATGTTTGGCTTGAGATCACCACGCTTCTTATTCCCGGATCGAACGACTCCGACGCGGAGATTGGGGCTCTTTCCGATTGGATATTTCATGAGCTGGGGCCGGAGTCGCCCTTGCACTTTTCGGCTTTTCATCCGGCTTACAAACTGACCGGCGTTCCGGCGACTCCTTTGGCCACGCTCGTTCGCGCGAGAGACATCGCGCTCGAAAAAGGCCTCAGGCACGTGTACACGGGCAACGTGAGCCATGCGGACGGAGAGGCGACTTATTGCGCGGCCTGCGGCGCGGCGCTGGTCGTTCGGGATCGGTATGAGATTAAGAGCTACGCGCTCGCGAGAAACGGAAAATGCCCGAAATGCGGCGCGCCTGTCGCCGGGCGGTTCGACGATGACGTCGGTTCGTTCGGATCGCAGCAAAGATAAAGGCCTTCCGGCTTTGTAAAAACAGCTCGTTTTTAGCGCCAAATCGTCAGAATCCGTGGGCTTCCATAGCTTCGCGGATTTGTTATACTGACGATCCCCTGAAATGACTCGCTTGGGTCACGAGTGGTTGCGTAAAGCCTGTCGCTCGCCGGACTGAAGAAACCGTTAGTAACAATATGGTTAGTCCGGCAAGCGACAGGCGAAGCGCAGAGCGAGCGATGTCTCCTTGCGTATCGGATTTCATGGACCCGCTGATATTATGGTGACGCCCTTCGCGTTCTCTCTTTTTTTGTTCGCCCGCAAGGAAAATTCCGATGGATGATAACGACGGTAACGACGTTCCGAAAAATAAAAGCGCGAAAAATTCCATCGGCAGGTTGGTTGCCGCGCTTCCCGAAGTCTATCAGCCCATCTTCGGGCATTCCGAATTTTCCGCTCAAGCCAGCCGCGCCTGCGAAGACCGCCTCGCTTCCGTCGCGCAAATCTATAAAACGCTTGCGGCGAAACTCGGCCGTCCCTTGCGCGTGCTTGATCTGGGATGCGCGCAGGGATTTTTCAGCCTCAGCCTCGCCGAACTCGGAGCGACGGTTTTCGGCGTCGATTTTCAGGAACCGAACATCGCCGTTTGCAAGGCGCTGGCTGCGGAACATTCCGAATTTAAAGCCAGTTTTCAAACGGGCCTTGTCGAGAAAGTCATCGCCGGACTCGAACAAGACCAATACGATCTCGTGCTGGGGTTAAGCGTTTTTCATCACCTTGTCCACAGCAAGGGCGTCGCCTCGGTTCAAAAAATGATCGCCGTTCTGGCGGCCAAGACCGCCGCGGGCGTTTTCGAAATGGCACTTTCAAGCGAGCCTCCCGCTTGGGCTCCGTCGCAACCGCAAAATCCCAAATGCCTTCTGGAATCTTACGCCTTCGTCCACGAGCTTGCCCAAAACGGCACGCATCTGTCGCCCATTACCCGCCCTCTTTACGTCGCCAGCAACACATACTGGTTCCTGAACGATCGCGCGGAGGCTTTCGAGAACTGGACGGATCAATCGCACGCGTTCGCGAACAATGCGAGCCTCGGAACGCGCCGCACTTTTTTCGGCAACGGCGTTTTGGCGAAAATATATGCGCTCGATAACGCGGATAAACGCGAGCCCAACGCGCGTGAACACGAAAACGAAGTTCGCTTCTTAAGCAACCCTCCCGCGAATTTTAAAACCCCGAAATTGCTTTTGCATGGCGAGCACGAGCGTGAATCCTGGCTGGCGCGCGAGATGTTTCCGGGCGATTTGCTGCTCGACCGTATTCGCTCCAAAAAATCCTACGACGCATCCGCGGTTATAGGGGGCGTTCTGGAGCAGCTTGCGGCACTGGAAGCAACCGGCCTCTATCACGACGATCTCAGGACATGGAACATCCTCATCGAGCCGGACGGTCGCGCCACGTTGATCGACTACGGGGCCATTTCCGAAAACACGAACGATTGCGTTTGGCCGCATAACATTTTTTTGTCGTTTATGATCTTCATGCGCGAAGTCGTCAGCGCTCGCGCGTTCGCGCCCGATCCGATCCGGCCGCCTTCGTTCAATCCCGAAGGATTTCCCGAACCTTACCGCTCAACGCTTGAAAAATTATATGAGCTTCCCGCCGAAAAATGGCGTTTTTCCCTTTTGCGCGATCTGTTTTCGCAAGCGCAACGCAAAGAATTATCCCCTTCCGCACAGACGCGTCCAAGCCTTTCGCTGGCGCTGCGGGCCACAGAAGACGCGTGCAGAATCTATCAAGACAGGGGTAACTATTGGCGTCAGCGCACGGCTCAAACGGATGCTTCGGCGCAGAAAACGCAAAACCCGCCGCATCAATTTGACGCGGCGGGAAAAGCGGATCGAACATAACGATCAAGTTTTTAGCTGTAACGAAAAAAACACCGCACTTTCTATTGCGGCCTTTCGCCTCCCTGCATCCCCCTGCCCCCTTGAGGCCCCTCGCCTCTTTCCGGCATGCAGGCGCGTAACGCTTCGTGATTGGCGGCAGCCTGAACGCAGCTTATTCTTTTCTGAACCTCGGCAAGATGCTCGTTAAGGCGTTTCAGCATTTCGGCTTTATGCTCCTGAAACCGTTCTCCATTCCCTTGGTGTCCGTTTTCCTCTTGCATGCCCTGGGCTCCGGGACCATCGGGGCCGCCTGGGCCTCCGCGGAAGCCGCCGCCGTTTCCGCTCGGAGCGTTTTGACTTAAGGCTATTCCCGGAGCCGCCAGAATCAGCGCCACCGCAGTTAAAAGCACATATTTCTTCATCGGAACCTCCTGTTTGAGTGAAAAACGGACAAGTCGCATGTTCATTAAACGCGCGTTGATCTTTGCGCTTACACAACAAGTATTAAATTTCCGTTATGGCATTGCCTGAACCGCCCGTGTAAATTTTCGTCAAATAATAAGGTTAAAATACTTTCGCAGAATCAAAATTACTGATAACCCTCGCGCATGGCAAAAAACGCATTAAAAACAAACCCTCCCGAGCCGCCGCAGGACATTCTCGACAAGCCCCTGCGCGAGGCTTTGTCGGAACGGTATCTGTCCTACGCCCTGTCCACGATCATGGATCGCGCCTTGCCCGACGTGCGCGACGGCATGAAGCCGGTGCATCGGCGTTTGATGTACGCGATGCGCGGCCTGAAGTTGGAGCCGGCATTGCCGCCCAAGAAATCGGCGCGCGTGGTGGGCGACGTCATCGGTAAATTCCATCCCCACGGCGACACGGCAGTATACGAAGCGATGGTTCGCCTCGCGCAGGATTTCAGCCAGCGTTATCCGCTCGTCGAAGGCCAGGGAAATTTCGGCAACATCGACGGCGACAGCGCGGCCGCGATGCGTTACACCGAGGCGCGTTTAACCGATGTCGCGCTGCTTATGCTCGAAGGCATCGACGAAGACGCCGTCGATTTCCGCCCGACCTACGACGGCAGCGAAACCGAACCCACGGTGCTGCCCGCCGCATTCCCTAATCTGCTGGCAAACGGCACGAACGGCATCGCGGTCGGCATGGCGACCAGCATCCCTCCGCATAATGTTTCGGAAATTTGCGACGCGCTGCGCCACCTGATCCACACGCCGAACGCAGGCATCGAAAAGCTTGTCGGTTTCATGCCGGGCCCCGATTTCCCGACAGGAGGCGAACTTGTCGAAAGCCCCGACGCGATTATCGAATCCTACAAAACGGGCAAAGGCAGTTTCCGCCTTCGCGCCAAATGGCATAAGGAAGATTTAAAGCAAGGCACGTGGCAGATTATCGTCACGGAAATTCCCTATCAGGTGCAAAAATCGCGCCTCATCGAAAAAATGGCGGAATTGCTGCAAGCCCGCAAACTTCCCTTGCTCGACGACGTGGTGGACGAATCCGCCGACGACGTGCGCGTGGTGCTTTCTCCCAAAAGCCGCAATGTCGATCCAGCGGTGCTGATGGAATCCCTTTTCCGCCAATGCGATTTGGAAGCCCGCATTCCGTTGAACATGAACATTCTCGACAAGGATTGCGTGCCGCGCGTCATGGATTTACGGGGAGTTTTAAGGGCTTACCTCGATCATCGGCAGGACGTTCTGATCCGCCGATCCACTTATCAGCTCCGGCAAATCGAAACGCGGCTCGAAGTTTTAGGCGGCTATCTGATCGCCTTTTTGAATCTCGACAAAGTCATCAAAATCATCCGCACCGAGGACGAGCCCAAGCCCATTTTGATGAAAGCGTTCAAGCTGACCGACGCGCAAGCCGAAGCGATTTTGAACATGCGCCTGCGCTCTCTCCGCAAGCTCGAAGAAATGCAGATCAAGGGCGAGCAGAAAACTCTCGCTGAAAAGCAAGCGGGCTTGAAAAAACTTTTGAAAAACGAAGACGCGCGCTGGCAAGCCATCGACGCCGAAATCGTTGAGCTGAAAAAACGCTTCGGCAAAAACACGAAGCTCGGCGCAAGACGCACGATCATCGGCGACGCGCCTGCCGAATTGGCCGTTCCGGTCGAAGCCGTGATCGAGCGCGAAGACATCACGGTCGTTTGCTCGAAAATGGGCTGGATACGCGCGATGCGCGGGCATAGCGCAACCGACGCGGCCCAACGCGCAGCGATTAAATACAAGGAAGGCGACGAGGAAGGATTCATTCTCGACGCCGAAACGACGGATAAAATTTTGCTCTTCGCCACTAACGGGCGTTTTTACACGCTTTCGGGCGACAAATTGCCGCCGGGACGCGGCTTCGGCGAGCCCGTGCGCCTGATGACCGATCTGCCGAACGAAGACGACATCATCGGCATGACTTTGTACGCGCCTGAACAAAAATTCGTCGTCGCGGCAAACGACGGGCGCGGTTTTATCGTGAAGGCCGAAGACGTTCTGGCTCAAACCAAAAACGGGAAACAGATTCTGAACGTCGGCGAAGGCGTCAAAGCGGCGGTCTTCGCCCCCGCCCTTGGCGATACGATCGCGGTCATCGGAACGAACCGCAAAATGTTGTTGTTTCCGATCGCCGAGCTTCCCGAAATGTCGCGCGGCCGCGGCGTGATCTTACAGAAATACAGCGGCGGCAAACTTTCGGACGTGAAAGCTTTTGTCCTCAAAGACGGCCTCACATGGCAATCGGGCGACAGAACGCGCACCGAATCCGACTTGCGCAACTGGAAAGGCGCCCGCGCCCAGGCGGGCCGCATCGCCCCGAACGGGTTCAATAGGAGCAATAAATTTAAATAGAATCGTCATTTTTACGAAATCCGGAATGACAAAATACGGAGACTGATCAAGCGCGAGTGATTTTGCCCGTATCGCTCACAAAAAGGGCACTAACACCAGTGCGCTCTTTAGCAAGAGATGGCAGTCTGTCCCAAAGCCTTCTGTATTGGGAGATATCCGGAAAGGCAACAGAATACAAAGCGTGGGGATTACTCATCCTTTGCATAAGCTCTGCGAGGGCTCCAAGAAAGTAGTTTACTCGCATGGGCTGATATTTTCCGATCCCTTTTGCTTCAATAATCCAACAAATGTCGTTTTTGCACGCGAAAATATCGATACCGCGTTCTTTTCCCCACTTCACTTCAACCCTCCATCCATCTTCGGAAAGCCAATCACGGATATGCCGTTTTACAGAATCTTCTGAACCATCGGCCGATGAAAAATTGTCGTTCTCTTCGGATATATCTTTTTTTTCACTCTGCTTTGTGATGCTTTTGGCCACGCCCCCGGATTTATTCCAAAAAAACCATTCTTTCCCGAAATGTTCGCCCTGAATGCATCCTTCCTTCATAAGGCTCTGTGTAATTTGAAACGCCTCTTGATGATGTTTCAGCCTAATATGTGAGCGAATTTCGCTGTTTGAAAATTTTTTTGAAGCGTTGTTCTGTAAAAAACTCAGCACTTGTTCTCTGTGGTTCATTTTCTTCCCCTCCAAGGAATGTCAGGTTATTTCTCCCGATACTTATGCTCGCACGCATGGAAATCCTCGACCACCCATCCGTCGCTATTATCGACAGCAAACACCGGCCCAATCGGCACTTTTCCGTGCCCGCCCGGAATATCGAGAATATACGTCGGCTGGCACAGCCCCGACAAATTTCCGCGCATCGCCTTCAAAAGCGCCTGCCCCTCGGCAATGGGCACGCGGAAATGGCTCGTGCCGCGCGCCAAATCTCCGTGATGCAAATAATGCGGCGTGACGCGGCTTTCGATGAGCGCGCGCATCAGATCGCTTAAACTTTCGACCGTATCGTTGATGCCGCGCAAAAGAACGCTCTGCGACAATAAAGAGAAACCGGCGTCGGCCAAACGCGCGCACGCCGCCCGCGCATCTGCCGTCAATTCGCGCGCATGATTACAATGAAGCAGAATATAAACGGGCGCGCGTTCCCTAAGCGCCGCAACCAATTCCGGCGTAATGCGCGCCGGATCGGCCACGGGCATGCGCGTATGAACGCGCAACGCTTTTACGTGCCCGATTTTGTTAAGCTCCGCCACAATTTCCGCCAACCGCCTGTCCGAAAGAACGAACGGATCGCCGCCCGATAAAACAACTTCCCAAATTTCGGAATGCTCGCGGATATAGGCCAGCGCGTTCTTCATCGCTTCGGGCGACAATATCCCGCCTTCATTTCCGACCTGTTCGCGGCGGAAGCAAAAACGGCAATAAACGGGGCACGTATGCAGAAGCTTCAGCAAAACGCGGTCGGGATACCGATGCACGACGCCCTCGACGGGGCTATGCGCGCGGTCGCCTATAGGATCGGAAAGTTCTTCGGGAAGGACAACGAGTTCTTTTTCCGAAGGCACGAATTGCGCGGCGATAGGGTCAAAAGGATCCTCTGGATTTATCAAAGCCAGCATTGCGGACGTCACGGCGACCGAATACTGCGCTGCGACTTTGCGAAGCTCAGGCGTCGCGGCGGGCAACACGCCAGCCGCAATCAAATCTTCCAATGAACGAGCGGTAGAAAAATCAGACATGGCCTAACATTCAAGCTTGGAAAGGCCGCGCAAAAGCCGCATGGCATCGTCAGCCCTATCTTCCGGCACAAACAGATGATCGTGATAAAAAGCGGACACGGGGTTTACGCTGATACTTTCCTGCGCCAGACAGGTTGTGATGGCCGCCATAAAACCGACGGCATTAAGGGACGAATGCACCGTCAGCGTGATCTGGCGAGCGGCAAACTGGAATGGGATTTGAGCCCGTTCCGCCTCTTCGCGCGGAACTAAGATAGAGGTTCCCTCGCGTTCGCGAAAAACGCTGACCGGCTTAAGGCCGGGGGGAATCTCTTGGCCCTCCGGCAATGTGCAAAACACAAAAACGCCCGGCAACAATTCCGGAGTCATGCTTTGCAGTAGAACTTTAAGGTCGCATTCGCCCGACATCGTTATCTCCCTCTTCCGATCGCCTCAACCGCGAGCCTGTCCACGCGTTCGTTTTCGGCGTGGCCGTCGTGGCCGCGCACCCAAATAAATTCCACCTTATGCCCCATGCGCGCGGCGTCCAAACGCTGCCACAAATCGGCGTTCTTGACCGGCTTCTTGTCGGCCGTTTTCCATCCGCGCCTCACCCATCCGGGCAGCCATTCGGTGATGCCTTTTTGCACGTACTGGCTGTCGGTATAAAGCTTGACTGTCGAGGGCTTCGTCAACGCTTCCAATCCCGAAATCGCCGCCATAAGCTCCATGCGGTTGTTCGTGGTCGGATTTTCCCCGCCCGATAATTCTTTCTCGACGCCGCCTGCGCGCAGCAAAACGCCCCAGCCTCCGGGACCCGGATTGCCGCTGCACGCGCCGTCGGTAAAAATCTCGACTGTCTTAGTTTCGTTATTCATCTCATATTTTCCTAGAAACGGCTTGTCTTATACAAGCTAATTCCCTTACAATCAAAAGCTTAGTCAAAGATGCACAAATTGCCGGAAACACTATGTATATCGCTTTAATCGGCATGTCCAACATCGGCAAAAGCTTCTGCGCCAAAAACCTCGCGGCGGCCCACGGATTCCGGCACATCGACTGCGACGCTCTGATCGAAAAGAAATTGGGCGCGGAATTCGCCGAAGGCGGGTTTCGGGGCCGCGAAGGAATGGCCAAATGGATGGGCTTTCCGGCAGACGCTTCGTACGAAAAAAACAGCCGCCGCTATCTCGATTGTGAAAAAGAAGTCATGAAAGAATCCCTCGCCCTTTTGCAAAACGACAAACAATCGCCCGCCGTCCTCGATACGACGGGCAGCGTCATCTATACCGGCGCGGATATTTTGGAATCCCTCCGCGCCGCGACGCGCGTTATTTACTTTGAGGCCACGAAGGAGCATATCGCCTCTTTCTTCAAGAATTACATCGACCGTCCCAAGCCCGTCATCTGGGGCGAAAGCTACGCGCCCCTCGCCGATGAAACGCCTCGTCAAACGCTGGAAAGATGTTATCCCGAATTGTTGGGCTTCCGCGCGCGGCGTTACAAGGAAATCGCTCATGTCACGATTCCGTTCGGGCAATTGAAAAATCATTGGAAGGACATCGGCGCGTTCGTCCTAAAATGTGCGGAAGCATCATGAAAATCCTTTTTATCACCGCCAATCGCGTGGGAGACGCCGTTTTAACGACGGGCCTTCTGGCGTGGCTTGTCGAACATTATCCCGACGCTCGTTTTACGATCGCGTGCGGACCCTATGGCGCGGATTTATTCCAAGCCGTCCCGCGGCTCGATCGCCTTATCGTAATGAAAAAGAAAAAGTGGAACGGGCATTGGCTCGATTTATGGAAACAATGCGTCGGTTTGAAGTGGGATTTGATCGTCGATCTGCGCGACAGCATCGTCTCGCGTTTGCTTTGCGCCAAAAAGCGCGCGATACGCGGCAAAAGCGGCGGCAAGCACAAAGTCGTCGAGAACGCAGCCCTTTTGGGGCTCGAAACTCCGCCAAATCCGCATATCTGGCTCACACCCGAAGCGATGCGGGAAGCGGATAAATTGCTGCCAAAAAACGCGCCTATCCTCGCGCTTGGCCCCGCCGCCAATTGGCCGCTCAAGCAATGGCCGGTGGAACATTTCATCGGCCTTACCGAAGCTCTGACCGCGCATGAGGGAGCCTTGCCGAACGCCGCCGTCATAATCCTTGCCGACGCGCACGAACGCGCGCAAATCGAGCCACTTTTGAAAACCATCCCCGACGCGAAGCGCATCGAGATCATAGGCCGTGATTTGCAAACGGCGGCGGCATGCCTCAAACGCGCATGGCTTTATGTCGGGAACGATTCAGGATTGATGCACCTGTCGGCGGCGTTGGGAACGCCGACGCTCGGCCTCTTCGGGCCCGGATTTCCGCATATCTACGGCCCTTGGGGCGACAAATGCGCCTTTGTCACGACGCCCGAAACACGCGACGAACTTATGGCCGAACTCTCGGCCCAAAATCCTCCGCCCAAAACGCTCATGCAAACGCTCAGCGTCGCCCGCGCGCTCGAAGCAGCGAAGAAATTGTTGGCAAAAACAGCATGATAGGAAATATCACACAATAATTTCATAATCTGTGATTTTTCCCTTGACATCCCTCCCAAACCCGTCTATATAAATCCCGCGCCCTTAAAAAGGCGCGTTTGTTTCGCCTCCGTCCCCGCGAGCTGCAGATTGAGGGATAAAAGCCGGAGAACAAACAAACAGGTTGCATGCCGCCGCCTTTTTTACGAAAGGTTCCGGGAAGCGCGCTTCCTATTTTTTTGGGTTAGGGTGTTTAGAATATGCCGGATTAGAAGAAAAAAGCGTTATTCCGCAATGACTCGCACGATTTTCACGCGGTTAGCCGGTTTGGCTTTTTCCCATGCGCGATCGTATTCAAGGGATATGACCGCCTCGCCTTTTTTAACGGCTTTGAACGTCCATACCTCGTTTCCGCCCACGCCGACCCATGCTTGCGGATTCGGCTTGGGAACATATTTTTTATCGACAAATTGAACGGCGCTTTCATCGAGCGGCTCCGCAAACCGCCATTGAAATCCCGTCGTCGCGTTCGATTCCATCGTCAGAGAAAATTCCTGCCCGACGGAAACCTGCATCGTTTCCTCCTGCGCCGAAGCCGCACAGGGAAAAAGAAAAACGACCAGCAAAACAAAAATAAATCTCGCGCGCATAGACTAAGCCTTCCCTATTTTTTAACGCCTTTCGAACAACTTCTCCAAATCCGTCTTTTTCAATTCGACGTATGTCGGGCGGCCGTGATTGCATTGACCGCTGAAGGGCGTAGATTCCATCTGGCGCAAAAGGGCGTTCATTTCAATTATTGTCAAGCTCCTGCCCGACCTTACGGAACCGTGGCAAGCCATTGTCGCGCATATCTTTTCCATGCGCGCGGAAAGCGCGGAAGAATCGTCGAATTCCGCCACTTCGTCGGCTATATCGCGCAACAATCCTCCCGCGTCCGCGTTTCCCAGCATTGCGGGAATTTCGCGCACGAGAACGGCGTTGCCGCCGAACATCTCGACGACCAATCCCCATTCGGCCAGTTGACCGGCGCGCGATAAAATTCTTTGCGCCGAGGGCTCGTCCATTTCGACGACTTCGGGCACAAGAAGAATCTGCCGTTTGACTTTATGCTCGCTCAAAGCCTGCTTCATTTTTTCGTAAACGATGCGCTCATGCGCGGCGTGTTGATCGACGATGACGATACCGTCTTCCGTCTGCGCGACAATAAACGCCTCGTGAATTTGCGCCACGGCCGCGCCCAAACGCCCGACCGATGAAACATTCGCCTCAACCGCAGCCTCCGCGTTGCGAGCCTGCGGCGCGAAAGAACCCAAAGAAGGGCTAAACGAGCGAGGCTGATATCCCTGCCCTCTTGCGGCGGCTGTATCCGCAAAACCTTCGTCCTTCTGCGGCTGGAGCATGTTAAGCGCTTGCGGCGTCAACGTGCTGCTCGTGAATTGCGCTCCGCCCTGCAACGCTTGGCGAACGCCGGTTATCATCAAGCCGCGCACGCGCGCGGCGTCGCGGAAACGCACCTCGGTTTTGGCCGGATGCACGTTGACATCGACATCCTGAGGCGGAACGTCGATGAATAAAACCGCAAGCGGATGCCGCCCCGATGGCAACAAATCTCCATAAGCCGCCCGTAAAGCCGATAAAAGAACCTTATCGCGCACGGGCCTTTTATTGACGAAAAGATGCTGCCCCCGCGCCGTCGCCGCGTGCAAAGTCGGGAAAGCGGCATAGCCCGCGATGCGCGTTCCCTCGCGCTCGATATCGATAGCGGCGGCGTTTTCGATAAATTCCGCGCCCATAACGTCGGAAACGCGCTGTTTGGGATCGAGGCAACGCGCGTAATGCAAGGGCTTTTTATCCTCGTCCTGAAAAACGAATTCGACGCCGGGATTCGCCAGAGCGAGGCGTTCGACAACCTCGCGCGCGTAATCGCTTTCGGTGCGCGGCGTTTTCAGGAATTTCAAGCGCGCGGGCGTCGCAAAAAACAGATCCCGCACCTCGACCCGCGTTCCTTCGGCCAAAGCGGCGGGATGCGGCGGCGAAGCTTTGCCTCCCTCGACATCGACTTGCGCCGCGTCTTTCGCGCCCTGCGCGCGGCTGATGAGGGACAAACGGGAAACGGAGGCGATCGACGGCAACGCCTCGCCGCGAAAGCCGAAACTATGAATATTCCAAAGGTCTTCGTCGGGCAATTTGGACGTCGCGTGCCGTTCCAAAGCCAAAAGCAATTCGTCTTGCGCCATGCCGCACCCGTTATCGGTCACGACGATAAGAGCCTGCCCTCCTTCGCGCAAAACAACGTCGATTTTGGTGGCTCCGGCGTCGAGCGCGTTTTCCACAAGTTCTTTGACGGCAGCGGCGGGGCGTTCGACGACCTCGCCTGCGGCGATGCGGTTAACGAGAGATTCGGACAGGCGGCGAATGGACATTCGGCAAGAATAGCCTCGAAAGACCTCTTTTTACATAAAAATATGCGTAAAACCGGCGTCGATTTTACCCTTCTTTCGCGCCGTTAATCAGCGCCCGCTGATCCTCGTCCATTTTCGCGCCCGTCAGAACGGCGCCGGACAAATTCACATCGGTTAAATCCGCGCCCGAAAGATTGGCATAAGATAAATCGGTGCCGTTCAATTTCACCTGCCTGAGGCACGCGTCGGAGAGATTGGCATAGCGGAGATTGGCGTTCGACAAATTGGACGTAATGACCCTGCCCTGCGGAGAAACAAGGGGCTCGAACCGCGCTCCGCGCAGATCGGCGTTTGTCAGGAGCGCGCCGATCATAACGACGCCACGGAAATCGGCCTTAACGGCGGATATATGGCGCATATCGGCGTTGCGGAGAAAAGCCGCCTGCATTTGGGTTTCGGTCAGGTTCAAACCGTAAAGAATCGCCCCTTCGGCGCTTAACAAACTCAGGCGCGCATGAGCAAAAAGCTGAGTTCCGCGCATATCATGCTCCCTGATGTCGAGCTGGGCGCCCAAAGCTCCGTCGGAAACGACCCAGGAAGCATGTTTGCGAATAAGGTCTTCAAGCCGCCCGGGCAAGTCCTTGGCGGTCGGTCCCATGGGCAGATTCGTCATGGCATGCGCCAGATTGGCCTGTTGCAGGCTCGCGATATTAAGCGAAGCGTTGACGAGAATGGCGCCGCGCATGTTGACGCCCGTCAAATCGCATTGGCTAAGATCGGCGCCTTCCAGATTGGCGCCCGCAAAATTCGCCTTTTCCAGACGGGCGCGGACGATTTTGCAGCCGCGCATCGTCGCGTCGCCGAAATTCGTGCCGACGGCGACGGCGCCCGACATCCGCGCATCGGTCAGATTTGCGCCGCTGAAGTTCGCGCCGCCGGCATCCTCCACGGGCCAATCGGGATGCATCGGCACGATATCTCCGTCCGGTTCCGCCTCGGCCAGCATGCCTTCCCGCAAATCGACTCCCGCCATATCCGCGCCGATCAGGTTTGCGCCGTACAGGCAAGCGCCGCGCAAATCGGCGCGCACAAGATGGGCTCCTTGCATATTGCAGGAACGCAGGTCCGCTCCGAAAAAATTGCAGAAATCGAAACAGGCGCCGCTTGCATCGCCGCCGTTCAGCGAAACGCCCGTCATGTCGGCGTGCGAAAGATCGACATTTCTCAGCCTGAGGCCGGACAAATCGTGACGGGACAAAAGCGCGCGCGCGCCGCCGACGCGCGCGGACCGAAACATCGCATGCTTGCGCACGACGGCGTCCAATCCGTCCTGCGTGATGTTGATGAGCGCCGGGGTTTCCTCGTTCGTCATTTATCCCTGCAGAATCTCTTGAGGACTTCCGATTCTCCCAGCTAACCTTTAAGGAAAGCTTACATTTCCGCGCAAACGCTTATACCAGCGGGCCCAAGAAATCCGACACGCAAGGTGACATCACTCGCTCTGCGCCTTGCCTGTCGCTTGCCGGACTAATCCTTTTGTTTACAACGGTTTCTTCGGTCCGGCGAGCGACAGGCTTTACGCAACCGCTCGTGACCTAAGCCACGTCACTTCAAGCGCCGGTTGGTATTATATCTTTATGTTTACGGCAAAAGGGTCTTGAAAAGCCGCGCCGTAGCGGCGCTTTCTTTGTTTGCGAACAAGTCTTTTTCCAAATCCTTGGCCATGCGCTTGCCGAGCTCGACGCCGGGCTGATCAAACGAATTGATGTCCCAAACGATCCCTTGGACAAAGGTTTTATGTTCGTACAAAGCCAAAAGCATGCCCAAATGGTAAGGATCGAGTTTTTCGAGCCTTAGGAGAGTCGAGGGGCGGCTTCCGGGATAAATGTCTTGCGGTTTTAAGGCGTCCGTCTGGCCGAAGGCAAGCGCCCCCATCTGCGCCGCCGCATTCGCCAAAACCGCGCGATGGGCGTCGGGTTTGTTCAAATCGTCTTCGGCGACGGCGATGAAATCGGCGGGAATCGGATCGCTGCCTTGATGCAGGCATTGATGAAAACTGTGCTGCCCGACCGTCCCGCAATCGCCGAAAATGACGGGAGCCGTCCCGTAATCGACGGCTTCTCCTCCGCGCGTGACGGACTTGCCGTTGCTTTCCATTTCAAGCTGCTGCAAATAACGTGGCAAATCGCGCAGTCTTTCGCTATAGGGCAAAACGGCCTGCGCGGCGGAGCCAAGGAAATTGCGGTTCCAGACGCCCAAGAGCGCCAGAATAATCGGCATGTTTAAAGCCAAAGGCGCCGTCCGGAAATGCGCGTCCATCGCCGCCGCCCCCGCCAGCAACTTCCGGAAATTGCTCTGGCCTATCGCCAAAGCGACGCTCAAGCCGACGGCGGACCACAAACTATAGCGCCCCCCGACCCAATCCCACATCGGGAACAGATTGTCGGAATGAATGCCGAATTTTTCGACCTCTTTGGCGTTAACGGAAACAGCGACAAAATGCCTTTCCACGGCCCCTTCGCCAAGTTTCTCGGAAATCCATTGCCGCGCCGCGCGCGCGTTAAGCAGCGTTTCCTGCGTCGTGAACGTTTTCGACACGACGACGAACAGCGTTTGAGCCGGATCGGCTTTCTTTAATACGCGCTCCATATCGAAAGGATCGGCGTTGGCGACAAAATGCGTTTCAATTCCCGAAGCAAAGGGCGTCAACGCGCGCGCCGCCAGCCTCGGCCCCAAATCGGAACCGCCGATGCCGATATTGACGACATCGCGGAAAGGCTTGCCTGTTGCGCCTTTCCATCTTCCGTTTTGCACGTCGTCGATGAAAGCGGCAATGCGGTTTTGCGTGGCGCGGATTTCCGGCATGACATCGAGGGCATCGACCAACACGGGCGTATCGTCGAAATGGCGCAGGGCGGTATGCAAAACGGCGCGGTTTTCGGTTGCGTTGATTTTTTCCCCGGCAAACATGCGCGCGCGCCACTCCGGGACTTTTTGCTGCTCGGCCAGCGCGACAAGAAGGGATAAGGTTTCATCCGTCACGTTTTGGAAAGCGTAACCGAGCCGCAGGCCTCCCGCCGCAATGCTGAATTTCTCAAGCCGCGCGGGATCGCGCAAGATTCGCCCAAACCCTTGAGCGCGGAGCGCATCGCGGTGGCGGATCAGGGCTTTCCATGCGGACGTCGAGGTTAAACTCATTGCCTGACCTCATCTTTAATCTGCGCGGGGGTAACGTCTTGGGGCTTGCCCACCATCACATACGTTATTTTATCGGGATTAAAAAAGCGCATCTGAACGCGGGCGATATCCCTGTCGGTCACGCTGCGGATTATTTCGTTATAGCGGTCGAGAAAATCGAGCCCCAGATTTTCCCGTTGCATCACGATCAAAAGATCGGCGATTTTATCCGTCGATGTCAACGTAAGGGGCAACGCGCCCGTTAAATAATCTTTTGCCGCATCGATCTCGCGCGCCGTCGGGCCCTTATCGTAAAAACGGCGCATCGTCTCGCGGATGGTTTTCAAAGCCTCGCCCATTTTCGGATTATCGACGGCTGCATCTCCGACAATCAGCCCCGCGTGCTGCGAAGGCGCAAGAGATGTCGAGATGCCGTAAGTCAGTCCTTTTTTGTCGCGAACCTCCTGCATCAGGCGCGAGGAAAAACCCCCGCCGCCCACGATATAATTGGCGACCTCGGCGGCGTAATAATCAGGATCGTCGCGTTTCGGACCGGGCATTGCAAACAACAACTCGGTCTGCGTGCCTTCCCGTCGCACGAGAACGGACGGTATTTTCTTTATTTCCGCAACGTCGGCGACGGGTTTTAATCGCGCATGCGCGGGCAAACCGGCGAATATTTTATCGAGCGCCGCGGAAAGTTCGTCCGGCGTTATGTCTCCGGCGACGGCGACCGTCACGTTATCCTGCGCCAGATGGCGCGCGGCGAAAGTCCGGATGTCGTCCCGCGCGATCGCCTGAAAAGTTTGCAGCGTCCCAAAATGCCTTTGGCCGTAGGGATGCCCCGCGAAAAGCCGCGATAAAAGAGCGTAGCGCGCCTGCCAGCCTGGGTCGGAGAATTGGCGGCGTATGCCGGAAAGCTGTTCGGCACGCAACCGCTCGATATCGGCGTTTTCGAAGCGCGGCTCGGTCAGGGCCAGATGGAGAAGATCGAAGGCCGTTTCCTCATCAGCGCTCAGACATTTCAATCCGCCGTCAAGCTCGTCCCTCTCGGCGCCGAAACCCATCTCAATGGAGTGGTCCTCCAACTGCTGCTGAAAAGCCGCCGCGTCGTAAGCGCCCGCCCCTTCGGTCAACGCCGCAGTCGTTAGGGCCGCAAGTCCCTGCTTATCGGGGGGATCTTGCTCGCTGCCGCCCTGAAAAGCGAACCGCAACGCGACGATCGGCAATTTATGATCTTCCACCAGCCACGCCTTGACGCCCGATTTAGGGCCGGTCACTTCCTGAATTTCGACCGCGCGGGCGGAAGCGGGAAATAAAAAACAGAACAGGCAAATCAGAATAAAAATTTTTCTCATCTTATCCCCACTCCGCGGTCGAGAATGGGTTGGAGCATTCCGCGCTTTGCCGCCGGAGCATGGGGATCGGGCAAAAGCGCGCTCATGATCTCGCGTTTCGACGAGGCCAGTTTGCGCAAGGCGGCGTTCACTTCCGTGACGGTGACGGCGTCGATACGGTCGGGCCAGGCCTCGACATCGGCGACGTTATGCCCCGTCGTAAGCGCCATGCCGAAAGCGTATCCCGGCATCGTCAATCCCTCGCGCGCGAAAATAGCCGAGCGTTGTAGGCGCTGTTTGGCTTTTTCGATCTCGTTCGCATCAAGCCCCTTCTGCGCGGCGTCGTTGAGCGTCGAACGCAGGGCTTCCTCAAGCTTTTTATAAGATTGGCCCGCGCGCAAAGACGCCGCCAAAGTGAAGCCGGTTTCCCCGCGCGCATCGGGGTCGTAGCTTGTTTCGACGCCGCTGGCTGTGCCAAGTTCCGTCACCAGTTTTTTATATAAAACTCCGGTTTCGCCGCCGTCGAGAACTTCGGCAAGGACTTCATAGGCGTAAGCTTCGTTGTCCTTTTGCGTTGCATAGCTTGGGACCGCGAAACGCCAGAGAATTTCCGGTTGTTCGACGCGCGCGTCCACGACCGTAAGATCGCGTTCTTGCGGTTGCGGCGCAGGGCCGAAGTCGCGCTGAAGAGCAACATCGCGCGCGGGTACGCGGCCATAGGTCGCGGCGGCGAGGCTTAAAACGTCTTCGACCCTCACGTCGCCGGAGATCACGACGACGGCATTATTCGGCGCATAGTGGGTTTCGTAGAATTTTCGGGCGTCCGACGCGGTAAGCTGCTCGATGTCCTTTTTCCAGCCGATAACGGGGCGGCCATAAGGATAACGCGGCATGAATTCATTCTGGAGTTTTTCGATGAAACTCCCTTCGGGGCTGTTGTCGGTGCGTTGCTGGCGCTCAAGAAGAACGACGCGCAGTTCCGGCTCCGCCGTTTCCTTTCTGATGCGCAAATTCTGCATGCGGTCGGCTTCCATCTGCATGATCATCGGCAGGCGCTTGGCTTCGATTTCTTCGTAAAAAGCGGTATAATCGTAGGATGTAAAGGCGTTATCGTGGCCGCCCTGCTTCGCGATGACTTTGCTGAATTCGCCCGCCGGCACGCTGTCCGTCCCGCGAAACATCAGATGCTCGAGATAATGCGCGAGACCGCTTTTGCCGGGCGTCTCGTCAGCCGAGCCGACTTTATACCACACCATCTGGCTGACGACCGGCGCAAGGCGATTGGGGACGATGACGACTTGCAGACCGTTCGAAAGCGTAAAATGGGAGGGGTAGAATACGGCGGCGCGGGCAGTCCCCATCATCGCAGCCAGAAGCCCGAAAATGAGGAGAAGCGCGCGCGCCCGGATCATATCAAAGCCCCAGCCAGCCGCTCGTCTGCTTTTCGATCACGGGAGTCGCGCCGGAAGTCACGGGCTGATTGTTTTCTTTGGCAGTTTTGATCCGCTCGGCTTCCGCAGCGGCATCGACGGTCGTCACGGGGTTTTCTCTATCTGTCCAATCGATGAGCCGTTGAACCAGATGCGGCGAGGCGATGACTTTTTGCGCCGACTCGCGATCGACGATCTCGCGGATGCCCGGATCGGCCTTGGCCGCGCCGGTGGATTCGAGAAGAGCTTTTTCTCCCACGGACGGCTCTTGCGCCCGCAAAGACGCTTTGTCGCCAAACACGGCGGCGCTGGCCTGCTGATCGGTATCGACGGCCTGCGGACGCGAAGCGCCAGGGCGCGGCGGACGCAAGCTGAAATCCGGCGGCATCGACAAGGGCGGCCGCTCGACGACCGCGAATTCATCGGGGGGATTGCGTCCCAACCCCAAATCCTCGCGCACTTCGCCGCACGCCGCCAGAAAAAGCGTCGCTATGCCAAGAAAAAGAAAGGAACGGGACAGGGACATTGGGTTCTCGTGAGTTTGGTTATTTTTACTTTGGCATGTTCTCAATCGAGCAAGCTTGGGGCGAAAATCGTGATTTTATGAATTTTCATGCGGAGCGTACTTCCTTCGTACGTGAACAATGAAAATTCAGAAAAGCGGGATTTGCAGCCCAAGACCGCTCGATTGGGAACATGCCCTATTTCCCTCTTACCATACCATCGATTAGCAGAAGCGCAACGCCCGTGACGATGGCGGCGTCGGCTATGTTAAAAGCGTACCAATGGAAGCTTCCGTAGTAAAAATCGAGGAAATCGACGACCGCGCCATAGCGCACGCGATCTATCACATTGCCGATCGCGCCCCCCATGATAGCTCCCAAAGCCAAGGCGACGACGGAGGAACTTGTCCTCCACAACCACCGTCCCAGCAAAAACAGAATAATGGCGGCCACGCCGATGAGAACATAAGGCATGAACGACGCGCCGTTATGGTTCATAAGGCCGAAAGTGAGTCCCTTGTTCCAAACAAGGGCGAGGTTGAGAAATGACGTGACGGGAATCGTGCGCTGCACGTCTCCCATGCGGTCGAGAACCAGCCATTTGCTGAGCTGATCGACGAGGCCGATAAAAGCCAACGCGTAAAAACCGAGTGTCGAGTGGCGATGGGCCATGGGACTCCTGAAGGGATAAAGGACGGAGGCTTAAGGTAGACAAAAGGATGGGATGGGGCAATGGGGAAGAAGCAATTTGAATTTAACGCCTCGTTCACGCAGCGCTTTATGCGCTAATACCAACGGCCCCCTGAAGTGACTCGCTTAGGTCACGAGCGGTTGCGTAAAGCCTGTCGCTCGCCGAACTGAAGAAACCGTTATAAACAATACGGTTAGTCCGGCAAGCGACAGGCGAGGCATAGAGCGAGTGATGTCAGATGGCAAATCGGATTTTATGGGCCCGCTGGTATAATGTGTTCAATCTTCCAAGGCAGGGCGCTTTCTTGATTGTTAGGCGTAAAGGAAAAGAGGGCGCAGTTATCGGCATAATCAGCCTTAAATCCGTAATGCGACATAAAGGTCCGAAGCACTCCGGCATGAGTCACGATCAAAACGGGGGATTTGGAAAGGATTAAAGCTTCCGCGATTCCGATCATCACGCGTTCCTTAAACGCATCCGATGTTTCTCCGTTCGGGGGTTGAAGCCCCTCATTCCAGCGTCGAAACCATTCTTTCAAAGAAATCTTCGCCCAATCGCCAAGATTGCGTTCCGCAATCGACGCTTGCTCGCGCATAGGCAACCGAAAGGATTCATTGATAATCGCAGCTGTGTCACGCGACCGCGAAAGATTGCTGTGAACAATCAGTTTTGGTTTAAGGGAAAGCGACGTCAAGATCGATTGCGTTCTTTTTGCTTGTTCCCGCCCCTTTTGAGTCAACGGCGTATCGATTTGGCCCGCGACGTAGCCTTCGACGTTTGCGACCGTTTCGCCGTGCCGCATCAAATAGAAGGGCTTGGTCTGGATAACCGTCATCAGGCAGTCACGCGAATGTCTTTTATGGCGGGAGTTTCCGATTCGGCAAATATATCGCGCGTAAAGGCGTCAGCCAAATTCGTCCATTTCAGCCGGGGATTCTCAACAGGCGTCGTTGGCTCGATTCCCAGAAGATCGTGGATTTTTGTTTTGAGAATTCCCTGATCCCGCCAAAAATTAATAATATGATGGCCGGTTCCGGGAACTACTTCCACTATGGCTTGCGGGATAAGCAATTTAAGATAGTAAACAAGGGGCCGTTCTTTAAGGAGATCGTTTTCAAGATTAAGGCCTTGTAAGATTTTCACCCGAATGTTCTGAGGAAACGGTTCGATCTCGGGCAAGTTCCATGTATTGCAAAATTTATCGAAATCTTTTTGCAACCGGTTGTCTTCCACTGCGTTTAACGTTTCGACGGAGCATAGCGCCGGCGAAATAAGGATGACTTCATCGGCAACATATTTCCTCGCTAACCGAATGCAAGGCTCGCATCCAAGAGAAAAACCAAAAAGCACAAGACGTTTTATGTCGCGCTGTTCTCTCAGATCGTACAGAAACTCGGGTAGGAGATAGTGGTCATCCGTAATATTTGCGAGGTTATAATCGCCTTCATAAACAGACCGGACATATAAAACATCCGCATCGCTGCTATCCAGAATCCCTTTTAAAAACGGAGGGCATTGATCGGCAGGCACCGCCGCCGGCCGATTGCCTTTTCGGCCGGGGAAAGAAACGATAAGCGTTTTCGCCCCGGCGCGTTGGGCCTCGCAGTAGCAATATTCCAGATAAGGCGTTCTCGCCTTGCTTTCTTTAGGCTTCGCAATCATTTTTTGTCCCCCGATTCCAGAGGGGGCGGATCTTTGGCGACGGCCCACGTGACATTAAAAGCCTGGCGATAGGCCTCGGCCAATGTCGCGGAACGCAAAAGCACGACATAGGGCGGGTTATGATGAACAAAGGAAATCAGAGCGAGGCAATCTCCAAAAGCCCAAAATCCAGTCGGAGATATGCCACCCTCGGGTTGTAATTTAAAAACGGAAAATAGCGGATGATGCATATATTCGCTTTTCGAAGCCAAGATACGGAATTTTTTAATGACGCCCGCTTCGTATAAAGCTTTCACGCGCTTGTAATGCAGCTCCGGATTTTTCCGGCATTTATCCAGCAAGCTTTGATCGGAAATACTGAGACAAACTTCGCCGCCGTTATGCTTCAGATATTCGTAAAGGAAGTCATAAAATTCATCGAAACGCTCCGGCCCTTCAAAAACTTCCAATCCGCTCGGTTTAAATTTAACCCCTTGATCTTCGGTAAATTCAATCCCCTTATCCCTAAACACCCTTTGAATGTCCGTCATCGTCCCTTCCCGCGGTTGGACGGAGCCGTCTTCGATTTTGCTGATACCTTGTTTCGTCAGGCCAGCCGCATTCGCTAGATCATCCTGACTGATGTCCAATAGCGCGCGCGCGGCGCGGATTTGTCTGCCTGTAATCAAAACTGCCTCCAACAACACGGTAAAGAAAGTATAAAAAAGTATAATTATCATATTACATATACACGAAAGTAATTCAAGGTCAATTTATTGTAGACAAAAGTCTCTTTTTCGGATATATTACGAACATCGGAATAGGATATATATTTAACTCGTTGATTATATAAGGTTTTTAAGAAACTATTTTAGAGGACACATTATGCTCGATTATCAAAAATACTTGATGCGATACGGCGAACACGGCGTTCAGGCGATTGTCGAAAATATCGAGCGCAACGAGGGCATCCGTCACAAGAGCCCTCTTTCCTTAGAAATTCGGT
The DNA here is from genome assembly GCA_964587125.1 of uncultured Rhodospirillaceae bacterium. Classification (GTDB taxonomy): domain Bacteria; phylum Pseudomonadota; class Alphaproteobacteria; order UBA9219; family UBA9219; genus CAIXLI01. The sequence continues at coordinate 1,901 of CAZPKC010000020.1, read as the reverse complement.
GGAACAAGGTTATGAAAGACGAGAAATTCGAGCAGTCGGCCATGGCGGCCTGATTGCGGGGAAATGAGGGGGGAAATCCCCCTTTTATATTAACGGAAATTAAGCAAGGCGAGGCTGTTATGACGACAAAGACACCCCAATCGATCACCGACGAGACGGCGACGGTCAACAATCTCGAACTGACCTCCATTAAGGCTCTTTTGGCCTATACCGCCTACGACAAGCGCGTGAGCGAAGACGTCGTCCGCGATGTTTTTTCGACCCGCTTCGGCATTAACGACGTCGAGAAATTGCCCCGCAAGGCTTATGACGACGCGATCCGCTTTCTCGTCGATATCCAGCTTCAGATGATTCAATAATTATAAATAATACTTGCCCTTCGCGCAGGTTTCGTCCATTTTGCGCGGCCTAAGGTATATCGCGTGTGGGCCTGTAGCTCAGCTGGGAGAGCGCAACAATGGCATTGTTGAGGTCGTCGGTTCGATCCCGATCAGGTCCACCACCCTACGCGCGTTAGCGCGGAGGGTGATCTCCCGAAGCTCCTCTTGGAGCGTAGGGAGACTAGTTCCTAGAATATCAAAGCTTCGGGTGGCAGGCCACTTTATCTCCCGAAGCTTTAGCGCAGGGAAACAAAGTGGACTGACACCCAAAAGAAAAAGTTGTAGGGTGTCTCCCGAAGCTCCTCTTGGAGCGTAGGGAGACTGGTGCCGTGTGGTACGTCTATTTTCTTGAACTAAATAACGACAGTATTTACGTCGGGTCGACTAATGACTTGAAGCGTCGTTTTGCTTCACATCAGGCTGGACAAGTTTTATCAACAAAGAGATATCTCCCTATAAAGCTAAAATGCTACATTGGCGTCGAAAATGAAGACCGAGCAAGAGAACTAGAAAGATATTTCAAATCCGGTTCTGGCAAAGCGCTAGCAATGAAGCGTTTCTGGAAATAATAGCTGCCGAAGTGCACCCCTCACCGACCCCAGCCTTCGCAAACGCAGCGTCGCGAAGGCTGCCGCGCCGAACCTGTCACTCACTCGAGCGGCAGTGATTTCATGAGCAGAACATTGTCCCTCGAGTGAGTGACAGGGAAGGTGGGCGGGTTGCGATTTTCTCGCTTCCATTTAATTCAGTATTGTATCCCCTGAATTCCCTAAATTCCTGTCAGAACGACTTCCGACTGCATAGCTGAAAGTCTGCTCCGCCCCCCAGCCACGTCAATTCCCGATAGATACGGAAACAGAGAGCATGTCAATCCGTATTAGCGTATCCGCCCCAGTTTATGGCATTACATGGATAAATGGGCGTACCGCTGCCCGAGTAGTACTGCGTTTGCCCTATACCGTAGGCGACGGTTTGGGTTCCCGAACTTGAGATACTGCAATACCATGTGCCGCTTCCGCAAATCATATACACAGTATAGGTAGGCAACTCCGCACAACTCCCACGCGAACAGCTAGCCGGCCATCCGCACTGAAAGCTGGTTGCTTGGGTTCCATTATTGCCAGTTGCAGGGGCAGTGTAAGAAAAATAAGCTGGTGCGTACTGGGTGCGGCCGTAAGCGTAGCCGCTCGCGTATATTCCACACTGAAAACTAGGAATAATCAGTTGCTGCGGGCAGCCTGCTGATGCTGCTCCCTGCATCGACTTCCACTGAGGGTTATAGGTGCAGCCGGGATCGGTGCTGGGACAAGCCAAGCACGCGATGATGTTTTTATCATCGCTGTCCATCATGGTGTTGCCAATCTGACCGCAAAGCTTGCCTAAACAGGCCGGGCCCGAACTGCTGGGAACGCATGCCGTGGTCTGCGCCTGCGCCGGAATCGCCGCGAAAGCCAGCGCGCAGAAAGGGTGACCTGCTCCCCAATTATGTACCAGCGGCAGGTTGAGTCTTTGGGTTTTGTA
>CAZPKC010000019.1:0-38975 GCA_964587125.1 uncultured Rhodospirillaceae bacterium | reverse complement strand
TCTCGCGCAGGTTCGACTGGATCGCCGCGTCGATCGGCAGCACCGCGTTCTTGTCTTCGATGAAATCGCCGAGGTGGCTGTCCTCCTCGTCGCCGATCGGCGTCTCGAGGCTGATCGGCTCCTTGGCGATCTTCAGCACCTTGCGCACCTTCTCGAGCGGCATGGCGAGCTTTTCGCTGAGCTCCTCGGGCGTCGGCTCGCGGCCGATCTCGTGCAGCATCTGGCGCGAGGTGCGCACGATCTTGTTGATCGTCTCGATCATGTGCACCGGGATTCGGATCGTGCGCGCCTGGTCGGCGATCGAGCGCGTGATCGCCTGCCTGATCCACCACGTCGCATAGGTCGAGAATTTATAGCCGCGCCGGTATTCGAACTTTTCGACGGCCTTCATCAGGCCGATATTGCCTTCCTGAATGAGATCGAGGAACTGCAGCCCGCGGTTGGTGTATTTCTTCGCGATGGAAATGACGAGGCGCAGGTTCGCTTCGACCATTTCTTTCTTGGCGCGGTTGGATTCGCGTTCGCCTTTTTGCACCGTCATGACGATGCGCTTGAAATCGCCCAAGGGAAGCCCGGCTTCGTCGCAAATCGAAGCGATTTCGGCGCGCAGGCGGTCGGTTTCGGATTCGTGGCGTTCGGCGAACTTCGTCCAGGCTTTTATGTTCGGCGGGACGATCTTCGGCGCCTTCGGATCGGGAGGCGGAGCTTTTTGCCCTTTGATAAGCTTATTCGCCAGCTTTTTAAGCTTGTTTTCGGCTTTTGGGTTGAAAACATCGTGCAGCCAGTTGCGGTCAAGTTCGTGCCCGGCATAGCGCGCAAGGAAATCTTCGCGCCCGACGCCGCAGTCGGAAGCGAGACGCAAAATACGGCCTTCGATTCCCACCAGACGGCGGTTCAGCGTATAAAGCTGCTGCACCAATTGTTCGAGGCGATTGTTGTTCAGGCGGACGGTGCGCACCAGATCGACAAGCTCTTCCTTCGTCTTGTCGAATTTCTTGTCCGACTGCGGCGAAGGCTTTTCGCCTTTTTGCGTGGCGGCGATGCGCGCGGCCTGCAATTTATAAAGGCGCGTATAAGCGCCGCCGATTTTGCCGAAAGTTTCCAGAACTTGCGGTTTCAGCTTTTCCTCGAGCATCGAAAGGGACAGATTTTCCTGTTCCTCGTCGTCGAATCCGCCTTCGCTGCCTTCTTCTTCGGGCTTTTCGGGTTCTTCCTCGGTAACTTCGACGCTCGATCCTTCGCCGAGCATCTCGGCTTCGCTTGTGGGCGCGCCGCCGTACGTGGCTTCGAGGTCGATGATGTCGCGCAACAGCATCTTCCCGTCGTTGAGGGCGTCGTGCCAGCCAAGGATCGCCTGAATGGTCAAAGGAGATTCGCAAATCCCGCTGATCATCATCTCGCGTCCGGCTTCGATGCGCTTGGCGATCGCGATTTCGCCTTCGCGGCTCAGAAGCTCGACGGAACCCATCTCGCGCAAATACAAACGCACGGGATCGTCGGTGCGACCCAAGTCTTCGTTGACGTTGCCTTTTTCTTCCTCTTCGGCTTCTTCGCCTTCTTTTTCGGCGGCGGGGGCTTCTTCTTCGTCGCCTTCGGTGACGCTGATGCCCATTTCGGACAGCATCGCCATCGTGTCTTCGATCAGATCGGAATTGATCTTGTCCTGCGGCAACGCGGCGTTGATTTCGTCGAGCGTGACGAAACCGCGCTCCTTGCCCTTCTTGATCATTTTTTTAATGGCGTCTGCGGCCGCGTTGATCGCGGCATCTTCGGACACGTTGGAAGACTCGTCGCGTTCCGGCAAAGGAAGACTTTGCTGTTTCGATTCGGGTTTGGCGGGAGGCGCGGCCTTGGGTGCGGCCGGAGTTTTAGCTGCGCCCATCGTTTTGGCGGCAGCGGGGGGCGGGACAATTTTAATTTTATTTTCCTGTTTTTTCTCTTCAACTTTTTTAAGCGCGGCCTTGACGACAGGCTTCGCGGCTTTCGCTGCGGGCTTAACTTTCGCGGCAACTCCCGCCTTCGCAAGATGCTTCGGCGGGGTCTTGCTTTCGTCGCGCCGTAGCTTTAGCGTAGACGGAGTGGACGCGTGTTTTCCCGCCGCCGGTTTAAGGGCGCGCTTTGCTTTGTGTCCTGACTTCGCTTTTTGCGGAGCGGATTTCTTTTTCGCCGGTTTTTTGGTTGTTGCCATGCTTGCCCTGTTCCTAAGGGAACGCTGTATATAAAGGATTTAATGCCTTGGTCAAAGGGCGAATTTTAGGGCTCGGCGACATCAAAGCAAGGAAATTTCACAAAATGGTTAATAATAAGGTCAAAATGAGCCTCTACGCCCGTCAAAGTGGCTTAACGGAGCATCGAAAAGTGCGAATCGCTTACCCGAAAAGAGATTTTTAATCAAACAATGCGCCGACGGATTCGCCTCCGCCGACAAAACGGTTAAGCGCCGAAGGCGCGAATTTCCCGTTACGCCAAAGGCCAAATCTGTACATTTCGGCAAAATCCATAATCGGAGCTCCGGCGCCTTTTCCGCTCAATTTCTCGCAGCCGCGCCGGACGTTGTCGATCAGATGGGCGGGGAAACGCCGATCATAGGCGTTGCGCGCGACCTCGCCCGCGTGGCAGGCCAGAGCGGTCATAAGCGCCGCGAGATCGTTTTCACTAACGCCGATCATCACGTTGGGATCGGCCATCGGCTGCCAATATTCGGTCAGCGCCACGGCGCAGGCGAAAGAGCGCGGCATAATCTCCAACGCATCCATTCCCAAAAGATATGTCCCCATATGCGTTTCATGCCAATCCGCCGCATGGGGCATGACGATGGCCCGAGGTTTTATTTCTGCGATGATTTTCACAATCCGCCTGACTTTTTCTACCCACGCGGCGGGATGGGCCTTGCGCGCGGAAAGGGTGACGTTTGAAAATCCATCTTCTTCGGGCAGAACGCATCCAAAGCCCAAAACGGCGCAGGCTTTTGCCAATTCTTTTTTGCGCCGTGCGCGCTGCAAGGGATCGCTGCCGAGAGTCACGGCGACATTGATAATCTGCCAATTTTGCTCGCGCAAAAGGCGCAAAGGCAAAACGCCCGTCAAGCATTCGTCGTCTGGATGCGGCGACAACAAAAGCGCGCAAGGCCTCTTCGGATCGCATTCCGGCGTTGTCGTCGAAAGGGCAGGGGCGGCAATTTCCGGCGCGGCCAACGGCGTTTTCAGAAGACGCACATAACCGGCGATAATCTTGGGAGCGGAAACATCGGGCGATTCTTGCTGCATATCCCCCCCTGTTTTCCTGACGTCAGCCCCGCGAAGGCGGGGATCCATTTTTATTGCCATAAATTCTCAATATCGGGAAGGGAAGCATTTTACGCCGCTTCCAGCTCGCGCTCGACTTCGCCGAAGAGTTCCATCGCCTGCGCAACCCACGCGGCATTGTTCTTGCCGTTCGAGGTCAAAACGACGCCGCAAAGAACCTGATCTTCTTCGCTTGTTTCCGCGCCTGCCGTTTTCAATTCTTCGCAAATATCGGAAGAGGCCGAAACCGTGAATCCCGCGATTTTGGGAGACAAAGCCAGAAGCGCGACCCCCGCTCCAATCGCGGCGATGGGCTTTTCCGCTTCGAGGAAATGATTAACGATGCGGCGGGTGTGCAAGTTTGTCTTGAGTTTGGCGATTGCGCGCTCTCCGCCCGGAATGACGAGAAAATCGAAGTCGGAGCCCAAGGCTTCGCCGATTTGAGCATCGATGGGAAAATAATGTCCCCAATGGTCGTTCTGCCAGCCGTTGACGACGCCCTGTTCGGGGGCGACGGTCTTGAATTTGGCCTTGGCCGTCGTCAAAGCGCGTTGAATTTCTGTCATCTGGTTTTCGTCAAAGCCGTTTGCGGCGAGAATAGCGATAGATTTACCGGTAAGCGTGGTCGTCATACGTTAAAGCTCCTGAGATTTTGCAAGTTACAGTTATTTGCCGTCGGCACTAAAAGACTCATCCTTAAAATATGTGTGTTGAATGTGCTGTTTTTCGGGTTCTTGCCGAAAAACCGGCGGTGAACGGGGTCGTTGTATATAAGAATCGACTCGTTGGGAAGCGCCGATTTAGTTTCATGCAAAAAGATTTTCGCCTCTGATGCGAAATTGCGACACTTCGCGGAGGCTTTGATTTGGGCAAGACAATCATCTAGAACGGCCAAATGACTCCTTTCGACCTCATCATTTTCGATTGCGACGGCGTCCTGATTGACAGCGAAATGCTGTGGAACGAGGTTTTTGTCGCGGCTCTGGCGGATGCCGGCGTCAGTCTTCCGCACGAAGAGGTTTTAAGGGAATACATCGGCCTCAACAAGATTTCCACCACAGCCAAAATCCAGGCGCGCCACGGAATCAAAATTTCGGATCGTTTTTGGGACGACGCGCGCGCCTCCACGTTCAAGCTTTACGAGAAGAGACTCAAACCCATTTCCGGCGTCGCGGAGCTTGTCGACGCGTTACAGTGCAAAAAATGCGTGGCCTCCAGCAGCGGCCCAAAGACGCTGCGCTATGCGCTGGGGCTGGTGGGATTATGGGATCGTTTTGCTCCCCATATTTTCAGCACGGAGCAAGTCGAAAACGGCAAGCCCGCGCCAGATCTCTTTTTATTCGCGGCGAAACACATGGGCGTCGATCCTTCAGCCTGCCTTGTGATTCGAAGACAGCGTTGCGGGCGTCCGCGCCGCCAAGGCCGCGAAGATGCGCGCCTTCGGCTTTACGGGGGGCAGCCATTGCGGAACGGGGCACGCAGAAACCTTGCGCCGCGAGGGAGCCGAACAAGTCTTTGCCAAAATGAGCGAAATAGCGGATGTTTTATTATGATCTCCGCCGCCTATAACCAATGGAAGTTCGATACGCCGGTTCTATCGCTTGCCGTCAACCGCAACGGCGATTGGGTTGCGGCCGCTTTGGCCGACGGAACGGCGCGCCTGTTTCCCGCAAGCGACGAGGCGGTTCAACCGAAATCCGTCAAGCTTCACGATGGCATATCGCTTTCTTTGCAACCCGACGCCGACGAACACGCGTTTCTTTCGGGCGGCGACGACGGAAAAGTTTTGATCCTCGATCCGGCGATCGGCGAAACAACGCTCTTAGCGGAACACAAAAATACTTGGATAGATTTCGTCGCCGGTTCCTCGGACGGCAAATTCCGCACCTACAACACGGGCAAAACAATCCACGTTCTGAACGAAGAGGGACAAAAGCATGCGCTTCTCTCCGTTCCAAGCAACCCGGGCGGAATCTCGTTTAGCCCCAATGGCAAGCGCCTCGCCGTCAGCCATTACAACGGCGTGACTCTGTGGTGGCTCAACACCAAAGAGCAAACCTCTACAACTCTGGAATGGAAAGGCTCGCATCTCGGCCTCATCTGGAGTCCCGACGGCAAAGTTCTTCTCAGCAGCATGCAGGAAGCCGCACTTCACGGCTGGCAATTGGTAGACAACAAGGAAATGCGGATGCAGGGCTACGCCGCCAAAATAAAATCGATGGGCTTTACGGCGCGCGGCAAATATCTGGCAACCTCCGGAGCGGAGCAAGTCATCTGCTGGCCTTTTTCTGCCGGAGGGCCGTGGGGCAAAGCGCCTTTGACGCTAGGTGGCGCGGACAATAGGCTCGTCACGCACATAGCGCCGCACCCAAAAGACGAAATGGTCGCGGCGGGATACACCGATGGCATGATTATTCTGGCGCCTTTGGATGGCCGGATGGAGATCATGATAAATCCGCCACAGGATGCCGCGATCAACGGCCTTGTCTGGAACGCGGACGGAGACGCTTTGTTCGCCTCGTCCGAATCCGGCTCAATTCTTTTGTTCACAATCGACAGCGTAAAGAAAGCCCTAGTCCACGCGGGCTGAGGTCCATACCGCTCTTTCAGGCCCGTTTTGCAGGGCAAGACGGCTAACATATTGGATTAATTGGAAAAACTCGCCTTTTATCCTGCGTTGACTTGGGGGGACAGGTTCTCCTATCTTCCTCTGCCCGCGATTTGCGCTTAACAGGAGTGTTTCATGGTTACTGTTACCGTTCCGCCGAACTACAAGCCCACGGAAAAAGAGCCTTATATGAATCCGGTGATGCTGGAGTATTTCCGGCACAAGCTTTTGAAGTGGAAAGCCGACATCGTGCGCGAAGCCGATCTGACGCTGCAAGAACTTCAGGACGATGGCGGGATGCAGGAACCGGATATTACAGACCGCGCGTCGGCGGAAACGGAAGTCGCGCTGGAACTGCGCACGCGCGACAGGCAGCGCAAGCTCATCAGCAAGATCGACGAGGCTTTGGAGCGCATCGAGCGCAACGAATACGGTTTCTGCGAAGATACGGGCGAACCGATCGGCATCAAGCGTCTCGACGCGCGCCCGATTGCGACGCTGACGGTCGACGCGCAAGAACGCCACGAACGCAAGGAACGCACCCAACGCGACGAACGGGAATAGGGCGTGTCCAATTAAGCGATCTTGGGCCGTTGCCTAACTTTAAAAAAGAGGTTTCGCGATGAAAATTATCGGATGCTTTCTTTTTTCGGCTCTTTTTTGCGCAAACCTTATGCCTTGCGCCGCCCACGCTCAAGGCGTCGCGCCTGGGATGTATGGCGTCGGCGAAATCATCGTGGAATACGCGCAATTCAACGATCCCAAAGCGTCTAACTCTTGCAATCTGTCGCGTGAATCCATAGCCTCGGTTCTCTCCGGCGCTTTCGCGGGAACGACGGTTCCGGTCGTGGCCGTGGCCGACGCCAAACCACCGGCGCGGGGCGTCGCCCGCATCCAGTTGATCCCCGAAATAGCGTCCTTCGTCGACGAAAATCTTGAATGCATATCGTGGATTTCCTTGTCGGCGGAATCGCGCATCGATGTCGTGATCCCGCCGGTCGGCGCGCCGCGCAGCGTGACGGCCGTATACTGGCGTCAACGCGTGGGAGTCTCCAGCGGCCAGTCGGTGCATGCCGACAGGGTCGGCGAAATCCTGAAAAAAATGGCCGATCAGTTTTCGCAGCAGTATAGGCTCGATCAACCCGCCGCTTTGCAGAAATGACTTCAATGAAGCGATCTTGGGTTGCAAATCGCGCTTTTCTGAATTTTCGCTGCTCACGTACGGAAGAAGTACGCTCCGCGCGAAAATTCATAAAATCACGATTTTCGCCTCAAGCTTGCTTCATTGAAACCTCGCGTTGAACAATGAAAAAGTCGCTTTCGAATCCCGATCCACAAATCCTTCAACTTGCCATTCCCGAAGCGCTGAAAGGCTTTCGCGTGGACAAAGCGCTCGCGGCGCTTGCCGCGAAGGAACAGCCGTTATTGTCCCGCGCGCGCATTCAGGCGCTTTTGGCGCAAGGGAATCTCAGCCTCGCTGGAAAATCCGCGACCGACGCCAGCCGCAAAGTCAAAACGGGCGAAGTTTACGCGCTTGTCCTGCCTCCGCCGGAAAAAGCGGAACCTGAACCGCAGGCGATGGAACTGGACATCGTTTACGAGGACGCCGACGTCATCGTCCTCGACAAACAGGCGGGGCTTGTCGTGCATCCCGCGCCCGGAAACCGCGATCACACGTTGGTCAACGCTCTTTTGGCGCATTGCGGCAAAAGCCTTTCCGGCATCGGCGGCGTCGCGCGTCCGGGGATCGTGCACCGGCTCGATAAAGACACAAGCGGCCTTATGGTCGTGGCGAAAAACGACGCCGCGCATCAGGCCTTGTCGAGACAATTCGCAGACCGCAGCCTGAGCCGCACGTATCATGCGCTCGTCTGGGGCGTTCCCGTTCCGAGCGCGGGCAGCATCGACGCGCCCATTGGCCGCAGCGCGCGCGACCGCAAGAAAATGGCGGTGACGGGAAAAGGAAAAAACGCGCTGACGCATTACAAAGTGCTCAAAAACTTCGGGATTGTTTCGCTCGTCGAATGCAAGCTTGCGACAGGCCGCACGCACCAAATTCGCGTGCATATGGCGCATATCAAACATCCGGTCGTCGGCGATCCCACATATGGAAAATCGCGCGGACTCACTAAAAGCATTCCGGAAGCTCTAAAAAACTTTCCGCGCCAAGCGTTGCACGCAATCGAAATCCGCTTCATCCATCCCCGCACGGGCAAACTCAGGAAATTCTCATCGAAATTGCCGAAGGATATGGCAAGGCTGATCAAAAGAACTCAATCCTGATTTTCCGTATAAACGTAACATATCCTTAACACATTAAGGATACGCTTCCCGAATCGTTCCAACTGAAACGAGGAGAAAAACCATGGCTTGTGCTTGCAAATGCAAAGGTAAAAAGATGGCAGCCAAGAAACCCGCTAAAAAGAAAGCCGCCAAGAAGAAAAAATAAAAAATACAGGGGTCAGATTTTTCTGGCCCCTTTTTCTTTTACCCCGCCAACCCCTCGCGTTCCGCCTCGATTTTGATGTTGTGCTGAAGTTTTTCGAACGCGCGGACTTCGATCTGCCGCACGCGCTCGCGGCTCACGCCCAGTTTCTGCGATAAATCCTCCAACGTCGCTGGCGTTTCGCTCAAGCGCCGTTCCATGATGATCTCGCGTTCGCGCGGATTTAAGCCTTCCATCGCATGAGCCAGAAGGCGTTGGCGATGCCCCAGTTCCTGCGCGGCGCTTATCTGCGCGTCGGCGGGCTCGGAAGGCTCGACAAGCCAATCCTGCCATTCGTCGCCGCCTTCGCCGTCTTTGCTGACTTGGGCGTTAAGCGACTGGTCTCCGCCTGTCAAACGGCGGTTCATGTTGACGACTTCCTCTTCGGGAACTTCGAGCCGTTCAGCGATTTCCTTGACCTGCTCGTTCGACAAATCGCCCTCGTCGATAGCCTTCATCTCGCCCTTTAATCGGCGCAGATTGAAGAACAGCTTTTTCTGCGCGGCGGTCGTGCCGATTTTGACCAAAGACCACGAATGCAAAATATATTCCTGTATCGCGGCCCTGATCCACCACATCGCGTAGGTCGAAAGGCGGAATCCCCGGTCGGGGTCGAAACGCTTGACCGCCTGCATCATGCCGATGTTGCCCTCGGCGATCAGGTCGGCCAAAGGCAAGCCATAGCCGCGGTATCCCATCGCGATTTTGGCGACGAGCCGCAAATGGCTCGTGACGAGCTTGTGCGCCGCTTCAAGGTCGCCGTGCTCTTTCCACGACTTGGCGAGCATGAATTCCTCGTCGGCGTCGAGAATGGGAAATTTGCGTATCTCGCGCAGATAAATGGCGAGATTGCCTTCGCCGCGCAGGACCGGAAGATTGGCTGGGAGAGCGCTCATGAGGGGCTTATACCGTAGTTTGCGAAATGGGGCAAAAAGGGGCGGAAAAAGCAGGTGAAATCAGCGAAAATAGAGCCCCAAAACATGTCTCTTTTAGGGCGTTTTGGAAGAGAAAGAATTAGCGTTTTTGCCGCATATTAGGTAGGATGGTCCCCAGATTCGCCAGAGCCGTTTTTGCCAATTTTGGCAGAGAGTTAGGGCCATAATCCGGGCGAAAAAACAAGGTCGAAAAACGATGAGCGAAGTTATCGAAGAAAAATCCGAAAACGCATCCGGCGCAGGTTCTTCTGCGGAGCAAGAATACGGCGCCGATTCCATCACCGTTTTGCGCGGGCTCGACGCCGTTCGCAAACGCCCCGGCATGTACATAGGCGACACGGACGACGGGTCGGGCCTTCATCACATGATTTACGAAACGGTCGATAACGCCATCGACGAATCCCTCGCGGGATATTGCACGCGCATCGACGTGATTCTGAACGCCGACGGCTCCTGCACCGTGCGCGACAACGGGCGCGGCATTCCGGTCGACATTCACACGGAGGAAGGCATCTCGGCGGCGGAAGTCGTGATGACCCAATTGCACGCTGGCGGCAAGTTCAACCAGAACTCCTATAAGGTTTCGGGCGGATTGCACGGCGTAGGAGTTTCTGTCGTCAACGCCTTGTCCGAATTTCTCGATCTTCGCATCTGGCGTCAGGGCGGCGAGTATTTCATGCGCTTCCACGACGGCGTGGCCGAGGCTCCGCTTAAACAAGTCGGCGAGTCCGGAGAGACGGGAACGGAAGTCACCTTCCTTCCTTCGCCTGCGACGTTCACCAAAACCGTTTTCGATTTCGGTACGGTCGAGCATCGCTTGCGCGAATTGGCGTTTCTCAATTCCGGCGTGAACCTCAATCTTACCGACGCGCGCGGGGCGGAACCCAAAACGATCACCCTCCATTATGAAGGAGGGCTTAAGGCTTTCGTCGAATGGCTCGACCAGTCGAAGGAATCCGTGCATCCGACGATTTTCGTCCGCAAGGAAGCGGAAGGCGGCGTCGTGGTCGAATGCGCGATGCAATGGAACGACAGCTATCACGAAAACATGCTGTGCTTTACGAACAACATTCCGCAAAAAGACGGCGGCACGCATCTGGCGGGCTTCCGCGCGGCTTTGACCCGCACGGTCAATCAATACGCGGAAAGCAGCGGCATCGTGAAGAAAGACAAAATCGCGCTCTCTGGCGAAGACATGCGCGAAGGATTGACCTGCGTTCTCTCGATCAAGGTTCCCGATCCGAAATTCTCGTCGCAAACGAAAGAAAAGCTTGTCTCATCCGAAGTGAAACCCGTCGTCGAAGCCGTCATCGGCGAAATGCTGGGCACATGGTTCGAAGAGCATCCCGTGGACGCCAAGCGCATCGTCGGCAAGATCGCGGAAGCCGCGCTCGCGCGCGAAGCTGCGCGCAAGGCGCGCGAATTGACGCGGCGCAAGGGCGCTCTCGATCCCAATTCGTTGCCCGGAAAACTGGCGGATTGCCAGAACCGCGATCCGGCGCAGTCGGAAATCTTCATCGTCGAAGGAGATTCGGCAGGCGGGTCGGCGAAGCAGGGCAGGGCGCGCCAGTTTCAGGCGATCCTGCCGTTGCGCGGCAAAATCCTCAACGTCGAACGCGCGCGTTTCGACAAGATGCTGTCATCCGCCGAAATCGGCACGCTTATCACGGCGATCGGCTGCGGCATCGGGGCCGAGGAATTCAACCCCGACAAGGCGCGCTACCACAAAATCATCATCATGACCGACGCCGACGTGGACGGCAGCCACATCCGCACGCTGTTGCTCACGTTCTTCTTCCGCCAGATGCCGCAGCTCATCGAGCGCGGCTACATCTATATCGCGCAGCCGCCGTTGTTCCGCATCAAGCGCGGCAACACGAAAGAGCGGTATTTGAAGGACGAATCCGCGATGGAAAGCTATCTGACCGAAACGGGAGTCGAGGACGTATCGCTGACGCTTCACGGCGGCAAGGTTTTGCAAGGCGAGGATTTGCGCAAACTCGCGGAACGCGCGCGCACGATGAAGAACGCGATCAAATCCCTTGCGCACAAAGTCGGCCACGAAGCGCTCGTCGAACAGGCGGCTATCGCGGGGGCTTTGTCCGCCGCGCTGACCAAAAGCAGCGATCACGCGGCGCAAGCGGCCGAATATATCGCCAAACGTCTCGACGCCTTATTGCCGCCGAAGGAACGCGGCTGGAAAGGCGAGGCTTCTCCCAAAGGCGGCATGATTTTGTGCCGCGAGCGTTTTGGCGTGACGCATAAATATATGCTCGACGCCGACACGCTGCGTTCGGCGGAAGCCCGCAAGCTCGACCAGATGACGCCGGATTTGCAGGCGTGGTTTCAATTCCCCGCCAAGATGGCGATCAAGGATAAAGTCGTTTCGCTTCACGGCCCGATCTCGCTCATCGACGCGATATGGGAACACGGCAAGCTCGGCCTCGCGATGCAGCGTTACAAAGGCTTGGGTGAAATGAATCCCGAACAGTTGTGGGAAACGACGCTCGATCCCGCGGCGCGCACGCTTCTGCAGGTCAAGGTGCATCAAGCCGAAGTGGCCGAGCAAGTCTTCTCGACGCTCATGGGCGACGTTGTCGAACCCCGCCGCATCTTCATCCAGGACAACGCGCTGAACGTGACGAATATTGATGCGTGAGGAAAAACATACGGAACTCAGTTGGCCTAACCGCGTCCAAAGACGCGGAGAAGACGTCTGCCGCTTCGAAGCGTCTTGCCTGTCTCTATGGTCTCAATAGTATGATTCACGGGGTCGAGGATGATCCGAGTGCAGATGCGTGCATGACTTGTATAGGAAAGCGAATTTATGATGTATGTATCGTCTTGCGTGGATAAAGGCTTGCTTTTCCTGTATCTGTTCAGGACTTCAAAAACGGCAGGTCCAAACATTGCCCCCCCCCCTTTTTTATTCTATAAAATCAACAAAGAAACTTTAAAAGCATACCACGAAAAACCATTTATAACAAATTGCTGATTTTAGCCTTTCTTACTCCCCCTGCGCGAGAAGCGACAGCTCTTCCTGCGCGTTCTGGGTGTGGAAATCGGTCAGGCTGATGGGATAATCGCCGCTGAAACAGGCGTCGCAAAACTGGGGCATATCGTTGTTGCGTCTGGTCTCTCCCACGGCGCGGTACAATCCGTCGAGAGAGATGAACGCGAGGCTATCCGCGCCGATGAAGCGGCACATCTGCTCGACCGTATAATTATGCGCGAGCAACTGTTCCGATTCCGGCGTATCGATGCCATAGAAGCATCCGTGCGCGGTGGGCGGGGAAGCGATGCGCATATGCACTTCCTTTGCGCCCGCGCTGCGGATCATTTCGACGATCTTGGTCGATGTCGTGCCGCGCACGATGGAATCGTCGATGAGGATCACGCGTTTGCCGTCGATGAACCGGCGGTTGGCGTTGTGCTTAAGCTTGACGCCCAAATGGCGGATGCGGTCTGTCGGCTGAATGAACGTGCGCCCGACGTAGTGGTTGCGGATGATGCCGAGGTCGAACGGAATTTTGCTCTGATTGGCGTAGCCGATAGCTCCGGGCACTCCCGAATCCGGAACGGGCACGACCACGTCGGCATCGACGGGCGATTCTTTCGCCAGTTCCGCGCCGATGTTCTTGCGCATTTCGTAAACCGAACGCCCTTCGACCGAGGAATCGGGACGCGCGAAATAGATGTATTCGAAAATGCAGAATTTGCTGGGCGCGGCCTTGAAGGGACGGAACGACTCGATGCCTTTTCCGTCGATGACGACCAGTTCGCCGGGCTCTATGTCGCGCACGAATTCCGCGCCGATAATATCCAAAGCGCAGGTTTCGCTTGCCAGCACGTAGGCGCTATCGAGCTTGCCCAACACAAGCGGCCTCACGCCGTTCGGGTCGCGCACGCCGATAAGCATGTTCTTGCCGAGGCAAACGAGGGAATAAGCGCCTTCGATTTGTTTCAAGGCGTCGATCAGTCGGTCGACGGGGCGCTCTTTGCGCGAAATCGCCATCAGATGGATGATGACTTCCGTATCGGTCGTCGAGCGGAACAGGCAGCCCTGCTTGACCAGTTTTTTGCGAAGCCCGTGCGCGTTGGTCAGATTGCCGTTATGCGCTATGGCAAAGCCGCCGAAATCGAAGTCGGCGAACAAGGGTTGGACATTGCGCAGGGAAGTTTCGCCGGTCGTCGCGTAGCGTGTGTGGCCGATGGCGGCGTTGCCCGCCAGCCGCGCCACGACGCTGTCCGAATTGAAGTTTTCGCCCACGTGCCCCATCGCGTGATGCGCGTTGAAATGCTCGCCGTCGAAGCAAACGATGCCGGCTGCTTCTTGCCCGCGATGCTGTAAAGCATGCAGTCCTAACGCCGTCATCGCGGCGGCGGAATCCTTGCCAAAGACGCCGAAAACGCCGCATTCCTCTTTCAGCTTGTCGTCGTCGAAAGGATGGGACTGAAATTTCATTGGCTATCGTCCTGTTTAAAAAGCTTATCGATATCGATGGGGCCTTTCTTTTCCTCGTCCTGCACATCGGGCGGCGAAAGGGAATCCAACGCTTTTTGACGCGCGGCTTTTTCCGCTTCCTTCTTTTGAGCTTCGACATCTTTCAGCTCTTTGTCGATCATGTCCTTGGGCACGAAAACCATCAGCTCTTTCGCGCCGAAGGCAAGCGCGGGTCGCGTCTTCGCTTCCAAAAGAAAGTCGGGCGGCCGATTGCGGTCATTGTCTTTTTGCTGCTCCGACGCAGGCGCGTCGATATCGGGCCACAAAATCATTACCGCGCCCAGATAAATAAGACTGACGACCAAAGCGCCGCGCAGAAGGCCGTAAAGGAATCCCAAAGACCTGTCGATCGCGGTCAACGCGCGGCCCCTGATAAATCCGCAAATTAGATGGCCGAGAATCGACAAAACGATCAGCGTCACGACGAAGACGAAAGCCATCGCGGCGACTTCCGCGACGCGGTCGTTTTTGATGAAATGATGCACCCAAGGGATCACGGGTTCGTAGAATTTCGTCCCGATGAAATAGGCTCCGACCCACGCGACAAGCGAAAACAGTTCGCGCACGAACCCGCGCATCATTGCCAAAAACGCGGACAGAAACACGACGCCGATGACGATGTAATCGAGATTATTAAACACGCTGTGGGGTTCCATGAAAATTCCCGCTGTAAAGACGTTTCTGTCTAGCACAAATAATGGAAAAGTTAATCATTTCGTTGGGCAAAATTTAAGCCCGTTTAACCTTCGAAACGGCCTGAAATAACGGCAAAAGTTCGCTCAACTGCCGGATTTCGGTCGTCCGCAGCATCTGCGACGCGCCGGACTTCCGCGCCTTATCGCTTTCCGGCATAAGCGCTTGCGTAAACCCCAGTTTAACGGCTTCTTTAAGCCTCATTTCGGGCTGGCTGACGCGGCGGACTTCCCCCGATAATCCTATTTCCCCAAATGCCACGCAAGAAGGCGGAACGGGCTCTCCCGTCAACGAAGATATCAACGCCGCCGCCACGGCAAGATCGGCTGCGGGCTCGGTAATCCTGAATCCGCCCGCGACGTTTAGATAGACATCGTTGGCCCCGAATACAACCCCGCAGCGCGCTTCCAAAACCGCCAGAATCATCGCCAGTCTTCCGGCATCCCAACCAATCACCGCGCGCCTCGGCGTGCCGAAGGCCGCGGGCGCGACAAGCGCCTGAATTTCAACCAGAACAGGCCGCGTGCCCTCCATACCCGCAAAGACCGCCGCGCCCGACATATCGTCGCGCCTGTCGGCAAGGAATAAAGCCGAGGGATTTTGGACTTCGACCAGGCCTTTGTCGGTCATTTCGAAAACGCCGATTTCGTCGGTCGGGCCGAAGCGGTTTTTTACGCCGCGAAGAACGCGGAATTGGTGGCCTCGGTCGCCCTCCAGATACAAAACGGTATCGACCATATGTTCCAAAATGCGCGGCCCCGCAATCGCGCCGTCTTTCGTCACGTGGCCGACGAGAATAAGCGAAATGCCGCGTTTTTTGGCGACGCGGATCAATTCCTGCGCGCTTGTCCTTACTTGCGCCACGGTTCCCGGCGCGCTGTCGAGCGTATCGACGTACATCGTCTGAACAGAGTCGATGACCAAAATATCGGGCGAGTCTTTATCGACCGAGGCGACGATATCGCGCACCGATGTTTCGCTCGCAAGAGAGCAGGAGGCTTCGGATAATCCGAGCCGCGCGGCGCGGAGCCGCACCTGATCGATCGCTTCCTCGCCGGAGATATACGCGACTTTATATTGCGCGGCTAACTGGCAGACGACTTGAAGCAAAATGGTCGATTTTCCGATCCCCGGATCGCCCGCCACCAAAGTCGCCGAGCCGGAAACCAAGCCTCCGCCCACCACGCGGTCGAATTCGCCGATGTTCGAAAGGCGGCGCGGAATTTGGAAGGCCGCATCGCTTTTCAACGGCACGAATTCGATGCGGTTGGATTTCGCGCGGCCTTTGGCGTCGTTGAGGCCTTTTGGAGGGCCGCTTGCCGCCGCTTCCTCGACAAGACAATTCCATCCACCGCAAGCTTCGCACTTTCCCGACCATTTGGGATAAGTCGCGCCGCAGGTTTGACAGGCAAAGACGGAAGAGGATTTAGACATAAGGGCATACTACACAAACGTTCTCGTTTTGTACACGTTTTTCTTTTCTGAAAATAATAACGCAATTGACTCATAAGATCATGTATCGAGTATAACCAAGCGGTTAAGCGAATATCTGTAAGAAAAGGCCCTCGTTGATATTCTAATTATTGGAAAGGATTTGAATTATGAATAGTACTGCCACAAGTTTTGGAAATAATGCCGGCACGGAATTTCTCGATGCAAATCAGAGGAAAATCCTGAAAGAATTTCTTGAAGCCGCGCGTCTATTCAGTGAGCGCGCCGTAGACCTGAAAGAAACATATTTTCTGGCCCTTCTCGACGCGACGGTCGTTGCGATGGTAAGTGTCTACGGCAAAGGGTCAGTCGAAGGTCTTCGCGCATTGAAATCGCAAGCGCGCACTTACGCCGAAGAGTCCAGTCGAGGTTTTTTCCAGACCGAGAAAGACGACAAAGCAAGCCTCCCTTTCCGCACGGAATGGAATATATTGAAGGCGATAGTGGGCGTGGACTTCCGTACTGCGCTCCATAACCCAATCGAGAAACTCATAGAGAAGGCCGAAGCGAACAAGCTTTTTCCGGCGGATTTTCCTTATTTGGGCGCGGAAAATATCATATCTAACGCCATAAAACGGCGCGAGGAATACAAAGTTCAGCACCGTTTTGGGCTGTAAGGCTATCTGCAGAAAGACTACAAAAGAACCTGCCTAGGCTTCGAAGCTTCGCGCCTAAAAACCCCGCGTCGCCGCGATACTTTTATCCCTGCCTGACTCTTTCGAGGAAGGACCGGATTCCTTCGCGCAGATGCTCGGATTGTTGCGATAATTCATCCGAAGCGTGCAAGACCTCTTCCGCCGCGCCGCGCGATTCCGTCGCGGTCTGCGTGACCTTGACGATGCTGTTGGCGATCTCGCTGTTGCCAGCCGACGCTTGCTGCACGTTATTGGAAATCTCTCTCGTCGCCGCCGTCTGTTGCTGGATGGCTTTGGCGATGGTTTCGGTGATTTCGCTGATGTGCTCGATAGTCGCACCAATTGCCTTGATAGCGTTGGCGGCTTCGACGGAGACGCTTTGAACCACGCTTATCTTCTTCGATATCTCTTCAGTGGCGATCCCAGTCTGATTGGCGAGATTTTTAACCTCGCTGGCGACGACGGCGAACCCCTTACCGGCTTCTCCCGCGCGCGCCGCTTCGATCGTGGCGTTTAAGGCCAGCAAATTCGTCTGCGATGCGATGTTTTGAATCAGCTTGACGACATCGCCGATTTGCGTCGCGGCCTCGGAAAGCGTGGAGACGGTGATGTTCGTGCGTTTGACCTCTTCCACGGCGCTTACCGCTACGCGCGTCGATTCTTCGACCTGACGGTTGATCTCGCCGATGGAAGCCGACAGTTCCTCGGCGGCGGAGGCGACGGTCTGAACGTTGGTCGAAGACTCTTCGGTCGCCGCCGCGACGGCTGTGGACTGACGGCTGGTCTGATCGGCCATGCCAGACAGATTTTTAGCGCTTGTTCTGAGCGCGGTTGACGCCGCGGAAACGACGCTGACGGTCTCGCCCACGCTTTGATTGAAATCGTCGACAAGCTTGTTCATGTCCTTTTTCTTCTGTTCGGCAGCGCGCTTTTTCTGCTCCTCCTCTTCGGCCTGAGCCTTGTTCAGCTGAACGGAGATCATTTTAAAGCAATCGAGAAGGCGGGCATTCCTGCCGAAGGAATCCCTTTTGTCCAGATACGGAATGGTAATCGTCAAATCGTCCGCAGCCACATGAGCCATGGCTTTGATAATGGCGGCCATGCGTCTGGCGCGTTCTTCGGTCATGTAAAACAACATGGCGGTCAGCAAGGCGCCTAAAGCAGAGCCGACGCTCATGATAATAAACGCCCATTCGTTTCCGTCGCCGACCCATTTGGCGACAATGCCGAAAACCTGAAAAATGAGCGAAAAAGAGAAAAAGGCGCGCGATATCTTTTCGAAGGGAACATAAAGCTTTTCCTTTCGATCGGCCGTCATGATCGGATTTTTACCGATAGCGCGAATAATCCTTTGCGCCACGCCGATGGAATCCGACGACGTTTTCGGACCGGGGATAAGCTTGACGTCAAGCCCCGTCAAAGGCGGATAGGCAAAAACCATGCCCATAAAATTCTCCGGCGCTTCGATGCGTTTGGAAAGTTCGGCGATGCTGAGATTGACTGTATTCGTCGCGATGACGATATCGGAACCGGCAGCGTCGCGAATCTTCGATTGAATAACGGACTTAATTTCCGCGTTTTCCAGCACGACCTCGATGCAGAAATTACATTTGCGCAAAAGGCCAAAATCCGAACCGGTCGTAATGCGGGCAAGAGCGGCGGCTTTGGCCTCGGGCGTCATAGCGCCGCTGGCGACTTTTTGGCTTAGGCCGTCGCCGATCATTTGCATCGCCGTTGTCAGCGATTTGAGGCGCACGTCAATGAGAACGACGGAAAGCCCTGCTTCGGCGCTCACCTGCGCCATGCCGCAACCCATTCTTCCCGCCCCGACGATACCGATTGTTTCAGACGACATGAGAGTCCCCTTGTGATCGCTTTACCCCAATAGGCAGACAGGCGCCGTACTGGTGTATGGTTAATTTATATGCACAGAATCGCGCATATGAAGTAAGGTACAAGATGGTTAATAATTTGTAAACCAAAGGAGGAAATATCGCTTGAAACTTTGTTTTTTCATAATAATCCAAATTAAAGAGGTATCCGATCGATTAGATGCATTCATAATTAATGAGATTTTTTTAGTGCAGGAATTCCTTTGCTGTGTTAATAGTTCGTTAACCGTTCGTTCATATGGTTAACGCCGTCCTCACTTCCGTTAAGCTCTTAAACCTCTCATTTAAAGGTTTCCTATGCCCGCACACTCCTCCGCGCAGGCCCAGTCCCCAACTCCTGACAGGTTGGGATCTCGGCTTAATTCTCTGCAAGATGAAATCGGTGAACTTATTGAGCAACTGGGAACGGAGCGTAACGCGCTGATCCCCGTTTTGCAGGAAATAAAAAAACGGCACTCCGTCATCACCACCTTTGCCATGCAATGTGTGGCGGATCGGTTTTCCATCAGTCCGGCGGAAGTTTACGGAGTTGTCAGCTTTTATTCGTTTCTGAGGGAAGAAAATCACGGAAAGTTCGTTATCCGGCTGTGCCGCACGATCAGCTGCGATATGGCGGGCAAGGAAGCCGTCATGCGTCAGTTGCAAAACGATTTGGGAATTAAATTCGGCGAGGTTACGCCGGATGGAAAATTTTCGCTCCAGTGGGCGAATTGCGTCGGCATGTGCGATCAAGGCCCCGCCGTACTCGTGAATGAGCAGGTCTTTACGCGGGTCACGCCGGAAAAGGTGCACGAGATCATCAAGGGTTGCGAGAAGATTTACGAAAACACGCCGGATCCAGCCAAAAAAGGGCATCACAATGACCATACGAAATAACATCACCTTTGCGACGATTCGTCCTCAAGCGGGAATGACGGTGGCTTTAGGCAAGGGTCGCGCGAACGTTATCGAAGACATCACGCGTTCGGGACTCAAAGGCCGTGGCGGCGCGGGATTCCTCACGGGCTTGAAATGGAAATTTGCCGCCGAGGATCCGGGGAAAAATAAAGTCGTCATCTGCAACGCCGACGAAGGCGAGCCGGGGACGTTCAAGGATCGCGTGATCCTGTCCGAATGGCCCGATCTCGTATTCGAAGGGATGACTATTGCCGGATATGCCATCGGCGCCTCGCTCGGCGTCATTTATCTGCGCGGCGAATACGCCTATTTGAGGAAGCCTCTCGAAGACAAGCTGGCGGCGCGCCGCAAGGCGGGGCTGCTGGGCTCGGATATTCAAAGCAAATCGGGATTTTCGTTCGACATCCACATTCATATGGGATGCGGCGCCTACGTGTGCGGCGAAGAATCGGCTCTCATCGAATCGCTGGAAGGCAAGCGCGGGCAACCTCGCAACAGGCCTCCTTTCCCCGTTTCGAAAGGCTTGTTTGGTTCGCCGACCGTTGTCAACAATGTCGAAACGCTCGCGTGGGCGACGACCGTTTTCGCGTTAGGACCCGATTGGTTCAAGAACGTCGGAACCGAGAAATCTTCCGGCTTTAAGCTGTTGAGCATATCCGGCGATGTGGAACGTCCGGGCGTTTATGAATTTCCCATGGGAACGAAGATCGGCGATATTCTTTCGGCGGCCGGAGCCAAGAACACTAAAGCGGCCGTTGTCGGAGGCGCGTCGGGGTGTCTCATTCCGGCCAAGGACTTCAACCGCGCCATTTGCTTCGAAGACGTTTCGACGGGCGGCTCCGTCATCGTTTTCAACGAAAGCCGCGATCTTCTCGATCTTCTCGAAAACTTTCAGGAGTTCTTCGCCGACGAATCGTGCGGCCAATGCCCGATTTGCCGGATGGGCAACGACGAGCTGGTCAAAGGAATCAAGCTGCTTAAAAAAGGCCGGTGCACGACGAAATACCTGCAAGAGCTGTGCGATATCGGCACGAGCATGCAGATATCTTCGAAATGCGGCCTGGGGCAGGCGAGCGCGAATATGTTTCTCTCGGTGATAAAAAACTTTAAAGGGGAAGTCATGGGACGCCCTCAAACAGAAGACAGCGTTGCTAGCAAAAGGAAAGCGTCATGAACGACACCAGCACAAAAACGGACGCCAAAATGATCGATATTGTCATTGACGACAAGAAGATCTCCGTACCTTCAGGCACGACGCTTTTGCAAGCGGCGACGGATAACGGCATTTATATCCCGACGCTTTGCTATCATTCGGATTTGACGCCTGCAGGCAATTGTCGTCTTTGCATCGTCGAAATC
Organism: uncultured Rhodospirillaceae bacterium; assembly: GCA_964587125.1. GTDB lineage: Bacteria > Pseudomonadota > Alphaproteobacteria > UBA9219 > UBA9219 > CAIXLI01. The sequence continues at coordinate 18,192 of CAZPKC010000019.1, read as the reverse complement.
GAGGGACAGCGCGTTCCGATGGCTTCCTGCGCTTACCCGGTTACGACGCCGATCAAAGTTAAAACGACATCCGAACGCATCAGAAACGCGCGCCGCAACGCCGTCGAGCTTCTGCTTTCGGAACATTGCGGCGATTGCTACGCGTGCGCCCGGAATCTGAATTGCGAACTGCAAACGGCAGCCAAGGCCTGCGGCATCACGTCATTCCGCTTTGGGCATCCGAAAGACAAAAAATTCAAGATCGACAGCTCCAGCTATTCGATCATCCGCGATATGGATAAGTGCATTAAATGCACGCGCTGCGTCCGCACATGCAAAGACCTGCAGGATACCGGCGTGTTCGACGTTGTGGAGCGCGGAAGCAAAAGGACCATTGCGACGTATCTCGACAAGCCTATGGCGGAAGTATGCTGCATCAACTGCGGCCAATGCATCGATCGCTGCCCGACGGGCGCCTTGGTCGAGCGCGACGCGACGGAAGACATTTGGGCGGCGATTCAAGACCCGACCAAGCACGTCGTCATCCAAACGGCGCCTTCGCCGCGCGGCGCTATCGGCGAAGAATTCGGCCTTCCGGCGGGAAACCCCATGACGTGGCAGCTGAATACGGCGCTGCGCCGTTGCGGTTTCGATAAGGTTTTCGACACAAACTTTACGGCGGATCTGACGATTCTCGAAGAGGGCACGGAACTCATTCTGCGCTTGTATAAGAATCTGGTCGAGAAAAACACCGACATGCCGCTGCCGCAGTTCACGTCATGCTGCCCGGGCTGGGTGAAATCGTTCGAACATACGCACCCGAACATGCTGGCTCATCTGTCATCGGCCAAAAGCCCGCAACAGATGTTCGGCGCGATCATCAAGACCTATTACGCGGAACATAATAAGATCGATCCGGCGAGCATCGTTTCGGTATCGCTGATGCCGTGCACGGCCAAGAAGTTCGAATGCAACAGGCCGGAAATGCGCGACAGCGGCATGAAGGACGTCGATTACGTCATTACAGCGCGCGAATGCGCGAAGATGGTCAAGCAGGCGGGCCTCGATTTGCCCAACTTGCCGAAGTCCGAATTTGACGATCCGTTCGGCACGGCGACGGGCTCCGGCGTCATCTTCGGCGCGACGGGCGGCGTGATGGAAGCGGCGCTTCGCAGCGTTATCGAATTCGTCACGGGCCTGAAAGTCGAGCAAGTCTTCTCGCACGCCGACATTTTGCCGGTGCGCGGCATGGAAGGCTGCCGCATAGCCGAAATCAAGATTCCGGAAAAAGTCGGCCCGGTTCCCGGACTCATCGCGCATCTGGTTCCGAACTGGGACTGGCTGTCGGGAGCGACGTTGCGCGTCGGCATTGCGAACGGCATTATCAATGCGAATAGAATTCTTAAAGACATCGCTGCGGGAGGCCCCTTCAGCACATGCCACTTTATCGAGATCATGGCGTGCCCGGGCGGCTGCATCGGCGGAGGCGGCATGCCGGTTCCGACGAGCCTTGCAATCCGTCAAGCCCGAGCGGCGGCGATTTACAAGGAGGATTCCTCGTACGGCATTCGCAAGAGCCACGAGAACCCTGCCGTCCTCAAAATCTATAAGGAATTTCTGACCGAAGGGCCATGCGGTCACAAGAGCCACGAGCTTTTGCACACCACTTATACGCCGCGCGGAAAGTACATCGTCAACAAGGCGTAAAAGGGCGACAGTTTTCTAAAATTATAGGGCTGATTAATCCCGCGCCTCGAGATTCAACGCGGCGGCGAGAAGCGTCTTTGTGTACTCCTCTCGCGGATTGGCGAAGACCTCGTCCGTATATCCTTCCTCGACCGTTTTGCCCTGTTGCATCACCACGACGCGGTGCGCGAGCGCGCGGACGACGCGCAAATCGTGGCTGATGAACATGAAGGCGATGCCGCGCCGCCGTTGCAAATCGCGCAAGAGTTCGACGATTTGCGCCTGCACCGACATATCGAGCGCGGAAGTGGGTTCGTCCAAAACGATGAATTTCGGCTGCAAAATAACGGCGCGCGCGATGGAAATGCGCTGGCGTTGCCCGCCGGAAAATTCGTGCGGATAGCGGTTGCGGGATTCCGGATCGAGCCCAACCTCATTCATCGCCGCGATAATGCGCCGTTCGCGCTCGACAGGCGAGGGGCATAGATTGTTGATGTCCAAACCCTCCGCGATAATGTCGCCCGCCGACATGCGCGGGCTCAGGCTGCCAAAGGGGTCCTGAAAAACGATTTGCAGGAAGGGACGTAACGCGCGCATCTGCGCTCGCGTCAACTCCGGCAATTCATGTCCCAGAAAAACGACGTTGCCCTTCGATTGAATCAGGCGCAGCAACGCCAGCCCCAACGTCGTTTTTCCCGAACCGGATTCGCCGACGATGCCGAGCGTCTCGGCTTCGCGCACGAAAAGAGAAATGCCGTCCACCGCGCGGATAACGTCGGAAGGCTTGCCGAACACGCCTTTTTTGATCCCGAAATGAACTTTCAAATTCTCGACACGCAAAACTTCCGCGGCGTCTGCGGCGATGGGCAAAGCCCCGCCCTTCGGCTGCGCCGCCAGAAGCATTTTCGTGTAAGGATGCTTGGGCCCCGCAGTCGCGGTTGTGAGCGGCGCGTCAGCGCCGGTCACAGAGCAGTCGCGGGGAAAAGACGCAAAAATTTGCGCGGTCGGGGCCTCTTCGACAATTTCGCCTTGTTGCATGACGCAGACTTTATCCGCGACTTTGCGCACGATAGTCAGGTCGTGCGTGATGAGAAGCAAAGCCATGCCGAGGCGCTTCTGCAAATCTTTGAGCAATTTCAGAATTTGAGCCTGAATGGTCACGTCGAGCGCGGTCGTCGGTTCGTCTGCAATCAAAAGATCGGGATCGTTCGCCAAAGCCATCGCGATCATCACGCGTTGCCTCTGCCCGCCCGAAAGCTCGTGCGGATAAGCATTAAGCCGTTTTTCCGGATCGGGCAGGGCGACAAGATGCAACAATTCAAGCGTTCTTGCGCGCGCCTGCTTGGGATTCATATTTTTATGCACGAACAAGACTTCACCGATTTGTCTGCCGATGGTGTGCAGGGGATTTAAGGAGGTCATCGGCTCCTGAAAAATCATCCCGATACGGTTTCCGCGAATGGATTGAAGAACGCGCTCGGATGCGCCGACGATTTCCTGCCCGTCGAATTTGATGCTCCCCGAGGGAATCCTCGCGGCAGGTTTGGGCAAAAGCTGCAACAGCGATAAAGCCGTAACCGATTTTCCTGAACCTGATTCTCCAACTAAACCAATGGTTTGACCGCGTTCAAGAGAGAACGATACCCCGCGCACGGCCTGAAATTCCTGCCCGCCTTGCCCGAAAGTCACGCTAAGATTTTCTACGCTGAGGAGGGTCATGTTGTTTTATTCCAAATCACTTTTTCCGATGTTGCAAACAGAACAAAGCGTTTGAAGATTTTCTAAAACGGTTTCACCACCATTTGCCCAAGCTTTAATATGATCAACATGCAAAATAATGCTTGGGTCTGTAGCAGGTGATCGTCCACAATTCTTACATTTGAAATTGTCTCGCCGCAGAACAACAAACCGCAATCTTTCGTTTATGTTACGCTTAGTTTTGTGTCTGGTTGCTGTCCCCGGTTTAATGGGTTTGATTGCTTCTTCGGATGACGCAGCTTCTTCCTTATTTATATAGGCAACAAATGCTTCAAGGGCTTTTCGCCAAGTTCCAAAATGTCTAGCGTAGGTACACGCGTGGTATTTTGAAAGCGGTTTTTGAACCTCCAACGGTCGAGGTTGTCTGCCAAGCTTTATCCAAATTTCTTCTAGATTTTTGAATAGTTCTTCTTCAGGCACATTCATGCCTTTTCCTGTTTTCTCCAATCCTGCCTTTTCTAAAGCACTGGGCCAATTGCCAAATTTTTCATAATATGTAGAGAAGTGATATTTGCCATGCTCATTATACTCGGCAATACTAATCGTAGTTTTATTCAGTTCCGAAGCCACTTGCCGTAAATCAGCAAGAAGTTCTTCATTCGTCACGCCGCGATGACATTCTTCAAGTTCAAATTTCATAGGACTATCCTTTGCCGCCTTCCTGAACTTTCCGGGGATCGAACGCGTCGCGCACGGCCTCGCCCGTGAAAATCAAAAGCGTCAGCATCAACGCCAGAACGCAAAACGCGCTGATGCCGAGCCACGGCGCCTGCAAATTATTTTTTCCCTGATTGAGAAGTTCTCCGAGCGAGGGCGATCCGGGCGGCAAGCCGAAGCCGAGAAAATCCAAAGCCGTCAATGTCGTGATCGAATGGTTGAGCACGAACGGCAAGAAAGTCAGCGTCGCAACCATTGCGTTCGGCAGAATATGTTTGAACATGATGCGGATATCGCTCGCGCCAAGCGCTTTTGCCGCGCGGACATAATCGAAATTGCGCGCGCGCAGGAATTCGGCGCGCACGACGTAAATCAACGACATCCACGAGAACAAAAGCATCAAAATCAGAAGCCACCAGAAATTCGGTTGCACAAGGCTCGCCATGATAATCAGCAAATACAAAACAGGCATCCCGCCCCAGATTTCGATGAAGCGTTGCATCAGCAAATCCGTCTTGCCGCCGAAATAGCCCTGAACCGCGCCCGCCGCGATGCCGATGACGGAAGACAAAACCGTCAGCGTCAATCCGAACAAGACCGAAATGCGAAAACCGTAAATAATGCGCGCCAAAACGTCGCGCCCCTGATCGTCCGTACCGAGCCAGTTCTGCTTTGAGGGAGGCGACGGCGCGGGTTGTTCGAGATCGTAATTGATCGTGCCGTAGGAATAGGGAATGAGCGGCCAGATCATCCAGCCTTTCGCTTCGATCAGTTTTTTCACGTAAGGGTCGCGGTAACGCGCCTCGGTTTCAAATTGTCCGCCGAATTTTGTTTCGGGGTAGGAGATAAAAACCGGCGCGTAATAATGCCCGTCGAATTTGATCAAAAGAGGATTGTCGTTGGAAATAAATTCCGCGCACAAGGCCAACCCGAAAAGCGCCAGAAATATCCATAAAGACCAAAACCCGCGCTTATTGGCCCTGAAATTGGCCCAGCGACGGCGGTTGAGAGGAGTCCATGTGCGGGGAAGAAGAGACATCGATTTTACTTAACATTCGGGAGCCGATTTGTACACGCCTCAATCCTTCTCGAACAAATCCGCCAATTGTTCCGTCATCACGGGCGCGAGTTGTTCGGTATCGGTGATCGTCACGGCGCGGCGATACATGCGCGTGACATCGTGCCCGATGCCGATGGCGGCAAGTTCGATGTCCGTATGCTCCTCGATCCAGCTTATGACGGCGCGCAAATGCTGCTCCAGATAATTGCCCGGATTGACCGAAAGCGTGGAATCGTCCACAGGCGCGCCGTCGGAAAGAACCATAAGGATTTTGCGCTGCTCCGGCCTTGAGAGCAACCGCGCGGCGGCCCATAAAAGCGCCTCGCCGTCGATATTTTCCTTCAGCAATCCTTCGCGCAGCATCAGACCGAGATTTTTCTTCGCATGCCGCCACGGTTGATCGGCGCTTTTATAAATAATGTGGCGCAGATCGTTGAGGCGTCCGGGCAGGGGCGGTTTACCGGCTTTAACCCATGCTTCGCGCGATTGCCCGCCTTTCCACGCGCGCGTCGTGAAGCCGAGAATTTCGATCTTCACGCCGCATCTCTCCAAAGTCCGCGCAAGGATGTCGGCGCTCATCGCGGCGAGCGTGATCGGCCTTCCGCGCATCGAGCCGGAATTGTCCAAAAGCAGCGTCACGAGCGTATCGCGGAAATCGGCTTGCTTCTCGCGCTTGTAAGACAGGGGATGCGAAGGCGAGACAACCACGCGCGCCAGCCGCGCCGCGTCGAGCAAGCCTTCTTCGAGATCGAACTCCCAATGCCGCATTTGTTGAGCCATAAGCCTGCGTTGCAATCGGTTGGCCAATCGCGTCACGAGCGATTGCATCGAACTGACTTGCCGGTCGAGCAGCAGGCGCAGGCGCGACAATTCGTCGGCGTGGCATAAATCCGAAGCCTCGACCGTTTCGTCGAATTGCGTCGTAAAGGCGCGGTAGGTCGTCACGCGCGCGCCAAGGTCTTCTTCCGTGCGCGCGCCAACGTCTTCGGCGGGGGAACTGCCGTCGCCGCCTGTTTTTTTGCTATCCGATGCGTCGTCTTCCGCGATTTTATCGTCCCGGTCGCCGTCGTTTTGATCCGCGACGCTTCGGGTTTCTTTTTGGCGTTCCTCTTGGCGTTCTTCGTCGCCTTTGTCCGATTCGTAATCGGCTTTGTTTTTTGCGTTTTCATTGCGTTTGTCGTCGTCCCCGATATCTTTATCGAGGTTGGCGATGAGGCGTAAGGCCTCGGTCGCAAAGGCTTTTTGATCGCCCAGCGACGCGGCCAATTTCGGCCAATGCTTGGCCCCGCGTTCCTCGATAAACGAACGCCAGAAAGAAACGACTTGCGCGGCGTCATGAGGTAAAGCCAGATGCGTGAATTTTTCCCAAGCCAAAAGATGCAACGCTTGAGCTAAAGCCGGTTTTTGCTGCAAATCGGCAAAGGCGCTTATTTTGCGGCTGCTCTCTTCTTCCATCATCGCCAAAAGATTGGATGCAACTCCTTTGAGATCGCGCGCGCCCAAAGCTTCGCATCGCGCCTGTTCTAAAACATCGAAAGCGTCGCGCGCCTCGTCCCAATTTTTTCCCTTTGACGGAGCTTTGGCCTGATGCGTCCGCGCGTTGTGGTAGCGCAAACGCAACGCTGCGGCATCGGCGACCCCGCGCTCGAAAGCGCGGTCTCCTTCCGACATTTTCGGCGGGGGTTCCGGCAGGGTGAGGCGCTGATCGTTAACTTGCGCGGGAGCGTTCGTAAAGCCGATTTCAAGCACGGCTCTGCGCCCTATGGCCTTGATAGCTATAGCGGTTGCGCGTTTGAAATCGTCGGTAGACAAAGCAATCATCATACCACTATGGGATAGCTTGACTCCGCTTTCAATAGGTCTACGATTCTGCGCCTTCCAACGGATATTTGAGAAAGGACGACGTATGCTTGAAGCCCTCGGTTATGCTGCGCCCGCAGCCAAGGCGCCGCTGGCTTTTCACAAGTTCCAACGCCGCGAACCGCGAGATTACGATATCGTCATCGACATCAAATACTGTGGCATTTGCCATTCCGATATCCACCAAGTTCGCGACGAATGGGGCGGGGCGATGTTCCCGATGGTTCCCGGGCATGAAGTCGTCGGCGTTGTTTCAGGCAAAGGCGCAAAAGTTAAGAAATTCAAGGTCGGCGATAAGGTTGGCGTCGGCTGCATGGTCGATTCCTGCCGTGTGTGCGCGTGCTGCAAAAAGGGATTGGAGCAGTTTTGTTGCGATGGGCCGTCTTTCACCTACAATAGCCTCGAGCGCGACAAAAAAACGCCGACGATGGGCGGTTATTCCAATGTCATGACCGTCGATGAAAATTATGCCTTGAGAATCCCGAAAAACTTGCCTTTGGACGCTACGGCGCCCTTGCTATGCGCGGGCATTACGCTTTATTCGCCGCTCAAGCACTGGAAGGCGGGACGCGGCAAGAAAGTCGCGATTATAGGCTTGGGCGGCTTGGGCCATATGGGTGTCAAGATCGCAAAGGCGATGGGCGCGGAAGTCACGATTCTCAGCCACTCGTCGAAAAAGGAAGCCGATGGCAAGCGTTTAGGCGCGGATCGTTTCTACGCAACGTCCGATCCTCAAACGTTCGAGAAGCTGCGAGGCTTTTTCGACCTCATTATCAACACCGTATCGATGGATATCGATTGGAACGCGTATCTTCAATTGCTGGCCGTTGACGGATCGATGGTTTTGCTTGGCGTTCCGGAAAAGCAGGTTCCGATCGGCGCGTTTTCGCTGATTAACGGGCGGCGAAGCTTGTCCGGATCGATGATCGGCGGCATCGAGGAAACACAGGAAATGCTTGATTTTTGCGGCAAAAAGAACATCGTCAGCGATATCGAACTGATCTCCGTCACATACGTCAACGAAGCTTACGAACGTGTTTTGAAAAGCGATGTGCGGTATCGCTTTGTTATCGACATGAAAACATTGAAGGCAGGGTAAATTTTAGGGAAGGAAAGTTTATGATCGGCATCATTCTCGTCACTCACGAAAATATCGGAACCGAGCTTCTTCGGGCGGTCGATTCGATTGTCGGCCCGCAGGAACAGGTTCAGGCGATCACGATCGGCCCGCACGACGATATGAGCTCGTGCCGCGACCAGATTTTCTCGGCGATCAAAGCCGTCAATAAGGGCGACGGGGTGATTTTGCTGGTCGATATGTTCGGGGGAACGCCCAGCAATCTGGCGATCGCATCGATGCCTTTGGGCCATGCCGTCGTTCTGGCGGGCGTCAATTTGCCGATGCTCATTAAGTTGGCTTCGGTTCGCTCCTCGATGCCGCTTCTCGACGCCGCGCGCGAGGCCGAAAGCGCGGGACGCAAATACATTCAGCTTGTTTCCGAGAATCTTGCGCCAGGGCAGATGGTATGAGCGAAGAGGAAGAATTGTGCGTTCTGGCGACGATTGCCAATAAACGAGGCCTTCATGCGCGCGCGGCGGCGAAATTCGTCAAGCTTGTCGAGACTTTTTCTTCCGACATCGAAGTCGTCAAAGACGATATGCGCGTGTCCGGGAGGTCGATCATGGGATTGATGATGCTGGCGGCGACGGAAGGCTCGACCATCCGCCTTTGCGGGCGCGGCGTCGATGCGGCGACGGCCCTGCAAACTTTAGCCGATTTCGTGAAACGGAAATTCGATGAAGAATGACACCCCACGCAAGATTGCAGGCTTAGGCGTCGCGCCGGGCATCGCCATCGGACCCGCGTTTATTATCGAGCAATGCGGCGTTCCGGTATCGGAATACGAGATATCCCCCGCGCAGGTCGAAAAGGAAGTCGGGCGATTGCGCGACGCGATCGTCAAGGTGCAAAAGCATTTAGCCCAATTGCGGCAAAAGGCGGAGACCCTGCCCGTAGGGGCGGAAGATATGACGCTTTTGCTCGATGCCTATAAAGGCATGTTGTCGGGATCGCGGCTTGTGCGCGGCGTCGAAGAAATTATCGGCAAACAGCACGTTAATGCCGAAGCCGCCATTCAACGGCAAATCAACGCGCTTAAGGCCGATTTTGCCGCAATGAACGATCCGTATCTTGCCTCGCGCGCCGACGACGTCGGCGAAGTCGGGACGCGGTTGCTCAGAAGCCTGTTGCAGCAGAATTATAATCCGTTCGCCGAAGCGCCCGAAGGATGCGTCGTTTTGGCCGAAGAGATCACGCCCGCCGACGCCGCGCTCATGGATCCCGGCCGCGTCATCGGTTTTGCCACCGTTCTGGGCGGGGCCGAAGGACATGCGGCGATTATAGCCCGCGCTTTGGGACTTCCGGCCATTTCCGGCGTCGGCGCTCTCACCCACGGGATCAAGACGGGCGACACGATCATTATTGACGGATACAAAGGCGAAATCGTCGTGCATCCCGATGCCGAGACGGTGCAGCATTACCGTCAGGAAATGGAGCAAAAGAAGCAGGAAGACAAACGCCTGAAAGCCCTGCGCAACGTCCCCGCGCGGACGCTCGACGGCAAATTGATATCTTTGCAGGCCAATATGGAATTGCCCCGCGATCTCGATGCGGTGAGCGCTTCGGGAGCTGCGGGCGTCGGCCTTTTACGCACCGAGTTCCTGTTTATGAACCGATCCACGTTGCCCGACGAGGAAGAGCAGTATCAAAATTTACGCACTATCGTCGAAAAGCTGAACGGGCTGCCATTGACGGTGCGTACGCTGGACGTGGGCGGAGAAAAACTGGCCTCGGCACTGGGCGGGACGGCCGAGGGAAGCGTCAATCCCGCGCTTGGATTGCGCGCCATTCGCTTGGGGCTCAAAGAGCCGAAATTGCTCGACGCCCAGCTTTCGGCGATCCTGCGCGCGAGCATGCACGGGCCGGTGCGGATTTTGATACCGATGATCTCCACCGTCGCGCAAATGGTCGAGGTGCGCGCGCGTATCCTGCAAATCGAGCGGCGCTTGCATCGCCGCGGCATCAAGCTTCAAGGCTTGCCCCCTTTAGGCGCGATGATCGAAATTCCGTCGGCGGCCTTGGTGGCGGATTCTTTGGCCAAAGTGTGCGACTTTTTCTCCATCGGCAGCAACGATCTCACGCAGTACACGCTTGCAATCGATCGCGGCGACGATAGCGTCGCCGATTTGTACGATCCGTTTCATCCGGCCGTGCTGCGCCTGATCCAGTTTACGGTGGCGGCTGCTTGGCGCGCCGACATTCCTGTCGCTCTGTGCGGCGAAATCGCGGGCGACGCGCGCGCGACGACTTTGCTGTTGGGGTTGGGATTGCGCGAACTGTCAATGGCGCCCCTCAGGCTCCCTGCGGTGAAGAACGAAATCGTACAGACTTCGTTGCCTCAGGCGACCGAACTGGCGGAAAAGATCATGAGCAAAACGGATCAGGCCGAAATCCTGGACCTTTTGCAAAAGAAGATTGTAAGCGGGAAAAAAGCTTAGGCGGCCAGAAGTTCCGCAATAACGCCGGACAGGAACATTTCCAGATGTTCGCGGCGCGCAACTTCAGCCTCGGCTTCGGCCTTTTCGGCAGCCGCTTCGGCTTGCTTCATCGCAACATATTTTACGAAATCGATAACCATGAATGCTCTCCGCTATTGTTAGCAGAAAGTATACCCTATTTTTCATGGTTAATAAAGCATGAAAACAAAAAGCGGGAGAAAGAGTTGGGAAAGACAGCTTAAACTCCTTCAAAAAGGAAATTTTATCTCATTGAAATCATTTTGTAATTTTGATGCCCGCGCAGGCTTATGGTTAAGTCACACAGTCGGGCGAAAAAGGCTTTTCGCATGCGCAGCAAGCACGAGACTCGCTTGTTTTCGCCAATTTTTGTTTGCGCCGCAACAGGATTTAACCCCGCGATTTTACCATATCAATGCCTTTTCGCGTCCTATTTTTTCCCCGAAACCTCCTGCTTTTTAACAGGACTATTTTGGAATTATTCCCTTAACGAGCCCGCGCAAGGCATTTCCGAGGCAGACAACTTCCGCATTTTCGAGATCGGGGGGGTGGAGCGTGCGCTCTTCCGCCTCGCCGGATTCCAGAAGGAAAGAGCGAAGCGTTCCGGGCAAAAGCCCGCTTGAGAGAGGGGGAGTCAGCCACGGCTCGCCCTTTCGTAGCCTGATAAAAAGGTTGGTATAACTGCCCTGTGTAAGTTCGCCGCGTTCGTTCAGAAACAGAATTTCATCACACGCTGTTTTTCGCTGCATATCGGCAAAGGCTTCATCGAAAAGCGCCCGCCGCGTAGTTTTGTGCAAGAGAAGCGGGTTGCGGCTATCCACAGATTGATCCGCCAAAACGAAACTCAACGGTTTCCCGATTAGCTCGGAGGGAAAGGCGGATTGAATCGTTTCCCATTCGCCCGTTTTCGAAAGAAGCAATTTGACTCGTAGATAATCCGTTTTTGTTCCGGCAACGGCGTTGTTCAACGCGTTGCTGGCGGCGGATTCGTCAAAAAGAAATCCCAAAGCATGAGCCGAAACGCGCATGCGGCCCAAATGCTGCTTCAAAAGATAAAAACCGTTGTCAGAGGCGTAGCGCAGCGTTTCGAAAAGCCGGAAATCCCGCTCATCGTCATTCAAAAAAGCGCTTTTAAGAAGGCATTCTTCATATTCCGTATCGAGCGCGGAATCCTGCACGATGCCGCCGCCGATGCCCATGGAACAATGAACGGCGTTTCCTGAAGGACGGGCGAAAAGAGTGCGGATGGCGACGTTAAAGAGGGCCTTATCATGCGGAAAAAACGCGCCGATCACGCCTGTATAGACGCCACGCGGCCCACGTTCCAATTCCCGCCCTATTTCAACGGCGCGTATTTTGGGAGCGCCCGTTATGGATCCCGGGGGGAACAATGCGCGAAGCAAAACAGCGGGGGTTGCGTCTCCAGCTCGTTTTGCTTTAACGACAGACACCATTTGGTGAAGCGTTGGATAGCTTTCTACATGAAAAAGGGTTGGAACCGAGACACTTCCGGGTTTTGCTATGCGACCCAGATCGTTGCGCATCAAATCGACGATCATCAAATTTTCGGCTTGAGATTTCTCGTCGCGCGCCAAAGACTGCGCCGCAAATTGGTCGGCTTCGGGAGAGGCCTCGCGCGAAGCGGTTCCTTTCATAGGCCGCGTTTCGATGTCTTCCCCGTCGCAACGGAAAAACAATTCGGGCGACAGGGAAAAAATTTTGAAATCTTCGGTTTCGATGAACGCACCGTGCGCCACGGGCTGGCGTCGGCGCAAATCGCGATAAAAAGCGAAGGGATCGCCAAGTAAATCGGATTCCCTGCCGAAGGTCAGGTTCAACTGATAGATGTCTCCGGCGGCGATGTACTCTTTAAGGCGGCGAAAGGCCTTCGCGTACGTTTCTTTGTCCCATGTGTATCGGGACGCGGTAAGCGCATAATCCCCATGCGTCCGGGCTTTGAGCCAAGCCGCAGCTTCGGCGCGGGCCATTTGCCGATAGCTTGAAAAAAGGCCGAACCATATCAACGGAACCTTCCGCCGTTCGGGAAGAAGCGGCTTCAATCGCGGTTCCAAGGCATACCCGGCCTCATAGGAAAGAAATCCCGCTGCGCAATATCCGTCGGCAAGCGCGACGTCAAGATCGGCTAAAACGGAATCCACATCTTCGACCCGCTCGGCTTGCAGAATGCGAGAGGGCTTCTCGAAAAGATACGAAGGCGTTTCATCATCCAAATTGTTATCGAGCAAGACGAAGGGAGAGGTCGCGGTCATCTGCAAAGCTCCGCAAAATTTTTCAGCAAATCGAGACCGTATTGGGAGGCGATGCTTTCAGGGTGGAATTGAACACCGTAGAGTGGTTTCGAATTATGCCGCAAGCCCATGATCAATCCGTCCTTATTTTCGGCGGTTACGTACAAGGTTTCCGGCAATGAGGCTTTGTCCACGATCAGAGAATGGTAGCGCGTCGCCATAAAGGGGGAGGGCAAATTTTTGAACACGCCTTCGCTACGATGAAAAATTGCATCAATCTTTCCATGCACCGGAACTGGTGCGCGAATGACTTGTCCTCCGAAAACCTGTCCTAAAACCTGATGCCCGAGGCATACGCCCAGAACCGGAACATTTTTCTGGGCGGCCAAGCGAAGAACATCCGGGCAAATGCCCGATTCATTCGGCGTGCACGGCCCTGGCGATAAAATGATTCCCTGCGTGCCTTGTTCTAAAGCTTCCGCCGCGGATAGCGCGTCGTTGCGCACGACGTTCACGCTGACGCCGATTTCGCATAAATAATGATAAAGATTGTAGGTGAAAGAATCGTAATTATCGATCAGAAGAAAAGTCATGCGCCTTGGCCGGAACCTTTCGCGGCTAGGTTAACAGAGGTTTTCCAGCTAAACAAAGTTTTCCGGATTTACAAGATTTGCGCGCTAAATCAGGTTAGTTCCTATTGCTTGCGGCTTGTTCTTATAATGGAACCAGCCCGCCTTCGCCAAATGGCTTCGGCGCGGCACTTTTTACGCTCTGCGCAAAAAGTGGTGGGCGCAACAGGGATTGAACCTGTGACCCCTACCATGTCAAAGTCCACCCGCGCCTAGGTTCTCCCCCCTAAAACACTGCTTTTTTTGCTTATTTTTATTCGTTTCTCCCAAAAATTGCTCGTTTCTCTCACTCTATACTCCCAAATGACTCCCACAAATTTTTGATCGGCTTATCTGTTGATAATCAGCCTTAGTAATGTTTGACGCACAGAAGGCGACACACGCGCTAACACAATAAGATTGGCGGCGGACGGCGTATTGGATCCGTTGTACCATTTTTTAATCGTCTCAATGTTTATTTCGACGTGCAGTGCTACCGCCGTCGCTGCCGTCTTTATATTAGGAAAATCCTGACGCAATGCGTTGGCAATACTTGCTGCAATGTTTCGTTCGAGATCGGCAAGAAAAATCTTGGGTAAAACTTTACCCTCTTTTTTTGGATACATGGTTTAGCTCCCTGATTACAAGTGAGGGAGCAGCTGTTAGCTGTTTGGCAAAGCAGCCAAAAACCTATTTTTGTTAAAAACCATGGACGACAAATCAGGGATACAGGGAGCTTTACCAAATAGTGGTCAGCCAATACGTCGTGCGGCCATGTATGAGCAACAGACGGCTGCGGCTTTTGTTCAGTATGTGGATTTACTGCCCGTATTTCCTGATCGTATGGATGCATATAAGAACGCTATTACTGATGGGCACTCTGACAGCGCACTTGCACGCTTAGCCAGTGATAAAATTAGAGAATTAAAAGATAAAACGATTCCTAACAAAAAACAGGTCAGTAGTTTTTTGCGTTCTGTAAAGAATTTAGGGTAGATTTGGTAGAGGCAGCAACCAGCAAAAGGCAAAAAAATATATCGAGTGAAAGTAATCTTGGAGCTTTGTTGCAAAAAATGAAGCCTGAGATTCAATCGGTACTTTTTTTCTTGTTTGCGCCCAAATGGGCAGGCCATCTCCGCCGAAGTTAATCCTGTACAGATATTTAGTGAAAAGGAAGGCGCCACGCTTGTAATTCTACGTGAGGAAGCTGAAAAATCCGGACGGTGTTACCAGTTTCCATCCCGTCAAATCACTTTGACAGTGCATTCCTTGCTTGATGCGATTAAATTTCCCCCTTAATGTTCAAAAACCCTATCTCACTAACGGGAGCCGGCACAATGGAACTCAAAATTGCGAAAAAACAAGATCTTCCCACGTTAGAGGTGATGTTTAAAGGTATCGTAGAGGGTATGTATAAAAACGGCATAAAAATTTGGAATGAATTTTATCCATATGAAGAATTCATTGGCGATATAGAAAATCAAAACTTGTACTTAATAACCGATGCAGATGAAATAGTTGCTGCGTTTGGTGTGTATAACACTGCCGGTGGGCAAGATTGTTTTGAATGGAAAGATAAGAATGCAAAGGCTGTATATTTAGGTCGTGTGGGTGTTAATGTTAAGTTTCTGGGACGGGGCATCGGCAAATTAGTATTGAAGCATGCCTTAGAAATTGCAAAACGAAGAAACGTAAAATTTTTACGTTTGCTCGTCAGTGATGTAAATAAACCAGCCATAAACCTTTATAGAAAAAATGGATTTACGCAGGTTGTGGGCGTATATAATGAATTTTCAGAATCACTTAACAAAAATATTGTAGAGCTCGGTTTTGAAATGGAGGGGTCTTTTTCCTCCCCGCCGATCACAGATATTATTTTGCAATCATGACAAGAAATGTTCGTCTTTTATATCTGCATAACTTCTTGACGTATTTTCGTTTTCAAGAAGCCTTTGTAGTTATCTACTTTGCTCAAATTGTCGGATCATATGCTTCTGCTATGACCGTTGTTGCTCTATCAACTGTTGTCGCCGCAGTGTTGGATATTCCCATGGGGTTGCTTTCGGATCGCTTTGGACGGCGAAACACTATAATTTTCGGATCAATATGTTCGGCAATCTCGGTAATTCTTTATGCGATGTCTTCCAATATGTTGGGATTATGTAGTGGCGCCATTTTTTCCGGTCTTTGCAGGGCGCTGTTTAATGGAAATAACAATGCCCTTCTCTTTGAAAGTCTAAAAACGGAAGGACGAGAAGCAGACTTTCCCCATTCTCAGGGACGGGCCGGTAGTATGTTTCAGTTGGCGCTGGGGCTTTCGGCTCTGGCAGCAAGTCTATTTGCCAAACAGGGGCTTCACTATGTTTTTATAGCCGGAATATTTCCCCAATTGCTCGCTGTCTTAGTTAGTTTTTTCTTTGTTGAACCAAGCAAGCACTACGCTTCAAATGTTAAAAACAGTTTCGGACACTTTGTAGCTGCGATAAACAATATCAGGCAAAATCCAAGACTTCGCTTGTTAATCGTGGGACAGTCCATTAGTCACGGCGTGGGTGAATCTACATTTAGTTTTGTTGACGCGTTCATCAATACTGTGTGGCCGACGTGGGCTGTTGGTGTTTATCGTGCGCTTAATCACGGATGCGGATTCTTGGGGTTCTGGTTTGCCGGAAAGATCGTTAAAAAGATTAAAGGTCCATATATGCTTGTGATCGCCGAAGTGTATTGGTTTGTTGTGCAAACTGTGGCGGCTCTTATCTCCAATGTTATCTCCCCCGTTCTTATTCTTTCCGGTGCTTCTCTATTTGGTCCATTTATTGTTGCTCGCGACCAGCTCCTGCAAGAAGATTTTACTGACGAACAGCGGGCGACAATGGGTTCAATTACTTCGTTCGGCGGAAGCCTCGTTTTCGCTCTTAATGCCTATTGTCTCGGGATTGTTTCGGACCATTGGGGTCTGATTATAGGTCTGTTGTTTGGTACTTTCGTCGGAGTCTTGTCGCTCCCCATATATATAGCGCTTTTCAGGAAAAAATTTACTCCTTCTCCAAAGATTGCCGAGAGGGTATTGTAATTGTAAACTGTAGTTCATCTTAAGTCTGCGAGGTAAAGATGGATTTGATAATAAGCGAAACGGTAAGAGCAAAGTTTCCCGATCTCCGGATTGGAATTGTCGTGGCGCGTAATCTTGATAACACCCAATATCCCGAAGCGCTTGCTTCAGCAGTAAAGCTCGCATTTACATCTTTTGTGCCCCATATTAGTGCTGCCGTTGACAGCTATCTGATGGCTGAAACCCTGTAATCGTGCCGCAAACATAAAGATCAGCGTATTAACTGAATTAATCGAGAAGATTGCTAAGCAAAACTGGTTGGAGAAAAATATTGCGATTAAAAGTGCGCAGGAAATAGCCCGTGATTTGTTAACGCACCTTAAGGGAACACAATTTCAAGATATTGGGGAATTTAGTCGACCAGTACATGCGGAAATGGCATTGACCTGCCCCCCGATTTTTGATCCACGCTGAAGTTGAGTCTGTTCTATAAACGTTCACAAAGGAGCAGACGATGAAGAAGCGATTTACAGAAGAACAGATCATCCAAGTGCTGAAGGAGTACGCGTCCGGCGGAAGTGCCGGGGAGCTGTGCCGACGGCACGGGATTTCGGGCACGACGCTGTACAAATGGAAAGCGAAGTACGGCGGAATGGAAGTAAGCGACGCGAAGAAGCTGAAGTCTCTGGAGTCCGAGAATGCGAAGCTGAAGAAGCTGGTCGCGGACCTGAGCCTCGATAAGCTGGCGTTGCAGGATTTACTCTCAAAAAACTGGTAAAGCCCGCTCTTCGAAGAGAAGCCGTGACGCGGTTAAAAACGCGTCACGGCTTTTCCGAGCGGCGGGCATGCGCAGTCGTGCGGCAAAAGAGAAGCAGCCAGAGATACGAGAGCCGGAAGGACGATACGGGGCTGCGCGAGAAGCTGTTGAGGCTTGCGGCGGAGCGGCGACGGTTCGGGTATCGGCGATTGGCTATATTTGTTTGGAAAGAAGGCGACACAAGCGACATCAAGCGCATACGGCGGGTGTATCGGGAACTTGGGCTCGGAGTGAAGCGGAGAAGAGGCCGGAAACGGGCGATGGGAACGCGTTTGCCGTTGCCGCAAGTTGATCAGCCGAACCAGATATGGAGCTTGGACTTTGTATCGGACGCGCTGGCCTGCGGGCGTCGTTTGCGTGTGCTGGGGATCGAAGACCAGTACGCGAGAGAAGGTCTGGCGCTGGTGTTTGATACGTCATTGCCGGGGTTGCGGGTCGTTCGGGAGCTTGATCGGCTGTGCAAACTGCGCGGATGCTTCCCGAAGTGCATCAAGAGCGACAACGGCACAGAGATGACAAGCCGCGTCGTTCTGCAATGGGCTTTAGAGCACAATGTCGAATGGCACTACATCACGCCGGGCAGACCGATGGAGAACGGCTTCACCGAGAGCTTCAACGGCAAAATGCGGGACGAGTTTCTGAATGAGAACATCTTCTCGACACTAGCGGAGGCCCAGCATCTGGGGGCGGAATGGCTCTACGATTACAACCACGTTCGCCCGCACAGCAGCCTGAACTATTTATCCCCGAAGGAGTTTCTCAAGCAGCAAGAGGCTGTCGGCTTCGGACTCGTGGCGGTCACGCCGCCAGCCTCTTGCCGCCCGCAACCGCTTGCGCTACAAAACCCAAAGACTCAACCTGCCGCTGGTACATAATTGGGGAGCAGGTCA
>CAZPKC010000018.1:0-40029 GCA_964587125.1 uncultured Rhodospirillaceae bacterium | reverse complement strand
CCGTGGACAATACCGTTTTGGCGAACGAACAGGTTATCGACGGCAAAGGCTGGCGCTCGGGAGCGGTTGTCGAGAAGCGCAAATTATCGCAATGGTTTTTGAAAATAACGGCTTACGCGGAAGAGCTTCTGGTGGGGCTTCAAACGCTCGATAAATGGCCGGAAAAAGTGCGATTGATGCAAGAAAACTGGATCGGGAAGTCGCAAGGAGCGAAAATAAGGTTCAACATTCAGGGAAAAGACAAGCGCGAGATAGAAGTATTTACCACGCGTCCCGACACGTTATTCGGCGCATCGTTTATTGCGATTTCACCCAATCATTCCTTGGCGGCGGAACTTGCCGAAAACGATAAAAAGCTCGCGGCGTTCATCGCCGAATGCAACCGCATCGGCACGTCCGAAGTCGCGCTCGAAACTGCCGAAAAGAAAGGCTTCCACACGGGTTATAAAGTTCGGCACGTGTTCGACCCCGCATGGGAATTGCCGGTTTACGTGGCGAATTTCGTTTTGATGGAATACGGAACGGGCGCGATTTTCGGATGCCCCGCGCATGACCAGCGCGATCTCGATTTTGCGCGCAAATATAAACTCAAAGTTACGCCCGTCGTTCTTCCCAAAGGCGCCGACCCCGCGACTTTTACCGTCGAAAACGAAGCATTTGTCGAAGACGGCACGATATTCAATTCGAAATTCCTTGACGGGTTCGACGTTCCGACGGCCATAAAAACGGCCATAGCCGAAATCGAAAAACGCGGCGCAGGAACCGGCACGACCCAGTATCGCCTGCGCGATTGGGGCGTAAGCCGCCAGCGTTACTGGGGTTGCCCGATTCCCGTCATCCATTGCGAAAAATGCGGCGTCGTTCCCGTTCCGGAGAAAGATTTGCCGGTTCTGCTTCCTGAAGACGTAACGTTCGACAAACCGGGCAATCCCTTGGATCGTCATCCGACGTGGAAAAACGTCGCGTGCCCGAAATGCGGCAAACCGGCGAAGCGCGAAACCGATACCTGCGACACGTTCGTCGATTCAAGCTGGTATTTTGCGCGTTATTGCTCGGCAAACGACGCCACGCAGCCCGTCAATGCCAAAGCCGCCGATTACTGGCTTCCCGTCGATCAATATGTCGGCGGCATCGAACACGCGATTTTGCATTTGCTCTACGCGCGGTTTTTTGCCCGCGCGATGAAGCAAACGGGGCATCTGAAAATAACCGAACCTTTCACCGGATTGTTCACGCAAGGCATGGTCTGCCACGAATCCTACAAAAGCTCATCGGGCGAATGGCTCTATCCCGAAGCGGTGCAGAAAAATCCAGACGGAACGGCGTACAAAATCGAGGACAAAACGCCCGTCACCGTTCTTCGCGGCGACAAAATGAGCAAATCGAAATGCAATGTCGTCGATCCCGATAAAATCATTTCCGGCTACGGCGCGGACACGGCGCGGTTGTTTATGCTTTCCGACAGCCCCCCCGAGCGCGATCTGGAATGGACGGAAGCGGGCGTCGAGGGTGCGTGGAGATATATCAATCGTTTGTGGAAATTGGCGGAAGATTCCGCAGAAGCAGCCGCAGGAAAAGGGGAAAACGAAAAATCGGAGAAAACGCATCGCCTTATTCACCGCACGATAGCCCAAGTGTCGGAAGCCTACGAACGTTTCCACTTTAACGGCGCGGTCGCTAAAATCCGCGAGCTTTCCAATGCGCTTGAAGAATTGGATGCCAAAAACCCTCAGGAATCGGGCGTTTTGCGATCTGGCGTCGAGGCGCTGACGCAGCTTACAGCGCCCATGCTGCCGCATGTCGCTGAAGAAATGTGGGAAAAACTGGGCCGCAAAACGCTCCTCGTCGAAACCGAATGGCCAAAAGCCGATCCAGCGATGCTCATTGAAAACACGGTGACGATCGCCATTCAAGTCAACGGGAAATTGCGCGCGACGATTGCGATGCAAAAAGACGCGCCGGAGGAAAAAGTCAAAGAAGCCGCTTTGGCACAAGACGGCGTTCGTCGCGCCCTCAATGATAAGGCGCCGAAAAAAGTCATCGTCGTTCCCAATCGCATCGTCAACGTGGTCGCATGAAAAATATTCCCCCGACAATTCTTCCGCTTTTTGCCTTTCTCTTTCTGGCGGCGTGCGGATTTACCCCGATCTACGGCTCGCACGGCGCGGCAAGCGGCTCGCCCGTGGCGATGGATTTAAACAATATCGCCATCAACAATATTCCCGATCGCAACGGCCAGATGTTGCGCAATTATCTGATCGACCGCATGTACGGCAAAAACAGGCCTGAAAAGCCCCTCTACACGCTGAAAGTCGTCATCCGCAGCAGCGAAGAAGACTTGGGTATTCTTGCCAATGCGACGGCGACGAGGGAACTGCTCAACATATATGCCGATTATTCACTGCAAGACTCATCAGGAAAAGAAATTCTGAAAGGGGCCGCGCATAGCGTTGCCAGCTTCGACAAACTCGATCAAATGTACGGGGCCGTGGCTGCGCGTCAGGACGCTTACGAACGCACCCTGCACGAAGTCAGCGAGCAGATTGTCAACCGCTTAAGTCTATATTTTTCAGAGAGGCAATAAGAAAAAGCCCAAAGCGCGAACTTTGGGCTTTTAATTTTAAAAAACGAGACTCATTTTTTGTCCGCTTTATCTTTATCCGGCGGAGGCAACGGCGATCCGTCGATGTTGAACTTCTCGATCTTCGCCTTGGCTTCCAGAGCCTTGACTTCGTCGTTGGTCATTTCCTGGAACAACTGATTGGCGATTTGATCTTTGACCTCGGCGATAGGCGGCGGCGAAGACTTGCGTTTGTCCTCGACCTTGATGATGTGATAGCCAAACTCGGTCTTGACCGGCTTATCGCTGATTTCGCCGACCTTCATATCGAACGCGGCATCGGCGAAGGCCTTGACCATCGCGTCATGCACGAAATAACCCAAATCGCCGCCCTGTTTGGCCGATCCGGTGTCTTTCGATTTTTCTTCGGCCACTTTGGCGAAATCCGCGCCGCCCTTCAGCTCCTTAATGACGTCGTTGGCTTCATCCTCTGTTTTGACCAGAATATGCCGCGCGCGCACTTCGTCCTGCGGCTTGAATTTGGACGAAAGCTGGTCATAACGTTCCTTGATTTTAGCTTCTGTGATCTTGGGTCCGATCAGCTTGTGGATATAGGCATCGGCCACGACCTGAGCCTCCAAAGTCTTGACGCGTTCCTTGACTTCCTTATCGTTCTGCATGCCTTCGGCGTAGCCTTTTTGAGAGATGATCTTGGTTGTGATCATATTCTGCAGAATTTTGGGATAGATCACTTGAGGGGGGACCTGCTGTAATTGCGAGCCGCCCATTTGCAATTCGCGCAAGACATCGGAACGATGAAGTTCATCGCCATTAACGCGCGCAACGACAGGGTCTTCAGCCTTAGAAGCATCTGCGGCGAAGACGGGCGCTGCCAACAAACTTAAAAGAGCCACGGCGGGAAGAAGGGTGATTTTGGACATTTGTGATAATCCTTCGGGTTTCGGGATTGTTACTTGAGGTTCTGAGATTGTTAAGAGTTAGCGACTCTTGTCTGAAACATCAAGCTTTAGAAATGGGGCAAAAAGATGTCAAAGATCGAATGCCGGAGGCCCGATATCCGAAACAAATGATTCTTTTTGATCTTCGACTCGTTAAAGTCATTTTAACTCTTATTGCCCAAGTATTAAAAAACAGTCCCTTCCTCGCGCGGTCAATTTCATGAATCTGATTATCGGCATCATCACTCTTTTTGTCTGCACTCTGGGCGGATACGCGGCCGAAGGAGGCAGTCTCGCGGTGTTGGCCGAAGCCGCGCCTATGGAACTTGTCATCATGGGCGGCACGGCGCTGGGAGGCTTTATCATAGCCAACCCCGGGGTGGTGATTCGCCGGACCGGCAAAGGATTCGGGCTTCTTTTGAAAAAAGCGAAATACAACAAGGCTTCCTACATCGAACTTTTATGTATGATGTATCAGTTGTTCAAATTGGCCAAAACCAAAGGGTTGTTGGCGCTCGAACAACACATCGAAAATCCGGAACAAAGCGCTTTGTTCCAGCAATTTCCAGGATTTCTGCACGATCACCACGCGGTCGGGTTCTTGTGCGATTATTTGCGCCTTGTCACGCTGGGGTCCGACAAGCCTTACGAACTCGAAGCGTTGATGGATGAAGAACTGGAAGTTCATCACAACGAAAGCGCGGGCGTCGTCACAGCCGTCACGAATATCGCCGACGCCATGCCGGCCATCGGTATTGTCGCGGCCGTTCTTGGCGTC
This sequence comes from uncultured Rhodospirillaceae bacterium, assembly GCA_964587125.1. GTDB lineage: Bacteria > Pseudomonadota > Alphaproteobacteria > UBA9219 > UBA9219 > CAIXLI01. The sequence continues at coordinate 35,732 of CAZPKC010000018.1, read as the reverse complement.
ATTCATACAATGGGCGCGATTTCCGAACCGCCCGAAGTTCTGGGCCATTTGATCGGCGGCGCGTTGGTCGGAACGTTCATGGGCGTGTGGACTTCTTACGGTGCGATCGGTCCTATGGCTAATTCAATGAGCGCGATTTTCGCCGCCGAATCCAGATATCTGCAATGCGTTAAAACGGGGCTGCTCGCGCACCTGCAGGGCTTCGCGCCGTCGATTTCCGTCGAATACGCGCGCAAGACCCTTCTTAGCGAGGTTCGCCCTACTTTCGCCGAACTTGAAGAAGCGACGTCGGCATTGCCGGCGCCGACTATGTAAGAAAGAAAATCTAGATGGCCGATCAACCCGTCATCATCATCCGCAAAAAGAAAAAAGGCGGCCACGCCGCCCATCACGGCGGGGCGTGGAAAGTCGCCTATGCCGATTTCGTGACGGCCATGATGTCGTTCTTCCTTCTGTTGTGGCTTCTGAACGTCACCACAAGCGAGCAGCGCAGAGGGCTTGCCGATTACTTTTCGCCTGCGGGCATATCCAAGAACGAAACTTCCGGTGCAGGCGGCATGTTCGGGGGTCTGTCGATCACGGCGGTTTCCGGCGGGGAAATAGCCGACCGCTCGCCGCCTTCGACCCAGCAAGCGACGATCCCGACCGTAGGGCAGGGCGAAGAAGGGGACGAAAGCGTCAGTGGAACAGGACAGGGGGCGGAAGCCAAGAACCCGAAGTCTCCGGAAAACGCCGAAACGAACGCCGAAGCGATATCGAAGCAAGCGCAAGCGGTAGCCGCCGCGATGAAGCAGGAAGAAGAGGCTTTTAAACTAGCCGAGCAAACGCTGAAGCAGGCGATCCAATCAAGCCCCGAATTACAGCCGTTCGCCGATCAGATCGTGATCGACCGCACGAACGAAGGCTTGCGCATCCAGATCACCGACCGCGACAAGCTTTCGATGTTTCCGTCCGCCAGCGCGATACCTTACGAACGCGGCAGGGATTTGCTGATGATGATAGGCAAGGTCATCGCGCAACTGCCGAACAGAATTTCGATCGCCGGCCATACCGACGGAACGCCTTTTGTACTTGGATCGGGACGCAATAATTGGGAGCTTTCAACCGACCGCGCCAATACCAGCCGCGAGTATCTCGTCAAAGCAGGCGTCAACGAAGGCCATATCGCCCGCGTCTCCGGATTTGCCGATCGGGAACCTTTCGCGGCAAATCCCATGGATCCGCGCAACCGCCGCATCAGCATCGTTCTGTTGAGAAATTCTCAGGTTCCGCCCCCGACTGCGGCACCGGATTCGGCGCCAGCGACCCCCTAATCATTTTTCCGCCGAAAATACTTCCTTTTCCCCATTGCACGCATCGAAATCCTTCCTATATTACTTTTTGTGAGGGATGCGCCTCTGAGCGCAGGCCCTTGATCTGAAAGGAAATAATCGAAATGTCAAAAGTTATAGGCATCGACCTCGGCACCACGAATTCCTGTGTTGCCGTGATGGAAGGCTCGAATACGACAGTTATTCATAATTCGGAAGGCTCAAACACGACGCCTTCGATCGTAGCGTTTTCCACGAATTCCGGCGAGCGTTTGGTCGGCCAGTCCGCCAAGCGGCAAGCCGTGACCAATCCCTCCAACACCCTTTTCGCGATCAAGCGTCTTATCGGCCGCCGGTTCGAAGACCCGATGGTGCAAAAAGACATCGACCTGATGCCTTATAAAATTATCAAGAACAGCAACGGCGACGCGTGGGTCGAAGCGGGCGGCAAGAACTACAGCCCGTCGGAAATCTCGGCGTTCATCCTGATCAAAATGAAGGAAACGGCGGAAGCTTATCTGGGCGAAAAGGTCGAGCAAGCCGTCATCACGGTCCCTGCCTATTTCAACGACAGCCAGCGCCAAGCGACGAAAGACGCGGGCAAAATCGCGGGGCTTGAAGTCCTGCGCATCATCAACGAACCGACGGCTGCCGCGCTGGCCTACGGCATGGAAAAGAAAAAAGCCGGAACGGTCGTTATATACGACCTCGGCGGCGGTACATTCGACGTGTCGGTTTTGGAAATCGGCGACGGCGTGTTCGAAGTCAAATCGACGAACGGCGACACGTTCCTTGGCGGCGAGGATTTCGACGCGCGCATCATGGATTTTCTCTGCGACGAATTTAAGAAAGAGCAGGGCATTGATCTGCGCTCCGACAAGCTGGCGTTGCAGCGCCTGAAAGAAGCGGCGGAAAAAGCCAAGATCGAATTGTCCTCGTCCGTGCAAACGGAAGTAAATCTGCCGTTTATCACGGCGGATCAAACGGGGCCGAAGCATCTGTCGGTCAAGCTGACGCGCTCGAAACTGGAATCTCTCGTCGACGATTTGCTGCAAAAGACGATCGAACCGTGCCGCAAAGCGCTGAAAGACGCTGGCATTAAAACGACCGAGATCAACGAAGTGATTTTGGTCGGCGGCATGACGCGCATGCCGAAAGTGATCGAGATTGTGAAGGAATTCTTCGGGCGTGAACCGCATCGCGGTGTGAACCCGGACGAAGTGGTGGCAGTCGGCGCCGCGATTCAGGCGGGCGTTTTGAAGGGCGACGTGAAGGACGTGCTGTTGCTCGACGTGACGCCGCTTTCGCTCGGCATCGAAACGCTGGGCGGCGTGTTTACGCGCTTGATCGACCGAAACACGACCATTCCGACGAAGAAGAGCCAAGTGTTTTCAACGGCGGAAGACGGCCAGAACGCGGTGACAATCCGCGTGTTTCAGGGCGAACGCGAAATGGCCGCTGATAACAAACTGCTCGGCCAGTTCGATCTCGTCGGCATTCCGCCCGCGCCCAGAGGCGTGCCGCAAATCGAAGTGACATTCGATATCGACGCCAACGGCATCGTCAGCGTGACGGCCAAGGACAAAGCCACGAACAAGGAACAGCAAATCCGCATCCAGGCTTCGGGCGGCTTATCAGACAGCGATATTCAACGCATGGTCAAGGAAGCGGAAGCCAATGCGGCGGAAGATAAAAAACGCCGCGAGATCGTCGATGCGCGCAATCAGGCGGACGGCTTGATCCACCAGACGGAAAAATCGCTGAAAGATTTAGGCGCGAAGGTGAGCGCTGCAGATCGCGCCGCGGCAGAAAGCGCAATTTCCGATTTGAAGAGCATTCTCGATTCCGGCGACGCTTTCCAAATCAAGGCCAAGACGGATGCTTTAACCCAAGTCTCGATGAAAATCGGCGAGCAGCTTTATAAAGCCCAGCAAGAGGGAGCTACAGCAGGAGCGGCTTCCGGAGCGGGCCCTTCAGAGAAGCCGGATGTCGTTGACGCCGAATTCAGCGAAGTCAAGGACGAAAAGAAATCCTAAAGCCCTACTCCACCGAAGGTTCCTGTTTTGAGGACTTGGAGCCGGAGAAGGGGTTAAGCTGCGACGAAAACAAATAAAGCATGGCAAGAAGTTCCATAAGGCTAAACCCTTCTTCGTCTTCTTCCTTGTCTTCTTCGTTTTCCCGGTAATCTTCGTTTTCTTTTTTGAGGGAGCGCTTGCGTTTTTTCTCGGCTTCATGCGCGATCCTCTGGAGCATATTATGTTGCCTCAGCTCGTGATGTCGTCTTTCAACGTCTTCGATCTCCCTGATAATGTCGAATTCTTTTTCGCGGTCTGCGGCCACCTGATCCATAAGCCGCATGAATTTTTTATTTAAAGAAAGGCCGGAGGTTACGCGGACGGCGATTCCTTTCAGGCGCAATAAAAAAGAAGATAATTTATCGCGCTGCACCGATAATTTAGCGCTGAGCCAATTTACCTGCTCGATTTGTTGTCTTTCATTCATAATAACTATTCATAAAGCATCAAGGTAAAGGGGGCGTAAATTAACCCGCAAAAAAGTCCGAAATACGTGAAAATAAAAAACAAAAAAAGCCTAACTGTCTGCCCTGTAATAAAATAATCGGGCAAACAATCAGGCTTTATTAGCTGCAGACCCTAACTTATTGTTGGGTCTTAACCTTATTCATAACGGCGCTGATCGCTTCGTTGGCATTTTGGGTCAGCGGGCTGATCGCGTCCTTGGCGACGCGAACGGAAAGTTCCGAAACGGCGCTGCTGTTGGCAACGGCTTTGTCGAAGCTTTCTTTGACGAAATCAGTCTGCGCGGTCAAGGCTTCCTGCGGCGTCTTGGCCGAGGCGAGCGACGTGTAGGCGCTGACAGCGCGCGCAAAACTTTCTTGCGACAAACCGCCGACGTTACGCGTAATTTCCTCGATGCCTTGCCACAAAGCCGCACTCGACTTCGTCACGGCGCTGACATAGTTGGAAACAGCAGCGTTAATGTCTTCGAAGGCTTTTGCGACATTGCCAGGGATGTCGTTTGTGCCGTTTGGTGTCGTGGTCATGACAAAACTCCATGAGAAAAAAAGAACTAAGCTGCAAAGACGGATTTAAAGGGAAAAGCAGCTCATGGTTAATTTATGTAAACTATGGTTAATGAGGAGTCAACCGATAATGTAAACATTTATGAAGATTTTTTTACCATAATGAATAGTTCGAAAAAAATAACAGCGCCCTTATAAGGCGCTGTTATTTTCTAAAAAGAGCGGAAAAACAAGCCTTTTAGGCGCTTTGGCTTTGTTCGTAGTCCGTTTTTTCGGTAATACGAGCCGCTTTGCCGCGCAAGTTGCGCAAGTAGTAAAGCTTGGCGCGGCGAACGTTTCCGCGGCGGATAAGCTCGACCGATTCGATGCGGGGGCTGTAAAGCGGAAACACGCGCTCGACGCCTTCGCCGTAGCTGATCTTCCGCACGGTGAAAGCCGAATTAAGTCCCGCATTGCGGCGGCCGATGCAAATGCCTTCGTAAGCCTGAATACGCTCGCGCGTGCCTTCGACGACTTTCACATTGACGCACACGGTGTCGCCGATGTCGAATTCCGCGATTTTTGCATTCGCTTTCAGCTTCTCGACCTGCTGCGCTTCGATTTTCTGTAACAAGTTCATTTCTGTCTCCCTTTGCCTTTACTCTTATTCAAAACATATCTTTCATACAAGTCCGGCCTGCGGTGCTTCGTAATTTTCTCCGCTTGCTCCTGCCGCCAAACCTTAACCTTCTCATGATGCCCCGAGATCAGTACCTCCGGCACCTTTGCGCCCATCCACTCCGGCGGGCGCGTATAATGAGGGTATTCAAGCAAACCCTCCGCGAAACTTTCTTCCTCCGTGGCTGCCGCATTGCCCAAAACCCCGGGCAATAAGCGCACGCAGGCTTCACACAACGCCATCGCCGCGATCTCGCCGCCCGCAAGCACGAAATCGCCGAGGCTGACTTCTTCCAATCTCTCTGCGTCGATCACGCGTTGATCGATGCCTTCATACCTGCCGCACACCAGAAGCAGCGATTTTTCCGCCGCCAGTTCCGCGACCAACGCTTGATCCAAAACGCGTCCGCGCGGCGACAGATAAATTTTTCTCGACGCCTTGCCGAATTTAGCTTCCGCGCCGCGAATGGCGTCGTCCAAAACATCCGCACGCATCACCATTCCTGCCCCGCCCCCGTAAGGGGTATCGTCGACAGAGGCGTGCTTATCGCGCGCAAAAGCCCGAATGTCCAGCGTTTCGAGATGCCATAACCCGTCTTTTAACGCTTTTCCCGGCAGGGATGCGCCTAAAAGCCCGGGAAACGCTCCCGGAAAAAGAGTTAAAACGGTTATTTTCACAGATTTTATTCGGGCTGTCGGTGTCTCTTAAAGGAACGCTTTTTTTCTACTGAGGGATGCCGTTGTTCCAACGTATTTATATCGAAAACCGTCCTACCGGCTTCAAGAAAATAGAGATGTCCAGTGAAAGACCTCACGCCCCATTCCTCTCCGCTATAGCTGACATTCTTATCGTTTTTGCTCTTTAAAAAAGCTTCCTTCATTTCTTCGGGGGTCAATTCTTCGCCAAAATAAGATATATTCAGAATTACAATCGGTTTTTTGTTCGCAATCGAATGTCCGTTAACTTTCCCTGTAATTTCTGTACAGGCTCTGAAAGAAATCACCTGAGGCTTGGAGGTTCCCACTCGTTTGAGACATTCCTTTTTTGCAAGCTCTAACGCCCTGCGCGGTAAAGTCTCATACAGGGGACTAAGGAACGTGACACACTTTTCTTTGTCCTGCTCTTGTAATTTTAAGTACAATCTATGAGAAACCCTGAGATTTCTTACCCTTAAGTTTTTTTCTTGAAAAGTGACCGCCATTTTCGTCCTCCAAAAAATTCAAAAAATAAAAAGGGTTTTTAGACCCATTCTTCCGGCACCGTTATTACCATTTTCCCTGCATCCAAATCAACTGTTGGAACGAAAACATCGTTAAAAGGCAGCATAAAGCTGTCTTTTTTCGATGTTCCGATTTCCAGAAAAATTCCCGCACCGTAATCGAAAACACCCATCACATTGCCGTAAATTTTGCCGTTTTCATCGACGGCGATCAAATTCATAAGGTCGGCTTCGTAATATTCGTTCTTGCGGGGGGGCGGCAGAAGATCGCGCGGAATATAAAGTCTATCTCCGCGCAACTGATCCGCCGCTTCTTTATTGTCTATGCCTTCAATCGCCACGATAAATAAATCTTTGGACGCGGACTTGTTTGAAATTTTAAATTCGCGCCCGCCTTCTTTGTCGGTCAGGGGAACATAAGTAAAAATCGCCTCCGGCTCCGCCGTAAAACTGCGCAGCTTCACAAGCCCGCGAACGCCATGAGCGCCCGCGAATTGCCCTACGCATATTTTACGATCGGAAGCCATAGTGCAACCTTACGCTGCGGGCTTTTCAGCCGGGGCTGCCGCCGCAGGCGCTTCCGCCGCAGGAGCCGCAGCCTTGGCAGCGCCTTCCGCAGCGCTTGCGGCTTTGTCCTTCGACTTGGCGCGCGGAGCCGACTTTTGGGGAGACTCGCGCCATTTAACTTCGGGCCCGAGCTTGGCCGCGAAAAGGAAACGCGCGACGCGTTCCGACGGCTGCGCGCCCTTCTTGATCCATTCCTTGATCTTTTCCTCGGCCAAAATGACGCGCTTGGGGTCTTCCTTCGCAAGCATCGGATTATAGGTTCCAACTTTTTCGAGATAACGCCCGTCGCGCGGGCAGCGGCTGTCGGCGACGACGATGTGATAGAACGGATGCTTTTTGGCTCCGTGACGGGACATACGCATGACTAACATAGTTTTTTCTCCTTCTTTCTGGTTTAAATTTAAGTTTTATTGACTCCTGAACCCTCCCCCGAACTTCGGCATCATGGAACGCATGAAGCCGGATTGACCGAGCTTCCGCACCTGTTTCATGACCTTCTGCATTTCGAGGAATTGCTTGATAAGACGATTGACGTCCGAGACATTTACGCCCGCGCCCGCCGCGATGCGGCGCTTGCGCGAAGCTTGCAACAAATCGGCGTTTTTGCGTTCAAGAGGAGTCATCGACTGAATGATCGCCTCCTGCCGCTTGATGATTTTTTCGTCGATGTTGGCGTTTTTAAGCTGATCTTTGATCTTGCCCATGCCTGGCAGGAGGTTCATCATGCTCCCAAGACCGCCCATCTTGCGCATTTGCTGCATCTGCTTGGCGAGGTCGTTGAAATCGAAGCCCGCGCCCGACATCATCTTTTCGGCCATCGCCTCGGCTTCGTCTTTGTCGATCGCCGCCGCGGCTTTTTCGACGAGCGAGACGACGTCGCCCATGCCCAGAATGCGCCCCGCGAGACGGTCGGGATGATACGCTTCCAAAGCGTCCATTTTTTCGCCGACGCCCAGAAATTTAATAGGCTTGCCCGTAACGGCGCGCATCGATAACGCCGCGCCGCCGCGTGCGTCGCCGTCGATGCGCGTCAAAACAATTCCAGAGACGCCGACTTTTTGTCCGAATTGTTGCGCGGTGTTGACCGCATCCTGCCCCGTCATCGCATCGACGACCAAAAGGCTTTCATGAGGGTTTGAGGCGTCGCGTATGGAGGCGGCCTCAGCCATAAGCTCTTCATCAATTGCCAGACGCCCGGCGGTGTCCAGAATGACAACATCGAAACCCTCGGAACGCGCGACACTTAATGCTCGGCGCGCGATGTCGACGGGCTTTTGCCCGCCTACGATCGGTAAAACAGAAACGCCAATTTGCTTGCCAAGCACGAATAACTGCTCCTGCGCTGCCGGACGCTGCACGTCGATGCTTGCCAGCAAAACTTTTTTACTCTGCTTATCGGTTAAAAACTTCGCAAGTTTTGCCGAAGTCGTCGTCTTGCCCGACCCCTGCAATCCCAGCATCATGATGACGGCTGGCGGCGGGACGTTCAGGTTCAAAGGCTCCGGCGAAGCGCCGAGCAATTCGACCAGATTGTCATGCACGATTTTAATGATTTGCTGGCCGGGCGTGACCGAGCGCAAAACTTCCTGTCCTATAGCGCGCTCTTTGATCTTGGCCGTGAAATCCTTGACGACTTCCAAGGCGACATCGGCTTCCAAAAGCGCCACGCGCACCTCGCGCAAAGCTTCGTTCACGTCGGCTTCGTTTAAAGCTCCGCGTCCCGTCAGCCGGTCGAAAATGCCGGATAATTTGCCGCTCAAAGTGTCAAACATATGCCGCCTTAAACCCCAATCTTAAAATCCCAAACGTCCTCAGGTCTGTGCACGCAACGCGTGGACAGACCTTACGCCCTATAACCGAGGACGTATCCGCAGGCGGCTTGTCATTAACAGATGACCTTACCGCTGCCTTTGTGGCAGGGATGGGGTTCGGTAGCAAGAAAGGGTCAGGATGTCAATAAAACCCTAAATTTGGCTCGAATCTTGCCTGTTGTGCCCCTTCTGAAAACGGACTAAAATTGCTTTCCGTTTAGTTTGGCTTCCAAGAGGTAGTGCCGTGTCTTCCTTTGATGCACCCCCTGAATCGGATCAGGGTTTTCAGACCGAGGCCGTGGTAAAGTGGTTTAGTCTGACAAAAGGGTTCGGTTTTGTTGCGCCGGTTGATGGGTCTTCCGATGCCTTTATTCACTCGTCGGTTGTAAGTCGCGCCGGGTTGCGCGATGTTGCCGAAGGAACCAAACTGCTCGTCCAGATCGGCAACGGCGCCAAGGGACGGCAAGTTCTTAACATCATTCAGGTACTAGGTATCAGTGAAATTACGCTGCAGGCAAATCCGCGTCCGCCGGCTACAGGGCCGGAAGTGGAACTGACAGGAACCGTCAAATGGTTTAAGGCCGACAAAGGCTTCGGTTTTGTAACCCCCGACGACGGAGGCCGCGATATTTTCGTTCACAGGACGGTCGTTTTGCGCGCGGGGGCTCAGACGCTCGAATCCGGGCAAAAAGTCAAAATGCTGGTTCAGACGGCAGCAAAGGGCCGCGAGGCTTCGACAATCGAACTCATCTAAAGCGCGCCCCGATCGTCGGCAAAATAAAAAAAGCGGTTCATTCTATTTTTATTTCAAAACCCGAAGTTTCGGCATCGGAACGTCGGATATCGCCTGCGTATCGATGCGGGCTGGGAAAATGATCGAAAAAGCGGATTTATCTCCCGAAGGCGCCAAAACGACATCGATTTCATGAAACGAGAATTCACAGGCTGAAAAAGGAGTCAACCCATGCGTTGTCAACCACGGAATGAAAGAGAGCGTGTCGAGTTGCGGAGAAAGAGGGCATCCGACCGGACGCAATTCATTGCCGTTTTGTTGCACGAGAACCGGCGCGCCTTTAGCTGCAGTTGGAATTTCGCCTTTGATCTCGACTAAATAAATTTCGCCGCGCGAAGGCTTCGCAGACGGCGATAAATCGATGCCGTTCAAGCGGTAAATTCGCCTTGAAAGGGAGGCTTTATGGGGAAGAGGCAAAGAGTCGGCTTCCGAAACGAAAGTCTCATATAAAAGCTGCGTGTCGTCGCTGCGATAAGCGGGCGCATCGCCGCCGCGCAAAGCAAGAACGCCAGAAATTGCCCGCGTTTCGTTTTTACCGGCGATGCGGCCTTTTCCGGCAAGGGCGCTGTTTGCGGCGATAGCGCGCAAAAGAGCCGCGGCGTCCTTGATTTCCGGCACGGAACCGGAACGCAAGGCATCGCCCATCTCGGATGTCGCCGCAAGAACGTCGTCGGAGGGCAGGGCATCCGTCGCGGTTAACGCGTTCAAAAGGGGAATCGTTCTAAGCCTTCCGTTTTCATCCAGCATTTTCTTGATCCAGAACGCGGCGGCGTCGGGATCGTTGATACGCTTGAAAGCCGCCGCGATTTGCGCCTCGGTAACGGGAGGCAAAGAGATTGTGGCGCCGGTATCCGAAAAGTAATGCAAGCTTGCCGGGTCGATCGCATCGGCTGCCGCCAGCGCGGCATAGGCGGCGGCTCTGGAGCTTCGTTCTTTTTCGTCGAACCATGTGTTGGAAAGGCGCTGCTTGATCCACGCAATCGCCAGATTCTTGGCTGGCTCCGCTTGTTTGGAGCTTGCTGCGCCAAGAGCCACTAACGCCACTGCCGTGTCTTCCATCGTGCTGTCGCCGCCGCGATAGGGCGCGAAACCGCCGTCTGAATTCTGATGCCGCAGCAAACGCGCCAAATATCCACGTTCCCGCGCATCCGTGATGAAATCGGGCGCAATTCCGGCTTGATCCATCGTATCGCGCCATAAACGCAAGGCATCGAGGCTTAAGGCCAATTCCTCCGTCGTAAAGGGACGGGCGTTGAAAACATAAGTCAGAATTTCCGCAAGCCCGCTCATCGGACGGCGGGAGATAAAAACGGTCGTTTCTTCCCGCGACGAATCCGGTACAGGCTGCAAATTCTGGCGGGGCGGGATAGAAACCGTTTGGACGCTGTGTAGAAAAGCCGCTTCCGGCAAAACGGCCATAGGCCAATTATGAATAAGCCGGGGCGTATGCGCGCTCGTAACCTCAAGCCGCAATTCTTTCGCGCCCTCGGAATCGCCGAAGATCGATAAAGGCAAAGATTTGCTTTGTTTGCCACCCAGAGCGATATCGCCTTCGGGAAGATCGTCGATCTCAAGGCCCGGAGAGGCCGTGAAGGAATAATGATAAGTTTCGTCGGCTTGGCCCGTATTCTCGATGCCGAAAGAAAGAGTGGCCGCGCCGTCCTTGCGAAGAACAAGCGCCGACGGATCGTAAGCTGCAACGATCGAGGTTCCTGCGGGAACGGTTTCAACGGAATCGGTTTTACCGTGCGCAACATCGGCTTCGATGACGGCGCGCCGCAGAGAGCCTTCCATCGGCAAAGCCTCGAAAGTCAGGCTGATGGATTTGGCCCAATCCGCTCCGGGCGTGAAAGCGACGATAGTATCGCCCTTAGGGCGGAATTCATGCACGATTTTTCGGATGCGCTGATCGGCAATAATTGCCGTCAGCATCGAAGGTTCCGGCAAAGCGACATGGGCAAGGACTTCATGCCCGGGCTGAATGATTTTCGGCAACGCGGCGTTCAACGGCAATGAAGGCGTTGATGCCGCGCCTGTGGAATCCCATCCCGCGCTGAATGCCGTTTGAGCCAGAATCTTTCCGTTCGCATCGAGTATTTCGAGCCGGTAATTTCCGGCGGTGACGGGCGCTTCCAAAACGCTGCTGGCGTCGGCCTCGATCGATAAAGCGCCGCCGCCTATCGGGCGCAACTGGGCTGCCGGCTTGTATTTCCAACGGCCTTCGTCCTGATACCAGGCAAAACTGCGGCCTTCTTCGTAAATCTGGTAGGAAAGGCCGGAAACGTCGCGCGGCTTGCCGTCCGACGAAAGGCCTATCAATGCAAAACGGGCAAGGCCGTTTTGGGGGAAATGCGCTCCGACCGCCAGAGGTTTAAGGCCAATGACGGTTTCTTCGGGATGCAGGGGGAGGAAAAGCGTCGGCGCATCGGAAACCCCGGTGTCCGGCTCGGCGACGATTTTCAACGCAGCCTGATATAAGCCTCGCTCCGATGGATGCGGGGGAAGGGTAAAATGCAGCGAAGTCGCGCCGTCCAGATCGGTCAAGAAAGTGGCGACGGGAACGAAGGCGTCCGGAATCTCGGTCGGATTCCCGAAATGATAATCCTTCCATCCGAAAGCGCCCGCGTCGAGCTTCTGCCAAACGGCCAAAACGCGACCCCCGATAAGAGGCGTGGGTTTGTCCGCGACGGAAAGCGATTTGATAGAGAGGGAACACGATCCGTCATCCGTCAGGAAATTACGTTCGGGAATCGCTTCAAGACGGGGCGCGTCGGGGTTTGTTGTGACGCGCAACGTTGTTTCGGCCAAAACGGTTCCCTCGTTTTTTTGCCAGCGCAAAGTCCAGTCGCCCGGCAAAGCGGGGGCTGAAAAAGTCAGTTTAGCGGATTCTGCGGATAAAACGGGCGCGGGAATGTCGGCATAGACGGCATCGCCTTGCAAAAGGCGAAGAATAGTCGTGGTTTTTGACTTTGCGTCTTTTTCCGCTTTTGCCGGAGATAAAATAACATCGACGGAATCGAGGGGAGCTACGAAGAGGGAACTGACATGAATGCCGCTTTTTTCGGAAATGCCGGACAGCGAAGGCAGATTTTCGATATCGGCAAAAGCAACATGACCGGCCTGATCGGCTCCGATGACGCGAACGATATCGTTTTTATCCGCAAGATCGGGAGGATAAGGAATCAAACCAATGCCGCCCGCGCCGATGTCAGCCTCGGCAAGTTGTCCGGATTCCTTGCTAAAAGCCGTCAAATGAACGCCGCTTTTTATGTCAGAAGGGCCCGAAGCAAAGACGTGAATTCCCTCAGAATCGCGCACCGCGCGAAGCGAGAAATCGGAATTGAGAAACCAGGCGGCAGCCATCGGCGCCAATCCTTGGTTGGCGGAATTTTCCCCGACATTTCCGGCGTCGGCGACGATCAAATAAAGGCCGGGCGCAAGATCGGGCATTTTCTCGCGCAAGTCGATTTTTTGTTCGGCTGTCGCATTGGGAGGGGAATCGAAAGTTTCTTCCTCGCGCCAGATGGTAAGCCCCTTGTCCCGCGCCAAAGCGGCGCTTTCGGAAGGGGCCAGAGCCGTTTGCATCCGGTCTTGCCAAACGTGCGCCATAAGGGCGATATCCGTTATGCGGTAAACGTCGATGTTTGCGCGCGTGACGTTAACGGTGCGCAAGGTCAAAGGCTTATCGTAAGACCCGAATTCGTTGACGCCGCCGTTTTCGCTCGCGAAGGCGAGACTCGGAGAACGATCGGGTATTGTGAAGGACGAGGTATAAGACGCGGCCATTTTTTCGTCCCCGCTGCCGCGCAGGCCCTTGATGCCGAGGCGATAGGGAACGCCTCTTTCGAGTGGAAAAAGGCAAAGGGATGAATCCGTAGCAATGATGTTTGAAGGAATGACGATTTGATCGTTGGCTTCGAGACGCAAAGCGGCGGCGAGGCGCGAAGGCGACGCGGGAGCCAGCGGTTTATCGAATTCGAGGCAAATCTCGGCGTTTTCCGATTCCGCGTTAACGGTCGATTTGACGATATGCAAAAAGGCTTCGTTTTGCGCGAGGGCTTGAGGGCAAAACCCAAACGCCAAAGCGAAAGACAGGAAGAAAACAGACGTAATTTTTTTGATAGTAAACATTTAAGGTCTAGATTTATCAACTACGTGAGTTCTGTGCGAGCGGAATTTTCAATTTGGCATAGCCTCGTTATTTCGCTGTTTCCCCTGCATCCGCTTGCGGAACGCTGCGATAATTATTCAAAAATCCCTGAAACATATCGACTTGCGAGAGCTGTGCTTGCGCGGCGGCAAGGTCGCGCATCTGCCCTGTTTTTTCCGGCCTCGTGAGCATCAAAAAAGTATTGTTTTGCGGTTGCGCGGACATGGCATCGCCGTAATCGATTGCCAGTTTGTCGAGGTTAACCTGATCGTCGGCAAGAGCATAGGCAATCGCGGCGTTAATAAGCCATCCGGCTTGGTCGGAAGATAAAGTTGCGCCGCCTGACGGCGGGGGACCCACCAAGTTCAACAGAATTTTAGCGGAATCGCCCCATTTTTGAGCGCGCATGGCGATATCGGCGCGCAACAACATGGCTCCGGAACTAGGGTTATCTTTCAAAAGCGCGGAAGCTTCATCGTCGCGCTTCAATTCGGAAAGCGCGCGTGCGCGAAGCAAAATTTGTTCATTCTGCATCGGGGCGGGCAAGACATTATTCCCCATGATATCAAGCGCCGCAAGCGCTTCGGTGGGTTTATGATCCAGCAACCGTATGGCGGCTAGGCGTAAAACGGCGTGTTCTTTCTCCTCGCCCTGCAAGCGGTTCTTGGCCAGATCTTCTAAAAGGCCCGAAGCCTGATCCAGCAAATCGATGGAAACGAGACGCTCGGACAGACTCGCCATAACGCTATCGCCGTCTTTACCGGGAGGCAGCAAGTCGTGGTACTGGTTATAAAGAGCCAGCGTATCGAGCGGAGAAAGCTTTTTTCCTAAATCCCCAAGAAAAATGTCGTGAAAAGTTTTTGCCATTTCCTCGTGAATGGCGGGAACCAAGGGACTTGAAGGATAAAGTGTCGTCGCCTTGGCCAACGTATTGATCCCAGCCTTCAAATTCTTGGCTTGAATGTAAAATTGTCCGAGCCGACGCAGGATATCGACTTCCAAGTCGTCGCCGCGCCAGCCAAAACGCAAGGCCTCTAAACGATCGGCCGCTTGCGCGGGCGTCAGCGACCCGTTCAAAACGCCAAGATCGATGAGGGAAAGCTCCGCGCGTACTTTATAAAGCCGGTCGTTTGAATTCCGCGCTTCCTTCCATACCATTTCGGCGTCTTCCGCGCGCCCCGCCTTGGCGTCAAGCGCGCCGCGCAAGAAATTCAGCGCGGGTTCGATGGAATCCTCATGCGGCGAACTCAGGACGAAATGGAGCCAATCGGCGGCCTCATGAGTTTGATCCACGGCAAGCGCCGATTCGACGGCAAGAACGAAAAACCGAGAAAAAAAAGGTTCTGGATATCCGGTCAAAATATTTTCTCTCACGGAAAATTTTTCTTCGGCTTGTTTCCAATCGCGCAATTGCGCGAAAGCGACAGCTTGCCATAAGCCGATTTCAGGCTCGTTGGTCAGGGACGGTTGGGAAAGATCGCGCAAACCGTCCTCGGAACGGTAGGCGAGAATTTCCGAAGCACCCAGAAGCGCCATAAAATCGGCGTGGAATTTTATGTCGGGAACATCTTTTACAAGAAGATTAAGCATCGATACGGCTTCTTCGCCGTCGCCTTTGGCGAAATAGAAACGCGCAAGTTCCAATCGCGCGCGATTGCGTTCGGCGTCCGGAACGTCGACGATCGTCTGCTGCAATCTTTGCCGGGTTTGGGTGAACGTTTCGCCGGGTTTGCCGGCCCATGTCGTAAAATCGAAAATAGATTTTCCCGCCGCTGCCGCCTTTGTTTTTGACGCGGATTGAAGCAAAGCGCCCGTATCGATGGCGGGCGACAATAAAAGGCCGCCTTCGGCCGTAATCTCGATTCCGTCGGAAACCACGCGGACGATGACTTTGTCGGAAAGAGGCTTGATAACCAATCCTTGGGCGGCTGGAAGGATGGTAAAATCCGGCAAGCGCCGTTCGATATTAAAAGCTTCGCTTTGCGCCAACGGAATAAGGATCAAATCGTCGCCCACGACAGGATCGGTGATGCGGATAGGATCGGGGCCGTCGGGCAGGGGAAGCAAAAAGCGCGCTCCCAAAGCGAAATCCGGCTGAGCGACGAGAGAAGTCGTTACAGAGAACGCCTGCTGCTTATTCAACAAAAAGATTTTCCATGCAGTACCGTCCAGCGTTGCCTGTAAAGTTGCATGAGGAGGCACGGGAAAACGGTAACCGGAATTTTTGGGCATATCGAAAGGTTGCAAATCTATTTGCGCGGGAACGCCATTTTCGAGCGCGGCGGGCGAGAGAGTCATCTTTCGATCGAAAACGACATAGCCGACATCGGCGCGCAAATAAATTGCCGCGCGCGTTTTGATGTGGGGGTCCAGCGTGGCGACAAGAGTCGGAGTGTCGCTTAAGGAAAAGCTAAAATTATTGGTCTTTGAAGAATGCGTCTGCGGCAAAGTTATTGGGGCTTGCGCCGCAGCGGTTGCATTTTTTGCAACCGGCTGTGCAGAAGGGGCGAATTGCTCCGCAGTTTTTGGCGGCACGGGCGTCGCCGCGGTCGGATTTGGCGCAGGAGTGCTCGCAGTTTTTGCAACCGGCTGTGCAGGAGGTGCAGAAGGTTTCTCTGCGACCTTAGGAGGTGCAGAAGGCGTCGTTACCGGAGCTGGCGCAACAGCACTCGCATTTTTGGATGCCGGCTGTGCAGGAGGTGCAGAAGGTTTCTCTGCGACCTTAGGAGGTGCAGAAGGCGTCGTTACCGGAGCTGGCGCAACAGCACTCGCATTTTTGGACGCCGGTTGAGCAGGAGGTGCAGAAGGTTTCTCCGCAGCCTTAGGCGGCGCAGGAGGCGTTATTGGAGACGTTGGGGCAACGTTCGTAGGCGCATTTGTGCTTTCGGAAATCAGTTGTGATTGCGGCGGGGGAACAACGGTCTGGGCCGGACCTTGCTGCGTCGAAGAAAGCAGCAAAGATTGAGGCGTTTCCGTTGCGACAGTTTTGTCTTGTGCTGCCGGAACCGGCTGGGGCGGATTTGGTTTTTCCTCGGTTGCGGATGCCACAAGTGCGGGCGGTTCCGCCGCAAGAGGAGCCGGATTCCCCTGAATATCGACGACAACCGAAGAATCGTTGGCGAAAACTTTGACTGCGGCATTCGGATCGACGGTGAAAGAAACCGTTACAATATCTCCTTCGCCTGCGTGCGCAGCAAACCCCCGCGCGCGAGTCAGGGAAGTTTGAACGTTTTGGGGAAACTTAAGAGTGCCGGCTGCGTTGAAGGTTAGGAAGGCTTTTGCGCCGTCGCGATGAAGCTGGAATTTGACATCGCGATGCCAGTCAAAAACGACGCGATCGAAAGTCTCATGCGAAGCCGCGCGCACGGCGATAGAGGGCGTTGTCTCTGCAAAAGAAGGCGCGCCGCCAAAAACGGCGAACGCCAGCGACGCGATAAGAAGGAATTTTTTACGCATGAGGGAAGGAATCTTTGAAACGGAGCGTGAACCGGATTTCGGGAAGGATACGATATACTCGGGTTCCTTGGAAGCCCGAGTATTCACTTTCGCGAAAATCACGCATACGCACGCTTTGCGTATGTCATTTCCGCGAATTTCTTTTCGGGTTTTGCAGGAACGGAAGGTAAAGGAAAGACGATAGTTCCGGAATTTACTCTTTCTTTTCCCTTTTTAGCCGAAAATTTGTCTTTTCGGAAAGGGTAATAGCCGAAAATGCCCTTTAAAGTAATTTTTTCGTAACCTTCTTGCCGTATCCTTGAGAGAATGAACGATGCCGAGGACATATTGAATTTCTGGTTCTTTGAGATCGGGCGCGACAAATGGTTCGAGCACGAAGAGGCGTTGGATTCCCAAATTCGCGACCGTTTTCTGCCGGATTATGAAAAAGCGGTGCATGGAGAGCTTAAAAAATGGGAAGAAACGCCTGAAGGGACGCTCGCGCTTCTGCTGCTCCTCGACGAATTTCCGCAACGTATGTTTCGCAATACGGCTCGCGCTTTTGAAACCGGCGAAATGGCGGTGGAATTGGCGCGCGAAGGGATTATCAAGCACTTCGACGACCGCATCGACCGGCAGTATAAATTATTGTTCTATCTTCCCTTTCTTAATTCCGAGAACGTGGGCGATCAGCGTCTTGCGCTGTTTTATATCCGCGAACGCGTGAAAGACTCCGAATGGCTTGCGAAAGCCGAGGAGAATCATGAGATTGTCTTGCGTTACGGCCGTTTTCCGCAGCGCGACGCCATTTTAGGCCGCCATCCGGACCTCGAAGAGCAAGAATAAAGCCGCTTTTCTATCCAAACAGCGAACTATCGAGGATAAGTTTGAGATTTTTAGCCATCAACCGCGCGATTTTCTCGCGCTCTTGAGGCTGGCGCAAGATTTGCTCGTCCTGCGGATTCGATAAAAACCCTGTTTCCACAAGCATCGACGGCACATCCGGCGCGCGCAAAACGACAAAATTAGCCGCGCGCATCGGCCGTTCCAAAAGATGCCAGTTATGCCCAAGCGCTTCGACGAAACACGCGCGCGCATGTTGCGCCGTATTACGGGTCTGGCGGGCGGTTAAATCCATGAGAATCGCGGTTACTTCTTTGTCCGCAGGGGGTAAATCCATGCCGCCCATCAGATCGGCCTCGTTTTCATGATCGGCAAGGCGTTTGGCAAAATCGTCCGAGGCTTTCGCCGAGAGCGTGTAAACCGACAATCCCCGCGCGGCTCGATTAGGCGCACTGTCGGCGTGAACGGATAAGAATAAGTCGGCATGAGCCTCGCGGCCGATGCGCACGCGTTCTTCGAGAGGCAAAAAGACGTCTTCGTCGCGCGTCAATTTAACGGTTGTGCCCGGCTGTCCCGATAAAGCGTCGGCCATGCGCCGCGCGATATCGATCGTGATTTCTTTTTCATGTGTGCCGATGCGCCCTATGGCGCCTGGATCGCGGCCGCCATGTCCCGGATCGATCATCAAAAGGCGGGGAGCGCGCGGTTTATGGACGGGCAACGGGCGGGTTTCCGCAGAAGCCGCCAACGCTTTTGCGCCGAAAGCCAGAAAAGCCGCGCTGGCCAGCGACGCAATAAGGCCCGCTTGCAGAAACTTGCGGCGCGTAAGAAAAGGCGTGTCTTTTTGGTTCATAAATAATTCTCGCTCCGGTTCGGAATGATTTTATACTACAAAGGAGTCCCAAAGAGAATCCCTTATGAACCTCGCTTTTATCGATTTCGTCTATGCCTACGACGCCGCGCGTCCGGACGCCAGCGAACCTTTGGGCGGAACGACGTCCGCCATCTGCTTTTTAGCCCGCGAAATGGCGAAAGCGGGCTTCTCCTGCGCGATTTTCAACCGCGTGACGGAAATTCGGCATGCCCATGGGATCAAAAGCCTGCCGTTGGACGCCTTGGGCTTCGAAATCGAACGCGGAGTTTATGACGCCTATGTCTTTTGCGGCCGGTGGACGGCTGAATTGGTCGGATTGGTTCGCGCGCATACGAAAGCGCCGCTTATCGCCTGGATGCACGAAAGCACGTTTGCGCCTCCCATGACGCCCGCGCTTAAAGAATTCGACGGTGTTGTTTTCGTCAGCGAATGGCAGCAACGCGTCAACCAAAGCGCTCTTTGCCCAAACTGGAAGCAAACGGTCATTCACAACGCGATGAATCCTTTGGCGGTTTTCTCCTTCGCGGCGAACGAACCCATTCTTGCCTCCAAAGCCAAGCCGCCCGTTTTGCTTTTTGCGGGAAGCTTCACGCGGGGCGCGTTCCACGTTCCGCCGCTCTTGGAGAAAATACGCAAAGTCCGCGAGGATTTCAGCGTCGAAATGTTCTGCAATCTCGACCCCTCGCGTGATCCCGAAAGGGACGCCGCGTATGTCGCGTGGCTGAAAAGCCAGCCCAACGTCGCGCACATAGGCATGGTGGGGCAGAAAGAGCTGATCCGCCGCATGCAGCGCGCTTCGATCATGCTCGCGCCCAATCCGTGGCCGGAAACGTCCTGCATTGCGTTGATCGAAGGTCTGGCCTCGGGGCTTGATGCCGTTGCGACCGATCGCGCCGCCGTGCCGGAAACCGCGTCCGGATTTACAAGGCAAGTCCTCATCGAAGCCGCCGGCGATCCCGTGCGCTTCGACATGCCGGTCGATTACGACGCTTTTTCGACGGCTGTCCTCGATGCTTTGCGCGAGCGCGAAGAAAATCCAGATGCCGTCGAAGCGCGCCTGCGCCGCCAGATCGACTATTTCCACGCCAATTATCAATGGGCGCAACGCGTCGATCCGTGGATGGGGTTTATCAAAAGTCTCTTTAAGCCTTCGGATTAAAGAGTGCTTCGCCCGACGGAACGGCGTCGGCAATAAATACGCGCTCATTAATGATATTGACGCGCCCTTCCGCGATCAGGCGCAATGCGGCAGGAAAAGCCTTATGCTCGGCCTTCAAAACGCGCGCGGCCAAGGCTTCTTCGGTATCGTCGTGAAGAACGGGAACGGCGGCCTGCAAAATAATCGGGCCGTGATCCATTTCCGCGCGGACGAAGTGAATGGTGCATCCCGCCAGCTTCGCGCCGTAATCGATGGCCTTTTGATGCGTGTCCACGCCCGGAAAAGCGGGCAAAAGGGAGGGGTGAATGTTCACCAGCCTGTCGCGCCAGCGTTCGACGAACCACGCGGTCAGAATGCGCATGAATCCGGCAAGGCAGACCAACTGAACGTCGTGGAATTCCAACTGCGCGTTCAAGGCGGCTTCGAATTTTTGCCTGTCGGGATAGTCTTTGTGCGAAATCACAAGCGCCGGAATGGAATCCGCGCGGGCATAATCCAATCCCTTGGCGTCCGCTTTGTTCGAAATGACGCAAACGATCTCCGCCGGAAAATTCGGCGTGTCGCATGCCGCCATCAGCGATTGCAGATTACTGCCTCGCCCGGAAATAAGAACGCCGACTCTCAGCATGGCCAAACCTTGCCGCAGTTTTCGATGACGACAATTTCTCCCGACGCCCGTTCTTCGACAACGCCGATGCGGTAAACTTTTTCGCCGTTTTCGGCCAGAATTTTCGCGGCCTTTTCGGCTTGATCTGCTGCAACGATAACAACCATGCCGATGCCGCAATTATACGTGCGCGCCATTTCATGCGCATCGATGTTTCCCGCCTTGGCCAGCCAGCCGAAGACCGGAGGAACCGGAAAGCGTCGGGCGTCGATGCGCACGCTGATGCCTTCGGGCAAAACGCGCGGAATATTTTCCAAAAGGCCGCCGCCCGTGATGTGCGCCAGCGCTTTAACGGCATCGGCTTCGATCGCTTGCAATATCGCGCGAACGTAAATGCGCGTCGGAGTCAAAAGCGCGTCGCCTAATTTCTGCGATTTATCGAACGGCGCGGGCGCGTCGTAAGACAAATTTTCCTGCGCGACGATCTTGCGCACCAGCGAATATCCGTTGCTATGCACGCCGCTTGAAGCGAGGCCGAGAACGACATCTCCGGCAACAATATCCTGACGCGGCAACAGGCGCGCGCGTTCTACTGCGCCGACCGCAAACCCCGCCAGATCGTAATCGCCCTTGCCGTACATTCCGGGCATTTCGGCGGTTTCTCCGCCCACCAAAGCACAACCGGCTTGTTTGCATCCTTCCGCAATTCCCGCGATGACAGTAGCAGCCTCGGCGACATTCAACTTACCCGTCGCAAAATAATCGAGGAATAGCAAAGGTTCCGCGCCCTGCACGATCAGGTCGTTGACGCACATGGCGACCAGATCGATTCCGACCGTGTCGTGTTTTTTGGCGTCGATGGCGATTTTCAATTTGGTTCCGACGCCGTCCGTCGTGCTGACAAGAACCGGGTCGCGGAATCCTGCGGTTTTAAGATCGAATAACGCGCCAAAGCCGCCTAAACCCGCATCCGCGCCTATGCGCGCCGTTGATTTTGCCAGCGGCTTGATCTTTTCGACCAAAGCGTCTCCGGCGTCGATATCGACGCCGGCATCGGCATATGCGCGGCCGGAAGGAGAATTCGATGGAAAGTTTGGCATCTAAAACAAGGGGTCAAGAGTCAACGTTTGTTTGGTATTCAGGAGTTAGCATATATTTTTATGTAAAGAAATTCCATTTGCGGCTATCTTTCCCGAATGCTAAACGCTGATTTTCCCATGCGCCTGACCCTTTTCCTGTTTTTATCCCTGATTCTGAGCTTTGCGCCTGCGCGGGCCCAATCCGTTATGGATAATCTCCCGCCGCTTGTCATTCAGGGCGAGTCCTCGGCTGAAACGCCGCCCGTTAAGGAAGATAAAGATAAGGATAAGGAAACGCCGCCCGTTCCCTCCGATCCCTATACTGTCGCGGACGTTAACGCCGATGTAACGGCGGATACGGCAGCGCATGCCCGCGACCAAGCCCTGATGCAGGCCGAAAAAGCGGCTTATGCGCAGCTTTGCGAACGTTTGAACGCCGTAGATAACTCGGCCAAGCTCAGCGAAGACGATATTGCCGAACTCGTGCAGAGTTTCGAAGTGCAAAGCGAACGCCTTTCCGCCGTGCGGTATATTGGGGTTTTTACGATCCGTTTTAACCCTTCGATGGTGCAAAAAAACATCGTCATATCGGCCGTGCCGGTTAAAAAAGCCGAAACCCCGCCTCCGGCGCCCGTCACGCATATGACGGTAGCCGTTCAGGCCGATTCTTTGGCGGCATGGCTGCAAATCAAAAAAAGACTTGGCGCGGTTCCCCAAGTGGCCAAAATCGACACGCTCGATCTTGGGCGCGGGCTTATCCATATCGATTTGTCGTATAGCGGCTCGCTCGACGACCTCAAGCAAGCCGCGACGAATCAAGGTCTCGTCATTCGCCAGAATGGAAGCGGCATCGTGGAACTTTACGACGGCAGCATGATTTCGCGATGAAGATTCGCGCGCGCCTTTTGCCGCCCGAACGCGTGGGCTGGAATATCGCAACATCGCCAACGGGAAAACTTGTCGTTGGCATGACGGAAAAAGGCGAGATTTGCCGCATCGGTTTTTTACACCGAAACGTTGTTTCCAAAATCCTTGCCGGATGGCGCAAAAAATGGCCGCAAACGGAATTTTATCAAAGACAAAAAAGCGCAATAAACATACAAAATCTTGCCAATGTTCCGGTTTTGCTCATAGGTACGCCCTTTCAATGCGCCGTGTGGAAAGCATTGGCAAAAATTCCCTTTGGCCAAACCCGCGCCTATGGCGACATCATGGGTCCTTGCAAAGCAAGGGCGGTCGGAGCCGCCTGCGGAGCCAACCCCGTGCCCTATCTTATCCCCTGTCACCGCGTCGTTGCCGCAAAAGGATTAGGCGGCTTTTCCGGCGGGCTGGAAGTCAAAAAAACGTTATTGAAAACCGAGAATTCCTTGATTTTCTAACAAATGACACAATTTTTGGCTTATGATCGAACGTATGTCGGAATCGAAAAAAACAGGCGGAAACCGCACCGCGCGAGGCGATATTGCCTCGCGCCGCCGCAAGGCCGTTCGCGTGAAAGCGACGAACACGCGGACCGAATCGTCGCGCCAGTGGCTGCAACGGCATTTAAACGATCCGTATGTCGCGGCGGCGCAGAAAGAAGGCTATCGCTCGCGCGCGGCGTTCAAATTGCTGCAGCTCGATGAAAAGTTCAAACTGCTGAAGCGCGGGATGCGCGTCGTCGATCTGGGCGCGGCTCCCGGGGGCTGGACGCAGGTGACGGCAAAAGCGATAACGAAAAAGGGCAGCAAGCTCGTGGCGCTCGATATTCTGCCGATGCAGCCGATTGAAGACGCCGAAATTCTGCAAATGGATTTTATGGACAACGACGCGCCGGAAAAAATAAAGGCGCTTTTGGGCGGACCTGCGGATTTGGTCTTAAGCGATATGGCTCCGAACACGACGGGCCACAAGGGAACGGATCACATCCGCATTATGGCTCTGGCAGAAATGGCGGCGCATTTCGCGCTCGATATTCTTGCGCCCGGGGGAGCCTTCGTCTGCAAGTTCTTTCAAGGCGGCGCCGAGCGCGATATTCTGAATTTATTGAAGACCCATTTTGCCGTGACGCGCCACGCCAAACCGCCGGCCAGCCGCGCGGAATCCTCGGAAACATATCTTGTCGCGCAGGGGTTTAAACGGTGACGAACGGACTGAAAATTTTTTGCCTGTGCGCGCTTGGCTTCGTTCTGGCCTTTGCGCCGGTTTATCTTCTTCACGCGCAGGAATCCGGAACCCGCGGGGATCAGCCCGCCTTTATCCGCGACGCTGAAATCGAAAATTATCTGCACAGCCTCGCCGCGCCCATCTATCGCGCCGCCGACATCGATCCCAAAAGCATTACGATCGTTATCGTCGAAAGCGGCGTCGTCAACGCCTTCGTCGCCGAGGGCATGAACGAATTCTTTTATACAGGCCTTCTGCAATTGACCGACAGTCCCGAACAATTGGCGGGCGTCATGGCTCACGAAACGGGGCACATCGCGGGCGGCCATCTTATTCGCGGCAAGGAAGAAATGCGCAACGCTTCGGCCGAAGCTCTTTTGGGCACGCTTCTGGCCGTCGCGGCGGGCGCTGCGAGCGGCAACGCGGGCGTCGCGGCGGGAGGCGCTGCGGGAGGCTCGCAAATGGCCACGCGCAGCTTCCTGAGCTTCAGCCGCTCGATCGAGGCGTCGGCCGACTCGGCGGGAATGTCTTTTCTCGACCGCGCGGGGATTTCGGTGCGCGGCATGCTGGAGTTTTTCCATAAGCTTGCGGGCCAGGAAATGCTGCCGAAAGACAGCCAGGCAGAATATGTCCGCACCCACCCCCTGACTCAGGATCGTATCGACGTGGTGCAAATGCATCTGGACGCCTCGCCTTTGAAAGACGCGAAACTGGCCGATAAATTCTATACGATGCACGAAAGAATGAAGGCCAAATTGCTTGGCTATTTGCAACCGGAAACGGCGTTGCTGCGATACAGCGACAACGATCCCCGCCTGCCTGCGCGCTATGCCCGCGCCATCGCGCTTTACCGGACGGGGCAACCGGATCATGCGGTTGCGTTGACCGACGATCTTATCAAAGAGGAGCCGGAAAATCCCTTCTTTTACGAATTGAAGGCGCAAATCCAGTTCGAAAACGGTCGCGTTGAGGAAGCCATAGTCCATTATAAAAAAGCGACCGATCTTTTGCCCGACTCGGCCCTTTTGCAACAAGCCTATGGCCACGCGCTGCTCGAAAGCAAAGACCAAGGGAAAGACGCCTCGCGCCTCGATCTAGCCATTCAACATTTGCTGGAATCGAACCGTCTCGAAGACCGCGAACCGCTGACGTGGCGTTTTCTGGCCTCGGCTTGGGGACGCAAGGCCGAAATGACGAAGGACGTTCGCTATGAAGCAATGGCGACGTATGCTTTGGCGGAAGAGTCGGCGGCGCAAGGCAACGACAAAGCGGCAGGGCGCTTGGCCGAGCGCGCGATGAAGGGCTTGCCCAAAGGATCGGCTTATTGGCTTCGCGCGCAGGACATTAAGCTTTCAACCACGCCCGAAGACGGGGATAGGAAAAAGGACGAGGACAAGGGGCGTTAACCAAGAAGCGATCTGGATTGCGCCTTTCTTATTGTTTTCATTAAAATCCGAATGATATATTCGAAATATTGAAGCGACGTTTATTTTTTGAGGCATTTAATGAAGGCCGATGTTAATACGCAAATTGATGGCAGAAACAGAAGCGCTCACGCATTTCATATGTTTGCGGCTACTCTGGCCATCTATTATTTGAACGAAAAACATATACGGTTAGGGACCAAGTCCGGCTACGAGGAAATAATTCGAGCTTGTCCTCCGAAGATGATCGAAATGGCGCAGTATTTGATCGAGAAGCTGAGCGCCAAAGACCAAGAGGTTGCAGAATGGACGGCCGAGCTAAGTGAAAATCCCGAACTATATATTGAAAAGCTTGAAACCAAGACCGCCTTTCGTAGACGCGAACTCGCCTTCTTTCAATTTGGAAAGGCCCCGGCCAAAAAGCCGAACCCGTCCCTCGCCAGAAGCGGCATTTCTTCCCATTACTTGGGACGAAAAAAATACATCGATCGGAAGATCGAAGAAGCCATTCAGAAAGGCGTCAAACAAATAGTCATTCCCGCTTGCGGTCTGGACACGGTGGCCGAGCGCTATGCAAGCGAGCATCCCGACGTTCATTTTTATCTTTCCGATTTATCGTCCGTCATCGAGGAAAGAAGGGGTTTGATGGATGAAACGTTTTACGAAAAATTTTTTGACGCGAGAAAACCGGATAATATTCACTACGACAGCGTGGATCTTGAAATTCCCTCGAGCTTGGCGAACTCTCTGAACTTCGCCAAAGGCTTCAATAAAAAGGCCAAAACCCTTTATATTTTCGAGGGCATATCGATGTATCTCGCGCCGGGCAGAATCCGGTCCCTCTTTGACGAAATTAAGAAAACAACGCCTTTGCACGAAATGATCGTGGGGATCATTTTATATGCGACCAAGGCCGAAAGAGCGACGACAAACGGAACGTATAAGGCGATACTTCCCCTTTATAAAATTCTAAAGGATTTAGTCTGCGATAATTCTACCGGCAAGAGACGATATGCCTATACGGCGAAATCCCCTTACGATCTTCAAGACGGGCTTGTAAATTGGCGCGTGGCGGATGGGAATTACAGAAAACGGCGTCCCGAATTATTTTCGCGCCGCGCGAAAACCATGTTGACGCTTTTGGAAGTTAAAAAGGGCCGCCTTGCGTATCAGGTTAGTCACGAAACATTTTTTCATTTTGTTCCCATATAAAGGAAACGCCCCCAGCTTGTATGTTTTGGGAAAACGGGGCGAGGAAATCCCTCTACACAAGCCAAAAAGCATATGTTAGTAGAACACCTCCCGTTGGGGGATCGTCTAGCGGTAGGACAATAGACTCTGACTCTATTTACCGTGGTTCGAATCCACGTCCCCCAGCCAAGGTATTTTCCGAGTGTTTCCGCATCAATCCAAAAAGACAATAAAATCAATAAGTTTTAATACGCCCCGTTCTTCTTTATTCCGCGTTTACCCCCTTGCATCCGACAAAAATACGGGGGAAAATACGGGGGAAAAATGGGGGTGAGGCCATGGATAGAAAAACTGGCTGCGATTCCCCCGTAAAGCTGGGGGTGCCAAATGCCGCTGTCGGATGCCGCATGCAGGAATGCGAAGCCCAAAATCACAAGATATAAGCTTTCTGACCACGATGGGTTGTCCCTTCGGGTGATGCCTCACGGGGGAAAATACTGGATTTTCCGTTTTCGTTACGGGGGAAAAGAGAAAGAACTCTCTTTGGGGGCATATCCAACCGTTACATTGGCCGAAGCTCGTGCTTCACGCGATAAGGCTAGGCAGCTTCTTAAGGACGGTGTTGATCCGGTTCTGGATAAAGGAGCCCAGAAGCTAAAGCTGAAAACAAGTGCTCAAGACAGCTTTGAATTCGTAGCGCGTGAGTGGATTAAGTTAAAAGAGCAAAAGTTGAAGCCTCGCTATATTTCCCAGATTGAACGACGCCTTGAAAGTGATGTCTTTCCCCAAATTGGCCAATTTCCTTGCAAGGACATTACGGCATCAATGATGCTGAGCGTTTTGAAAAAGGTTCAGACTAGAGGCGTGTTAGAAACGGCACTTCGATTGAAGGAATATTGCAGTTCGATTTTTCACTACGCGATTGTTTGCGAAAAGGCTGAAAAAGACCCCACGGCAAGTCTTCGCGATGCGTTGCCGACTCCTACGAAGCAACATTTTGCTGCAATAGACCCCGCTGAATTGCCTGAGATGCTTCTCAAGATGTCCGATAACACAATCAGTGTCGGGGTTCAGACGCGTCTTGCAATGCGTGCGCTTCTGTTGACGTTTGTGAGAACGAGAGAGTTGGTCGAAGCTAAAAAAGAAGAAATCAATTTTGAAACGGCAAGGTGGATAATTCCGGCGGCGCGAATGAAGATGAAACGCGATCATATAGTGCCATTGTCGCGTCAGGCATTGGAAATCTTTAAAATGCTGAAACAGCTCTCAACCGGAGAATATGTTTTCCCTGGCCAGCACTCACAACATAAACCGATGAGCAATATGGCGATCCTGATGGCGCTAAAACGCATGGGATACAAAGGGAAAATGACGGGCCACGGTTTCCGTGCGCTTGCGACGACGACTTTAAGGGAAGTCTTAGAGTATCCAAAAGAACTTACCGACATTCAGCTTGCCCACGCGAAGGGCAAAACGGATGCAGCATATGATCGGGCAAAGTTTTTGAAAGAACGAACCGAGATGATGCAATCGTGGGCCGATTATATCGATAAGACAGAAGAACTCGCCAAGGCGAATCCAAATCCTCGTTAGGCATCCAAAAGAGCTGTTCGTATAGCTTCCTTCTTCCATGCCGTGATTTGCGTACTGAGCCATACCGAGTTTTTGCGGCTAAGTTTAATTGGCTTTGGAAATTTGTTCTCTTTGATCAGCGCATAAATGTGGCTGTGTTTGATGCCAACAATTTTCATGACATCTCTCAACCGCAGCAGTTGGGTGTTATCATCAATTTGTGCGATGATCGATTCAATGTCTTTTGCCGTGGGCAGTTTGGCCTGAGATATCATTGCTCGTCCTTTGTTTGTAAGGACAAGAATCTCAGGAAATGCCAAATTCTCTTATAGGCTTCGTGCGGAAAAGTGCGACAAAGGGGAGAAAAACAGCGAACCCCAAAGGGGGAGTCGGCCAGGTATGCGAGTTTTCTAAAAACTTATGCTGTTTTGCTGACCTGGATTTTTTGCTGACGGAACAAGTTCATCCCTAATCCAACTGGGACAGCATCTTTGCGCCATGGAGCGTGGCGTACCTGACTACCTATAGGACAGGACACGCCATCCAAACGTTGTGCGCCAACTTCTTTCAGCATCCTTGGCGTATTATCTATCTTGATGCCCCAAGTATTGCCCCCGCCATTGGTATACATCGGGCGGTTTAGAACATCGTCGGGAATATCAAAGAAATGCTCAATCCGGTCATCATAATCCAGCATAAGAGTTACAGGATTTAGCCGTCCTGAAATTAATCGAGGATCGTCGTCCATTCCAAGAATCGAGTATCCCGTTTTTTCGCTTAGCAACTCGCAATCGATTCCAAAGCGCTTGCCGCGTGGAGAGACTTCCTTCGGAAGTTCGCAATCCCCGCATATATACAGGGCAACTTTGACACTGCTTGCTGTCTTAAGAACGACGGCTTTTAGCTCTTGGTATATTGGAATATCCACCCCATATGCTGCGCTTCGAGCGCTAACAGCCTCTTCACAACCACACGTGACGGGCTTTCTATGGACATCAACCTGTATTTCGTGGCTGTTACAAAAAGTCACAAGGTCAACGATTGGTTTGGGAATGCTATGCTCTCCATACGACGCATACAGCTTTCCTTCTGTAGCTTTATCCGGCAGAGGAATAACGGCAAACTCTCCGTCCATTTTCGTGCGCAAAAGCTTTTTGATCCCATACATCGCGGTCATACGCTTCCTCCTGCCGGGGGCTTTTCAGCTTTTTCCCACGCAATGTTAAATCCTTCTCGATAGGCCTTTGCCATCTGCCCCGACTTAATGACAATTACATATGGGGAAAGCGGGTTCACAAACGACATAAGAGCCAAGCATTCACCAAAAGCATAGAACCCCGTAGATACAGGGTCCTGATTTGGCAGCCACTTGAGCTGCATGTAACCGTTGGTTACAAACTCACTCTTTGTAGCAAGCGTCCTAAACGTAACGTCTCCCCGCTTGACCAACCCCCTCATGCGATCCCGATGTATTTCAGGGTCTTTTCGATTTTTCACAAGAAAAGTTTCGTCATAAATGCTCAGGCAAACATCCCCGCCATTTCGCTTCAAATGCTCGTACATAAAATCGTAAAACTCTTCGAACCGATCCCGCCCTTCAAAAATCTCAACACCTTCGGGCCGTCTCCTGACGCCTTCATTGTCGGTAAACTCAATTCCAGCGTCGCCAAAGACTGAGACGATTTTTTCTATTGTTTCGAGCATGGGACGCTTATTGACGCCCGTTTCAAGGTTCTTGATAGTTGTATGGCTGAGGCCGACTTTTTCTCCGAGCATCTCAGCGCTCCATCCTAAAAGGCCCCTGGCGGCTCTTATTTGTCTTCCTGTCGGCATAAAAATTCTTTCAATTTGTCAACTAAGGCTGTCTAACATGCAAATTGCAATTTGGCAAATAAAATAAGCTTTTTCGCAAAACTTGGTATAAAGCATATTTAAAATATGAAAAAGTCTACTTTAGGTAGTTGCAAAAAGTACAACATGGGCACCAATTATGCAATTGCTTTCATGCTAATAATACATACAATCCCAATATAGCGTTCAGGGAAACGTAAAAATTATTACAGAAGAATAATACAAACAAAGGGTTAGATGATGCCGACATTCAATTTTGACCAATTGGTTTATCGTTATGGAGAAGTTCTGGCGTGGCAATTCTTGACCGAAATTGAAAGAGCCGCGTCGCTTCGTCCCCAACATCACATCGATGATCCTGAAATTCGTCTCGCCCGCGCCCAAGAAGCGCAAGACGCCATGTTCGTTGCCGCATAAGGAAAAATTATGGGCGACGTTGTCACATATAGAGAACTTGTCGAACGGTACGGGCAGAAGATGGCTTACGGCCTACTTCTGACTGTCGAACAGTCGGCAAAGATTCGGGATAATGTCGTCTACCTTAATGAAGAAATCAGGCTTCAACGCGCCTTAGATGCATTGAGCGAAGAACCGAAGGTAGCGCAGCGATGATCGCGTTCGTAACCCCTCAGCAAATTCGCGGCGCGCGCGCCATTCTTAATTGGAAGCAGGAACGGCTTGCGGAAGCTTCCGGCACCTCTATTGGTACGGTCAACAAATTTGAGCAGAATGAGAAAATCTCGAACGATAGCCGCCAGAAAATCCGTAAGGCTCTCGAAAATGCACGCATCGAATTTGTTGAAGGCGGTGTTGTTCTTCGCACTGAAAGCAAATCAAAGGCTTTCGACGGCTCCGATGGGCCTGATATTTTTTACCAAGAGATATTGACGGCAGCTAAGGAATGGGGCGGAGACCTTTGGGCAGTTTATGATACCGCAGAAACCTTCGCCAAGTCGCTTGGCATAATCGATGGAAATGGCCTTGAACGAATTGAAACGTTGAGCCGATTTGTAACTGTTAAGTGTCTGCTGACGGATTTTAAAAAATCGTCACTTGATCTCCCGATGTGCCAGTTCCGCTCTGTTCCAAGAATGTTATTCGGATATGAATTTAGAGCCATATGCGGAGACTTGCATGCGCAGCTTCATAGGGAAAGCAACAGGGACGAGTTTTCGTATTATTTATCGGAAAGAAAAGAACTTGCGATGGAAGCCGTGTTGGACATTTCTTCAAGTTGGAACGCCGCAATTGCCATGAGCGCAGGCGGAGTCTGGCTCAAGCAGGCGAGAGGGTAAAAGAACATGACTTCCTCACGTATCATAGCGAACACCAACGTTAACGCCCAATCGCCCGACGCGTTCACAAAGTTGGAGCTGGTTTCTGTCAGAGCATTAATTGGCTATGTGGCTCATAACAGAAATGCGAATGAAATTTTTGTTATGAAAATGCTCCTCGATAACTTCGAGGTCAGCAGAATCGAAGAATTGCCTCTCGATCAATACGATGCAGTTATCCGATTTCTGATTAATCTTCCCGCAAACAACAGATAATCTCAAAGCGCTTATATTCCCATATGCGCTTTCCACCACCACTACATGTTCCAACGCGGCCTGTCCCAGGCTGTTTGTCGATGCAAAATCTACTTGTAAAAAAAACCCAATAACTTGGAAAAAATTTACAACTATCCTCGTACTTGTAAAAAAACCCGCTGTAGCTTGCAAAAAATTTGCAAATGAGGCCGTGGAATCGGCCAGCCTGAACAACGACACTTGTCTCATTGATTTAAACATTATCAATGGGGCGAATTGTGGCGAAGGACAATATTGCGACCCTCTCAATACATAAAGAGAGAGCACATTGCGGAATATCGGATTGCAAGCCTTGCTGTCTTATTTTGCAGGGAGCGTTCGAGTCACAAAAGGCGCGTGAAGAGTTTCTTCATGCCGTCTCAAGTTACGGTTTTAGGATTTTAGCCGCAAGCACATCCCCAGATGTTTATGAGTTTGGCAGCCCAAACATATTCACAAGAACAATTCGCAGCTTGTCCGAGTTCAAAAGCTTTCTCCGCAAAGGAGAAAGGCAATGAAGAACCTTCAGGAACGCATCGCCATTATGATCGCTTTTCAAACCGTGGTTACGCACGGCAAGAAAACGCTATCTGAAACCGCGACGCAAGAGATCGTCGAACTCGCAAGACACCTTAATGAGTTTTGCGGCCTTAACCTCTCCAAAGCATTTCCTTCAGGTGAAATGGATTTTGTCGAAGATCGCGGCGCTGCGAAAATTGACGCTGCCATTGAGCTGCACAAACAGGAATTAAAAACAAAGGAAGTCACGCAGTTACCCGAAGATAGAGAAACCCTTATTCAACTCTACGACCGGCTTCAGCAACGCAAGTCACGCCGGATGCAATGGGAGCTTTATGCCAAAGCTAAGGAAACCAAGCTGGCCGATTTGGTTCTGAAACTTCTTGACGAAGAAATCGAAGACGCCAACGCAGGGTGGCCGCAATGAGATCGCCATTACAAGCAAGTCTTGTCCCTAAGGTCATCGATCTTATCGGCATCGGGTTCGATACAAAATTTGCACCTCAGATAAGCATGGCGAACGTCATTATTCGTCAGACACTCAAGAACGGCGATTGCTCGCCGCAAGATTTACGGACGTTTGGTTTTGACGAGAAAGAGATCGCCGAACGGTGGCATATGGCAGATGCAATGGCTTCGATTGAGCTGAAGCTTATGGCGAACAAAACCATATCGAAGCCTACATGTGAGGTTCGCTATGCCTAAGGCCATTAAGAAGCAAGCCATACAAGAAGCATCTCCGCTTTCATCCGCGACCTTCACAAGCACGAATTTTGGCGACAAAGCCGAAATTGATGCGCTTCTTGAAGAAATAAAGACGTGGGAGACGATAGCCGAAACGAGCTCAGTACCAGGAATTATCGATGCTGAAGATGTTGCCAGCTTCTTTGTAGGAAGCGTCGAAAAGAACAAAGCAACAAAAGAGATTTTAAGGCGTGCACTCAATTTTTTGGAAGCGTTGCTCGTCTCCGAAGGCGTTGAACCGAAAATAAAATGCGAAGCCGAAAGAACCATTGCGAACATTAAAAAAGTTGTCGGCTAGTTCCGCCAATTATGACGATTTTTAAAGGCGAATTTTAGGGAACGATTTTTAAAAGGAGATTATTGATGAGCACCAGTTCTTTGTTTCAGCCAATAGACGGGGTCGATTTTAAGATTACGGACAAATGCATGTTGCGTTGTTCTTTTTGCGTCAACGATGACGGCCCCGATAAACGTCAAGACATTATTGTTGAAAGAGCTATTGAGGCGCTTCATGAACTTCAAAATGCGCCAAAGGAACTCGGCAGTTTAAAACGTGTGTTTTTTACGGGAGGGGAGCCTTTGTTGCGCATGAATATCATCGAACAAGTCGCCTCTGCTCTTCCAAAAGATATTTTTACGAGTGTCGTGACCAATGGGATACTGTTGACGCCTGAAAACGTGGATCGCCTGAAGGCGATCAATCTGACGAGAATCAAAGTATCGTACGACACAACAAACGCGGCAGATTTTGTAACCATTCGCAACGGAGCCTCATTGAAAGACTTCGCACGGATAGAACAAAATCTTGAATACGCGGCTCAATCGGGAATGCTCCTCTATTTAAGAGTAGCATTAGGCCGTCTCAATGTTGGCGTGTTGAACGACATCTACAGAAAAGCGATGGATATTGGGGTCGATACCGTTCAAATAAAACCCATAATCTCTTCCGGGAGAGCGCTTGAGAACAAGGACTCTCTTTCTCTATCCCCAGAGGAGTTATCTCTCGCTTTTGAAAAGCTGGGCAACATTTACGACGAGAAGAAAACAAAAATCTCAGTTTCCTGTTTTCCCCCGGCTGCCAATTTCGGACTCCCGATAAAAGTTTGTGCGAACAACCAAAAATTCTATTGGGAGGTCAACGGCGACATCTACACGTGTAATTATATCCAAGACAAAACAAACTACCTTGGAAATTACTTTGAAAAGAACGGCGTAGAAAAAGCCCTACTGGAAAGACAGCGCAGATATGGTGAGCTGTTCAATGAAAACAGGGCAATAGCGAATTGTCCGGCCATTGATAATTATCGACCTCTGCCTAAGATACCTACACTGAGGGTAGCGAAGCCGGTAGTGAGTTAAGGAAGCAAAAAAATGGAAACGCGTAACGATTACGAAAGAATTGACGCTTGTTTTCGTGAGATCAAGAAGTCCTTGACCACTTATTTGAGGCGTACAGATTTTTCTGCGTTGCGTTGTTCTGAAAAAGCGAAAAAAGAAATAGTAACGAATGTCGATAAAGAAATAGAAGCCTTGCTGGTTGGCATCGTCCATAAGAATTTTCCGGATCACGGCGTTGTCGGAGAAGAAGGGACATATGCCAGAGGTTCCGGCGAGCATGTTTGGTATATCGACCCCATTGATAATACCGTAGGCCTGGTTTCAGGAGAAAAAGATGTATCAACGTCGATCTCCCTGAAAAACAAAAGTAAGCACGTCTACTCGATGGTGATGAACGTGCGAACAAAAGATATTTTTGAAGCCGATAGATATGGCGGTTTCAGAAACGGAAAGAAAATCGTTCCCTTCAAAGGCACGCTCAGCTCAAAAACCCGGCCCATATCTACGTGCGGGTTTGTCAATCCAATAAACATCGAAAGATGGAATGAATTGATGGATGTGATTCTTGGCGCTCGTTATCCCATCAGGATATCGGGTGGCGCGGCACTAGACCTTTGCTATGTCGCGGCTGGAACTCATGCGGCGCACATTTCTTTAGGCGCTCATCCATGGGACATAGAGGCTGGCCTTCATATTGTAGAGGCGGCGGGCGGCGTCGTTGAGATACTGCAAGAATTTCCCGAACGAAATAGCGTTGCTTTTTTAGCTTCGGCAAATCGAAAAGTTCATAAGGACATCAAAAAATTAGTTGGTTCATCGATTGAATATATTTGAGGATTGATAAGTTGAAAACGATTGAAGCTGTAGTCGAATATTTAAAAGCTGCCGGTGTTACAACGGTTTTTGGATTCCCCGGAGAATCGACGCTTCCTTTATACGAAGCGTACAAAAAAGCCGATGTTGAACACATTACGGCTGGTTGCGAACGGTGTGCCGGATACATGGCGGATGTGCACTCGCGCCTGACTAACACCATAAGCATTGTCGATAGTCCAGGAGGTATCGGCGCTCCATGGCTAATTCCTGCAATCTGCGAGGCCAAAAACAGTTCGATCCCTGTCCTGGCAATCCTCAGCGGAGTTTCCACGGAGAAAACCGAAAAATGGACGACAAGCGAGTCTCCTCAACAGGAACTTTTCCGTCCAATCAGCAATAAGTTCTTGCGGATAGAAAATCCGAACAGGCTTTCGGATTATTTTCGAGTTCTTTTTTCTGCGGCGATGGGCGGGAAACTTGGGCCTGTAACGCTGGAAATTCCAACCGATCTTATGCAGAGAGAAATCGAACTAGCCGGCACGCCATGTAAAATATCCTATCCTCTCTATAGGGAAAGTCCCTCAGACGAAGCGACCCGTACAGCGATCGGAGCAATCAGAAAATCTAAACGCCCCGTTATTCTTGCCGGAGGTGGAGTTCATTTCTCCAAAGCATATGGCGCACTGAAGCGGTTTTCAGAAGCGTTTGGAATTCCGGTAGCAACGTCGATAAACGGCAAGGGCAGTATTGATGAATTGTACGATAATGCTATCGGTGTCGTTGGAAACAAGGGGACGACAACGGCGAATGCTCTTTTCCGGACTATGGATTTAGCCATCGTTATCGGGAGTAAGCTCGGAGATAAAACAACGGACGAATATCGGCTTTTTCCAAAAGACACGCCGATAATTCGCATCGATAGCAATTCAGATGAAATAGGCAGAAATTTCGATAACGAGATCCCCCTTGTCGGTGACGCGAGAGAGACAATCGAAAAGCTTTTGACCTACGATTTG
>CAZPKC010000017.1:0-41374 GCA_964587125.1 uncultured Rhodospirillaceae bacterium | reverse complement strand
ACGTTTATAGAACAGACTCAACTTCAGCGTGGATCAAAAATCGGGGGGCAGGTCAGCGTCAATGTGTTCAAATGATCGCGCAGGAGGGCCTTAGCCGTTACGTCTAGGCCAATGGTTGGTTCATCAAGAAATAGTACGGAAGGCTGATGTAACAGGGCGGCAACAAGATCGCAGCGCATTCGTTGTCCCAAGGACAAAGTGCGAGCCTGTTGGGGTATAAGCTCGCCGATGTCAAACACTTTGATGAGCTTGCTACGCTGTATGTGATAAGCTTTCGGTTCTAGATCATAAATTTTAGCCAGCAGGTCGAAGCTATCTTGCACAGACAAGGCGGGCCATAAATGCGAACGTTGTCCAAAGACAAGACCAATGCGTCTTGCTAAAGCGCGCGTTTCTTCCCATGGTATATAGCCGCACACATGGGCGTTGCCCTGGGTTGGACGCAGGAGTCCACAAAGCATTTTTAGTGTTGTCGATTTACCCGCGCCGTTGGGACCAATGAAGGCAACCTTTGCACCATTCTCTATGGTAAAACTTAGGTCCTTTACGGCTGTAAGGATTGTGCTCTCAGGCTTTTTGAACCAGTTTTTCCAGCCTGCACCGTTGCCATTTGCACGAACTGCATATTTTCGTGTCAGACTTTCAACAGAGATAATAGATTCGGACATGAAGGCCTGCAGAGGATATTTACCTAACGAAAGGAGAGTAAATCAACAAATGGCGGAATTACAAGATAATTGCATAATTATAAACTCTGCTAATCCTGACGTTCTCCCCATCTTCCGGCGATTTGGATTAGAGTCTTTATGTTAAAATAATCATAAACTGACCTCGCCGCAAGCGGCAGGCTGCGCGACCGCAAGAGGCGAGCGCAGACTGGCGCGATATGCTGTAAGGGCGATCATGGTTGATCGTATTGGATCAAGCTTGGTCATAGATAAAGCATATAAGGGCTTTTTGGGACTTGGGGGATGATTGCGCTTGAGGCGATCATACCGAATGCCAAGTTTCATCAGGCTAGATCGTGCGAGATAGGGCGTGAGCGCGCGTAAAGGATATAAGAGGATTTTCTGTTTTATCGGATGATCGCTCAAGAGCGATCAAGGCGAACGCTGACGACTTTCATGAAGCCTGCGGCGTTTCCCAATTTTTCCGTGCGTTTCCGTATCTTTCGCCCAGAGGGATATAACGGCATCCGGAAAAATTAGCCGAAGATGATCGCCACTATATGGGGGGATCATCATGACGGATAAAAAAGTACGCTTTGAGTTTTTGATCGAGCCCGACTTGGCGGCGCAGGTCAATGCGCTTGCCAAAGAACCCGGCGCGACCAAAACCGACATTATCGTAAAAGCCATCAAGGTCTTTCTCGAACGCGGCATCGAAAGCGAATTCGCCGAGCAAAGCGCCATGCGTTTTGACAGGCTCTCGCGTGAAGTCGAGAGCGTCCGGCATAACCTTGGAACCATGCAAAACAACCTCGAAAACTTCCGGCAGATGGGCCGGGGAACGCATGAAATCCTCAAATATCTCGTCCGTCTTTATGTCGCGTTGAGCGCCCATATTCCGATGCCGGAAGGAGAAACGAAGGATATTTTTCATGAGCGCTACGAAAAACTGGCCGATCATGTAAATCGCCGACTGGCGAACGAAGAGCCAAGACCCGCCCCGCCGGAAGAGGGGAAAAAGACATGAAAACCAATGCTAAAGGAGGGGGGCTCGATTTTGGCACCCCCCTGTTTTCGAGCCTCCCCGAATGCGTCCACGGATGCCATGTTTTGTCCTGTAACGGTAGGGGGACGGATGATGAATTTCGAATATAAAAACGAATGCTTAAGGGCTTCATGTGCTCGCAAGGGTTCTCCTTTTCTCGCGACGAAAGAAGCGGCCAATTACCTGCGCCTTTCGACCCGCACGCTCGAAAAGATGCGTATGAAAGATCGAGGGCCGCGTTTTCGTAAGCATGGCCGCTATGTCCGTTATCACATCGACGACATCGAAAAATGGTCGAAGGGGGAGAGGCTTTATCTGACCACGGATAGGGGAAACCCATGATGCAAAAAGCCCTCGCTTTCATGGTGTCGAAGCCATTCCCGCGCAGGAAATCATTCCGGCGGACGGACTCACATATATATAGTGTGACCATCGGAGACAGGGCAAAAACTCTTCGTTGCCCATGTCTCTCAAAGTATCAAGGCGGGCTTACGCCCCTGTCCTTTTGTCCTTCGGCTGGGCTTGGCCGAAGAACGCCGCCCCGGACAGTGGCACCTCGATGACGGTCTTGAAGACACGCTTCGGCGCATGGGCGAGAGAGGCGACATTATCAAAACCATGCATCGGGAAATGGCGGAAAGAAACATCGTTCATAGCTCACGGGATTATGCCATTTACGACCCGACACATGAGCATACAAAGCCCATAGTTGGGCGCGTCATTGCAAGGGGCCTGTCCGATGAGCTTAACGACCGCCATTACCTGATCGTGGATGCCTTGGACGGCCAAGCCCTTTACGTCGATATAGGCCTTGGAGAGAAAACAGGGCCGATGCCGGAGGGTAGCATCATTAGAATAACGCCCAAAAGCGTTGAGCCGCGTCAGGTTGACCGAACCGTGACCGAAATCGCGGCAAAAAATGGAGGGCGTTATAGCGTCAACCTGCATCTGAAATACGACCCCTGCGCTTCCTATGATTTTGCCGAAACGCATGTCCGGCGCTTAGAAGCCATACGCAAGGTAATTGGAGGGGCAAGACATGAGCTTGACGGTACATGGATCATAGCGCCGGATCATCTCGACCGCGCCGCAGCCTATGAACGCACCTTAGCCAGACAAAAGCCCGTCATCGTGGACAAGCTTTCAAGCCTTAGCCTCGAACAACAGATAACCGCAAACGGGGCAACATGGATCGACAGGCAGCTTGTCTCAAACAATCCTGAGCCGACTAGAGACTCTGGTTTTGGACATGACATGAGAGACGCAATGAAACGCCGCCAGCAATGGCTCATCGAACAAGGATTAGCCAAAGAACAGCAAGGAATTATCACCTACAGCAAAAATATGCCCTCGACGCTGCAAGAACGCGAGCTATCGCAGATTGCGGGGCAAATCTCCAAGCAAACCGGCCTCAGGCAGGCTGAGATGTTTCGCGGCTGCTCTGTGGAAGGCAAAGTTACCAAAATACTCGATCTTGTAAGCGGCAAATTTGCTCTGATCGAGAGAAGCCTTGAATTTGTGCTTGTCCCGTGGCGGCCAATTCTTGAAAAGAGCATCGGCAAAAAAGTCTCTGGTCGTTCCATCGGCGACGAAATCTCGTGGAGAATTGACAGGCAGAGAGGCCTTAGCCGCTGACGGGCGAAGACGGGACATGCGCTGCTCAGCCCTTCTTTCTTTGCCGCGTAAAAACGCGGCATCAAGAAAACATGGGGTAAAAACGGGCGAGAGCGTAGATAAAGCATATAAGAACGATTGCGCATTCATGAGATGCTTTTGCCGTTTCCAAATGAAACGGGACAGGGAGGCCGAATGTTAAACGAAGAGAAAACAGAAATTTTACCAACTCGAATCCTGCGCTTGCCGGAGGTCATTAGCCGCGTAGGAATGAAACGCGCATCCATTTATCGCGCAATTTCGCTGTCTTCTTTTCCAAAGCAGATTATCTTAGGCCAGCGTTCTGTAGGATGGATAGAACAGGAAATAGAAGATTGGCTTGCGGCAAGAGTATGTGCCTCACGGGCAAAACAATATCCGCCCCAAAATAGTAAGGAAATCGTATAACGATTTTGTTGCAGCCAATCACCGCGCCATGTATAATTAGCAATGACTATTCTAAAATAGAAACTCAGGGGTAACTTTGGGAGCAATTGAAATTGATCAGAATTGAACCCAAATGACAACTGCAAAGTCGGGGTAGTTTTGGGGGTAACGAAGGGAATAATGGCGCAAAAGTCCTTTTGTTATCAATCTGATGTCAGTTTTGTTCAAGTCCCGTCACTGCGCCATTTTTCAAACGCGCTGCGTTTGAAAAATGCCCTCCGAAGCCTTGGCGTAGGAGGGCCGGTTGTTCTTGCGCCGGAATTTCTATGCCCCGTCATCAGGAAACGCGAACTCTTCCTTACGCCGCCGATCAGATGTTCGATCTGGTCGCGGATATCGAAAAATACCCCGAATTTTTGCCGTGGTGCAAAGACGCGCGTATCATCTCCCGCAAAAAAAACAACGTTCTGGCGGATATGACCGTCGGCACGAAACTATTCCGCGAAAAATTCACGACCGAAGTGGCGCTTATTCGCCCGCGCGCGATCGCGGTGCGGTATCGTTCCGGGCCTTTGTCGCACCTGTCGAATACGTGGGGGTTCAGGCCCAAAGGCCGCAAGGCTTGTGAGCTTTCGTTTGCCGTAGATTTTGATTTCCGTTCGCCGCTTTTGCGCGTTGCGATGACGGCGCTTTTCGACCGCGCTTTGACGAAAATGGTCGCGGCGTTCGAAGCAAGAGCGAAGACGCTTTACGGCTGAATTTTTCCAGCAAAAAACCCGCCTTGTTTTCAAGGCGGGTTTTTCAATTTGAAGAAAAAGCGGCGATTACTTGCCGACGGCTTCCTTCAGTTCCTTTGCCGCGCGGAAGGCGATCTTCTTCTTCGCGGGAATTTGGATCGCTTCGCCCGTGGCGGGATTGCGGCCCATGCGAGCGGCGCGTTTCTTGACCTGCAGAATGCCGAGGCCGGCGATGCGAATGCGATTGCCCTTCTTCAGGTTCTTGACGAGCAGGGACACCAGCGTGTCGCTCAGGATTTCATTCGCGAGTTTCTTGGACAGGTCGTACTTCGCGGCGACCTCTGCCGAGATCTGCTTCAAAGTGACGGTAGGTTGTGCAATGGCCATAGGAGGCTCCATAGATTAGAGGTTGAAGATTAGTTGAAACTGCATTTACCTAAGCGTAAAAAAAGCGGCTTGGCAAGCAAAAGAACGTATGGGACAGGGGTTTGTTGACAACAGGGTTAAAGAAAGAAGCGCGGGAGAAGGCTTCGTCCTGTGCATAACTTTTCATTCTCGTTTCTGGCGCGTGGTGTCGGGCTTCGCTTGCCAAACATCCGGAAATGCCTCATAAATAGGCGTTTTCCTCAACTTACCGAGGTTTCTTCATGTCTGTTGGTAACGCATTTCTCGCGGCGATCCTTGAAGTTGTCTATGCCGTGCTCGATTTTTACGTGTGGGCGGTGATCATTGGCGCAGGCATCAGTTGGCTCGTCGCGTTCGGCGTCATTAATCCTTATAACCGCTTCGTGCGCGTTGTCGGCGATATGCTGGCGCGACTCACGGAACCTCTTCTTGCGCCGATTCGCCGGATTTTACCGCCCTTGGGAGGCATTGACCTGTCGCCGCTTGTGCTGATTTTTATTATCTATTTTATGCAATCTTTTATCCGTCATTTGGTGGTCTGATATGGGGCGGATTATTGACGGCGCTGCGATCGCGAAGAATCTTCGTGAGAAATTGGCGGAAACTGTCGCAGCCGAGCGTTTATCGCCCGGGCTTGCCGTCGTGCTGGTGGGAGACGATCCGGCAAGCCTGATTTACGTTCGCAATAAAACGCTCGCGGCGGAAAAGACGGGAATTAGGTCAATGGCGCATCGCCTTCCCGCCGAAACGACGCAAAAGGAACTCCTTGCGCTTATCGACCGGCTCAATAGGGATGAAAGCGTGCATGGCGTCCTCGTGCAGATGCCTTTGCCCGCGCACATTGACGCGCACAGCGTTATCGTCGCGGTCGATCCAGAAAAAGACGTTGACGGTTTTCACCCTATCAACGCCGGACGCCTCTGCCTCGGCCTTCCCGGGTTCGTTCCCTGCACGCCGCAAGGCTGCATGATTCTGCTGCGCTCGGTTATGCCCGATCTTTCGGGCAAACGCGCGCTGGTTCTGGGACGGTCGAACATCGTCGGCAAGCCCGTCGCGCAATTGTTGATGCAAGCCAATTGCACCGTCACGATCGCGCATTCGCGAACGCAAAACATAGCTGAAGAATGCGCCCGTGCCGATATCCTCGTCTCCGCTATCGGCAAACCGGAATTCGTCCGCGGCGCGTGGATTAAAGAAGGCGCCGTCGTCATCGATGTCGGCATCACGCGCAGCGACGATCCTATAGCCGAGGGCAAAACGAGACTGAAAGGCGATGTCGAATTCGAAGCGGCATTGCCGCGCGCTTTCGCGATCACGCCGGTACCCGGAGGCGTTGGCCCTATGACGATTGCGTGTTTGCTGAAAAATACCGTTGAGAGCGCCCGCAAGCGTGCAGCGCGCTAAATCCTTATTCCCGCGACTTGTAAAACTCCACAAAAGCCACATACAATGCCTTCAGGCGTTGCGGCAGGGCTTCGATATTTCTTTGAATGGTTTTTTCGTCGCCTCTGACCAAGGGCCCCGTCAGGCTTTGATCGGGATTGGCCATAAAATTCTCGAAATTCTTCTGCCAATAAAGGGCGACAGCCCCCGACGGCACGCCGAGCTTATTGAACTCCGACAGGCAGTCGTGCCGCAGGATTTGCGGAAAATTCCCGCTCATCACGCACAGCGCGTGATAAAAAGCGCGGTCTTCCTTTTTAATCTCGAAAACCGGATTGACCAGCTTCGGAAAAAGCTCGCGGAATCTTTTCCCGAACGAACACGCGAAAAAAATCTTCTCGTAAAACCCAAGATCGTAAAGCTCCGGCCCGAACGTCATGAGGGGATGGAAGCTTTCGATGCCCTCGACGCTAAGCGACCCCGAAAAATGCACGACCGCGCCCTTGAATTGCGCCAGATTTTGGTCGCGGAATTCCTCTATCGCGGAATCCTTGATAAGCAGAAGAACGGTCGAAGCTCGCGCGAGGCATTTCTGGAATTCGGCTTCTTTATGTTCCTTGCGGTTCCAGTCGCAATAGGGAATGCCCTTCAACGCGAGATAATTTTTGAAATGCGTCGCCGCGCGGCCCGAGCCGACGATAAGATAGGGAAACGTTAGGGGTTGGGTCATGATGTCCTCTGTTCTCGCGCGTGAGAAAAAAAGCGCAATTAACCTTATTTTTGCCGAAATGCTTTCAGGGAAGATATGATAAAGTACCGGCCTTGAAGATTAAAGGGTTTAAATTGAAATAATACCAACGGCCCCTCGGATTTCATAGGCCCGCTTGTACAATGAGAAAAGAACATGTCTGACGAAAAACCGGTCCAAAACCTCATATCCAAACTTCAGCCTCTCGGGGATAAGGCTGAAATGTATTATTGGGATCCTCCCGAAAACGAAGAAGAACGGGTGGAAGCATCGACGGCCACGAGGGATTTTATCGAAGCCTATAAAAATGTTCCCGAAAAGCTGGAAGCAGACCCGACTTTAATAAATGAAAATCTCGGCGCAAAACTCATGGACTTGTGCATAAGGTTCGGTTATCTGGACAACGATTTGGGCGAGGTTTTTATGGCCGCGGGCCGCATTCTCGGCTGGTTCGATAAAAATCATCCGGAAGCGATCGATCCCGCTATGTCCTATCTTAAATTCAAAATTAAAAGCGGCTGGGAGTGGAAACAGCGCAAAGATTGCGAAGCCTGGTTGGAACGCAACGACGCGCTGGAAATTCTTTATTGGGCCGTTTTAGCAAATCCGAAATGGGCGAATGCCGAATGGACGCGCATCGCGTGCCAGGCGGCCGTTCTTCCGTTTCGCATGGACGGCTTCATGATCGATAATATTTTGTACGATATGAAAAAATTGATGCCCCTGCCGACGGAGTATTTTGCCGGATTTTATTCTTCGAACGCGCGCAAAACCCTTGGCGAGATCGTCGCGCTTAGTCCCGATCTGGCGCACGACGCGGGCAAATTTGTCAAAGGGGCAAAGAAATGGGCCGAGAGCAACTGCGATGAAAAACTTCGCCCCGTTATCGCGACGGCGGCGGAACAGGCCGAGTGCGCGATTTTCAACGCCATCGGAAAATCGTTCTCTCCCGAAGAAGCGCCAAGAACGGTTTGCGCGGACTCGTTTCGAGTCATTCTGGCTTTGTGAATAAAGCTTATTGGGAAAAATCTTCCGCCAGAATTCCTTTTAAATTATTCGGCAGCGCTTCCGTAACCCTGACGTTTTTTTCAAACCCGTTAATCCGCGCGCGAAGCTCGGCGTTTGCGTCGATAAAGATCGGTTGCATCCACGGCGTACGGCCGAAAACCTGCCCTTCATGATGTCCGTTGTCGTCAAACAATACCGGAACCGTTTTTCCGACGCGGCTCCGGTTAAATGCCGTTTGCTGATCGCGCAAAAGGTTTTGCAATTCCTGCAACCGCGCGTCCATGACTTCTTCGGCGATCTGGTTTTTCATCGCGGCGGCGGGCGTTCCCGCGCGGCGGCTGTATTTGAATGAAAACGCCTGCGCGAACCCGACATCGCGCGCAAGGCGTATCGTATCGGCAAAATCTTTATCCGTTTCGCCCGGAAATCCGACGATGAA
This sequence comes from uncultured Rhodospirillaceae bacterium, assembly GCA_964587125.1. Lineage (GTDB taxonomy): Bacteria > Pseudomonadota > Alphaproteobacteria > UBA9219 > UBA9219 > CAIXLI01. The sequence goes on along the minus strand of CAZPKC010000017.1, from coordinate 32,901 downwards.
ATCCGATGACAAAGCGATATCGGGCCGTGCGGCGCGCAATTTTTCCACGAGCCTTCGGTAATCGTCGCTTGTGTGCTTGCGGTTCATAGCGTCGAGGATTTTATCGGACCCGCTTTGGACGGGCAGATGCAAAAACGGCATCAGTTTCGGAATATCGCGGTGCGCGGCGATCAGTTCGTCGTCCATATCGCGCGGGTGCGAGGTTATCGTGCGCAAACGCTTCAAATCCGGAATTTCGGCAAGCCGATAAAGCAATTTTGCAAGATTCCACGTTTGGCCGTCGGGGCTTTCGCCGTGGAAAGCGTTGACGTTTTGCCCAAGAACCGTGATCTCGCGCGCGCCTTGGGCGACAAGATTTTCCGCTTCCGCGACGACGGCCCTGACCGTGCGCGAATATTCCGCGCCGCGCGTATAAGGCACGACGCAATACGTGCAGAATTTATCGCAGCCTTCCTGTATCGCCAGAAACGCGGCTACGCCGCTTGCCGAGGGTTGCGGCAAGGCGTCGAATTTCGGCTCCGCCGGAAAGTCGGTGTTCAAAACGCCGCCCGTCTCGCGCGTCGCGCGCGCGATCATTTCGGGAAGCTTGTGATACGCCTGCGGTCCGAAAACCATATCGACATAAGGCGCGCGGCGTTGAATCTCGGCGCCTTCCGCTTGGGCGACGCATCCGGCAACGGCCACGATCATGCGTCCTCCCCGCGCGGCTTTCGCCTCCTGAAGCGGGCGCAATCTCCCCAATTCCGAAAACAATTTCTCGGTGGCTTTTTCGCGGATATGGCAGGTGTTGAAAATGACCAGATCGGCGTCTTCGGCGTCATCCGCGGGCGCATATCCCAAAGGCGCCACGACATCGGCCATCCGGCTCGAGTCGTAGGCGTTCATTTGGCAGCCCCATGTTTTGATATGCATCTTTTTCATGCATCGGCTTCCCTGCGCGCCAAGGATTTTTTGACGCCCTCCGCGACGGCTTTCTGGCACGCGGTGGCCAAATCCTTGCGGTTCGGATAATCGGCGAAAGTCAAGGCTGCGTGGAAAATGACCTCGACCGTGAAACATCCGTGCTTAAAAACGTTCCATAAATGCGGCAGCAATGTCATGTCGCCATACCACGCGTACTGCGACCGTTCCTCGCGCAGCATCGGAAATCTGTCGAACTCGACGCACGTCAATGAGACGGGCTGCACCGTAATCGCTCTTCCGCCCGCGGAATCTTCGACGATGCTGAACAGGCTGCTTTTGAAAGGCAATGCGGTCAATCCGTCCGTCGACGTGCCTTCGGGAAAAAGGATCAGATTTTGCCGTTTGGAAAGATAGTCGCGCAGTTGCATGCTTTGTTGCGCGGCGCGGGTAGACCGGCGCTCGATAAAAACCGAGTTCTGCATCCGCGACAGGAAGCCGAACAAAGGCCAATCGGCGACTTCGGCCTTGGCGACAAAACCCGCGGGCACAAGAGACCCGAGAACGTTAATGTCGAGATAAGATGTGTGGTTGGAAACGAACAAGACCGGCGAGGCGGACGAAGGCGCGCCGAACACCCGCAGCCGGATGTCCAGAAGCCAAAGCAGCGCGCGATGGAAAAGGCGGGGAATTTTAAACGGATGGCGCGGATCGACTTGCCTGAAAACCAGCGCCACGGGGATCAAAAAAAGAAGCAGCAGAAAAAAAGCCGCGACCTTCAGGACGCCGTGGGCAACCGCAAGAATATCGTCAAATTTCTTCATGCGCCGTTTGTGGCACAGAAGGGGAATAAAAATCAATCCATAGGAAGGATGATTTCCGAATCCTCGCCTAAATTATAATGTTTTTTATAGCGCCGCGTCATCAAATCGGTTTTGACGACGATGCAGATGTCCGTCGTGTTGAACTGATAATCGATTACGGCGCCGTCGCCGACAAAGCCGCCGACGCGGATATATCCCTTGATCAAAGGCGGCAGGCTGTTGTTGCCGCCGCGCGGATCAAGCCTCAATTCCTCGAAGGCTGTGTTGGGATCGAAGGCTTCGCGCGGCAGAAGCTTCATATCGACGTACCGTTCCGGCAACGCCTTGGTGCGCAGCGCGGGCGGGGCCAGATGGTGGTGGTAAAGGTAGGACAAGGGCACTTTAAGCGCGTCCGGATTCGTGCCGGGCAAGCTGGCGCACCCGAACATCAAAGCGACGTTATGGCGCGCGACGTATATCCCCAATCCGCGCCACAGCAACTGCATGACGGGGCCGGTGCGGTATTCGGAATCGATGCAGGAACGCCCCAATTCGAGGATTTCGCCCGGGTAGGCGATCAGGCGCGAGATATCGTATTCCGAACTTGAATAAAAGCCGCCGCATTTTTCGGCGGCGCTTTTGCGGATCAGGCGATAGGTTCCGATGACGGCATTTTTGTTCTTGCGCGCGTGGTCGACCAGCAAAAGATGATCGCAGAATTCGTCGTGCTTGTCGAAATCGCGGCGCAGTCTTGCCATCTCCGGCGTCGGCTTCGCGCCCATTTCTTCGTAAAACGTTTTGTAGCGCAACTCCTGCGCGGAAAAGACATCTTCGTCCGTTTGGGCGAGACGGACTTCGAGGCTGCCGAGACGTAGGTCGGGATTGGCGCTCTCTTTGAGCGTATGCAAGGCTGCAGACATGGGGCTCTCCTGATTTTCTGTTATTTTACGGAGAAGGAGGAATGCGGCATATTACGTGCGCCTGATACGAATCTATTCTGCGGGTGATATAACACGAACCATGCGTTTCTCCGCAAGAAATTCATTTTTCTTCGCGCCAAATCGTTTTCAACCCTTTCCAACACATTGAAATAATAGAAAAAATTCGTTTTGCGCCGCTAACCATAGCGATTGTCCGGAAGATGAAAGTAATTTAACCATTTTATTGTCGCGACATGAAGCTATAACCTGACATTCGTTCATATTTTATGCCGATTTTTTGATGGAGATTAGCGATGTTGATTTTTGAAGAAATGCGGAAAGATTGCATAGCCCTTGGGGATGTCCATTTAAAACCGTTCAAAGAGTTGACGGGGCATGCGCCCGTCAGTCCATCTTTTAACCTCGACGATTTCGTTGAAATATATATGGAAATCGAGGCAGTGTACGGAATCGGCGAGAAAACAACGGCCATAGAAGACGCTCGAAAAGCTATTGAGAAATATAGAAACCGTTTAACGAAAATCGGGATTAATTCTGAAACAAAAAGTCTCCACGCCAGATTTCATAAAAAAAGACATGTCCTTTACATATCCATTCCTAAAACCGACGTTGTTGCCTCGAAACTGAAAGAAGCTTTGCGCGACGATGTAAGCGCTCCGGCTAAAAAAGATATTCTCGAAACGTTCGCGAAAGTCGAGAAAGAACTCTTCCGTTCGCTTGGACGGGATGTTGGGCGGATCGTTTTCGATAACGCTCTCAAGAGAGCCGAAAAAGGCATCTTCGAAGGCCCCAACGACCTGATTTTACCGCTCGAAAAACCCGAGGACGGGGCGGAACAGTTGGCTACGGAAAAAATTTATAATTGTTTTGTGAAAAACAAAAAAAGCATAACGGAAATTTTAAGCGAAGAAAAAGCAACGCTTCTTCTCTCCAATATTCTGGTCGGAATGGGAAAGAATTACGTGCATCCGGCAAACGTGCCTGCGTGACATCAATAAAGCTGCTGTTTTCAAGCCTTTGAGCGCAAAGGGCCTTCGCTTCTGGCCTTTTCCGCGAAAAAGCCTTAATTTTGCCTCTCTGGCAACACGTTTGAAGCTAGGTTCTTTCTTCCAGTCTTCCCCGCAAAATGAAGAGACAGGAGTTTTCATGCCGCAAATCGCTCTGGTCGACGACGACCGGAATATCCTGACGTCGGTGCAAATGGCTCTTGAGGCCGAGGGGTTCAGCGTCCGCGCTTATCCCGACGGCGACGAGGCTTTGCGCGATCTGTCCCAGCGTCCGGCGGATTTGGCCGTCCTCGACATCAAGATGCCGCGTCTGAACGGCATAGAGCTTCTGCAACGCCTAAGGCAGGGCGCCGCGACGCTGCATATGCCCGTGATTTTCCTGACCTCGAAGGACGAAGAGATCGACGAAATCATGGGCCTGCGCATGGGCGCGGACGATTACATCAAAAAGCCTTTTTCGCAGCGCCTGTTGGTCGAGCGCATCCGCGCCCTTTTGCGCCGCGAGCAGGCGCGCCAGCAACCGGCGAATAGCGATCCCGCTTCGATCCTTACGCGCGGCGACATGATGCTGGATAACGCGCGGCACGTTTGCACGTGGAAAGGAAAGCCCGTCGAACTGACCGTCACCGAGTTTCTTCTCGTCAAGGCTCTGGCACAGCGTCCCGGGCACGTCAAAAACCGCGACCAGTTGATGGACGCCGCTTACGGCGAAGCGATTTACGTTGACGACCGCACGATCGACAGCCACGTCAAGCGCCTTAGAAAGAAGTTCAGGGATATCGATCCCGATTTCTCGCAAATCGAAACGTTGTACGGCGTCGGCTACAGATTTAAAGAGTGACCTTTGCTTTCCATGATCCCCAAAAACGAAGGAACGGCTAATCTCGGCGGCGGAATGCGTCCTCCGCGCGCGGTGTCGCCATTGACGTTGCGCATTCTCGCGGTCAACGTCATGGCCTTGGCGATTTTGGTCGGCGGCCTTTTGTATCTGGGAAACTATCAGGACCGCATCATCGCGACCGAGCTTAAGGAAATGCTGTCGCAGGCGCGCCTTGTCGCCAGCGCCGTCGCCGAAAACGCCATTGTCGTTGACAGAAACGACCAGAGAATCCTGTCGCCGCTTCTGGGGCGCATGATGGTCAAGCGTTTGGCGGAAGAAACGGAAAACAGGACGCGCCTGTTCAGCGCGCAGGAAACGCTTCTGGCCGACAGCCGCTACCTTCTCGCCGATAAAGGCGGGCGCGCGCAGGCCGACGATCCGGGCGCCGAAGACGACGTTCCCGCCAGTTGGGGCGCGCGCGCGATCGCCGCCGTGTTCGACGCCATCGATCTGATTCACGAACGCCGCGTCTATCCTCCTTTCAGCGAGGCCATGCAGCGCACCAGCCTGACGAACGTGACGGCGCGCGCGCTGAAGGGAGAAAACGCGACGCAGGTCTGGAGTCTCACGAAAGGCGGCCTGATTTTGGCAGCATCCGTGCCGGTTACGCACGCGCATCGCATTTTCGGCGCGGTAACAATGTCGCGTTCCGACGCATCGATCGACCGCGCCATTTACGCGGTGCGCATCAACATCCTGCAGATTTTCTCCCTTACGCTCGGCGTCACGATTTTGCTGTCGTTTTATCTCGCCCGCGCGATTGCGCATCCGTTAAGGCAGCTTGCGCAGGCGGCCGAAATTCTGCGCCGAGGGCAGACTGATCAGGCGGGAATTTCGGGCATCTCGACTCTTTTGCGCGACGACGTTCTTCCCGACATGACGGCGCGCCACGACGAAATCGGCGATCTGTCGGGCGCGTTGAGGGCTTTGACGGCGGCTTTGGCGAAAAGAGTCGGCGATATCGAGCATTTCGCCGCCGATGTCGCGCACGAACTGAAAAATCCGCTGACCTCTTTGCGCAGCGCGGTCGAAACGGTCGAGCGCGTCTCGGATCACGCCGCGCAGAAGAAACTGATGCTGATTATCCGCGACGACGTGGACCGGATGACGCGCCTTATCACCGATATTTCAAGCGCCTCGCGCCTCGACGCCGAACTGGGGCGCGCGGAATTCGCAGCCGTGGATATCGGCGCGATCTTGAAGCACATGGAAAGTTATTATCGCCTGAACGACGCCAAAGACGGGCAACAGCCGCGCATCGCCATACAAACGACGGGAGAAGCTTTATGCGTCGCGGGCGTGAGAGGGCGTTTGGTGCAGGTGTTCCAGAATTTGCTCGACAATGCGCTGTCGTTTTCGCCCGCCGACAAACCGGTCAGGCTTTCCGCCGTTCGCGCCGGAGCCTATGTTCAGGTCGAGATCGAGGACAACGGCCCGGGCATTCCCGAAAACAAGCTTGAAGCCATTTTCGACCGTTTTTACAGCGAACGCCCGAGGTCGGAAAAATTCGGCATCCATTCCGGGTTGGGGCTTAGCATCTCGAAGCAAATCATCGAGGCGCACAGAGGCCGCATTTGGGCCGAAAACCGCCGAGACGAAAAAGGAAACATCCTCGGCGCAAAATTCATCGTCCAGATTCCGGCGATGGAGGGGTAGAAGGCGTTTCTATATGTGGAGTTCCGTCACAAACCTTGCCCACAGTGTGTTTATACCACTTTCGTATTGTTTTTTAACTTTGAGCTGACCAAAACCGCCGGCTTCATCATTATTCAATGCCCACTGACGCTTGGAATATCGCGCGCATAAATGAAAAGCTTTAGCCGTGGTAAGAACCATTCCAACGGTTAGTGCGGCCGCTGCTATGCGAAAAGGGGTCGGAACTTTATCGCAAGTCGCAATACCGATTAATGGGATGAAGCATGCTGCGGTAGCGGCAAACCAACCAAGAGATGCCGTTTCAGTTTTGCGTATAAAATGCGAGTAATCTTCATCAAGCTCAGGATGGCCAACAATTCTTATTGCCATTTCTACCCTCCGGAAATCATCCAAAGATTTATGCCAGCATTATATTCCCATGCGCGGCAAAAGCCATTTTAAAACCTCACGCCGATATTAACCAAACATCTCTTTGGTTTTAAATTTATCCCCGCGAAACCGCGCGCGGTTTCGCCGTTTTCTTTTCACGGTTATTTATCGTTATCGAGATTTTTCGGATTATCCGGCTTGGCATTAAGCGCATCGCCCCGCGCGTCGGGCTTTTGATCGCCTTTTGTTATTTCCCGTTCGGCGAGGCTCCAATATCCAATCGTAAGATAGGCGCTTCCGAAAGCGGCGATGCCGAACAATGTGGATGCGACATTGGCTAAGGCCGAATGACGAACGACAAAATTGATGATCGAAACGGTGCTGGTTAAGACGGAACCCGCAAACCAAAATCCGGAAATGAGATAATCTTTATTTTTTCTTTCCATAACCTTCTCCAAATTATTCTTGAAATGAGTTCGCAGTATATCCACGAATTTGATGAAACCAAATCCTATTTTGTCTTTTCTTTATAAGCACATAGGTCTTTGACGGGGCACGCGGGGCATTTGGGCGCGCGCGCGGTGCAGACATAACGCCCGTGCAAAACGAGCCAATGATGCGCGTGGTTGAGCCATTTTTGAGGGATAACGCGCGTCAATTGCTCCTCGATTTCCTCCGGCGTTTCGCCTTTGGCAAGCCCTGTGCGATTGGCGACGCGAAGCACGTGCCTATCGACCGCAATGACGGGTTTTCCGAAAAACGCATTTAAAATAACGTTCGCGGTTTTGCGCCCCACGCCAGGAAGGCTTTGCAATTCCTCGCGTGTTTTCGGAATCTCTCCGCCGAATTTTTCGATAAGCGCCTTAGACAGCGCGATGATGTTTTTCGCCTTCGCGTTATAAAGCCCGATCGTCTTGATGTATTTTTTCAAGCCGCGCTCGCCGAGCTTTAGCATCTCTTGCGGCGTTTTGACTTTTTTAAACAACGCGGCGGTCGCTTTATTCACGCCTTTGTCCGTCGTCTGCGCCGACAAAACGACCGCGACCAGAAATGTATAGCCGTTGACGTAATCCAATTCCGTTTTCGGCTCCGGATTGGCTTCGGACAAGCGGCGGAAGAATTCATCGATATCGGCGGGCTTCATAGCGCCAATTCCGTTCCCATCGCGCGTTGATAAAGTTCGGCGACGGCAGCGCGTTCGGTTTCGTCGCATTTGTTGAGAAAGCTCAAACGGAACGCCGCGCCCAAATCCTTGAAAATATCGAAATTCTCCGCCCACGTGATGACGGTGCGCGGCGACATGACGGTCGAGATATCGCCCTGCATGAAGCTTTGCCGCGTCAGGTTCGCAAGCGCGACCATTCCTTTCAGCGTTTCCTTTTTATCGGACGCGGCGAACGACGGAACCTTTGCCGCCACAATCGCTTCTTCTTCCGAAGGAGGAAGATAATTGAGCGTCGCGACGATGTTCCAACGGTCGAGCTGCCCCTGATTGAGCGCGTGCGTTCCGTGGTAGAGCCCGGTCGTATCGCCGAGGCCCACGGTGTTGGACGTTGCGAACAGCCGGAATCCCTCATGCGGCGTGATGACGCGGTTTTGGTCGAGCAGCGTCAGTTTTCCCTCGACTTCCAAAACGCGCTGAATGACGAACATCACGTCGGGCCGTCCCGCGTCGTATTCGTCGAACACCAAGGCGCACGCGCGTTGCAACGCCCAAGGCAGCAAGCCTTCGCGGAATTCCGTGACCTGCTTGCCGTCTTTCAGGACGATCGCGTCCTTGCCGATCAAATCGATGCGGCTGATGTGGCTGTCGAGGTTGATGCGGATGCAGGGCCAGTTGAGCCGCGCCGCGACTTGCTCGATGTGCGTGGATTTGCCCGTGCCGTGATAGCCCTGAATCAAAACGCGCCGGTTGAACGCGAAACCCGCCAAAATCGCAAGCGTCGTATCGGGATCGAAGCGATACGCGGTGTCGATCTCCGGCACGTGCTCGGAGGAATGCAGAAAAGCCGGAACTTTCCAATCGCTCTCGATCTCGAAAACATCGCGGACGGAGACGGAAGTGTCGGGCATCCCAATCTCGGCTGGCGTTGGTTGTGTTTTGGGGGTCATCGAATAATCCTTAAACTGTCTTCGTATTTCTAGACCAGAGCGTGATCTTTTCAAATAGAATCGTCACTTCGATCTTTCATTTGGCATATCGGCAAACAGTCGTGCGACGCGAACCGGATTCTCTGCGCTTTAAATCGCTAAATGTGTCGATTTCGACAAATCCCGCTTTCTTCATCATTCCTGCCGAAGCCATGTTTTCTTCGTGCCGATCCGCGTAGATGTCCGAAAAGCCTTTCCGACGCAAATTATTGACAGCCTCTTGCAACAAACGCGTTCCGATTCCTTGTCCAACGAAAGCGCGATGAACCACAACTTCGCAGATATATCCGTGCCGGAGAGATTTCCGTTCTGGAGGCTGGTAGGCGGCAAAAAAACTTGAGGCTTCAAATGTCGTAAAGCCCAGAATCTCTCCGTTTCGCTCGGCAACAATGCCCTCAACGTCGTTTGATGCGATGGAAGCAAGATGAGCAAGAACTGAATCCTTCGGAAGATAGTTCCAAGAATTCACCCCATGTTCAAAAATAAATGCGCTTAAAGTATCTATATCTTCAGGCAAAGCCTTTCGGAAAGAAACATCCTTTCGCATAAATACTCCTTGCCGCCTATGCCAATTTTTTCTTCAAAAGATCATTCAGCATCGCGGGGTTTGCCTTTCCCCCCGTACTTTTCATGACTTGGCCGACGAAGAAGCCGAACAATTTGTCCTTGCCGGATTTGTATTCCGCGACCTTGTCGGCGTTTTTGGCGAGGATTTCGTCAATAGCTTTTTCAATCGCGCCGGTGTCCGTGACTTGCTTCAGGCCTTTTTCTTCGACAATCGTCGCGGCGGATTTTCCGGATTTCAGCATTTCCTCGAATACGTCCTTCGCAATGCGGCCCGAAATCGTCTGATCGCTGATAAGGCCGACCAATTCGCCTAAAGCCTCGGCGGAAACGGGACTGTCTTCGATGCCTTTGCCCATTTTGTTCAAAGCGCCGAACAATTCTCCCGTCACCCAATTCGCCGCCAGTTTTCCGTCGCGTCCTTTTGCGACTTTTTCGAAATAATCCGCCGAGGCTTTTTCCGCCACCAGCACGCTCGCATCGTAAGGCTTTAATCCATATTCGCTTATAAACCTTGCTTTCTTCTCATCCGGCAATTCGGGCAACGTTTTTTTCACGCGTTCGACCATTTTGGGGTCGAGCTTGAGAGGCAGTAAATCCGGATCGGGGAAATAGCGGTAATCGTGGGCGTTTTCCTTGGACCTCATGCTGCGCGTGACGCCTTTTCCGGTGTCCCAGAGGCGCGTTTCCTGCTCGATTCTTCCGCCGCCTTCCAGAACTTCGACCTGCCTCTGCGCCTCGTACTCGATCGCCTGCATCACGAATTTGATCGAGTTGACGTTCTTGATCTCGCAGCGCGTGCCGAGCTTCTCGTCGCCCTTGCGCCGCATTGACAAATTCACGTCGCAGCGCATCGAGCCTTCCTCCATATTTCCGTCGCACGTCCCCAAGTACCGCAAAATCGCGCGCAGTTTTTTCAAGTAAGCGCCCGCTTCCTCGCCCGAGCGCATGTCGGGTTCGGATACGATTTCCATCAACGCGACGCCGCATCGGTTCAAATCGACGTAAGTTTCATTGGGACTTTGGTCGTGCATGCTCTTGCCCGCGTCCTGCTCCAAGTGCAGGCGCGTGATGCCGACGTTCCGCGTTTCTCCGTTCGCCAAATCGAGCAGAATTTCGCCCTTGCCGACGATAGGCTGCGTGAACTGGCTGATTTGGTATCCGGCGGGCAAATCGGCGTAGAAATAATTCTTGCGGTCGAAGACGGAGGTCATGTTGATTTGGGCTTTCAATCCCAATCCCGTCCGCACCGCTTGTTCGACGCAGTATTCGTTCAAAACGGGCAACATGCCGGGGAAGGCCGCATCGACCGTGCTGACTTGTGCGTTGGGCGCGGCGCCGAACGTTGTCGATGCGCCCGAAAACAATTTGGAATTGGAAATGACCTGAGCGTGAACTTCCAGCCCGATCACCATTTCCCATTCGCCCGTCGTGCCCGTTACGTATGCCATTGTCTTATGCCGTGAAAGGAGGTTTCGCCGTAAATCCCGCCGCTTTTTCCAAAGCGGAAGCGGCGGTGAATAAAGTCTCTTCGTCGAACGCGCGGCCGATAAGCTGCATGCCCATCGGCAATCCGTTTTTCGCCAATCCCACGGGAACGCAAATGCCCGGCAGTCCGGCCAGATTCAGCGTCACCGTATAGACGTCTTCCAGATACATCTGCAACGGATCGTCCTGTTTCTCGCCGATGGCGAAAGCCGTGCCGGGCGAGACGGGAGTCAAAATCGCGTCGCATTTTTTGAACGCTTCGAGAAAATCGTTCCGTATTAAACGGCGGACGCGCTGCGCCTTGCGGTAATAAGCGTCGTAATATCCGGCGGACAAAACGTAAGTGCCGATCAAAATTCTGCGCCGCGCTTCTTTTGTAAATCCCGCCGCGCGCGTGTTTTCGTACATCTCGTCTAAAGTCTCGCCCTTGACGCGCGCGCCGTAACGCACGCCGTCGTAACGCGCGAGATTCGACGAAGCCTCTGCCGGAGCGATGATATAATAAACGGGCAGGGCGTATTTGGTATGCGGCAGGCTGATCTCGACCGCTTCGGCTCCGGCGTCGCGCAACATCGCGGCGCTTTTTTGCCATAAGGCATCGACTTCGGGATTCATGCCCTCGATGCGGTATTCGCGCGGCACGCCGATTTTCAATCCTTTGACCGATTTTCCCAACGCCTTCGCGTAATCGGGAACGGGCCGATCGACCGAGGTCGAATCTTTTTCGTCGAACCCCGCCATTACGCGAAGCATCAACGCCGTATCGGCGACGGAACGCGTCAAAACGCCCGCCTGATCGAGGGAAGACGCGAAAGCGATAATCCCCCAGCGCGAGCAGCGCCCATAAGTCGGCTTCATCCCGACGACGCCCGAAAACGACGCGGGCTGACGCGACGAACCGCCCGTATCGGTTCCCGTCGCGGCCATCGCGAGGCGCGCCGCGACCGCCGCCGCCGATCCGCCGGAAGATCCTCCCGGAACCAATTTCCGCGCGGCGTTGGCGGGGTCTTTGCCCGACCACGGATTTACGACAGGCCCGAAAGGCGTATTGATGTTCGCGCCGCCGAAACCGAATTCGTCGTGACAGACTTTGCCGAGCGTCACAGCGCCCGCGTCGGCCAGCTTCTGCGTCACGGTCGATTCATACGTCGGCACGAAATTTTTCAAAATGGCGCTGGAGGCCGTCGTCCTTATTCCTTTGGTGCAGAACAAATCCTTGATCGCGATGGGGATGCCGTCGAGTACGCCTTCGTTTCCCGCCGCGCGCCGCGCGTCGGACGTTTGGGCTTGCCTGCGCGCGACATCGGGCGTTTCGGTGACGAAAGCCTTCGTTCCGCGCGCTTCTTTCGTTTCCACGGCGGCGATATGCGCGTCGGCCAATTCGACGGCGCTGAATTTTTTGGCTTTCAACCCTTGTAAAGCCTCGGTGATCGTCAGATCGGTAAGTTTGGTCATTATAGAATCCTTAAGAAGAAGGGCGCGACTACTCTGCGGTACGCTCGCGTTGCTCGCTTCCCGCAACCGTGACTGCGCCCCGTCATTCAACAACTTTCGGAACGGTAAAGAAATCCGCCGTGCTGGCCGGGGCGTTTGCCAGAATATCCTGAGGCATACCGCCGTCATTTACGACATCAGCGCGCGTGCGCAGCGAAGCATCGTTCACATTGGCCAAAGGCTCGACGCCCGCGACATCGACCTCATTCAATTGCGCGACCCAGTCGAGGATTTTGCTCAATTCTCCCGCGACATGAGCCTGCTCCTCGGCCGGAATCTTGAGGCGCGCGAGCGTGGCGATTCTTGCAACGACTTTTTGATCTATAGACATGGGATTCCTTCGGAACTTTACTTTTTAAACGGGATATCACTATCATCCAATATGATCCTTCGCAACCTGTCCGAACTGCCCGCGTTTTTGCGCAAAAACAGCTGCCTTCTGGGGCTCGACTACGGCAGCAAAGTCATCGGCGTGGCCGTTTCCGATCCTAATTTGACAATCGCCTCGCCTCTGACCTCGATTGAACGCAAGAAATTTTCCGCCGACGCCGCAGCGTTAGCGGCGATTATCGAGGAGCGCGATATCGGCGGCGTTATCATAGGATTGCCGAAAAATATGGACGGCAGCGAAGGTAGGACGGCGCAAGCCGCGCGCGCTTTCGTGCGCAATTTGTCGCAAAAAGGCGTCCTGCCCGATCCCGATATTCCATTCATATTCTGGGACGAAAGACTTTCGACGGCAGCCGTCGAAAAATTTCTGATTGAAAGCGACATGAGCCGAAAGCGCCGCGGTGCCGTCGTCGATAAAATGGCTGCCGCTTATATTTTACAGGGCTCTTTGGATGCGATTCGACATAAAATTGCCAACGGCCGTCCTGAATAAATAAGCGTTTTCAAAGCGTTTCAAAAAAAGAGTTAATCAAGATATGCGGGGCGCGAAATTTTCATGCCGAAAAATACAACTCTAACGTGCCCATTGTTAATCTGAAAAACGACATACCCCTGCGGGAAATCCCTTCCTGTTTTTCAAAAAAAGAAAGGCGAATTTTTTAAAATAACGCTTTATAGAATTAAGAAAAATACTTTATTTACATTGAGTTGTAACAAATCGGAATAAAATTTCAAAAATACGTCAAATAGATATTGCAAAAACACATGTGTGTGTTTATACACAACCTACAAGTGTAATGCCTCTCCCGTTAAAGCCCCCAACTCCTGAGGTTTTTCATGATTACAGCCGAAACCAAACGCGAAAATACCTGCGCTGAAAGAGCAGGCCCTGAACACCCCCGTAGTACGCTCATTAGCCGAAATGTCGTTGTTTCCGGACGCCGCACCAGTATCCGGTTGGAACCAGAAATGTGGGACGGCTTGCGCGAAATCTGCCAGCGCGAAAGATCGACGGTGCATCAAATCTGCACGACGGTATCGCTGCAAAAACAGGATAAGACGTCCCTGACGGCGGCCATACGCGTTTTCGTGATGCGTTATTTCCGTTTGGCTTCGACGGAAGAAGGCCATGCGAGGGCAGGACACGGTTATGGATTGACGCTCGGTCTATCCATGAACGGCAACGCCGGATATGAACGGCGGCATTTCGGGGGTACGTTGACGAAAACGAGCTTTGCTTAAAAAAAATTGCAAAAGGCAACGCTCTGTTTTTCAAACGCGTCTTTCACAATTTAGCCATAATTCAAAGACTTTGCGCGCGCCCATCGTTGCAATCATGCCACGTCCCGCAGCTTGTTTTTAACCTTCCCGATTTTTTTCCACCTTCGGGCTTGATTCACGGAGCCCATCCGATTACGCTGCCCCCATCAAATTCGATCCCGCGCCTAGGATGATGAGATTTCCCTGAAGTTTTGAGGATTCGTCAGATCAGGCCACGGAAAGAATTCTGGTGTTGCGCAGGGCGCCGAGTCAGCTCTCGATGTTGTGCGCGGCTTCATTCATAATCTATCTCGGCAAAGGCGATTTCGCCGCACCGCCAGAGTTTCCTGAAGGGGGAAAAAGATGTTTAAAAAGCTTTTGTGCCTTATGGCAACGCTCGTTCTCGTATCCGCTTGCGATACGCTTGGAACCAATGAAGGGGAAGGCGGCGCGAACGGAAGCGCCGGCGGAATGAAAGGGGCAGCGACTCCCGGCACGCAAGGCGATTTAGTCGTCAACGTCGGCGACCGCGTATTCTTCGCGTTCGATAAGTCGGATCTGAGCACGGAAGCGCAAGGAACGCTCGATCGCCAAGCGACATGGCTCAAGAAGTACGCGACAGCCAAGGTCACGGTCGAAGGCCATTGCGACGAACGCGGCACGCGCGAATACAACCTCGCGCTGGGCGAACGCCGCGCAACGGCAGCCAAAAACTATCTGGTGGCCGCGGGCATTCCGGCCGCGCGCATCACCACGATCTCTTACGGCAAGGAACGTCCTGCAGTCGTTGGCAGCAACGAAGCCGCTTGGGCGCAAAACCGCCGCGCTGTGACGATCGTCGCGCAGTAAGCGAGAGCGTTAGGTTAGTGAAAAACCCCGCAGGTTTTCCTGCGGGGTTTTTTATTGGGAAAAATAGGAAGTTGACCCGTTAACCATAAATCCCTGTTGTGCAAGTAATAGGGGCGCTGTATTTTGAAATCGAATTTGAAAATGCCTTTTTATAAGGAGATAAAAAATGAGGGAAGGATTTACAAAACCGTTTTCCGTTAAAGAAATTTATGAAAATGAAGCTAAACGCGCTTCCCTCAAACAAAAAGAGTTTGAGGATTATTTGAACGGAGCCGTTCCGGAGCTTCTTTCCGGATTTGAGGAATTGTCGAAACTTTCCGGCGGAGATTTTAAATTTTGCCCGAGCCAAAGCTTGGGCGGAATTGTCACGAACATGCGTTTATCCATGAAAGAGTTTGGGTTTAGAACGGATGGAGCCTTTTTGGAAAATCCGGATGTTAAAAACGGAGTCATTGTTTTCATTAAATCCGAACCCTTCAAAGATGATTCGAACGACCAAGCCGTATGGTTTTTGATCAGAGAGTATGAGGAGTATGGGAGCGTTACAGTCAGAGATTTTTGGAAAATAAATAACTTCGACAACTTAAAGAACTTTAATAAAAACGGCCAATACTTGAATGGCGAGATCAAAGAAGACGTAAGCGAACTCATTCGCTATTTTTCACAGTGGATTCACGAATGCAAACTCCACTCTTCGCCGCGGAAGTCTGAAAAATCGGCAGACCCCCAAGCGACAGGGCTTCATTGCTGAACGTTTCTAGGTTCGCTGCGTCAGCTGCAAGAACACGTCTTCCAGATCGGTTTCTTCGGTCGTCAGATCGGAGATGATGAATCCGTTCATCTGGACAGCGCGCAAAAGGGAAGCTGCAGCCATCTGGCTCGGGCGGTAGGCGACGCTCAGGTGACGGGAGTCGAGAATTTCCCATCCGGAGTTTCTCATATTTTCCGGCAATTCAGCCACGTCGCGGTCTATGAGGATCGTCAGGCGCTTGTTGTCGATCCGGCGCAGAAGGCCTTCTTTGGTGTCGTTCGCAACCAAGGCGCCGTTG
Source organism: uncultured Rhodospirillaceae bacterium (assembly GCA_964587125.1). Classification (GTDB taxonomy): domain Bacteria; phylum Pseudomonadota; class Alphaproteobacteria; order UBA9219; family UBA9219; genus CAIXLI01. The sequence goes on along the minus strand of CAZPKC010000017.1, from coordinate 17,100 downwards.
TGAATAATCGCTATGCGGTTGCATAGCTCCTGCGCCTCTTCGAGATAATGAGTCGTCAGTAAAACGGTCGTTCCCGCCGCATTCAGTTTTCTCACGTATTCCCAGAGAGATTGGCGCAATTCGACATCGACGCCTGCCGTCGGCTCGTCGAGCACGAGCACAGGCGGCCCATGCGCCAAAGCCTTCGCGATCATCAAGCGCCGCCTCATGCCCCCCGACAACGTGCGCGCGGCGGAATCCGCGTTTTCGGTCAAGCCTACGATTTTCAATAATTCATCGGTGCGGCGCTCGCGCTTGGGAACGCCGTAAAGTCCGGCCTGCATATCCAGCAATTCACGCGCCGGAAAGAACGCGTCCAGGTTCAATTCCTGCGGCACGACGCCGATCGAAGACTTTGTCCTGCGCGGATTTTCATCGACTTCATAGCCCCAAACCCGCGCCGTCCCCGAAGTCTTAATGACAAGGCCAGCCAAAATGTTGATGAGGGTCGATTTGCCCGCGCCGTTCGGCCCCAAAAGCCCGAAAATGCAGCCACGCGGAATTTGCAGGTTAATGCCTTTAAGCGCCTCTTTGGGCGGCTGTCCCTTGCTTGCGGCATAGGTTTTAACAAGGCCTTCGACTTCGACGGCGAAATCCGGCGCAAGATCGAGCATCTCTCTGAAATTGGGGGACGGCGTCATGAAGCGGGTTCCTGTGAGCATCCGATAATGGCATGTTTTTCCCGCCCTTCGCAAATTTTATCACAAAAGAGGGGCTCTTCGAATTTTTAACTATAATACATGAAACCATTTTGTTTGATTGTTCTTGGGTTGGCGGTTTGTTACTATCGCGAGCCGGTTTTCATGAAATCGAATTATGAGGGAGAGCATTAACATGTGTAACGAGAGAAATAGGCTTTTTGAAATTACCTCGGTTCAAGTCGCGGGCGGGCATTTGTCGTTTGATCTTACGAACGTTTCAGATTTTCTCTTTATTACGGTTCTGAAAATGGAAGGCGTGGCGCATGACGCCCATGCGGAGAAGGATGTAATTATTAAACTTCCGATGACAACGGAAGAAGTCGTAAAGAGCGAAGCAACAAAAAACTATTCTCTAAGCGGTATCATTTCGGATTCCATCGACCGGATTTCGTTTAATTCCATGTATGCTTCTTTTTACACGCCCGGAAGGCCGGGATATGCCGCTTCGTTTAAGGATTGGCGTTTGACCGGCGGTGTTTTGCAAAAGGGCTATCAGGAGAAATGGGCGGCCGAGCCGAAGTATATTTGTTTTGTTCCCTGATAAAGCATTTCTTGCCTCAGAGATTTGGTGGCTTTCGGCGAAAAAACGGGTAAACTATTCCGGCGTTCCTCGTTCGGGAAGTCTTATGCCAAGCGTTGCAGATTGAGGCGAACGCGCTGTGTTGGAAAAACGCGCGCGATGAGGCCGCTTCAAAATATAAAATTTTTTCAGGAGAGCAGCATGGAAAAAAAGCAAAGATTTTCGTCCCAAGCCGGAATCGCCATCGGCCCGATTTTGTTCATCATCGCCTTGCTGGCGGTGCTGGCCATGGCTGTCGCAGGAGGCGGCGGCGATTTTCAAACGGCAAGCATAGCGGACCGCGTCGCCGCCGACATCGCCTCGCAGGCAAATCTTATCCGCAATACGATCAACAATTGCAATATGCAGTATCAGATGGCCCTGTCGATGGGATCGCCAACGACGGCGGGAACCGACGGTTACCCCGCCGCCGCTTCCGCGGCGGATGTCAACAGTCTGCTCTGCGATCCGATGGGAACCGGATCGCTTTGGAACAACGGGACGAACAATATTCTGTTGCCTCCGGCGACGAGCGGATTTAACGATTGGACCTACATAAACGGGGGAGCGTCCGGCGGCCGCTGCATCTATACGACGCCCATATCCCCAAGCACGGCCAGTACCGCCGGATTGATCCGCGCCGCTTCGAAATTCAACAGCGCGGCGACGGCCACGGGGACGAACGAAGTCCTTTATGATTCCTCGACCGCCTCCGGCCACAATCCGAACCAGAAGTTCATCGTCTGGATCACGATGCCGACGGGCTCCGCCGTTTCCAACTGCGCTTTTCCGTAAGCGGCGCACATGGCTTTCGCGATTCCGCCCTTCGATGCAGCGCCTGAAATATTTGTCCGCATGGCTCCGGGAATGCCGCCGGAGTGTTGGGGCGTAACGGCATGCGTTCTGGCGATTCTGGCGTTTGCGGCGATCTTCGATTCTTTGACGGCGCTTATTCCCGAAGCGCTGATTTTTTTCGGCCTTCTTGCCGTCACGGCCGCGCAGGGGGTTTTTGCGTCATGGGAAATCGCGGCGCATCATCTGCAACAAGCGGTTGCCGCGGGAATTCTTATTTGGCTTATCAATTACGCGTGGTTCAAGAAATTTCATGCCGATGCTTTGGGCATGGGAGACGCCAAATGGACGATGCTGGCGGTCGCCTGTTTCGGAATAGAACCTGCCATCATGGCCTGGGGGGTAGGTTCCGTTTTGGCAACAATTTTTATAGGATTGTTTCGGTTGTTTAAGCATTCCGTTTCGGCGGTCACATTTTCGCCTTTTTTGTTTATAGGACTGGGAGTTGCCCTCTATAGGGGGTCGGTTTTGTCGTCATTTTGAGATGTAAGGAGGTCTAAAATAATTTTTTGCTTGCTTGATTAAGATCAAACGCAACACCATATCTTGTGTTATAGTGCAATGCATTATACATCATCTAGTATCCTGCCCTCATTTTCTGGAAGAGAGTCCCATGGCAAATTCGTCCCTTGCATACCGCGCTGACCCTTCTATTTCCGATCCGCAAGATGTATCCAAGGGGACCATGATCGATTGTTCCGACACCGTTGAAGAATATGTTTCGAAAGCCGATTGGCGGATCAACGCCAACGCGAACGTCGGCTATAGCCACGCGGGACTCGTGAACAACATCGCGGGCAAAGTGATCGCGAATTTCTGGCTCGACGACGTTTACACGCCCGACGAAGGCGGCGCGCACCGCGACGGCGACTATCACATTCACGATCTCGACAGCCTCGCGGGCTATTGCGCGGGCTGGAGCTTGCGCCAGTTGTTGACCGAAGGCTTCAATGGCGTAACGGGGCGCGTGTCGTCGCGTCCGCCGCGCCATTTCCGCGAAGCGTTGGGGCAGATGGCGAATTTCCTCGGCATTCTTCAGTCCGAATGGGCGGGCGCGCAGGCGTTCAGCTCGTTCGACACGTATCTGGCGCCTCTCGTTTTCATCGATCAGCTTGGCGACGGGGAAATCGTCAAAGCCATTCGCCAGTTTGTCTATAACCTCAACGTTCCCGCCCGCTGGGGCCAATCGCCCTTCACGAACGTGACGATGGACATCACATGCCCCGAAGATTTGCGCATGACGCTGCCGATGTGCGGCACGGAGCATCTGTTCGACGGCGTCCGCGACGGCGAACTCCTGCGCATGGCGCGCCAACGCCGCCCCGAAATCCAGAAGCTCACGGACATGACCTATGGCGACTTCGCGCCCGAGATGGAGCGCATCGTCCTCGCTTATTACGAAGTCATGACCGAAGGCGATATGTCGGGCCAGCCGTTCACGTTCCCGATTCCGACCGTCAACATCACCGAAGACTTCAAATGGGACAGCCGCGTGGCCGACGTGATTTTCGCGAACACGGCGAAGGTCGGCAGCTCGTACTTCCAGAATTTCATCGGCAGCCAATACACGCGCGACGAAAACGGCGTGCGTCACGAAAATCCCGAAGCCTATAAGCCCGGCGCGGTGCGGTCGATGTGCTGCCGCCTGCAGCTTGATCTGCGCGAACTGCAAAAACGCGGCAACGGCCTGTTCGGATCGGCGGAAATGACCGGATCGATCGGCGTCGTCACGATCAATATGGCGCGGCTCGGCTACACGCACGCGGGCAACGAGGTCAAGCTCGTCGAAGCGCTCGACCGCCTGATGGATTTGGCCTACGGAACGCTCGAAAAGAAGCGCGTCTTCGTGAACGACGGCCTGAAACGCGGCCTTTACCCGTACACGCAGCGTTACTTGCACGATTTGCGGAATCATTTCAGCACGATCGGCGTCAACGGCATGAACGAAATGGTCGTGAATTTCACGCACGGCAAGGCCGATATGACGAAGCCCGAAGGGATCGAGATGAGCATTCGCATTCTTGATCACATGCGCCGCCGCCTGCGCGAATATCAGGAGAAATCGGGGAACCTTTACAACCTCGAAGCGTCTCCGGCGGAGGGCGCTACGTACCGCTTCGCCAAGGAAGACCACAAGCGCTTTACGGATATCGAGCAGGCGGGCAGTTATCCGAACATCTATTACACGAACAGCAGCCAGATACCGGTCGGCTACACCGAAGACCCCTTCGAAGCGCTCGATCTCCAAAACCGCCTGCAGTGCAAGTACACGGGCGGCACGGTTTTGCACATGTACATGAACGAGAAGCTGGAAAGCGTCGAATCCTGCCGCCGCCTCGTCCGCACGGTTCTGGAAAATTACCAGCTTCCGTACATCACGATTACGCCGATTTTCTCCGTTTGCGACGAGCACGGCTACCTGAACGGCGAGCAGCAAACATGCCCGACGTGCGGGAAAAAGACGCAAGTCTGGACGCGCGTGATGGGCTATTTCCGCCCGATCGACGGCTTCAACATCGGCAAGAAGGGCGAACACCGCGAGCGCGTTCCTTTCAAGGAACCGTCGGCGGAACGCTGCTCGTGCGAGGCGCAGAGGCTAGGTTCAAAAGTCGCCTGCTAGTTTCTTTCGCGTAAGGCAGGGCTGCAAAACGTGCTTTTTTAAATTTTTTCTGCTCACGCACGGAAGAAGTACGCTCCGCGCAAAGATTTAAAAAATCGCATTTTTCGCCTTGGCCTGCCGCGAAGGTTAAAACTGTCCTTTCAATACGCGCCATTTGATTTAGACTTATTTATATCATGTCCCAAATCTACGACATCACGCCTTTCACGCTCCTCGATTATCCCGGCGAACTCGCCTGCATCGTCTGGATATCGGGCTGCAATTTGCGCTGCGTCTATTGCCATAATCCCGATATCGTCTTGAAGCGCGGAACAAAAGAAGACGCGGAACTCATCGCCTTTCTGAAATTGCGCATCGGAAAATTGACAAGCGTCGTTTTTTCGGGCGGCGAGGCGACTTTTTACGAAAACCTTCCCGATCTTATGGCCTCCGCCAAGGAAATGGGCTTTAAAACCAAGCTCGATACCAACGGCGGCAATCCAAAAATGCTGCGCGAGCTTGTCGCCAAGGGCCTCGTCGATTACGTCGCGCTCGACTACAAATGCCCGCCGCACCTGAACAAAAAAATTCTCGGCACGGCGAAGTTCGAAAAAGCTTTCCGCGAAAGCCTCGATTTTCTGATTAAAGAAAGCCGCAAAGGCCGCCTGACGCTTGAAGTACGGACGACGGTCGCTCCAGAAATCATGAGCGAAGCCGATATCGCGTGGATGATTAAAGACCTCGATAAACGGCGTTATCGGGGAACGTATTGGTTGCAACACATCGTCTCAAGCGGCGAGAAAACCCTTGGGAACATTGCCGCGCCAGCAGGCGCAATCGACGTCAGCCAACTGCCCGCGCCGAAGCATTTCACGCTTGGCTTCCGGAACTTTCCCGAAAAGCCTTAATGGCCGTAATATTGAGGCGGCGCAGCCGGAGCGACAGGAGCAGGCTGTGTGTAAACGACAGTCGGCGGGGGAGGAGCTTGCGTATAAACGACGGTCGGAGGCGGAGCCTGCTGATAAATCACGGTCGTTGGCGGCGCGTAAACGACGGGCTGTTGAACCTGATTGCCCTTTGCCGTCATGCATTGGACGTAGGCGTCGTTATATTGTTCTTGAATGCTTTTTTGCGCGTGCGCGGACGTGTTGGCTCCGACAGCAGTGCCGCCGACCGCCCCAAGCCCCGCGCCCACGGCCGCGCCGTGGCCGCCGCCTAGAGCAGCGCCAAGACCTGCGCCGAGAACGGTTCCTCCTATGCCTTCGACGACGCCCGTCGTGTTGGCGCGTTCGGCCTGACCGCTCACTTGCTGGTCTGCGTAGGCCTTGCAGCTATTTTGCTCCATCTGGAATTGATCGAAAGGCTTTCCCTGCGGCGGAAGAGCGCGAACGGTGGGGCCCATCGGGGTTTCAGCGCACGCGGCGAGTAAAAGGGCCGTGCTGCACAAAGAGAGAACTTTGAAGGATTTCATGGAAAGCTCCTTTATTGAGGGCAGGGGGTTACAGGATGAGACTCTAGCCGAAACTTCGGGTCAAAATTATGGCGCACGAAAGGCATTATAAGCCCAACTTGTGAAATTTGCCATAATTTACGTATTTTCATCCTTCTTGACGCGGCTGCGCCTTTTATGTTCTTCAAAGGCGGGGGAAGCAGGAAAATGACCGACGATCAGACAATTTTTGCTCCGGCTTCCGCGGCGGGAAAAGCAGGCGTAGCCGTTTTTCGCGTTTCGGGCCGCGAGGCTTTGCAAGTACTTGCGCGGTTGTGCGTTCCCGCCGATAGGCCCGAACCGCGCGAGGCTTCTTTACGCGAAATAAAAAATCCGAAAACGGGCGAAACGGTCGATCGCGCCCTCGTTCTCTTTTTTCCCGCGCCCAACAGTTTTACGGGCGAGGACGTGGTCGAAATCCATGGGCATGGAGGCCGCGCGGTTTCAAACGCCCTCATCGAAGCGCTGGGCGCATTGCCGCGTTTTCGCCTTGCCGAAGCAGGGGAGTTCACGCGCCGCGCTTTTGAAAACGGCAAAATGGACCTGACCGAGGCCGAAGCGATTGCCGATCTTGTCGCCGCCGAAACCGAAGCGCAGCGCAAACAGGCGTTTTGCCAGATGGAAGGCGCGCTCGGCAGGCTTTACGAAGACTGGCGTCTTCGCCTGATGCGCGTTTTGGCATGGACGGAAGCGGCGATAGATTTTTCGGACGACGATCTTCCCGAAGGAATGCTGGAAAAGCAAACCGCCGCCTTGCGCGATTTGCGCGATGAAATGGCGCGGCATCTCGACGACAATCATCGCGGCGAAAGGCTGCGCGAGGGCTTTTCCATCGTCATTTTAGGGCCTCCGAACGCGGGGAAATCCTCGCTTCTCAACGCGCTGGCGCGGCGCGATGCGGCGATTGTCTCGCCTTTATCGGGCACGACGCGCGACGTGATCGAGGTTCATCTCGACATTCACGGCTATCCCGTAATTTTATCCGATACCGCAGGATTGCGCATTTTGTCTCCCGAAGCTTCGGCGGCAAGAGACGCCATAGAAATCGAAGGCATCCGCCGCGCCCGCGCCCGCGCCGCCGAGGCCGATTTGAAGATGATCGTGTTCGACGGCGCTCTTTGGCCCGATACGGACGCCGCAGCGGAAGCGCTGATCGATAGGGACTCGCTTGTGGTCGTGAACAAAAGCGATATCGTCGGCGCGAAGAAGCAAGGCGCGAAGAAGTTCGGGCAAACCCCGCTTTTCATTTCCGCGCTGACGGGCGGCGGCATCGACGATTTGCTGCAAAAACTGGGGCAGGAGATCGAGCGCCGCTTCGGCGATGCGGGCGCGCCGCCGTTGACCCGCGCGAGGCACCGCGCCGCTTTGGAAAAATGCGCAGAGCATCTCGACCGCGCCCTGCAAGCGGCTCAAGTGGACATGCGCGCCGAGGACGTGCGCCTTGCAATGCGGTCGTTGGGGCGCATCACGGGACGCGTCGATGTCGAAGATTTGCTCGACATCATCTTCCGCGATTTCTGCATAGGGAAATAAGGGCTGATTCATAGGCCATCTGGTTTAAAAGTTTTGGTGGTTAGGATTTTTCCTCAAGCCATGTCTTTAAATCTTCATATTCGGCGTCTTGCGGCCCGATAAAGCCGTGCCGCATCAAAAAGTCGGCAATGACCATGTTGCAATTGAATTTGAACTTGTCGGTTGAACGGACGAGTTCGGCGACTTCCGGAAGCGGCTTTAAGGAAAAATCAGCGACCTCGCCATCCGTATTGCGGGGCGTAAAATCCTCTGGCAATTCGAGATCATAAATGAAAAGCGTATCCGCGCGCAGCCCGTCGGTAAGTTCCAGCATATAATCCATTTTTCGCACGGGGTTTGCGGTCAAAGCCAAATGCGCTTCGATACCCGCCTCTTCCAAAGCTTCCTTGCACAGATTTTGCTCCAGCGTCAGGCCGAGGGGCTGCCCGCCGCCGATCATGTTGTCAAGCTTGCCGGGGGCCGTCTGCCGGTCTTTCGCGCGTTCGCCGATCCACAAATAAATTCCGTCTTTTTTGCGAACGAACCCGTTGACGTGAATGCCCCACGCCCGCACGCCGAACCACGGCACGGCAACGCGGTCGATTTGAGCAAAGGGTTCGTCCCCCCATTTTTCGATGACGGGATACATTTCGTCGCGCAACAACTTGTTCAGGCGTTTGACGAGCGCCAGCGTGGCCCGCCTTAAAGCGGCGCTGCGCGATTTGAAATCCTTCAAGCGCGAAGACAGCCTGATGCCGTCGCCCCGAGCTTCGAAGAACGTTGTTTTTTCCGTCAGAAATTCCGCGACATCCTTTTTGATCCGGCCAACCCTTTTGCTCTCGATGTAAAACGGGACAAAATGGTCGAAAGTGTGCCGGTTGCAGGCGATAAAATGGCGGATATAGCCGGAATTGAGGGACATGATATTTTTTGGATTTCGGGTTTGCACTTTCTTAAGTGATCCCCTTGCTGTTCAGATACGGACCATATTTTTTGTCGAATGTCAGGTCGTGATCCACGAGCCAATTCCAAAGAAAATTTGCCTCTTTGAAAAGAAGTTCATTCGTCGGGTTGTTTTTGTATTCTTGCTGGAAGGCGATGACGTGCTCCGCCATTTCCGCATGCTTGGCGGCATGCGAAGCGGCATCGGGATAACCCGTTTGCGCGAAAAGCTGCTCTTCGTGGATGAAATGCTCGCACGCAAGAACAACCAGCTTATCGATGATTTTGCTTGCGGACTCTTGACAGGGCAAACTTTTAACATGGAAAAAAAGAGCGTCGATCAGGGCGACAATCTTTTTATGATCGTCGTCAAGAGCGCGAACTCCGACGCTCATCGTTTTTTCGTCCCAAGTTAAATAAGGCATAAGGCGTTCCTTGCAAGAACTCGGCCCAGACCTTACGACACCAGAATGTTCTTGAACTGCCACGGATCAGACGTGTCCATATCTTCGGGGAACAGGATTCCGCGGTCTTGCAACGGAGTCCAGCCCCCCCAAACGCCGACGACTTCGCCCAGATAAGGCGTCGCGATTTCCACGACGCGGTCGGAATCCATGTATTCAGGCTCGACGATGCCGCGTTTCGGATTTTCCATCGCCCAGATCATTCCTGCCAGAACCGCGATCGTGACCTGCAAAGAAGTCGCGTTATTGAAAGGAACCAGTTTTCGCGCCTGCTTGATCGACAGGCGCGAACCATACCAGTAAACGCCGCGTTCGTTGCCCATCAAAAGGACGCCCAGTTCGTCGATGCCGTCAGTGATTTCTTCTTTGATGACGCGCTGGCGGGTCTGCTGCTTGCCGTTTTTGCCGTTCATCTCGTGGATCGACAGCACGGCGTCGTCGCACGGGTGATAGGCGTAATGGCAGGTCGGGCGATAGCTGACCTTGTTGCCCTTCTTCAATGTCAGATAGTCCGAAATCGAAATGGCCTCGTTATGCGTGATCAAAAAGCCGTGATAAGGGCCTTCGAGCGGCGTCCAGCTTCGTACGCGCGTCGTGCAGCCGCGGCGGTTCATGTAAATCGCCGCGTCGCAGCCGCTCGGGTGATGTTCGCCGCCTGGGGGCAAGGCTTTTTCGTGCGTGCCCCAGCCCAGTTCGGCGGGCTGGTTCCCTTCGCTGCAGAAACCGTCGATGGACCACGTGTTGACGAACTCGTCGATATCCTTGTGCGCTTTGGCGACCTGCGTGTCGCGTTCGGCGATATGGATGGTTTTGATGCCGAGCTGCTCGGCAAGCCTTCCCCAATCCTCGCGCGTGGCGGGCTTCGCGACCTTGACGCCGGTATCTTTCGCGACATTGAGCAACGCTTGCTTGATGAAGTGATTGACCATTCCGGGATTAGCTCCATGGCAAAGAACGGCGGTGGGCCCATTCCTGAATTTGGGGCGATGGGCCAAGGCGTTTTCGCGCAAGGCGTAGTTCGAACGCTGCGTCGGCGTCAAATTGGGATCGGTGTAGGCGCCGGCCCACGGCTCGATGACGGTGTCGATGTAAAGCGCGCCTTTTTCCTGACACAACTCGATCAGCGCGACGCAGCAAACGTCGATCGAGACGTTGACGACAAAATCGCCCCTGCTCAGGCGCGACCCTAGAACTTGCCGATAGTTATCGCGCGTCAAGGGATTCTTCACGAACGCGACGTTAAGCCCCTTGGCCTTTTCGTGGTTACGATCGTCTGCGGTGATGATCGTGATCTGTTCGGGCTTCACGTCGATGTGGCGCAGGATGAGGGGCAAAACGCCCTCGCCGATGCAGCCGAAGCCGATGATGAAAATATGGTTTTTGAACGAGGCGTATTTTTTTGGTGCTGGCACAGAAGTTCTCCCTTTGACTATATGAAGACACGAACAGGAAGGTAAGGGTTAGCTCAGAGAATCGGCTTTGCCGAATCCCGACTCATAACCCTAGCCGTTATTTCACAACCTTCAACTGAGTCGTCCGCTTTTCGGGAGCGCTGGAGACGATTTCGACTTTCGCGTCGGAGTAGAATCCGTTGAAGCGCGACTGGGAAGCCGCCGTATAGGCGCCCATGCCTTCGAGCGCGATCCAGTCGCCTTCCGAGGCGTCTTCGGGCAGCATGAAGGGGCCGGCCATATAATCGATCGAATCGCACGTAGGCCCGAAAAAGCGGAACGGAACCAGCTTTTTGCTCGGCGCTTTCTGGTCTTTGCGAGGCACGCGAATAAGAGAAACGGCGTTTTTCCAGCCCATCGAGGCAACCTCGAACATATTGCCGTAGCTTCCGTCGTTAATATAAAGCACGTCGCCCTTGCGCAACTGGACCTTCACGACAAGGGTCGCGCCATTGCCCGACAAGCCGCGTCCGGGTTCGGCCCAAATTTCGCAGTTTTTTGGAAGCTTGAGTTTAGAAATGCCAGCGCGAATGGCGGCAAAATAGGCGGTTAGGGGCAAAACATCCATGCCAAGGCCGGAAACGGGGAATCCACCACCGACATCGAACACGCGAGGTCTGACGCCCGCGCGGCGGATAACCTCGCCGCCTTTGCGGATGGCGTCGGCATAAGAAGCGGGGCTGAGCGTCTGCGATCCGACGTGGAACGAAAGGCCTGTGCGCGACGCGACGGACGCGGCGAGTTTCAACAAATCGACGCCGGCGTCGGGCGTGCAGCCGAATTTGCCCGTCAACTGGCACGCCGCGCTTCCTTTTGGCATAGCGATGCGCACGACGATCAAAAGGTCTTGGGCGCGATTGGTTTCCTCGGCGATTTTATGGATCTCGTCGGCGGTATCCGCGACGAAATCTCGTACGCCGTAATCGAAATAAGCCGACCTGATCGCCTCGCGGCTCTTGACGGGATTCATGAATGCCAGATGGGCTCTGGGGAACATCGTCCTGATTTGCTTGACTTCGCCAAGAGAAGCGACGTCGAAATGATCGATTCCGGCCTTATGCAAAATCTCCAGAACGTAAGGATCCGGGTTCGATTTGATGGCATAGAGAGTATGTCCCGGGAAATTCTCGACGAACATCCGCGCCGCCTGACGGAGCTTTTCGGGATGCATGCAATGGACGGGATAGGCGGGACGCGCCGTTTTGACGAAAGCCTCGACGCTCGTCGCGCGCGGAAGATCGTGCAAGACGGGCGTCTCGGATAACGGATTGAAAATCTTGGATCGGGGAACGGTATTTTTGCAATTCATCGAACGACTCCAGAAATCTTATGCTTATTTCACGCGCGGGGTCTTATCGCCGGCATCGGGTTTAAGGGTGCAGATATTCTTCTTCCGGCCACGTGTATTCCCACACGTAGTTTCTTGCCTGTATCGGCCTGAACCATGCCACCCAAGGGATCAGTTCCTGATGCGGCTCGCTGGGAATCCAATGCTCCGTCCACAACAGGGCGGCCTTAGCCGCGCCGTACATATGCACAAGGGCGGAAGTGACGGCGTTTGCGCCCCGATGCAGGACTTCCGAAGCCGCGTCGCGCAGGCAGGACAAAAGATTGGATTGGGAAACCTTGTGCCACAACACCGCGACCGAGATCGCGCCCGCTCCAACCGATTCGGTTCCCGTTACGCCGGATTTTTTGTTTTGGGAAGGGTCTTCCTTTGTCGTCGCGACGGAAGCCGCGTCGCGCCAGATCGAGTAGAGAAGGTCCGTTTCGGAAAGTTTCGTCGCGTCAAACATAGTCCAGCCCCCTTGGTGTTTGCCAAAAACAGGGAGGGGTCGTAAGCGCGAGCGAAAGATTTCTTTTGCAAGAAATCCAACCGATCGAAAAGAGGCGGAATAATGTGAGGAAGAAGCTTCACACGTCCATCAACGCATCGCGTCGACGCCGACCCTTATGTCTCTTTGCCTCGCAACCAAGACCGAAATATTCGAAGAACCTTCTTGCAACACCGCGCCGCAATCGGACACTTCGAAAAAACTCCCTGCTGCATACCACGCTCCCGACTTCGTCTCTCGACTCCGTCGGGCGGCAAAGCGTCGTTACATAAACCAGTGGGGAACGAAAAGGGTGGTATGCCCTCGCGTCCTTGGGCCAGTGGTACGTGCGCTTCCGTGAGAGGAGGGTGTAATAGGAAATTCCTAACAATCAATAAAAATTTTTGGGTTTGAAATATTTTTCCCCCCTGTGGCGCGCGTGCATCATAAACAAGATTCCATTTGCCCAAGCCAGAGGCCAAACGCTATCTTTCCGAAGCTCGAAAATTTCAAACTCAGGTTCTCCGATGTCCTTTATCCAAGCTCTCGTCATTTCGGTTCTGCAAGGAGCGACCGAACTTTTTCCGGTCTCAAGCCTTGGCCACGCCGTCATCCTGCCGGGGCTTCTGGGATGGTCCGTCGATCAGAAAGCGCCGGAATTTCTGCCGTTTCTCGTCGTCCTGCATCTGGGAACGGCGACGGCCTTGCTGGCCTATTTTTGGCGGGATTGGCTTGGTTTTGCCAAGGCCGTTCTGGGGCGCGGGGAGAAAGAGACCGTCTTGCGGGAAAGAAAGATTTTTTGGCTTATCTGCGCCGCGACGCTGCCGGCCGTCGTTCTTGGCTTTGCGCTCGAGCATAGGCTATGCGCGATTTTCGGCCTTCCGGCCTTGGCGGCGGCGTTTTTGATCCTGAACGGCTTTATTCTTTACGTGGGCGACCGCATGAAGCACGCCGGAGCCAAGACGCTCGATCAGGTCGGCATTAAAACCGCGCTTGTTATCGGCGCGTGCCAAGCCTTGGCCCTGATCCCCGGCATTTCGCGTTCGGGCGCGACGATCGTCGGCGGCGTTCTGGCCGGATTGACGCATAAAGAGTCGGCGCGATTCTCTTTTCTTATGGCTACGCCGGTAATCGCGGGCGCGGGCGTTCTCGAAGTGCCGAAACTGTTGAAAGCCCACGACCAGATCGCCTTTAACGACACCATCGTCCTCACGGCGGGCGTCGTCGCCGGAGTCGTCGCCTATCTGAGCGTGGCGGCGCTCATGTATTATTTTAAGAAGAAAGAGATCAATGCGTTAAAACCATTTGCTTTTTACTGTTGGCTGGCAGGAGCCGTTGCCTTGATCATGCTTCACTAAAGCCCTTTTTTTGACAAAGAGTTGTATGCTAATAGCCTTCCCACCATTTCAAGGAGGCGCAAATCATGTCCCGTTTCGCTTCGATCTTTTTCATCGCTCTTTTAGGCGTTGCCGCCCTTCCGGCGCAAGCGCAGGCCCGCGTTGTCGTCGGCGTTGGCCTCGGTTTGGGAGGGTGGGGATATTATCCCTATTACTCGCCATACTACTACGGCTATCCTGCCTATGTCGCTCCACCGCCAACTGTTGTTTATGAGGCGCCCCCGGCGCCGGTCACTTACGTCCAGCCGCAGGTTGTTCAGACGGCTCCCGTTGTTCAGCCGCAAGCCGCGCAAACCGCTCCCGCCAATCAGGTTTCTCCGACCTCGCCGACTTTTGCGGACAGCTCCGGACGCACATGCCGCAACTTTCAATCCACCATCGACGGAGCTCCCGTCAGCGGCACGGCATGCTTGCAATCGGATGGGACTTGGCGCACAGTCGGCCCCTAATTTTAAGCAACAGGGAGAGAGACTATGAGACCCGTTTCGCAATCCAGCCTTTGCGCGGCGATAGCCGTTTTTTGCGCGTTTTCTTTTTCTTCGACGCCCGCCAAAGCGGACATAGAAACCATTCGCGGTTCCGATAACTCCTTTTGGGGATCGATGGGGTCGTCGTTTTTTAACTATAAGGAATCCACGTCGGCGACAGGGCAGATTCCGGACAGCCAGCACGGCTTGCTCCCTTCTTTTGCCGCGGGCGTCAACTATATGGGCGACAACAACAACATTTATTTTGCGCTCGATGGCTCTCTTTCTCTCGGCAAAGACCTTTATAAGGGCGCGATATACGACAAAATAACGAGTTCTTACGACGTTCCCTATGAGACCATAACCCGCGAAACGATAACGGCGATCGACGGTAAAATCGGGAAAGGCTTCGCCTTTTGGGACAGCGTTATGATAACTCCCTATGTCGACATCGGCTTCCGTTACTGGGACCGCAACCTCGGCGACGGGAGTTCCGAGGACTACGATAACTTCGATGCCCTTGGCGGCGCGATGGCGCAGTTTTCGCCTTTGGACAGGCTGACTCTCTCGGCTTACGGCGCCACCGGACTGACTTTTGCCGGACGGATGGAAACGGCAGGGACCACATTCAATCTGGGAAGCGCGGGCGTGTATAAGTTGGGAGGCAAGATCGGCTATAACCTGACGCAGCATGTCGAGCTTTTCACTTCGCTGGACTACGATCATTTCCATTATGTCAAAAGCGGCGTCGAACAAATTACCCCGTGGGAATATGCCTTTGAGCCTTCCAGCGCCACCAGCGATACGGCAGTGCGCTTGGGGCTTGCCTATCATTTCAGATAACTCAAAGAACGTGAGGAGGAGAGCATGAGAAAAACGACAACCGTTCTCGCAGCGGCGCTTCTGGCGGCGACTTTAGCCGCACCGGCGTTTGCGGACAGCCTTTCGATCGTCATCGGCACGCCGCCTCCTGCCGCCATTGTCGAAGCCGTTCCGACGCCTCCGGGCCCGCCCGAGGAATTCGTCTGGCGCCCCGGATATTGGCGGTGGGTGGACGAGCGCCACGTCTGGATTCCCGGGCATTGGGCGAAACGGCCTCATCCCAAGGCGGAATGGGTTGCTCCGACGTGGGAAAAACATCCCGAAGGCTACCGTTTTGAAGAAGGCCACTGGCAATAAGCGAAAAGAACCGAAGCCGGAGGCGTAAAAGGCGTCTCCGGCCTTTATTTTGTCAAATTGCCGAGAATAAATGAAGGAAACATATGCCGAAATCTCCTTATAAGAATCTGAAACAACTGGGACATCTAGCGCCCATTCCGCGTTCGCCCGACAAGGCGCTTATCGAGAAAATTCCGAATCCGTTTTCCGAATACGATTATCTTGTGCGGGTA
This sequence comes from uncultured Rhodospirillaceae bacterium, assembly GCA_964587125.1. Taxonomy (GTDB): domain Bacteria; phylum Pseudomonadota; class Alphaproteobacteria; order UBA9219; family UBA9219; genus CAIXLI01. Next base: position 1,423 of record CAZPKC010000017.1, on the reverse strand, counting down.
ACGTGCCCGGAAATGACATGCCTATGTCCCGTGACGGCGCAGCCCGATTTTGCGCACATCGTGATCGACTACGCGCCGGGAAAATATCTCGTCGAGAGCAAGTCTTTGAAACTTTATTTTGAATCTTTCCGCAACGTCGGCATTTTCCACGAAGTCTGCACCGTGGGCATCGGCGACCGCCTGCTTAAAGAAATCGCGCCGAAGTGGCTTCGTATCTCCGGCTACTGGTATCCGCGTGGCGGCATGCCGATCGATATTTTCTTCCAGAAAGGCAAATTACCCGCGGGCGTCGTTGTTCCCGACACGGGCGTGACGCCTTATCGCGGAAGGGGATAACCCTTCAGTTTCTCTTCGGCTTTTCCGGTAAGCGTCCGGAGGAGCGCCGAAAGCCATTATGAAAATGGGTAATAAAGTTCCGCCGATGCCGTAGGAGTACAGGAAATCTTCCAAGAGGAGAGGAGATTCCCCGCATTGTTGCTCTCGATCAATAAGCGTTTTTTGATGCTTTCCATTCTCTTGTTCCAAGAGTTAAGGGCGACATAAAAAACTTACGAAGCGCGATTACGTTAAAACGAAGAATCTATTTCATGTAAGCGCAAATTCGCCAGACCATCATTTCCTTTCGCGGCAAAGCGTGATTCCATGAATCACTAACGACGGAAGTTTCAAGCAATATCATCTCGGTCAACACGGCGGCGAACAGCACGGGGGAATCCTCGCATCAGGTTCTTATGGCGGCTCAGGATCTGGCCCGGCAGGCAAGCCTTCTGAAAAAGGAATTCGACACTTTTACAATGGCGCTAGCGAGCGCGTGAAACGCAAAGGAGGCTCCACATGCACATGATCGGCGTCAAAACTTTACAGGAAAACAGCCCGAACCTCCGCGGGGGCCAAGAAAATTCTTATAGCACGCTGGTCAGCCACAACGTCATTATTTCCAAGCGCCGCACCAGCGTAAGGTTAGAGCCCGAAATGTGGGACGGCTTGCGCGAAATTTGCAGGCGAGAAAAATCGACGGTGCATCAGATATGCACGACGGTAGCGCTGCAAAAAAACAGGGGAACGTCCCTGACGGCGGCTATCCGCGTTTTCGTGATGCGCTACTTCCGCCTGGCTTCGACGGAAGAAGGCCATGCCAAGGCGGGACATGGTTACGGCCTGACATTGGGACTTCCCATGAACAGCTACGCAGGAAACGAGGGGCGCCGCACCAGCCTGCCTCCCGTCATGTCTAAAGCTTCCTGACGCATAAATCCCGCCGCTTTTTTACGTATCCAAAAAGCTCCGCAGCTTGCGCGACCGCGAGGGATGTTTCAGCTTGCGCAACGCCTTCGCTTCGATCTGGCGGATGCGTTCGCGCGTGACGCTGAACTGCTGGCCGACTTCTTCCAGCGTGTGGTCGGTGTTCATGCCGATGCCGAAG
>CAZPKC010000016.1:0-42344 GCA_964587125.1 uncultured Rhodospirillaceae bacterium | reverse complement strand
TCATGTCGAGGCCACCCGTGATGTTGATAAGCACCCCGCGCGCGCCCTTCATCGACACATCGTCGAGCAGCGGGTTGGATATCGCGGCTTCGGCCGCGCGCACCGCGCGGTTGTCGCCGTCGGCTTCGCCCGTTCCCATCATCGCCTTGCCCATTTCGCCCATCACCGTTTTCACGTCGGCGAAATCGAGGTTCATGAAGCCCGGCATGACCATTAGGTCGGTAATGCCGCGCACGCCGCAATGCAGAACTTCGTCGGCCAAGCGGAAGGCTTCGGCGAACGTCGTGCGCTCATTCGCAATGCGGAAAAGGTTCTGGTTCGGGATGACTATCAGCGTATCCACGAATTGTTGCAACTCGGCGATGCCCGCTTCGGCCATGCGCATGCGGTTGTTGCCTTCGAAATGGAACGGCTTCGTCACGACGCCGACGGTCAGGATTCCGGCCTCGCGCGCCGCGCGGGCAATGACGGGCGCCGCGCCCGTTCCCGTGCCGCCTCCCATGCCTGCCGTGATGAAAAGCATGTCGGAGCCTTCGAGCGACGCCAGAATGTCGTTGATTTGCTCCTCGGCAGCCGCGCGGCCCACCTCCGCCTTCGAGCCCGCACCCAAGCCGCGGGACATATTAATGCCAAGCTGAATCTTGCGGGCCGCCAGAGACATCGCGAGCGCCTGAGAATCCGTGTTGGCCGCGATAAAGTCGCAGCCTTCCAATTGGCAACGGATCATGTTGTTGATGGCATTGCCTCCTGCGCCGCCTACGCCAATAACCGTCAGGCGGGGACGCAAATTGTGTTCGGGATCGGCCATCGACAAATTGATCATGAATTAACCTCCGGTTTTAGGGGCGCGGGAATCATTCTCCCGATATATGAATCTTTTCCTTTGATTCGCGCAACAAAAACCCGCGCCAAGAATCAGAAATTTCAGACATTTAGGCTGTTTTGGGCGCGCGAAAAGGCATAAAGAAATTGCAATGCAACCTGTTAGCGGGCGAAGTGAAAGTGATGTGTGAATCAGGACGTTTTCGAAAGCTTTTTCGCGCGCGGTGTCTAATGAGAGAAATTTTTCCGCCGCCGGACACTGCGTCCGCGAAGAAGGGACCTGTTGCGTATATTTAATCGCCAGTCCTTATCAAAACATATTTTTTCGTCATCGCCCGTCTCTTTTTAAACGGGTTTACGCACCTTGCTGCCTTTCCCATGCGCATTAGATTCGACGGCACAAATTGCTTTCATCAACTCAACGGGGAGGAATTCAATGGATTGGAGAACACAGGAAAAAATAAATGCAATCGATAGCGCTCTGTCTAACAGCGAAAGCGGATTGAGCTTTTCGGATCGGTATGAGCTTGAAAGCCACAAGTCCGATCTGCAAAGAAAGGCGCGGGAATCGGATTCCTTCGCCGGATCGACGAAGGTGCAGACCCCTTCCACTCCTTCCGGCGAAATCAGGATCGACGAAATCAAGGAGGGCCAGACCGTTCTCTCGTGGAACGGAATAAAAAAGGAAATCGTCGCGCGTTCCGTTCTTAAAGTTACGATAAACGATTCGGCCAATATTTATAATCTTTCCTATGAAGGCGCGGCCGAACCTGTGAGGATTACGTCGAACCATTTGGTTCTGACGCAAGACGGATGGAAGCGCGTCGGCAAGCTTGAAACAAACAAAGATGTCCTGCTTGTTTATATCTGCGGAAAGCAGAGTCTGGCTCGCGTGGCGAGCATGGACAGCGTCGCTTCACGGGAGCCCGTTTATAACCTGCAGACCGACGGCGAAAACAATTTTATCGCCGCCGGACTTATCGCATGCGGACACGCCGATTCAAACATTCTGCTGGAGATTCCGAATCGGGTCGCGGAAAGCGTCGCGAATTTGGTTGCCGTTGATGAGTCTGCGTCGCAGCCGGTGCCTGTGTAAACGGGGGTATTCTCCCCGTCACTTTTGGCGGGGAATTGGTGGGGGATGACGCCGAGGTAAAGACCCTTATGCAGGCTCTTCGCCGAACTATCATCCCCCATCCCGAAAGGCGGACGCCCGCGACTTGAAGCGTATGCCTCGGCGTTCCCTGTAATCGAGGTTTCGCCCGTGCGTTTCACGCAAACGGCCTAGCGCAAGGAAAGCGGCAATATAGAGAATGGCGCCGATGACGGCGGCGCTTGAGGCGAAGCTTATCGTTCCGTTCAATCCCTGAAGCGCGAAAATCATCGGAATGACGCTGGCGCGCTGCGCGTTTGCAACAAGCGCCGTCGCCGTCGCGCGGATATTCGTTCCAAAATGCTCTGCGGTCATCAGCATGACCAGAATGAGGCTGCTGAGCGTGAAGCCGAGAATGAAGTTTAGCCCGTACATCTCGTGCGCCGTTATTTTCACGACGGGACAGACAAACAGATAAACCCCCGTGGTTATCGCGCCACACAAAAGAAACGAGAACAGCGTTTTGCGGCGGCTTTGCCAGAGTTGGCTTATCGCGCCGCAGCTCACATTACCGAGGCCGATCCCGACGTAGAAAAGAAGCATGCAGAGCTTTTGGTCGAAGATTTCTCCCGCGCCGAGGACGCTTTTGCTGATTTCAAGCGAATAGAAGTTAAGAAGGTTAACCGAGTACGGAATTTGAAGGCCTATCGCCATGCAGCACAAAAGCATGAGCGTCATTCGCGGATTCAGGAAGAGTTTGAGCGAGCCCCGAATGTTGTCGCTGACGTGGATTTTTTGGAACAAGGCTGGCTCGACGAGCCGAAGGCGAAGAACCAGGAGCCCGAGACCCATGACTCCGGCGATGACATAAGTCGTGCGCCAATCCCAAAACCATGCGAGCAGCGTGGCGAAGACGGGACCGAACGCTCCGATGCCGCCAACGATTGTTACGCCCCACGCGCGGTTTTTCGGCGACATGAGTTCCGCGACCAGCGTTACCGCCGCCCCCGTTTCTCCCGCAAGGCCGAAGCCCGTGACGAAGCGGCAGACGCCGTACGTAAGAGGATCGTGGATAACGGCGCAGGCCAGCGTACCGAGCGAATAGATAAGGATCGAGCCGTAAAGGGCTTTGAGACGCCCAAATTTGTCTCCGAGCCAACCCCAAAGAAAAGCTCCCGCAATCATGCCCGCCATTTGCGCGTTCAGGATATAACCGCCGACTTCAGGCAGCCTGTCCGGCGGAACGCCCAGTTCCGTAAGGCTCGAAACGCGCAGGACGGCGAAAAGCTGGATGTCGAATATGTCTATAAAATAGCCGAGCGAACAAACGATAATGGCTCGGATAATGCTTGTCTGCACGATGATGCCTTTGATGTGATCCCCTTTCACACTAGACAAATTATGGCGAGAATAGTCAACTGTGAGATTGACTCTTATGCCGCGCAAATGCGCGGCGCTGGATTTCCGCCTTCGCGGGAATGACGGAGCGTTTGGGGCGCGTTGTTATGTCTTTAGGGCCTATCATTTACAGACTTCGGGAAAGAGAAAACCTGTCCGTTGACGAAACGCGGGAGGCTTTCGATTCCATTTTTGCGGGTCAAGTTTCCGAAGAGGCCATTGCCGCGCTTCTTCTGGCTTTGCACAGAAAAGGCGAAACGGCGGACGAGATCTTGGGCGCGGTTTTGTCCATGCGCGCAAAAGCGCTGACGATAAACGCGCCTAAGGATGCGATCGACGTTGTGGGAACGGGCGGCGACGCCAAGGGAACCTTCAACATCTCGACCGCCGTTGCGCTTGTCGTGGCCGCGTGCGGCGTTCCCGTCGCCAAACACGGCAATCGCGCCGCCACAAGCCAATCGGGATCGTCCGACGTTTTGGCGGCGCTTGGCATTAATTTAGAACCTTCCGTTGAAATTTTGGAAGAATGCCTTATGGAAACCTGTTTGTGCTTTTTGTTCGCGCCGAGGCATCACCCGGCCATGCGTTTTGTCGCTCCGGTTCGCAAAAAATTGGGCGTGCGGACGATTTTCAATTTGCTGGGGCCGCTGACCAATCCCGCGAATGTCAAACGGCATCTGATCGGCGTTTTTTCTTCAACGTGGCTTTTGCCGATGGCCGAGGTTTTATATTCTTTGGACAGCGAAGCAGCATGGCTCACGCACGGACTGGACGGAATGGATGAAATCACTACAACTGCGAAAACGGATGTCGTCGCTTTGCACGGCGACGAAATTTCGCGGTTTGCCGTATCTCCCGAAGACGCAGGGCTAGCCTTAGCCTCGCCGAACGAATTGCAGGGCGGCGATGCCGCCACAAACGCGGAGGCCATTAAAAAACTTCTGGCGGGGGGAAAAAACGCCTACCGCGATATCGTTTTGCTTAACGCCGCCGCCGCGCTTGTCGTGAGCGGCAAGGCCGAGGATTTGCGTCAAGGAGTCGGATTGGCATCCGAAAATCTGGATAATGGCGCGGCTGCGGGCGTTTTGCAAAAACTAGTCGTGTTAACAAACAAGGTTCCCTATGAGCGACATTCTTGAAAACATATGCGCCGACAAACGCGCGCACGTCGAAGCCGCCAAGCGATTGAGGCCTTTCGATGCCGTGCATAAGGAGGCGTTGCAGGCGCCTCCGGCGCGGGGATTTTCGCGTGCGCTTCGCGCCAAAGCCGATTGCTGTGGAGTTGGGTTTATTACGGAGATCAAGAAGGCTTCGCCTTCCGCGGGAATTATACGACATGATTTTTCGCCTGCCGCAATCGCCCGCTCATACGCCGAAGCCGGAGCCGCGTGCCTTTCCGTTTTGACCGACGAGCCCTATTTTCAGGGACGCAACGAAGATTTGGTCACAGCGAGAAACGCGTGCGCCCTGCCCGTTTTGCGCAAGGACTTCATGCTGGACGTCTGGCAAATCGCGGAAAGCCGCGCGATCGGCGCGGATGCCGTTTTGCTGATACTGGCGGCTTTGAGCGACGAAACCGCGGGAGAATTGTTTCAGGCGGCTTCGGATTACGGGATGGATGTTCTTATCGAAGTCCACGACAACGAGGAATTGACCCGGGCGCTGAAATTTCCCTTTGCGGCTTTGATCGGCGTCAATAGCCGCAATCTAAAAACGATGAAGACCGATTTGCAGAGCGCTTATGAGCTTATGCGCGCGATTCCGCCCGAACGGTTCGCCGTGAGCGAAAGCGGCATTCGTAACGCGGCGGACGTCGCTTTGATGCAACGCGTAGGCGCGCGCGGATTTCTGATCGGAGAGTCTTTGCTGAAAGAGGCCGACGTTGGGGCGGCATTGGAGAAGATGAGGCTCTGAAGCGCGATATTTTGACATTGAATCAAAATTTGAAATATCGCGCTCTCATTTTATGTTTAAGACCAGCGATTCACGCTTGGCATCGAAGCGAACGCGTTTCAATGCCAAACGATCGCGGTCTAGATTTTGCTCTTCGCGGATTTGAAGATGGGGATTTCGTTGATCGCACTATCAACAAGCCGCGTCGCGTCGGCTTCGGACAGATTTTCAGACAATGTCTTGCGGGCCAAGTCCATGCCCATCGTTAGGACCGCTTCGCGCACCGCACCGACCGCTTTATCCTGAGCGAGGCGAATACGCTCCGTCGCCATCTGCTGCTGGCGGGCTACCGCCGCTTCCAGATCGACAGCGGCTTGTTTCCGCATCGCTTCGGCTTGCTGCCCCGCCATTTTCACGATGACTTCAGCTTCCCTTTCGGCCTGAGCCTGCTTGGTTTTGCATTCCGCAAGCGCGGCTTCCGCCTCGGCGCGAAGTTCGTGCGCGATCAAAAGTTCGGCTCTGATTTTCGCTATTTCCCCGTCGATCCATCCGAGAATCGGCTTGCGCAGGAGAACATAGGCCAACGCCAAAAACAGGACGAAGGCGACGGCATAGATGTTCATCGGGTTTTGCAAGAATTCCTTCATGCCTTCACCTGCGCTTTGGCTTCGAGAATCTTATCAACAACGGCCTTCGCCAGATCGGCCGCGCTGGTTCGGACCTGCTCAAGAGCCGCCGTGCGCGTCGTCGCGATGTCTTCTTCGGCGCGGCGAAGATTGCGCAGGAGTTCCTTTTCCCGAGCGGCGCGATGCCCGTTAGCCTCTTCCGCGACTTTAGCCAGCATTTCGCCAACGCGGGCTTGCGCGTTCGCGCGGGCTTCGCTCAGCGACTTCTCGACCGCAGCGACAGACACCTTGGCCGCTTCGTTTGCCGCGCGCGCCGTCTCGATTTCCGCCGCGATAACGGTTTTGCGGTTGCTTTGCGTTTTAGCCACGCGGGGCAACGCCACATACGCCATCATCGCGTAAAGAACGGCGAAACTAACGAGGAGCCAGAAAACCTGCTCCGAATAGAACGCCGGATTAAATTGCGGCAAACCGCCGCTCTCCGCCGCTTCCGTCCCCTCGGCCCATGCGGACAGAGAAGACAGGGCGAACGGCACAGCAATCGCCGCAAAAGCGAGGGAGTTTCGGATCATGCGCATCTGAACGAGCTACTTGCTTAAGATGATAAGCGCGGTAACGAAGCCCAGCAACAGGGCAAGTTCCGTTCCGGCGAAGGCGATGAAGCCGATTTTCGAAAGCTTTGTGTCGGCCGACGGATTGCGGGCGATGCCTTCAAGCCACGCCGAAAAGAGGCGCCCCAGACCGAGACCTCCGCCAAGCGAACCGCCAAGAATGGCAAGACCGGCACCGATATACTTCAAGGATTCATCCATTTTTATTGCTCCTAGGTTGTTAGAGGGTCGAAAAGGTGGGCTATCAAAGATTAGGCTAATGCATCTCGATCGCGTCATGCAAATACACCGACGCAAGAACGGCGTAGATATAGGCTTGCAGAAACGCGACGAAAAATTCGAAAGCGATGATAACGATGTCCATGATCAGAGGCAATACGCTAAGGCCCGCGAGCCAGCCCGCCGTCAGAAGGCTGAGGACGAGGCCTGCAAACACTTGAAGCACGAGATGTCCCGCAAGCATGTTGCCGAAAAGACGGATCGAGAGGCTGAAGGGACGAACGCAGAAGGAAAAAAATTCGATGACGGCCATCATCGGAATCATCAGCATCGGAACGCCTTTGGGCACGAACAGCCCAAAAAAATGAATCCCGTGACGCACGAATCCGGTGATGATGATGACGATAAACAGGATTGCGGCAATCGACAGATTGACGATGACGTGGCTCGTCACCGCCAAAGATCCCGGCAACATGCCGAACAGATTGCAAAACAGGATGAAAATGAAAATCGAAAAGATAAAAGGAAAGAAGGGCTTGGATTTTTCTCCCGCGCCGCTTTCCAGAAAATCGGCGACAAGATCATAGAGCTTTTCGGCCGCCAGTTGCCAGCGTCCCGGCACGACCGCTTGCGGGCCCATCGCCAGAACCATGAAGAGGGTGCAGGCGATAACGGATATAAACATGAAAAGAGCGGAATTTGTGAAGGCAATCGGGTGACCGGCCACGGAAAACAGCGGCCCGCCAAGATGATGGATTTCAAATTCTTCGAAAATCGACGCCATGTTCCTTACACCTCGGCTGTTTTACTCTTTTCTTTGGGACGCCCGCCACAAACCCATGATTCCCGAAACAAAGCCTAATACCACCATGCCTATCAAACACCACGGCGTCGTTCCGAAAAACCGATCCAGAAGGATGCCAAGAATGACCGCGCCAAGAACCGCTCCTGCAAAATCAAATCCTGCATTGCGCATCGGACTTGGCTCTGCCTTCGGTTTCGGCTTCGCACCCGCTTCTGCTTGACGGATGCGCTTGGACAAACTTTCGAGTTTTTCTTTATCCGAACTCATTTTCACCCAAGCGCCGAACTCGCGCGAAATTAGGGGGGAGAGCACGCCAAGTCAAGACTTTACGGCAGATAAAAGAAAAACAAGCTGCATACGAGGAGCGACCTTGTGCTGCGGCGCGGGAGAAAGATCATTGGAAAGGAGGATTGCTTTCGCCGCGCTTTGCGCGGCTCGATGCCTGACCGCGCGCAATTTTATATTCTTTAGCGCGCTCGGTCATTCTCCTTCGCTAAAGCTACGACGGACAAGTCGAACCTGTTGTCCGTTCACCAGCCCCCCACCATTAAAAAAGCCCCAAGCGGAGCTTTTTTAATGGTGGACAGGGGAGGATTCGAACCTCCGTACTCGTGAGAGGGCAGATTTACAGTCTGCTGCCATTAACCACTCGGCCACCTGTCCGCATATAGGGAATGGGGGGAGTAACGGATTTTGCTTGTTTTTGTCAATCCCTTCCTTAGAATCATCCCATGAAAAACAAGAAAACTTACGGATCAAAACGCGCGAATCCCGATTTCCGGCCTTACTCACGCGCGACAAAACCGAAAGATGCCCCGAAAGGCCGCCCTGTCGTTGCCTCTTACGCGAAAGCCAAAGGGGAAGAGAGGTTTGAAAAGGAGCGTCGCGTTCAGGAACCTTTTTATAAGAAAAAGCCAAGGCCGGATTTCCGCAGGCCGAAATCCGAGGCGAAAAAAGAGGAAAGTTACAAACCCGCAGGCGATGGCGTTCTGATTTGGGGATTGCATGCCGCGCGCGCGGCGTTTTTAAACCCCGAACGGCGTGTCACGCGGTTGTGGTTGACCAAATCCGGGCAGAAGCTTTTCGAGACGGCGTTGAGTGCGGCGCGAGAGGAATTGCTCAAGCGCCCCGATGCTAAAATGATGGAACGCGACGAGCTGGACAGGATTACGCCTCCGAACAGCGTGCATCAGGGAATCGCGATCGAGGCCGCTCCCCTGCCCGATCCTTCGCTGAGCGAGATTATCGCGGCCGACCCTCCGCCAGATTTGATTTTGGTTCTCGATCAGGTCACCGATCCGCATAATGTCGGCGCGATTTTGCGCTCGGCTTGCGCTTTCGGCGCGGGCGCGGTCGTGATGACGGAAAGAAATGCTCCGGCTTCGACCGGCGTTTTGGCGAAGTCGGCTTCGGGCGCTTTGGAATGCACGCCTTTGATTCATGTCGTGAATTTAGCGCGCGCGCTCGACGATTTGCGCGAGGCCGGATACTGGTGCATCGGATTGGCCGAAGAAGGCGTGAAAAATCTCGGCGACCTGGATTTAACGGGACGCACGGTTTTGGTTTTGGGCGCGGAAGGCGAAGGGTTGCGGCATCTGACGAAGGCAAAATGCGACGAATTGGCGCGGTTGCCGACGCAGGGGCCTATCGGAACGTTAAACGTGTCGAATGCCGCCGCCGTGGCGTTGTATGAAGTGAGGAAGCAGGGGAAGTAAGAAGGATGGATACCCGCTTCTTGCAGCGATTCACGGAACGATCTTATTCTTTTTTCTTGAATCCGATTTATGGCTCTGGACCTGAGCGTTTCTTCTGCAAGAAGACCACAACATCGTCCACAGCAGGATTAGCTCCCTTGACGTGATGCACGATTTCTTGTCCGGCGAGCTTTTCAGCCAGCAATATCGGCGGCGTATTCAGGGCTGTATTGTCAAAAATAAGAAACATGTCGGCTTGATCGGCAAACCACTTCAGTTGCTCATGTGATTTATAATATCGCTCGATGACTTTTAAAGGATCGACATCGTGCCCACCTTTTTTCGCCCTAACCTTGACGCGCTCAACGGTTTTCTCTGGGGGATAGATCGACACATAGACAAGGGCAAATTTGAAGCCGCGTTTTTTAGCCTCTACAACATCGTCTCTGTATTTTGGAGAAGACAGGACGGTTTCAATGTAAAATGATTTCCCAGTCTCTATGTTTCTCTCAACCTCAGCATCTATTTGCTGGGCTGCCATTAGATTCAATTCTTGAAGTGGCTTATCAGGAAAGATGGCTCGAAGCTCCAGCGTTCTCTCATCTGCATTTAACTTCGTAAGAGCTTGCCCCAAAAGCTTAACGACACCATTTGTTATCGACGATTTACCTGCTCCGTTCGGACCGCAAATAAACAAAACCATCAATTTGGTCATGCAAATCCCTTAAAAAATAGCCTCGGCAGCAAATTTATAATTTACAATCATCAACGAATTTTATTTCCCCGCTGGGAGTTCTTACCGCTGAACGCCCATCAACCGTCCCCGGCGAGTCGATGCCAAGGCGAGCATTTTCTTCTTGAGCATCTTTTGCAGCACAAACCCCAGCCTTCGTCCACAGAGACTTGAACGCCTCCGGGTTGCTGAACGGATCCAATACAGCGGCTCTTTCATCCGCCGTTAATTCTTCAACTGCTTCGGACATCGCCGAACTCCTTCCATAACCTATAGAAGGCATTATGATACTTTCAAAGGCTGTTTGCAAACCTTGCGGTAATTCGAATTTAACTATAGACGAATTGGGCGGCATAATTAACGCTTTGATGTTTAATAAAAATACAAATTTTCGCTTCACTACATCAACAGAATGGTACAAAAAAATGAAAAAGCTATTAATTCAAGGTTGTTTTTATGGGAAAATCGCAATTATTCATCAAACTTGGCGTGTCGAATGCCGCCGCCGTGGCGCTGTATGAGGTGAGGAAGCAGGCGAGATAATCCGCCACCTACCCGATGGCGGAGAGGGAATATTTTTTCCGGAAAATCTATTTGATAACTTATTCCGGCATATCCGCACTTGGCCCGCGGAGTTCCCATCTCCCGCGTCTGCGCAAAATGAGGAAATAATAAGCGGCAGACAGGACAATGATGCCGAGCGTCGCCCAAAGGCTTGGGCGTCCCACGGCTTCGTCCAAGAAATTCGCGTAAAGGACGTAAGCCATCGCTACGAATCCTACGATAGGCCAGAAGGGATAGAGCGGCATCTTATAAGGGCCGTGCGCCGTAATGCCTTTGCGGCGGCCCTCCACGGCGGCGACGTTTAAAAGGACGTAGATGACCACAATTCCAGTGCCGGTGATCACAAGCAGCATTGTCATGCTGATGAAACACGCTGCCCCTGCCAGAACGCCGCACAGAAGCGTCGAGAACACCGGCGAATGGAAGCGGTTGTATATATGGGTCAGGACGCGATTGACAACGGGCGGCCAGACGCGATCGCGGCCCGTGCTATAAAATTGCCTCGCAATCATCAAAACGTACGCGAGGTTGGCGTTGAAAATAGCAAAGGCAATGCCCAGACTGATAATCATGCCGAGCGTTTTGCCGCCTCGGTCGGCGATGAAATCTCCCAGCATGTTTTGAGAGCCGAAGAGCGCCTTCAAATCCGGCGCACCCATGAGCATCGCCGTAACTGGCACCGCTTCCGCGATAACGGCAATGACAAGGGCCCAAAGAATGGCTCGGGCGATGCTTCGGGGAGCATCGTAGGTTTCTTCCCCGAAATAGACGGCGTTGCCATAACCGTTATAGGCAAAAACGGCTACCGACGTCGCAAGACCGATCATGCCGATCGACGCAGGCTGCAACTGCCCTGCCAAGCCGAGAGTAACCGGATGGAACATGAGGTCAGATAAAGGCCTCGTGATATGCCCAAACCCAAGGACCGACACGACGACCAACGCCAGCACTTCTCCGGAGAGAAAGATTCCGGTGATGACGGCGTTTGTCCGAATATGCAGAATCCCGCACACTGTGCTCAAAACGACGACCCAAAGAGCCAACGTAACGGACGACGTGCCGGGAAAAAGAAAGCCTATGTAATTTCCGATGCCCAGCGGAAGCACGGCCGCAATAAAAATCATCGTGATGATGTTCAAGCCCAGAACGACAAACCCCGCGAACGGCCCGAGAACGCGCCCGACGATGGCATATTCCCCTCCCGTTAACGGAAAAGCGGACGATAATTCGGCATAGACGTAGGCGCTGCTCAGGCTGATGAGCGCTGCCAGCGCGAAGCTCAGGAAAGCGCCGGTTCCGGCTTGCTGCACGACGCCAGGCGCTATGATGAAAACCGAAGAGGCGGGCGTGGTCGCCGAGAGGGTAAGGAGCAAAGCGCCTAATAGTTTTAAGCTGCGTTTGAGATTTTTGATTTCCATGCCGATGCTCTTGTGCCGATTGAGGATTCTTTCAATAAATACGGCCTGTTTTTGTATACCCTGTCAAGACGCTTATGTCATTTCGCTCGCGGATGCGCGGCGCGGTAGACGGACGAGAGTTGCTGGATGTCCACCTTTGTATAAAGCTGCGTGGTGGAAAGCGAGCTGTGACCAAGCAATTCCTGAAGGCTGCGAAGGTCGGCTCCGTCGGCCAGTAAGTGCGTCGCGAAGCTGTGGCGCAGGGCATGGGGCGTCACGCTATCGGGAAGGCCAAGCTGACGGCGGAGGGAACGCAAGGCTCGCTCTGCCACAGCGGGATTCAATTTTTCCCCACGAGCGCCGACAAAAACAGGCTTATCGTCTTTCAAAGCGTAGGGGCAAGCGGCAAGATATTTCTCGACGGATTTCCGCACGACGGGAAGCAACGGGACGTTGCGCTGTTTGTTGCCTTTGCCTGTCACCGTGATGCGGTCGGCGCGCAGGAGATCGGCGCGCGTGAGAGAAAGGGCTTCGCCGAGACGCAAGCCCGCGCCATAAAGAATTGTGAAAAGAGCTTCGTCGCGCAGGCCGATCCAACTGTCTTTCAGAGAATCCGAAGCGAGGGAAAGCATGTCTTGCGCTTCGCTTTCCGAGACAGGACGCGGCAAGCGGCGCGAAGTTTTCGGCATTTTCAAAAGATCGATCGCGGGGTTATGCATTTGCCCGCTGCGATCACAAAAATGGAAAAAATTACGCACACCCGCAACAGCGCGCGCGCGCGAGGCCGCGCCGATGTTATCCGAAGCGCTCTGCGCGAGCCATGCACGGAAATCGGTGAGCGAGAGGGAAGCGAGCATTTTGATCGTGATTTGCCCGCCGCGATAGCGGGTCAGGAAATGAAAAAGATTCTGGATGTCGAAACCGTAGGATTCGACCGTTTTCGCCGCCATGCGCTTTTCGGACACAAGCCAACTGCGCCAACGCGATAAGGCATCGATCACGTCGGCGGCGAGAGGAAGGGTTGTGGGGTTTGAGGTCACGAGAGCGACGCACCAAAAAAAATCGTCCCACCGCTTTTTTGCGGTAAAAAGAACCAAATCGGATTCCGCATAAATTTTCTTTCGCACAAGAGGCGCGAAGAGAAAATTTTGCGGAATGACGGGGGTTATTATAGCCTCATTTGACCTTATTTTGGCAAAATCTTTTGGCCGGATTTCGCCCAATCGGCCACGAAGGCCGCGAGGCCTTTGTCGGTTAGCGGATGATTGTATAACTGGCGAATGACGTTCGGCGGAATCGTCGCCACGTGCGCGCCCATCATCGCGGCCTTCACGATATGAATCGGGCTGCGGACCGACGCGACGAGGACCTCGGTCTTGAAGTTCGGATAGTTCGAGTAAATCTGGCAGATGTCGGAGATGAGCTGCAAACCGTCTTCGCCCACGTCATCGAGGCGGCCCACGAAGGGCGAAACGAAGGAAGCACCCGCTTTCGCCGCCAAGATCGCCTGCGCCGCCGAGAAACAAAGCGTCACGTTAACCATCGTGCCGTTCTCGGACAAATACTTGCAAACTTTAAGACCCGCGGGCGTTAGCGGCACTTTCACCGCAACGTTTTTGGCGATTTTCGCAAGAAACTTGCCTTCTTCCAGCATCGTTTCATAATCGGTCGCGGCTACTTCGGCGCTGACGGGACCGGAAACGATGGAGGCGATTTCTTTGATGAGTCCGATGAAGTTGGCGTGGCCCGATTTCGCCACCAAGGACGGATTGGTCGTGACTCCGTCCAGCAAACCTGTTGCGGCAAGGTCTTTAATGTCATTAAGATCGGCGGTATCGACAAAGAATTTCACGGTTTTCTCCTTGGGTTAGATTCTGGTTTCCCTTATACATGATGACAAAAGCTTCCGCCATACCTTCCAAAACCCTGCGCGTTCTGCTGCCCGCGCCGCTCGCCGATGCCTACGACTATTTGCCGCCCGAAGGCGAAAGGCCCGAAAACGGCGCTTTTGTCGAAGTTCCTTTCGGCGCGCGCAGGATGATCGGCGTGGTTTGGGGCGAAGGCAAAGGCGGCGTGCCCGAAGCGAAGTTGAAGGCTATTTTTCGCGTGCTGCCCCTGCCCCCCGCGCCCAAGGTCAGCCGTTCTTTTACCGATTGGGTCGCGGCATACACGCTGACTCCTGTCGGAGCCGTTTTGAAAATGATGTTCGGCAACGCAAAGCTGATCGAGCCGAAGAAAAGAGATTCGTTCGATTGCCCCGTTTACGATCCGGATTTCCATTTGCCCCAGTTGAGCGAAGATCAGAGGGTTGCCGCCGACGTTCTTAAACAGAATGTCCGGGCGCAAAAATACGCGGCCACGCTATTGGACGGCGTGACGGGATCGGGAAAAACCGAAGTGTTTTGCGAGGCGATCGCCGAATGCTTGCGGCAAGGAAAACAGGCGCTCGTGTTGTTGCCGGAAATTTCGATGACCGCCGCGCTGATCGACAGGTTCGCGGCTCGGTTCGGCGCGAGGCCTATCGAATGGCATTCGCGCCTCGGCGACAGGCAACGGCGGCTGCATTGGCAGGCGATTGCAAAGGGCGAGGCGAAATTTATTCTGGGCGCGCGATCGGCTTTGTTTTTGCCGTATCCCGATTTGGGATTGATTGTCGTCGACGAAGAACACGAGGCCGCATACAAGCAGGAAGAAGGCGTGATTTACCACGGGCGCGACATGGCCGTCGTGCGCGCGAAACAGGGAAATATTCCCGTCGTTTTGTCAAGCGCAACTCCGTCCTTGGAGACGTTGTTCAACGTACAACAGGGAAAATACGGCCACGTCGTTTTGCGCGAGAGGTTCGGCGACGCGCAGATGCCGAGCATCGAATTAGTCGATCTGAAAAAGCAGAAACTTTCGGCGCAGGAATTTATCAGCCCTCCCTTGTTCGAAAGGTTGAAAGAGACGATCGCCGCCGGACAACAGGCGATGCTGTTTTTGAACAGGCGCGGGTATGCGCCGCTGACTTTGTGCCGGAATTGCGGACACCGGCTGCAATGCCCGCGATGCACTGCATGGCTGACCGAGCACAAGCAATCGGGGCGTCTGCATTGCCATCATTGCGATTATGCCGTGCGCTTGCCGACCCAATGCCCCTCGTGCAAGGCCGAAGGGCGTTTTGCCGCGTGCGGCCCGGGCGTCGAGCGCATCGCCGAAGAAGTGAAGGCGCGGCTGCCCCACGCTCGGTTCGCCGTCATGGCGAGCGACACTTTGGACAATCCGCGAGCGGCGCAAAATCTGATCGAGAAAATGGCGCAAGGAACAATCGACATCCTGATTGGCACGCAGATTATGGCGAAGGGTTATCATTTTCCTTTGTTGACCTTTGTCGGCGTCGTGGACGGGGATTTGGGTTTGGCGGGCGGCGATCCGCGCGCTTCCGAACGCACGTTCCAGCTTTTGCAGCAGATAGCGGGACGCAGCGGACGCGCGAAGAACGCAGGGCGCGTGCTTTTGCAAACGACGGCGCCGGAGCATCCCGTCATGAAGGCTATCGTAAAGGGCGACCGCGACGCTTTCATGAAAATCGAACTCAGCGAACGCGAGGCGTATCGTTTGCCGCCCTATTGGCGGTTGGCGAGCCTAACGGTTTCGGGCGTGGATTCGGGCGAGGTCATTCGGGCGGCGCAGTATTTGGCGAAATGCGCGCCCAAGGGAGAATCTTTGCGCATTCTCGGCCCCGCGCCCGCGCCATTTGCAAGGTTGCGGGGACGATATCGGCACAGGCTGATGATTCAGGCTCCGCGCAACGTCAACCTGCCGTCTGTTTTGAGGAAATGGCTGGCGAGCGTCAAAATGCCGCGCCATTTGCGGCTGTTGATCGACATCGATCCATATAGCTTTATGTAGGGCGTTCTCCGGAAAGGGATGTTACCGCGGAGCAAGCTGAAAATTCTTTATATTCACAGAAACGCTGGCCACAACCTTAATATTTGCAGGATCCTTTTCATCTATTCTAACGACAGTTATTTTACCGGGCAAAGAGTGCTTCGGAGGACGGCTATACGATGTCTTGAGCTCTTTATTACTGCCACTCTTATTCATACGAGATGTTAAGCTTTTAAGATGGTTATTGAGCTTTCCACGACTAATTCTTCCGCTGCTCATAGCCTTATCCTCCCATTATTGTCAGGGCGCTGAATTTCTTGCCATTCAGTTAGGTCAAGCGCCAACCTGCCGCAAAATCCACGGAATGGGATCGACGCAAATCCGCATAGCCCTATGTAGCGCCCTTAAAAACTACCCTCTTGGTGTACAAGACGGGGCGACAAGACGTTCCTGCGCAGCGGGAAGACCCAAACCATCCGTAGGAATGTCGTAGCCAAGGTCTTCACGCAAGCTCATCACGTTATATGCTGGCGCGCTGGCTGGTTCGATTAACGCTCTTTTCGTGTTTTGGTTCTTCAAACTTTTTACGTGAAAAGAGATGCCCGTGGACTTCGCGTCAACAACCTTTACAACCTCCCTATTCATTTGCGTTGCGATCATAAAAGCATTCAGTACAGCGAGGTTTTCAGGATGTTTTTTCATTAACTCAGCAATTCGTCTATCTTTATTCAATAAAGTAACAACTTGAGGTGACAAATCCAGATTAGGTTGCTGCTGCATTTTAATCTCCCATTGTTATAAGGGTTTAAGGCATCACTTCACATAATTTGGTAATAACTTACCCCTATTGATTCGGTCAAATAGTTTCATCGTCCGGCATAATTTTTGGCGATTATTGCCCGCGCAGTGTGGCAAAAATCCCGCATTATTGGAAAAGATTCGGACGGTTTTGGTTAAGAGGCATATGGCTTAACCCTGTTGCGGCAAAGATTTCGGAAATAAAAAGAACGATGGTTCTTGCGGATAGGCTAACTGGGTTCCGGACACGCGCTAAGAAGCGCGTTCCGGAATGACGATAGGGTTTCGGAATGACACTAAGAAAGCGGGGAAAGGTGTATCAATAATTCCGCAGAAGGCTGATGAGTTTGCCTTGAATTCTCACGCGAGATGCGGGGAAGCGGCGGGTTTCGTAGTTTTTATTGGCGGGCTCGAGAGCGACGACGGGGCCTTCGCGCTTGAGATATTTCAAGGTCGTTTCCTGTTCGTCGATCAGAGCCACGACGATCGCGCCGTTTTCCGCCGTGTCGCAAGCGCGGATAATGACGCGGTCGCCATCGAGAATGCCGGCGTCGATCATCGAGTCTCCGGAAATTTCGAGCACGTAGTGCCCTGCGGGATCGGCGCGCCCCCTGCTCATCGCCAAAAGGCCTGCAGGAACGTCGATACTGCCGTTCGGATCGCGCAGCGCTTCGATCGGCGTGCCAGCCGCGATGCGGCCATAAAGGGGAAGGCTAACGCTTTGCGTGGTGGCTATCGCCGCCATGTCGGGCATCGGCAGGTCGGAAGGGACTCCGCGCGAGGATTCGCGGCTTTTACGCAAAGAGGATTTGTTTTCCGAACCTTCGGGAAGGCGGATGATTTCCAGCGCGCGCGCGCGGTGCGGCAGGCGCTTGATGAAGCCGCGCTCTTCCAACCCCGTGATGAGGCGGTGGATGCCGGACTTCGATTTCAGCCCCAAAGCGTTTTTCATCTCGTCGAACGAGGGCGGCACGCCGTCCGCCGCGAGGCGGTCGCGAATCAGAAGCAGCAGCTCTTTTTGTTTGCGCGTCAGCATGAGGGAATCTCCTTAGTCCGCGATCGAACGCGGGAAGAACAAAACATGAATGTTCTACTTTGGTTCTTATGGGGAGTCAAGCGCGGAAAGACATTCTTTTGAGGGTATTGATTATAGACGGTTCTTTCGCGTAGAGTACGCGGGTTAACATCAGGAAAGTATATTTTATGGGTATTTTTTCGCGCAAAAACGGAACCGCGCCTTTGAGTGCCTTTCAGAGAACAGCCTATGAATTGGGGAGGCCGTTCGCGGCCTACGTGGCTGGCGCCGAGACCGTTGTTATTGGCGGCGGCATTGGATGGAACATAGGAATGTTTGCCGCCCTTACCAAGTGCGCCCCCGCGCAGGCGATAGAGACGCTAAACGGAATTGGTTTGGACGGGACATCTCTTTTTAAATTGGTTGGCTGGTCAACAACGGCTCAAAACGCCTTGTGCGGCAGCGTACCCACTTCCATGTATTATCTTGTCGCTATTGTTTCAACAGTCATTTTCGGGATTACAGCTGCCCTTCCGGCAAGACGCATCACAAGAAGCCTCAATAGAACGATGAAGGGTTGGTTTTTTCCGCCCAAGGTTAACATTCCTTCTTTCTGATCCGCCAGCCAACGTTTTAAACGTAAAGGTAAGAGTTTGTTCATAAAATGATGCGAGTTTGCATGGGGTTTTTCCGCAGCAATCTTTTTTGCGTTTTCATGACAACTCCTTCGCAAAAGCAGACGACATCGACCTGGTTCAAATATATTCAGATCGCAAGGCCCGATCATTGGATCAAAAACGTATTCATGATTCCGGGAACCGTTCTGGCGCTTCTGCTCGGCGACGGAATTTCGCATTTCGATTGGACGCGGTTTTTAGGCGCGGCGGTCGTTTTGTGCCTGCTGTCGTCGGCAAATTACGTCATCAACGAATATCTGGATTCAGCGAGCGACCGCTATCATCCCATGAAGTCCAAGCGCGCCGGAGCGCGAGGAGAACTTAAGTTTCTTCCCGTCTTTTTACTTTATCTCGCGCTGGTCGTGACGGGACTTTCGCTGGCGCAGCGTTTCGGTTCCCTGTTTTTGGCGACTTCCGCCCTGTTTCTGACAATGGGGCTTCTTTATAACGTCGAGCCTATTCGCACGAAGGACCGCGCTTATCTCGACGTGATTTCGGAAGCGATCAACAATCCCTTGCGATTTCTTCTGGGGTGGTTTGTCGTCATTAACGGCGCGTTGCCCCCCTCCTCCGTCCTGCTTTCCTACTGGATGGGCGGCGCTTTCCTTATGGCGATGAAGCGCTATTCGGAATACAGGCAATTCGACGATCCGGCGCGCATAGCGCTTTACCGGAAGTCTTTCAAATTCTACGACGAGAAGAAACTGCTTCTGTCGTCGTTTTTTTACGCGCTTAACGCGACGTTTTTTCTCGGCGTGTTTTTGATCAAATACCGGATCGAATATTTCCTGAGCTTGCCGTTTATCACGGTCATGTTCGTATGGTATATGCAAATCGCCCTTAAAAAGAATTCCGCCGCGCAGGCTCCCGAAAAGCTTTATATGGAAAGGCTGTTTTTGCTTTATGTTCTTTTTGTTTGCGGTTTACTGGGCGTTTTAACGTTTATCGATCTTCCGGCGTTGCAGATTCTTGTCGAGCCGGTCAAATATTAACTATACTCTCCATAAGTGATGAAAGTTTTTGACGATTCCCTTTTTTGGGCTAGAAGTTACCCTTCATAGGTAGTCCATTATCATAAATTTAAAAGGGAGTTTAAAAAAATGAGCCTGTTAATCAATGATCTCACCGTGTTCGATTTGGTCTGGTACGATATTTTGAGCACCGTTCCTTTTCATCAAATGGCAATCGACATTTTTGCGGAAGTCTCGGGACGTTCGAAGAAAGACGCCTCCGCAACTTTTGTGCTGATTGAATCTGTCGTAAGCCATCCGCAAGTTTGCTCCCCAAAATTTCTGGCGCAGGCTTTAAGCCCCAAGGCGATGAATGCTTTGAGCGTTCTTGGAGATGAAGGAGCCGAAGTCGCCGAGCTCATGAACGCTCACGGAAGACACGTTGCGATTATGAAAGACGGCCATTATGGGGTCTACACTTCGAGGCTTGCCCTCGACAAAGATATTCTGCCCCGCGGGAAAGGACAGAAACCCCTGACGATTTTGGAAATGATTCTGCTTATCAGACAAGCGCAGCACATCGACGACATTAAAAAAGAACAAGTACGCGCCGGCATCGATGAACCGGTGGATATATTGTCTATTTCCTGCAATTCTCCCAACGAAGGGTTTAAGCAACTGCGCGCTTTGGGCAAAGAACTCAACAAGGTTATTTCCGCCCTTTCAATGTCAGACCCGTTCGAGGATACAGCGCTCGACGTGGCAGCGAGACGAGAAGGAGAAAAAGCCCTTAAACGTTTTCTGGGCAGGCCTTCGGTGCATTCGTTCGCAACCAGGAAGCCCTTGTTCGGATTATCCAGAAAAGGGGGTACTGAGTCTACAGTCCCTCTCCATGTTGAAACACTCTAAGATTTATTCAAAATTCGGAAGGTTAAGAAAACCCCTTCTCTTTCAGAGAGAAGGGGTTTCTCGTATCTGCCTTTTCCAACAGAAATAGAGCAGCGCCGCAAGCATCGGCGGCGTGAGCGGCAACGCGTAATATTCGCCAGTGTCCTTGGCAAAAGCCGGTAAGAGCCAGAGCGCGAAAAGGAAAAGTTTCTCGAAATTGAGGAATCCTGTTTCTGCGCCTTCCTTCGCAAGCAAGGCTATCGGGATTGCCAGAAGGACTTGGTCGTAGCCGAAGGAATAGGGACTCGCCAGAAGCAAGACCCCGCACAAAGAGCTTGCGCGGACGGCGAGCGACGGCCTGCGGCTCCAGATATATATTAAAAAGAGGACGGACAGGACGGCGACGATCGCTTGGACGGCATAGGCCGCTTGCAGACTTCCGCCGAACATGCGGACGGCGGAAAAAGCCGTGTGCATGATGCCAAGCCAACGATCCGATGTGTTCTCGAGTATCGCCGCGCGCGCTGCAGGAAGGCCGTTGAAAAAAGCTCGCCACGAGTCGAGGCCGAAAGCGGCAAGCGAAAGTCCGGCGCAGATGCTTGCGCTGGCTAAGGTTGAGAATAACGCTTTCCGAGAGCGGCTTGCGGCGAGGACGATAGGGATGAGAATGAAGAAGTGCGGCTTGTATGAGAGAAGGCCGAAAAATACTCCCGCCGCTATGGGCGACGCGTCGAGGAAATATAACCCCGCGCCGAGAAGCGCCGTCGTGATAAATCCGTTTTGGCCCACGAACAGATTGCTGCAAACGCCCGGAAAAGCCGCGATTGCCCAAATGGATTGTTTAGCGCGGGCGAGTTTGGCGATTGAAACCGCATAAGCCGCGAAGCCTGCGATCAGATAGGCCGCGAGCGCGCCGTAATAAGGCAAAAACGCCAGAATCCACGCGACGCCCAGAAACATCGGCGGATAGAGCCAAGGGATGTAACTTTCTTCCGGGTTTGGGCCTTTTCCGGATTGCTCGATTTGATGTTCGAGGATTTTCTGATTGTCCCAATCGTAGACTTGCGCCGCGCGGCCTTCGCGAACGGCTGTGCCAGCCGCGTATACGTTTACAAAATCGCGCGAAAATTCCACCCTTTCGTGTGGGGGGAAGAGGGACGAGCCCGAAACCCACAGGACGGCGATCAGAACATAGACGAGGAGAAAAATAACGGGATAGGCTGTTGCGCGTTTTTCGTCGATCCAGTTCGCGCGCTTCAATGCCGCCAAGGGAGACATTATTTATGACGGAACGTGATGCGTCCCTTACTTAGATCGTAGGGAGTCATTTCGACGTTGACCTTGTCGCCCGTCAGGACGCGGATGCGGTTTTTGCGCATTTTGCCCGACGTATGCGCCAGCACCTCATGCCCGTTGTCCAACTTCACGCGGAACATCGCGTTCGGGAGAATTTCAGAAACGATGCCTTCAAATTCGAGGAGGTCTTCTTTCGCCATTATCGATAACGCCGAGGTTAAAGGTTTATTCGCGCGTTTGCGCGCCGGAAGGAGTAACAGGAATCGCGGGTCAGGTAAAGGGCTGTGGATTACGGCGTTTTTTGCGCCGCATTATCGTGACATGGATGGCAGAAGGCTGGCCACGGCTCGCCGAAATCCTCGATCGCGCCCGACAAGGTTTCGAGCTCGAGGCGAATGCGGGCGTCTCCGGCAAAAATGAAGTTCAATATGTGCGCGGGCTCCAGAATAATCGCCAGAAGATCAAGCATCCCTTCGGGATCGCGCTGATCGACGCCGTGCGTTTGAACGCTTTTGACGCCCTTTATGGTTAATGCGCAGCAGATGCGCTCCGGAATTTCTGCTTCTTCGGGTTCGCGGCGAAGGCGTTGCGCGACAGCGATAAAAGTTTTGTCTTCCGGCTCAAAGGTTATGTCGCAGACCGGAAGGATGGCATCCTGCAACACCGCCGAGATCACTTGTATATCCTCGGCATCCTTCGCGCGGAGTTTCAGCATTTCCTTTTTCATGCCGCCGCCCTGACGCGTTCGATATCCGCGCCGCACGCCGCGAGTTTTTCCTCGAGCCGTTCGTAGCCCCGATCGAGATGATAAATGCGGTTCAGGACTGTTTCGCCCTTCGCGGCAAGCCCCGCGAGAGCCAACGACACCGACGCGCGCAAATCCGTCGCCATGACTTCGGCCCCCGTCAGCATCGGCATGCCGCGCACAAGCGCCGACGATTTATGGACGGTGATGTTCGCTCCCATGCGTTTGAGTTCGGGCACGTGCATGAAGCGGTTTTCGAATATCGTTTCCGTGATCATCGAAGCGCCGTTGGCCACGGACATCAGCGCCATCATCTGCGCCTGCAGATCGGTCGGAAAGCCCGGATAGGGTTCCGTCATAACGTCGGTTCCGTTTAGGCCAAGGATGCGGCTCACGAGCAGGCCGTCCGGCGTCTCTGTGATTTCGACGCCCGCTTCGGCCAGAATGTTGGCGACGCTGTTGAGATGCTCGAACTTCGCGCCGATTAGTTCAAGTTCTCCGTCCGTGATCGCGGCGGCCATCGCGAAAGTTCCCGCTTCGATGCGATCGGGAACGACGCTGTGCGCGGCGCCGTGAAGTTTGGTTTTGCCTACGACGCGCAGGCGGTCGGAGCCGATGCCGTCGATTTCCGCGCCCATTGCCACGAGGCAGTGCGCGAGATCGGCCACTTCGGGTTCGCGCGCGGCGTTCACGATCCGGCTTTCGCCTTTAGCCAGCGCGGCCGCCATCATCGCATTTTCGGTTCCCGTCACCGAAACAACCGGAAAAATGATTTCCGCGCCGTGCAAACCACGCGGCGCGCGCGCGTTGATGTATCCTTTATCGAGCGTGATCTCGGCGCCCAGCTTTTGCAAAGCGCCGATGTGTAAATCCACAGGCCGCGAGCCTATCGCGCATCCTCCGGGAAGAGAAACCTTCGCCTCGCCCGCGCGCGCGATAAGCGGCCCCAAAACCAGAATGCTGGCGCGCATTTTCCGCACGAGATCATAGGGGGCCGTGACGCCGGAAAGAGTCGCGGCCTTCAATTCCATCGTGCGGCCCTTATACCCTCCCGCCCCCATGCCATCGAGGCTGATATCGACGCCGAGTTGGCCCAGAAGGTTCGACATCGTCACGATGTCCGCCAGATGCGGCACGTTGGAAAGCGACAGCGTTTCTTCCGTCAAAAGACTCGCCGCGAGCAA
Organism: uncultured Rhodospirillaceae bacterium; assembly: GCA_964587125.1. Lineage (GTDB taxonomy): Bacteria > Pseudomonadota > Alphaproteobacteria > UBA9219 > UBA9219 > CAIXLI01. The sequence continues at coordinate 19,066 of CAZPKC010000016.1, read as the reverse complement.
GGGAAGCGAGGCGTTTTTCGCTCCACTAATGTGGATTTTTCCCTTGAGCGGCTTGCCGCCAACAATGCGAATGCTGTCCATTTCTTACGCCCTTTTGCCGAGCGGGATTTCCTTTACCACACAACCTTTCTCCATTCTCGGCAACGTAACGCCCGTTTGTCCCATGTATTTGCCGCCGCGATCCGCGTAGGACGTTTCGCACAAAGAATCGGCTTTCAGGAACAAAAATTGCGAGATGCCTTCGTTCGCGTAGACTTTGGCGGGAAGCGGCGTCGTATTCGAGATTTCGAGCGTCACGTGACCTTCCCATTCAGGCTCCAAGGGCGTGACGTTGACGATGAGGCCGCAGCGCGCGTAGGTCGATTTGCCGAGGCAGACCACCAGCACGTCGCGCGGAATTTTAAAATACTCGACCGTGTGCGCCAGAACGAACGAATTCGGCGGGATGATGCAGACGTCGGCGTTACGCGTGACGAAGCTGTTATCGCAGAAATTTTTGGGATCGACGAGCGCATTGTCGATGTTCGTGAAAATCTTGAAATCCGACGCCACCCGCGCGTCGTAGCCATAAGATGAAAGGCCGTAGGAAATCACGCCCGAACGCTGAAGCTTTTCCTCGAACGGCGTGATCATGCCTTGTTCGAGCGCTGTTTTTCTAATCCAATGGTCAGGCATTACGGGCATTTTTTGCTATCCTTCGAAATATTGTTTTTAATGTCTTGCGTTTAGTTCTGGTTTTTGCGCTTGCGCAAATTCTCGCGCAAGGCAGCGGCGACGCGGTTGTCACGTGTGGATGTTTTATCCGATGTTTGCTTGAGATTCACTCCCATTCCTTCTGTTTAGAGGGTTTTAACGCCGGAGGCTAGGTTAAATCTCTGGAAATGATGAGGCGTTCTTGCTAACCATTTAACTAAATATTGTAACGCCTTGAAAGGCCTTCAATGAAGACGACGATCGTTATTCCCGCCCGTTATGGTTCCACGCGCTTGCCGGGAAAGCCTTTGGCGCTGATCGCGGGACAAACGATGCTTCAGCGAGTGGTGCGGATAGCTTTGGCTGCCGCGCAGAAAGACCCCAATATCGGCGTTCTGGTCGCCACGGACGATAAGCGCATCGCCACGCACGCCGACGAACTGGGCGTCGCATGGGTAATGACGCCGGAATCGTGCCCCACAGGAACCGACCGCGCCGAGGCTGCCGTCGCGCAAATAAAAGTTCAGCCGGACTTCGTTTTGAATTTACAGGGCGATGCGCCGCTGACGCCTCCCGATTTTATTCGCGCGATGATCGATTCTTTTGCGGGAAATCCCGCCGATCTCGTCACGCCCGTGACGCGGATGACGTGGGCGCAACTCGACAAATTGCGTGAGGATAAAAAGACGACGCCTTTCAGCGGAACGACGGCCGCATTCGACGAAAAAACCGGATTGGCGTTCTGGTTTTCGAAAAACATCATCCCCGCCTTGCGCAAGGAAAAGGATTTGCGCGAGAAGTCGGATCTATCGCCCGTTTGGCGGCATATTGGCATCTACGGGTATAGTCGCGCGATGCTGGAAAAATTCCCGAAACTGCCCGAGGGGAAATTTGAAAAGCTGGAGGGCCTCGAACAGCTTCGCGTTCTAGAGCACGGATATAAAATTCGCTGCGTGCCCGTCGATTACAAGGGACGCGCGAGCATGTCGGGCGTCGATAGCCCCGAAGACATCGTTCGCGCGGAAGCGTTAATTAAAAAACACGGCGAGTTGCTTCCATGAAAACGCTTTTGATGATCGCGCGTCACGGCAATACGTTTTCTCCGGGCGACGTCGTCACGCGTGTCGGGGCGCGGACGGATTTGCCTTTGTCTCCGAGCGGATTGGAGCAGGGATGGAGGCTTGGGCTTTATTTACGCGAGAAAAACCTGCTTCCCGACGCCGTTTACACGTCCTCTCTTCAGCGCACGACGCAAACGGCCGAGCAGGCTTTTGCGGCAGCCGACATCACGCGGGATATTAATGTCAATCCTTTGTTTAATGAGATCGATTACGGAATCGATGAGAACAAGCCGGAGGCCGAAGTCGTCGCGCGCGTGGGCGCGGAAGCGTTAAAGGCGTGGGACGAGGATGCCGTCGTGCCGGATGGATGGAAAGTGGACGTGCCGACGATCATCCGTGGATGGATCGATTTCGGCGAAAAAATCGCGCGCGACGAGGCGGGAAAAAAAATTCTAGTTGTCACAAGCAACGGGATCGCACGTTTTGCGCCCCATCTGACCGGTGATTTTGCGGGTTTCCGGCGCGCGCATAAGCTGAAAATTTCCACAGGCGCTTTATGCCTTCTGGCGCACGAAGGCGGCGCGTGGAAGATAGAAGGGTGGAATATTAAAGCCTAAGTAAAAAACGGGCCGTATTTTTGGGAAGGATCGATTCCGGCGTTGCTGCCGGAGCCAACACCGGCGGGCGCGACGGTTCTCTGGGCTGATGCCGGGACATAGGCCGAGCTTACTGCTTTTTCGGTTTGGCGGTTTGTTTCATACATATATCTCGCGAGAATTTCCGGCTCCTTGTCTTGGGGCGTAACCGTCAAGAGGATTTCGTTAAACCCGGAATCGATAGCAACCGGCACCTGCAATGCCGCGCTGAGACGAACCGCCGCTGCGGCTACCGCAGAAGGCTCCGTGCGAGTCCAGGCGATGACCCTTACCGAGCGAATTTGCCTGTCGCCGTCTTCCGGCAAAGGATCGACCTTCATGAGGATAAGGGATTTATCCGCCAAAGCATCGGCGAACAACCGTTCGTCATAACTCTCTGCCGATCTTCCGCATAACGCATTGACGGCTTTCCACAGCCCCCAAATGTTGACGTTCGGTTCCTTATAACGCGTCGCCCCCTGCCCGAAGCAAGGGCTGTCAGGCTCGAAGAGGACTTGCGTCAACAAAGATTTCGAACAGTCCTCTTTCCGTTTAATGACGGTAACTTCGACTCGTGAAAAGTTTACAAATACGTCCATTGGATGCGACTCCCTAGTTCTGCCGCTTCCGGCAGGCGCGCGGTGTAGCACTTTTCGGCGCTTTTACAAGGTGGACTTTACTTTCGCTGGAATATCTAGGGGTTATAAGCAAAATGTGCGCTAACGCTTGAAACCAGCTCCGGTTCAGGCGATAAATGCGGATAACGAACGAAGGAATCATACAAATGGAAAATATCCTCGCCTGGCTTTCCGCTCATTGGACTTTGTGGACGATTATCGGCCTTTTCGGACAATTTTTGTTCATGATGCGCTTCGTCATGCAATGGATTGCGTCTGAGCGCATCAAGCAAAGCGTCGTGCCGGAAATTTTCTGGTATTTCAGCCTCGGCGGAGGAGTAATCCTTTTCGTTTATGCCATTCATCAGCAGGACTTGGTTTTTATGTTGGGACAAGGGTTGGGCTTGTTCATTTACCTGCGCAACATCTATTTCATCCGCAAACGCGGGATTCCCCCCCATGCTTAAGGCGTTGGAAATTATTCCGGACACTTTCTTTTTGCAGGGCGGCAAGCAGCTGAGTTTCGTCGCTTACGCGTTTCTGGTTTTGCTGTGCGTCGGCTTTTTCACGCCAGGGATTGCTTTGATGCCGCCGACCGACCGCGATGAATCCTCTTTCGCGCAGGCTTCAAAGCAGATGATCGAAACGGGAAATTACACCGACATCCGGTTGCAGGATGCGCCGCGTTATAAAAAACCCATTGGAATCTATTGGCTACAGAGCGCTGCCGTGCAAGTTTTAAATCCACAGCATTTGGATGAAATCTGGGCGTACCGCGTGCCGTCTTTCATCGGCGCGACGGTCGCCGTTTTGATGACGGCTGCGTTGGGATCTTTGCTTTTCTCTCCGGCTGTCGGGCTGCTTGCGGCAATCATGCTCGCGGGATGCGTGCTTTTGAACGTGGAGGCGAGGCTTGCCAAAACCGATGCCGCGCTTTTGGGATGTGTGATGGTTTCTTTATACGCCTTGGCGCGGGCGTACCTTGGGCAAGCATTTAAATTCGGCGTGCCGTTGGCGTTTTGGACCGCCATGGCGTTGGGCGTTCTTATTAAGGGGCCGATTATCCTTTTGCCGATCGCCGGCGTATTGCTGTGGCTGAAAATCAGCGATAAAAACATTTCGTTTTTCCGGACTCTGCGCCCTGCCCTTGGCGTTGTTTATGCCCTCGCGCTTATCGCGCCGTGGTTTATCGCCATTTCGATGCAAAGCCACGGCGCTTTCATACAAGCCTCCGCCGGAAACGATATGTTGGCGAAACTGTGGCAAGGGCAAAACCGCGGCATGATGCCTCCCGGATTGCATCTGATGGCGCTGCCGATTTTGTTTTTCCCGTATGCGTTGTTCGCCGTTTTCGCCGTTCCAGACGTTTGGAACGCGCGGCGCGAGAAAGCCGTGAAGTTCTGCCTCGGCTGGATCGTACCGACGTGGATCGTCTTCGAACTTTCGATGACGAAGCTGCCGCATTATGTTTTGCCAGCCTATCCCGCGCTGGCGCTTCTGGCGGCCAAATGTTTGGTGGATGGATTTCCGGCTGTGAGCGGCGCCAAGCATAAGTTGCCGATCGCGCTGATTGTCGGAATGTGGATCATAATCGGAAGCGGATTCGCTTTTATTTTCTCATCGCTTCCTTTTTTCGCCGACGGAAAACTGGAAATTCCGGAAATTGTCGCGGGAGTCGTTCTCGTTCTGGCACAAGGTCTAACGCTTGTTGTGTTTCTCAGGCGAAAAACCGCAAGCCTCACCGTTTTGACGCTTGGCGGATTGATTTTCTTTTCCACGACGTTCGGGGTCACGCTTCCCCGCTTGCAGCACGTCTGGATGACGCGCGAGATTGTCGAAACCGTCGCGGGCATAGGGCCCTGCGCGCACAGCCAGATCGTTTCCGTCGGATATCACGAGCCGAGCCTCGCCTTTATGGCCGGAACGGATACGATCATGGCCAAAACCGGAAACGAAGCCGCCGAAGACTTGAAACAGGATTCCTGCCGCGTCGTTGTGATCGATAATGCGCATGAGGAGGAATTCATAGACGCTTTTGCGAAAGAAAAACGGCGACCGCGGAAGACCGCGACTATCGACGGACTCAATGCGGGACACGGTAGTCAGGCGACGTTGACGGTTTTCGTTTTGCCGAAGGGAGCAAGATGAGTAAGCCCCCCTATGCTCGCTATCGCTCGCGCTGGATTCCCGCTTTCGCGGGAATGACGATAAGAGGAAGAGCGGAAACGATGAGTGTTCACATTTTTTGTTTTCTTCTTTTGGAAATCGCGCTGTTTTTTTATGCCGACAGGCCGCTCGCGGAATATGCCAAAGGGCTTGACGAAACCGCACACGGATCGATCGAGTTTTTCCGGCGTATCACCGATTTGGGCAAAGGATGCTGGTATTTGTGGCCGTGCGGCATCGGTACGGTTTTTTGCGCCTTCCTGTCGCGCGGAACGGACGTGAAGCCCCCCTTTCGCCGGTTGTTCGGATATATCGGCGTGCGCGCGTTTTTCCTTTTCGCGACGATCGGCCTTTCGGGCATCACAGCCGATCTTATCAAGCCGCTGGCCGGACGCGCGAGGCCTCTTTTGTGGCTGCGCGACGGCGTTTACGGATTCGAGCCTTTTCATTTCAGCTCTTTATGGAATGGAATGCCTTCCGGCCATGCAACGACCGTTTTCGCCCTTGCTTTCAGCCTCGCCAGACTTTACCCGCGCGGGCGGATTATCTGGTTTTTATACGCTTTTTCGATATCCCTGAGCCGCGTAATGGTCGATGCCCACTATCTTTCCGACGTTTGCGCCGGAATGGCGCTTGGCTGGCTCACGGTCCGGCTTTTTTCGAAATATGGGATGAGCCCCCTATGTAAGGTTATTTTTCCCATTGACTCTTCCGCCGGAAAGTTGTAGGAAATTTCCATGACAAAAGAGAAAGAACAAACAGCACCGGAATGGGTGCGCAACCTGCGCCGTTTGATGGACGAGCAAAAGTTCAATCCGCGCAAATTGTCCCTGCTCGCGGGCCTGAATGCGACCGCCGTGCGCGATATGATCGAGGGCCGCTCGCGCTTCCCCCGCTACGACACCGTGCAGGCTTTGGCGGACGTTTTGGGCACAACTCCAGCGCTTCTCATGAGCAGCAAGAAGACAGGAACGGAGATTCAGTCGAAAGGCGGCGCGTTCGGCCAGAATATCGAGCTTCTGACGGAGATCATCGCGCGTTTACAGGAAACGGCGATCGAAGTGGGGCGCGAGCTGACCCCGCGCGAATTTGCCGCCATGTCGGCGACTATTTACCGCCGTTTGCAAGAGGCTTCCGAAGACATTACGCATAAAAACAAGGTCGGCTCGATCAAGCCGCAAATCTATGATTTATTGGAATACGAAACCCTGCGCCATAAGCGGGGAAAACAAGGATAGATATGAAATAAACCAAAAAGAGGTAATAACCTAACAAAATCTGGCAATTTGTGCGGGAAATTATACTTAACCGCATATTGTGCGAATTAGTTTCGTTCTCTTGTGATAGAATACCTCCATAAGGCGAGGATACGTTTTTTACACACTTATTCCTTGTATCTGTTTTCGGCGGGCGGGTTATTAAAATGGAAGACAAAGGCGAAAAAATTATTTTTCTGGCGCGCGAAATACTGGAATCCGACGCAACTCCGGCTCCCGTCACGAAAAAGACGATGAGCATCACGATGACGTTCAAAACGCTGTGCTTCACCACCCTTCTTGCCGCCGCGAGCGGAGATTTGATTTCCACTTACGTTCACGAACAGGGCCGGCCCTTGAATCGTTATGAACGGGTCGAACTTCAGGCCTTGGTTTTCTACACGGCAAGAACGAAGAACATCAGCGAAGACATTTTGCGCACCGAAGTCGAAAAACAGGTCGGCATTGAACGCTTCGACGACATGACCGCCAAGGAATTCTCCGCCGCGCGGCTTTATTTGCAGGAAAAGGCGCAGTAAAGGTAAAAGCTTATTTTAGCGCTCGTGCCGAGATTCCGTTTCAGGAAAATCGATTGGATTGCGCGTCGGAATATTCGGCAAATATATCTGGCTCAGCCAATTATAGCCCTTTTGAATTACAGATTCGGACGATTGACGAATGAGTTTTGCGCCAATTCCCGGTTTTGTCTTCACCATATTCATCATATCACGATAACTATACGCGCGAGGCTCATCGGCCTTAAAAAGGATAACGCGATTATTTTTTTCCGCTTTGTCCCAGTGGCTTTCGCCGGGAATATCCGCCCATGCAGGACGGAGAATTAAAATTGGAAAATCAGGATCCGCCGTCGTTGCCGTCGTAAGGTGGTGGATCGCGCTGCCGTTGCCGATGACAATACCGCGATAATGTTTGTTTGCTGCGCTCATAAGATAGGCAGGCTCTTCGAAAGTGTTCCAATCCGCGCCGAGATTCGTCACCGGCGTAATCAAATTTCCGGATTTGTTGAATGTATCCATACGCGCTTGCAGTTCTTGCTTGTCCCCATGCTGGGCGAAAACGGGAACGATCAACTGACCTCTATCACCGGCTTCTTTCTGCAAAGCGGCGATGGCGGCGATCTGGTCGTCCGCGCCGACGGATTTCACCAAACCGCCTAACCGCTTGGCATCGAAGGTCGGTTCGGAATCGGTGAGCAATTTGTCTCCAACGAAAAACAGAAAAACAACATCCGCATTGGGTTTTCCGGTAAGCTCGCGCGCTTTCTCCGCTTCGGCATCGAGCGCGGTTTTTGCCCACTCCGCCTTTTCGGCAATATTGGCAACCATTGAATCGGTCCGAATCCATGTTACCGGATTAGCAAGCAAAAATCCCGCCGGAGAGTCTGTTAACGCGTATTTTTCATTATCATATTTTTTCAGGCGTTCGGCTAGCTGTGCCGCCGCTAGAATCTTTCTTCCTTCTGCCGGGGCAACTTGGGCTACAAATTTATTTTGCTCCACCGTAATCAAGGCGCTTGGCGGGAAGGCTTGGCGTTTGTACGGGCGGGCAACCCTAATGTGCGATCCCATATCCCAGGCACTGTTATCAACCAAACCGACAAAACGTTCATCGGCGTAGAGTGAAATATTAACAAGAACGCCGCGTTTCCGCGTTTCCATCGCATAAGCAAAGACCGCGCCGATCTGAGCAATCGCAAAGCCTGCGGAATTGGCAATCGGAACAATAATATTCGGCTCGATAGTAAAAGAATTGGGCGTCATGTCTTTATCCCCAATAAATTAATATGTGATCTCGCTTATTTACAATGAAAACGCTTCGTCGGACAAGGCACAATTCCAAGCTTTTTACTTTCGTCCCTCAAATAAATTAGGCCTCCTGACTGAATGTGTTATAGAATCCAAACTGGTATGAAGATGGTGGTTTTATGCAAAACGCGATTTCCTTCTCTTTAACCCTTATTTTCGGCTTGATCCTCGGCGGGGGAGTTTTCTGGCTGTTCACGCGGTCGCGCGGGAGCTCCGAAACGCAATGGAGCGACACATTCAGCCGTATCGCCAATGAAGCTTTGCGCCAGAGCCATGAAAGCTTTTTGCAGATCGCCGAAGGGCGGCTGAAGCAAAGCGAGATGGCGGCGGCCGCGACACTGGACAAGAAATCGACGGCGATTGACGAGATGATCAAGCCCGTCAAGGAAACATTGGGCAAGATGGACGCGCAGATTCAGGCGCTCGAGATCAAGCGCGAGGGCGCGTATCAGGAAGTCTTGAAGGCGGTTTCCGAGTCGAACAAAACCCAGCAGCAGCTGCGTACCGATACTGGACAGCTTTTGCAGGCTTTGCGCACGCCCACGACGCGCGGACAATGGGGCGAAATTCAGGTGCGCCGCATTCTCGAAATGATGGGCATGATGGAACACACCTCCGATTTCTCATCGCAACATCATGTGGCGGGTGAAGACGGAAATATCCGCCCCGATTATGTCGTGAGGCTTCCGGGAAATCACTGCATCGTCATCGACAGTAAGGTTCCGTTGACCGCCGTCCTCGACGGCGCGCAAAGCAACGATCCCGATTTCAAAAAGGGTGCTATGGAAAAACACGCGAAGCAGGTGCGCGAGCACATCCGCGCCCTTAATTCCAAAGCCTATTGGGACAAGATCGACGGTTCGGCGAATTTCGTCGTTCTGTTCGTGCCGGGCGATCTTTTGGCGAGCGCTTTGGATTGCGATCCGGATTTATTCGAATACGGCACGAAAAATAATATCGTTCTCGCCTCTCCTACGACGCTTGTCGCTCTCTTGCATGTCGTCGCGATCAACTGGCAACAGGACAGTTTGCGCGAACATTCGAAAAAACTCGGCGCGCTCGGCGGCGAATTGTACGCGGCTCTTGCCGTCATGACTTCTTACGTTTCCGAGATGGGGAGCAAAATCGAGGGAAGCATCGACTGCTATAACAAGATGATCGGAAGCCTTGAGCGCAATGTTTTGAGCAAAGCCCGCCGGTTGCGTGACTTAGGAGCAAAAAAAGAAGGCAAGGATATTCCCGACGCGCTTGAGCCTGTTGACAAGCAGCCTCGCGCCTTGCAAGCCCCTGAAAGCGAAGAAAAAGACGACGCGGCGTGAGGTAAATAATTGAAATATGTCATTGGAAGCATATATTCTAACTATTCTCATAGGATGAAAACGTGATGCCCAAACTTACGATCCAAACCATTCCCGCGCCTTCGTTGCGCGAAGTCGCGGAAGCCGTCGCCGCCGTCGATAAACACGTCGCCGCGTTTATGGAAGAACTCGCGGAAACGATGTACAGGGGCAACGGTATAGGGCTTGCCGCCAATCAGGTCGGGTCGCTCTCGCGCGTGATCGCCATCGACGCGTCGCAGGAACGGAATGGCAAAAACGCCTTGCTGATGGCTAATCCGGAAATCGTCTGGAGCGAGCCGGAGGAAATTTTCGTCTATAACGAGGGATGCCTATCGCTTCCCGGGCATTATGCCGACGTGAAACGCCCCAAGCGCATTCGCATGAATTATATCGATCAGCACGGCAAAAAGAAGGAATTGGAGGCCGAGGATCTCTTGAGCCAGTGCATTCAGCACGAGATCGACCATTTGAACGGCGTTTTGTTCATCGACCATATTTCGAGGCTTAAACGCAACATCATCTTGCGCAAAATCGAAAAAGAGAGAAAAGAGGAAGAAGAAGGGCATATTTTGTGAAATTTCACGCCGTTATTTCAACAACAGCGAAAGCAAAAGTTTTCAATCTGGATTCCGGCTTTCGCCGGAATGACGATTGTGGTTAGATTGCACTTAGAATGAACAACAACATCTCTCCCCTTCGCATTGCTTTTATGGGCACGCCTGAATTTGCTGCAGATGTTGCCTTCGGCAAGCCTGTTTTTCCTGTGGGTGAAGTGGCACCACTTATGGTTTTACATCAGGCGACTTTTTCACAGCCCTGGTTAAAACTCGTTGCCGTTTATTGCCAGCCACCGAAGCCCGCGGGACGCGGGCATCGGATGCAGATAACGCCGGTGCAGATTGCAGCAGAGGCATGTGGAATCGAGGCGCGAACGCCGAAGACATTGCGCGATCCGATTGAGCAGGAAAAATTTGCGGCATTAAATTTGGATGTCGCGGTCGTGGCGGCTTACGGGCTTATTCTGCCGGAAGGAATTTTGAAGGCGCCAAAATACGGGTGCATCAACATTCACGGCTCGCTTCTACCGCGCTGGCGCGGGGCCGCGCCCATTCAAAGGGCAATATTGGCGGGTGATAAAGAAACCGGCATCACGATCATGCAGATGGATTCCGGCGTGGACACGGGCGCGATGCTGATGAAGGAAAGCGTCGCGATTACGGATAAGACGACGGCGCAAAGTTTGCAGCGCGATTTGGCCGGGATCGGCGCGCGGCTGATCGTGCGCGCGCTGGCGGATTTGGCTGCGGGAAAGCTGAAGCCAACGCCGCAACCGGAAGAAGGCGCTTGCTATGCCGCCAAGTTGACGCGTGAGGACGGCAAAATAGATTGGACAAAACCGGCGTCCGAAATCGAAAGGCAAATCCGGGCTTTGACTCCGTGGCCCGGGTGTTTCTTTTCGCTGAAGGGCGAAAACGTGAAGGCGCTCGCGGCGACAATCGTTGCGGATAAGACGGGCGCGCCCGGAACGTTGCTCGACGAGCGATTTACTGTCGCTTGCGGCAAACAGGCTTTGAGGTTCGATCGCGTTCAACGCGCGGGAAAGAACGCGACGGACGGCGCTTCGCTATTGCGCGGGTTAAGGTTGCCGATTGGGTCGCAGTTATGACTCGCTGGAAATTGACAATCGAATACGACGGCTCGAAATTCTGTGGCTGGCAGAAACAGGCGAATGCGCCTTCCGTTCAGCAGGCGCTTGAAGAGGCAATTCAAAAATTTTCGAACGAAGAAGCCGCGCTGTTTTGCGCGGGACGCACCGACACCGGCGTTCATGCGCGGGCGCAGGTCGCGCACGTCGATTTGGAGAAAAAGACGAACGGCGATGTCGTACGCGACGCGGTCAATTTTTATCTGAGGCCGCATAAAATCGCGATCCTGAACGCGGAAGAAGTCGACGAAACTTTCCACGCCCGCCTGAGCGCGACGCAGCGCACCTATCGCTACCGCATCGTCAACCGCCGAGCGCCTTTGACCCTTCAGGCGGATTATGCGTGGCACATCGCGGCCCCGCTCGACGCCGAAGCGATGCAGCGCGCCGCTGATCTTCTTCTCGGCAAGCACGACTTCACGACCTTCCGTGCGAAAAATTGCCAGGCCACTTCGCCGTTGAGAACGCTGGATGTCCTCAATGTCGCGCGCGAAGGCGAAGACGTTTTCATTTGGGCTGCCGCGCGGTCGTTTCTTTATCATCAGGTGCGCAATATGGTTGGAACGCTGAGCCTCGTCGGAACGGAACATTGGTCGATCGAGGATTTCGGTTCCGCGTTCGCCGCTTGCGACAGGACAAAAGGCGGCCCGACCGCTCCGCCGCAGGGATTATGCTTCTGGAACGCAAGTTATCCCCAGAAATAGCGACTTATCCACAGGTCTTTGGCCGAACTTGGTTTTACATACACTGGCAACTCATAATAGAAGTGGCGAGGACACATTCGTGTTTTTGTACTCCTTTATAGTTAATTCTCATGAAGCTACGGCTTCTTCCTCATCTATTGCTTCTGCTTTTTCCCTTGTTAGCCATACAGGGATGTTCGCCCTCCGCCGAACTGATAGCAACGAGCGATATCGACCCCGCAGGCGGATTGAGCCGCGAGGATTATCTGGCCTTGCGCCAGCGCCAGCCGCAGGAAGAAAACGGAGTTTCTAAAAAAGCGCCCGCGATTCCTCCTATCCCGAAAATTCCGGACGGAGACGCCGACGCGGCGGCGGATTCGCCTTTAAACAAGCTCGTTAGCGTGACCGTCACCGACAGCGTTCCCGTGCGCGACGTTTTGATGGAGCTGGTGCGCAAGACGGGCGCGAATCTTGAACTCGACCCGCGCGTGCAGGGCAGCGTGATACTTACCGCCCGCGACCAGCCTTTCGAGCAGGTTCTGAAACGCATCTGCGATCTTGCGAATTTGCGCTATACCGCCGACGACCAGTTCATTCATATCGAGCCGGACGATCCATATCAGAAATCGTACCGCCTCGATTACCTGAGCCTCTCGCGCAAGACATCGAGCGACACGTCCATCGCCACAAACGTGTTTGATGTCGATCTAAGCACGAACGGTTCCCTTTCCGGCCCCGGCGGTGCTTCGAGCGGCAATCGCAGTTCGACCGCAGCCGAGAATAATTCGACAGCCAAGGTTTCCGGCACGTCGGAAGCCGATTTCTGGGCGGAAACGGAAAAGTCGGTCGCGCAAATTTTGGGCTCCGGCGACCGTAAAACCGGCGGGAAAGTCAATTACAGCATTAACAAGCAGGCGGGAATCGTTACGGTTTACGGCGATCAGAAGCAGCAAAACGCCATTGCAGCTTATTTCGTCGAGTTGCGCAGGAAGGCTTCCGCGCAGGTACTGATCGACGCGCGGATCATCGAAGTCGAGCTGGACGACGAATTCAAATCGGGCATCGACTGGAACGGCGTTTTCAAAAACGCCGCTGGACTCGCCGCGAATTTCGGCACGCAGGCTTCCCTTAATTCCAACGGATTTTTTACGGCGGGCGTTACTGGAACCAACCTGAGCGGCATGATTAATCTCGTGCAGACTTTCGGCACGACGCGCGTTCTTTCCGCGCCGCGCGTGACCGTTTTGAATAACCAGACCGCCGTGATGAAAGTCGCGACCAATCAGGTTTATTTCGTCACGCAGGCCCAGTTCACGACCACGACCAACGCGAGTGGCGCGTCAATCACGACCAATCCCGTTTACACGAGCACGCCGTTGACGGTCCCCGTCGGGCTCGTCATGACAGTGCAGCCTTCCGTCGACGCCGCGAACAACCGCGTGACGATGACTCTGCGCCCGACGATTTCCCGCATCGTAGGCGAAGTGGACGATCCTTCCATCGGCTTGAACGCCGCCAACGCGGGCGTCACTAATTCGGTAACGTCGCAAATTCCGGTTTTGGCCGTGCGTGAAATGGATTCCGTCATCCAGCTTCATTCCGGCGAAATCGCCGTGATGGGCGGATTGATGCAGGACAGCTCGATCAACACGGATACGGGCGTTCCCGGAATGGCGGATGTTTCGTGGATCGGCAATTTGTTTAAGTCCCGCAACAACAATGGCACGACCAGCGAATTGGTCATTCTTTTACGCGCGACTATTTCCGATCAGCCTTCGCCAGACGGCGCCGACAGCAACCTTTATCAGGACTATGCCCGCGATCCGCGGCCTTTGAAATTGCCGAAGGCGAAGCCTTCGCCCGACGAAGATTCCGACACCGATACACCCTCATGAACGGAGAAATATGATGACAAAAAAATACACGCGGCGTTCCGGTTTTACTCTGGTCGAACTTTCGATCGTTCTGGTCATCATCGGCCTGATTATCGGCGGCGTCTTGACCGGCAGGCAGATCATGCAAAATGCGGAGGTGACGAACGCGATCAATGCCATTCAAGCCTACGAAGCGCAGTTCCAGACCTATACGCAGAACTACGGAGCGATTCCGGGCAACGACGCCACCGCGCAAGCGCGGTTTCCAACCGCCGGAATCCCCGCGGACGGAAGCGGCAGCGGAACTTTGACGGGCACTTTCGACAGCGTGACGGCCAATGCGGAAACCCTTTTGCTGTGGGCCGATTTGCGCGCCGCTGGGCTGGTTAAGGGCGCGGGAAGCAATACCGCGCAACCGGTTAATCCGTTTGGCGGCATATATGGCTTCCAGCACGGCGCGTTTAACGGCGTCTTTACGGGCAACGTTCTGTGCCTTAACGGCGTGCCCGGAGACGCCGCCATGGCTATCGACTCGCGCCTTGACGACGGCGTCAGCAATACAGGCGCGATTCAGGCGATGGTTTCGACCGGAACCGTCGGTGAGGCCACGAGCGGAGCGGTCACCGCAACGTATGTTTCGGGAAACACCTACACGATGTGCGTGCAGATGTAGGGGCTTGGAATGACGAGGTCTTCGCGTTCCGGCTTCACTCTCGTCGAAATGGCCATCGTGCTGGTTGTGATGGGGCTTGTGATGCTGACCGTTTTGCCCGCGTTGACTGCCGTTCGTTCCGCAAACCAACTGGCGCTGACGCAAAGCAATCTGCGCAATCTGATGCTGGCGACGGCTTCTTACGTTCAGGCGAACGGATGCCTGCCCTGCCCCGCCGTTCCAGGAAATACGGGAGCCAATTTCGGACGATTGGGGTATTCATCAACGACAATCTCTTGCGGCACGTGCTCCGCGCCCGAAGGGATTGCGCCTTTCGTTGCGCTGGGCGTTCCCGCATCGACCGCACGCGATGGATGGGGGCATTGGATCACGATGCGCGTCGATCCGGCGTTGACTGCAAATTTCGGCGTTACGCCGCCAACAGCAGGCTGTCAATGCAACGATTTTATCGCCCCCCTTCCCGCAAACTGCACTTCAAGCACCGCTAAGACGACAACGCCAACCTGCACAACGCTCAATGGAAGCCAGAAAGGATTTTGCCAAAGCAATCTTTCGGCCAGCAAAACCTACATCACGATAACCACTCCTGGCGGCGCGCTCCAAGAGGCCGCCGTCATTTTCGTGAGCCACGGCTCAACGGGATACGGCTCATTTGTCGCGGCGCCAAGACAATCGGGTTACCTTCTTCCGTTCGCGTCGAACTACGCCTCGTGCAGCGCTTATGGGGGTTACGCCCAATGCAACAGCGCGGCAAACAATTCGACGCAATTCTATGACGCACCGACCGTTATCAGCAACACGGATTCCTACGACGACGTTCTGGCCTATGCCGACCGCAACACGTTGGTCTCCATGCTCGGCAGCGGCTCCTGCGGCACGGTGTGGTGACGCATGACTAAAGTTCTTCCTTTGCGGCGAACGGAGGACGAAGAAAAAACGCTTCGTCTCGGCGAACGGCTGCTGCACGCCGGGAAGATCTCGCAGGATCAGATGCAGATCGCCTTGCACGAACAGCGCCGCAGCAAAGAGCGTTTGGGCACCGTTCTCGTCAAACTGGGCTTTTTGAGCAACGAGGCGCTGGCGAACGAACTGGCCGCGCAGACGGGGCGCGATTGCGTCGATCTCAAAACACTCGACATCGCCCCAGACGCAATGGGCCGCGTGCCTTACTCTGTCGCGGCGCGGTGTCGCGTTGTGCCGGTTTCGTTCGACGGCGGCATTTTGCGCCTCGCCGTCGCCGATCCTCTGGATATCGGATCGATGGACGAGGTGCGCCGCTATTTTCCGCGCCTTACCGAGATCGTCCAGCTCATCGCCTCGGAAACGGATATCGCCGAGGCGATCGAGGCTTACGCACGGAAGACCGCCGATTTCGACGACATTTTGAAGGAGCTGGAGGGCGTCGCGGCGTCTTTGTCGCAAGAAAGCGAGACGTGGCAGCATCCGATCATCCGCCTCGTCAACACGATTTTGACGGACGCCGTGCGCGAAGGCGCGTCGGACGTTCATCTGGAGCCCGAAAATTCCTTCGTTCGCGTGCGCGTGCGCGTGGACGGCGTACTGCGGCAAAAACACGCGCTGCACCGCTCGCATTGGCCGGAACTGTCGCACCGCCTGAAGATTATGGCGGGCATGAATATTGCCGACACGCGCAGCATGCAGGACGGACGCTTCCATATGCAGATCGGCGGCGCGGAGATTGATTTCCGCATGGCGGTCATGCCTACCGTGCAGGGCGAAAATATCGTCATCCGCATTCTCGATCACCGCCGCGCCCTCCTGCCTTTGGAAGCCTTGGGCTACGACGCGGCGGCGCTTGCGCGGATGGAACTTATTCTCGAACGCCCCGAAGGCATCGTTCTCGTCACGGGCCCCACCGGAAGCGGCAAAACGACGACGTTGTACGCGATGCTGAAACGCCTCTCAAGCGTCGATGTCAATATCATGACTTTGGAAGAGCCGGTCGAATACCAGTTCGAGATGATCCGCCAGACCGCCATTCAGGAACAGCAGGGATGGGGGTTCGCTGAAGGCGTGCGCGGCATTCTGCGCCAAGCTCCAGACATCATCTTTATCGGCGAGGTGCGCGACGACGATACCGCCCGGATGGCGCTTCGCGCCGCGATGACGGGGCATCAGGTTTTCTCGACGTTGCATTGCAACGACGCTTTCGGCGCGCTGCCGCGCCTCAACGATCTCGGTTTATCCTCTAGGATGTTGGCGGAAAACGTCATCGGCATCGTGGCACAGAGATTGGTCAGGAAACTGTGCCCCAAATGCAGGCACGCGCGTCCCGCCACGCCGGAGGAAATGAAAATTCTCGGGTGTTTCGAGGCCGCCGAGGCTCATGCTTTAGGATTTGCGGAAGCGCAAAAGCCTTTCGATGCGCCCGTAACGATCGCGGAAAGCGCGGGCTGCGAACAGTGCGGCCATACCGGCTATCGCGGACGCACCGCCGTGACGGAAATCCTGCGCGTCACGCCGGAGATTGACGAATTGATCGCGACAAACGCGCCGCGTGCGGCTTTGCAAAAGCAGGCCGCAAAAGAAGGGTTCCACTCCATGGCGGACAACGGCATCGCGAAGGTTTTACTCCAGGAAACGAGCCTCGACGAGCTGCGCCGTAACGTCGATATGACAAGGATATTGTAATGCCTTCGTACGCCTATCGCGCTGTTCATGCTTCGGGCCGCGTTTCTTGCGGGGAGATGGCTGCAGCCAACGAAAACGAATTAGCGCATTATCTGAACCAGTCCGGGCTTGAATTGATCGACGCGCGGGAAAAAAGCGGCAAGGCGTTGCGTTTATCTTTTTCGAGGAAGTCGATTCCTCCGCGCGCCTTGGCGGGATTTTGTTCGCGGCTTCGCGATCTTTTGCTTTCGGGGATCGCGTTTCCCGACGCGTTGCGCGATGTTCGGGCTTCCACCGACAACCGTGTTTTGGAAAGCGCTTTGGCGCAAATCTCCCAATCCATCGCGAACGGCAAGGGCATTGCTGCGTCTTTCGCCCTGTTCCCCGACCTTTTTCCGCCCGTTTTCATCGCCATCGTCGGCGCGGGAGAAAAAAGCGGCGACATGGCGGTGATTTTCGATTTTCTTTCGGCCTATGCCGTCAGCGCCGCGCAAACGCACGAACGTCTTGTCCGCGCTTTGCGGTATCCGTTGTTTCTTTTCTTCGTCGCGGGAAGCGCGGTCGTTTTCATGATGACGATGGTCGTGCCCCAGATCGTGCAATTTCTGAACAGCATCGAAGAGCATTTGCCTTTGGCGACGCGTATGCTTGTTTTCGTTTCCGCCGCCTTTACCGATTACGGTGCGTTCCTTCTGGCGGGCGTTGCGGGCATCTTTCTGGCGGGAGCGGCGGCGCGAACGTATTTTCCGTCCTTTGCCATCGCCCTCGACGGCGTGCTTTCGCACCTGCCCGTCATTGGCAATGTCATCGTTAAAACGAACCTCGCGCGGTTTGCGCACAGTTTCTCCATCCTTTTCCGAAGCGGATGCGGTGTTTCGGAATGCCTGAAGCAGGCGGGACAGACGATCGGCAACCGATTTCTGCGCGTCGGAATCGAAAAGGCGGAACGGCGCGTGGCGGAGGGGTCGTCGCTTTCGCTCGCGCTTGACGGCGTGATGCCGAATTTCGCGACAGGCGTTTTGCGCACGGGCGAACGCAGCGGAAATCTCGGCAAAAGCCTTGACGACATCGTGGCCGCCTACGACCGCGAGGCCGCGAACGCCGTGGACTCCTTCATCGGTCTTTTGGAACCTTGCCTGACGCTTTTGATCGGCGGCCTTCTGGCATGGACCGTTATGGCCGTGTTGGGCCCGCTTTACGGAAGCCTGTCGGTTCTGGGGGGAAAGATATGACGTTTCCCCTGCCCCATCGGCAGCGCATCGTTTTGATGATCGGCGACGACGGCGTTATCGCCGTGCCGGAAGAGATTGCCGGCGCTGCGCCCTTTTTCGCACCTTTGGGAGACACGTTCGCGGTTCAGGCGATTGCCGATTTCGTCGCGCGGCATCCGAAAGCCCGCGTGACTTTGTTCGCCGACAATCTGACGCAGGACTATCGCTGCGACGATTTGCCTGCCTTGAATTTTCTCGATCGGGCGAAGCTTATCAAACGCAGGTTGAAGCAAACTTTTCCTTCCGCGCGGCTTGCGGCAAGCTTGCGCTTCAAGAAGACGCCTTGCCGCACGCTGATGATCGGCGTACATGAAAGTAACGCCGTTTTCGCGTGGGCGGAACGTTTGCGGGCGAGGTTGCCTGATATCGCCTTGTTGCCCGTTGAAGGCGCCGTTCTTACGGCGCAGTTGATGCCGGAAGCCGCGGACGGATGGGCTATGCTGGTCAGCCGCCAGAAATCGGGTGGATTCCGGCAGATCGTCACGTTTAAAAACGATTTGGTGTTCACAAGATTGACGCCTCTACCTTCCGCCGAAGCTTCCGGCGGAGAAGCCGAGATAATCTCCCGCGACATTAAAGCCAGACCGTATGTTCGCAGTCATCTCCGCCTTGGGCGGTAAGCGGTCTAAGATGAG
>CAZPKC010000015.1:0-44366 GCA_964587125.1 uncultured Rhodospirillaceae bacterium | reverse complement strand
CCCAGCCTCCTGCTAACCAACTGAATCTATTCAGCAGTTAACCGGACAGTAGTGTATAACGGCACATAAGCAAACAACATAGAAATAATCTTGTTTTTTCGGCATGAAAGTATTTGTCGTCATGGGAAAGAGGCCCTTTTTATGATATAAAATATCTACGTTAGTTAGCATGATGTTAAGGTTTTATTCTTATTGTGGTGCAATATTTGTTCGTGTTGATGCGAGTATATTTTAACCAGATAAGGAGAATGATATGTTGCCAAATCAAAATCCGCCCTTCGTTCCCGAAAACGCTGTGCCAGTTTCAATTAACTTAGATACTATGTACGGCAAAACGGGAAATGACTTTTGGAATACCGTGGATAGCATGCGGTCCCCAGAACCGGATAGAACCCCTATCAATAAAAAGCATGCTAACTTCGTGGGCCGCTTAAGCGCTTTTCCGACGAATGCGGCCAGCTAAGTAATACGAAGAAGGGATAACCACAAGGCGTTATCTTTGCCGAAGATATTCCGCGCGCCTTACGCCTTGCTTTTTCCCGCCTCTATCTCGGCGACTTTCTTTTCGACAAGCTGCGCCAGATGCTCGACGATAGCTTCGCCGTCGCCGTGAAAGCGATGGTCCGCCACGCCCGCGATATAAACCTGATGCGTTCCCTTGCCTCCGCCCGTGAAGCCGATATCCGTGTGCATCGCCTCGCCCACGCCGTTGACGATGCATCCGATCACCGAAAGCGACAGCGGCGTCGTGATGTGCGCGAGGCGCTTTTCCAAAGCCTCGACTGTTTTGATGACATCGTAATTTTTGCGCGCGCAGGTCGGACACGAAATGATCGTCACGCCGCGGCTGCGCAAGCCAAGCGCCTTCAATATCTCAAATCCGACGCGCACTTCTTCGTCCACTTCGGCGGAAAGGGAAACGCGCAACGTATCGCCGATGCCCTCGGCCAAAAGCAAGCCCAATCCAATCGAACTTTTTACGGTTCCTGTGCGCAAGCCGCCCGCTTCCGTGATGCCGAGGTGCAAAGGATAGTCGCACGCCTTCGCCAAGGCTCTGTATGCCGCGACAGTCAACGCAACGTCCGAGGCCTTGACGCTGATCTTGAAATTGAAAAAATCGTTGTCCTCGAGGATTTTGGCGTGGCGCAAAGCGCTTTCGACCATTGCATCGGGGCAGGGCTCGCCATATTTTTCCAGCAATTCCTGCTCCAGCGAACCGGCGTTGACCCCGATGCGTATCGAACAGTCGTGATCTTTAGCGGCTTTGATGACTTCGCGCACGCGGTCGTCCGAGCCGATGTTTCCCGGATTGATGCGCAAACAAGCCGCGCCCGCTTCGGCGGCTTCGATGGCGCGCTTGTAATGAAAATGGATATCGGCGACGACGGGAACCTTGGCCGCGCGCACGATTTCCTTGAGCGCGGCGGTTGATTCTTCATCTGGGCACGAACAACGGACGATATCGGCTCCTGCTTCCTCTGCCAGGCGGATTTGATCAATCGTGGCCTTGGCGTCGCTCGTCAGCGTGTTGGTCATCGTCTGGACGCTGATTGGTGCGTCGCCGCCGACAAACACGTTGCCGACTTTGACCTGCCGGGTTTTGCGGCGCGCAATTTTTCTCCACGGGCGAAGGGCTTGCACGTCTGAATTATCGGCTGTCATCCTAAACTCTCCTGTTTCATCTAAGTTCCGCCGAGAGGCGGTCGGGATCGAGCGGAACATTGCGCACCATACGCGGCGCGCCGTCCCCTACTTTCGGCAGGTCTTTGCCGTCGAGGGACAACACAATTCCGCTTCCGCTTCCGGCGGTCAGAGACAATCCGGGTTTGCTCGGAACCTTATAAGACTCCCCGGGTTTCAAAACGCGATCGAAAACGGATTTGCCGGAACTGTCGACGACCATAATCCATGTGTCTTGCATGGCGCGGATAACGATGCGCGAAGTTTCGTTCGGATCGCCGAAAACAACGGGTTTTTTATCGTCCGGCACGTTTCTTTCGTCCCCCGCAGGGGCGACGGGAGGCAGCTTTTCCGCCGTGATGACGGTGCCGGAGGAAACAGGAGGAAGAACGGAAGATGTCGGCGCGGGAGCCGCTTCCTGCGGTTTTTCAGGAGTCGCGGAAACAGGCGCAGGCGGAGAATCATGAGGCTTTTCGGAAATAGCGGGCGTTAGAGCAGGAACGGCGGGAGTCGTTTCCGCAGGCGCAGCCGCTAAGGGCGGAGCAAGAGGCGCGGTTAAGCCCGCCGCCGCCGTTGAATCCGCCGGAGGAACGTTGGGGACGGGCTGTATGACCGTCGGCAGAGGAGGGGGAATATGGACTTCGGCGCGGTTGCTTTCGGAGAGGTTAAACCAGATGGCATAAATCAGTATGAAGGCGACGGCCGCGCCGACCATGATAATCCCTGAAGGCGCGCGCCCTTCCGAAACGGGGGTCGGCATCGAAAGAATGGGCTTCTTGCGACGTCCCGCCATTTCATAGCGGTAGCGGTCGACAGCCTCCTTGCCGTCGATGCCTAAAAAATTCGCATACGTGCGAAGGAACCCGATTACATAAGCGTCGGCGGGAAACTCATCGTAGCGGCTGTTTTCAAGAGCGATTAAAAACGCCGGTTTAATACATAGGTATTCGGCGATCAGATATAAGTCGTCGTTCCGTGCCAGCCGCGCTTCGCGCAGCACATCGCCGATGCGGTCGGATTTGGGCCGCTGCCTCGCCGCCTTAGGTTCCGACAAAGCGACGCGTATTTCCTTCTCATGCGATGAGGTTTGCAAAACGACGACGGATTCCGGCTTCGGCTCCTGCGCGGGTTCCTGAAAATTCAAAGCGGGCTCCGTTTCCTCTGTTTTTGGCAAAGAAACAACTCGCGCGGAAAGGGAATTTTCCTCGGCTGAAGGGGGGGGTAAATACGTTTTATTGTGCCCGTTTTTCGACATGGCCGGACAATAGAAGATGCAGGTTGAAAAGGCAAACAAAAGGCTTTTTCCGCCGTTAGTTCAATCGGAGGCAAACAGAACTTAATAAATTGAAATAACAAAGAGATTTTGAGGCATCCCTTGTCCACGCGTCACTTTCCCGCTTCCGCATCCGACAAGTTTGCCCTGATGCCGTCGGGAAGCGACAGAGTCGAGATGATCCCCGCCGATGAACAGGTAAGGCCGACAATAATTGCCGCGCCGAAAAATCCAAAATGCGATTCCAAGCTCCAAAACGACGCCGAAATCGGAAGAAGCAAGAAACCAGAAAAGAAATCCATAAAAACGAATAAGGCAAAGGAAGGATGAACGTTCTTAGCTCGAAGCTAACTTAGGCAGCACGCGACGACGCAATACGAGCAGCGAAATAATGAAGCAATTCATAAAGAACATTCCCAGCGTATAGAAAACGGCCACGACGGAATAATGTTCAATGGCGAAAATCGAAACCAAATATCTTAAAGCGCCGACGATCCACATAAAAATATTTTCCGAATAAGGCGCGGCGTAAGATTTTCGCGCGGTTGGATAGCAACCGAAATAACTGATAAGAAGCGCGAGGATGACTGCGCCCAATGGATCGTTCGTGAGATACCATACAGGAATAATTGCCATGGCCATGATGAAGGATATCCAATCTCCTTTGGTGATATGCCTTTCGCCCCAAAAGAAGCTTAATCCCGCAATGGAAAGGCAAATAATAGAGGTGAACGCAGAGCTCCACGTGCCTGCGCCCGCACCGCGCGTGTAAGGCCCAATAAACGCAACAGCGTGACAAGTTCCCCAAACAAACCATGAAAACATGTGGGGCTTAATTTCCCTTTTAAAAAGGGAGCGAAAATAAGGAGCATACGCAATGATCGCAAGAACAACAGAAATAACTCCCAGAACTTCTTTATCTAACATATGCTTGCTTTCTGTGGTGATTTGAACCGACAGTATTAAAGAATCACGACCCTGAAGGAAAAAGTTTTTTCGGCATTTTCATATCCCGAATTCCTTTAGGCATCTTCATGCCGCGAATGCCGACCTCCGCGTCTCTGAGCTT
This sequence comes from uncultured Rhodospirillaceae bacterium, assembly GCA_964587125.1. Taxonomy (GTDB): domain Bacteria; phylum Pseudomonadota; class Alphaproteobacteria; order UBA9219; family UBA9219; genus CAIXLI01. The sequence goes on along the minus strand of CAZPKC010000015.1, from coordinate 40,344 downwards.
ATCCTTAATGCCGAATTCCGCGTCCCTGATCCACTTATAGCCTCTCTTTTCGAGCGCTTTTTCCGCCTGCGCCACGAGTTCGGCAAGAATTTCGGCGATGGGTTGCTCTTCTTTGACCATGCCGACGCTTTGCCCCGCCATGACCGATCCGGTTTTGACGTCGCCGTCGATGACGGCGCGGCGCAAGGCCCCGGCCCAAAAATGCTCGATTTCCAGTTGGGCTTCTTCGCGCGTCAAGCCGCCGCATTCGAAGCGGGCGATAACCTCGCGCTGCTTTTGCATGAATTTCTTGCTGCCTTCGTTGGCGAGCGCGCGGACAGGAATGACCGGAAAGCGCGAGTCGATCTGAACCGTCGGCACGGCGTCGCGCGCGGAAGCGCGGATAAAGGCGTTCTTGAAATTCGGATGCGCGATGCATTCGGTCGCGCAAACGAAGCGCGTGCCGAGCTGCACGCCCGCCGCGCCCATTTCGAGATACGACACGATCGCGTCGCCGCGCCCGATGCCGCCCGCGACAAAAACCGGCACGTTGCGAAGTTCCGGCAAAATTTCCTGAACGAGGACGGACGTGCTGACGGGGCCGATATGGCCTCCCGCTTCCATGCCTTCGATCATGATGGCGTCTGCGCCCATGCGCACAAGCTTTTTTCCGATGGCGGAGGTCGGAGCGAAACACATGACTTTCGCGCCGCCGTCCTTGGTTTTTTTGACGCTGGGGGCCGAAGGAATGCCGCCCGCCAGCACGATATGCGAAACCTTTTCGCCGAGGCACACGTCGATGAGCGTATCGAGTTCGGGATGCATCGTGATAAGGTTGACGCCGAAATTTTTCGGGGTCAGGACCTTCGTAGCCTGAATTTCCGCGCGCAGCAGGTCGGGGGTCATCGATCCGCAGGCAAGCGTGCCGAATCCGCCGTTATTGGACAAAGCCGAAACGAGGTGGCGTTCGGAAATCCAGCTCATCGCGCCGCCGATGATCGCCAGATCCGTACCCAGAAAATCGCAGCCGCGCTGCCACGCATGCTGCAATGAAGGAGAAACGGTCACCATGGAAGTATCTGCCCGTCGTAAGTGAGAAACTGCCCGGAATTTTCCGGTTTCAGATTCGCTATCGTGCGCCTCATACTGGCGACGCTTTCCTCCGGCGTCAAATTGGCTTCTTTTCCGCCCATATCGGTTTGCACCCAACCGGGATGGAAAGAAATGACAATCGTTCCCTGATCTTTCAAATCGATCGAAGCGCTTTTCATCGCGGCGTTCAGCGCAGCCTTGCTCGTGCGATAAGCAATGCCGGTCTCGCGGCTCAAGCTCCCGATGGAACCCATGCGACTTGAAATCATGACGAGCTTCGATCCCTGACGAAGCGAAAGATTATGCTGAAATGCCTGAGCCACCATCATCGGCGCAATCGTATTCGTGCGCAAGACTTTCATCCAAGCTTGAGAATCGAGCGAACCGAAGTCTTGCGTTTTGTCGCCGCTCATCGCGTTAATATGCGGTCCCGCGCCGGAAAAAATTCCCGCATTGCTGATAAGCAAATCGATCGCCGTATCCTTGAATTTGTCCGCCAACGCCGCGATATTTTCATCGTCCGTCACGTCCAGCTTTTCAATGCGCACGGCGGGATTAGTTTTTGCCAAAGCCTGCAATTTTTCCGCGCTTGAAGGTTCGCGGCAACACGCGATGACGTTCCATTTATCCGCCGCATATTGCCTGACGAACTCGAAGCCAAGGCCTCGGCTCGCTCCGGTGATGAAAACGGTGGATGAAGAATTTTTCATAGGAGTCCCTATGTTCTGTCAGCTTTCGTCTTATGGATTTTTTCCAAAGCTTCTTCCACGTGGCGGCTGAAGACGTATTCTGCCGGACGTTGCCGGGAAAAGTCGAGTTCTTTCGCAAAAGGCCCATCGGTCCGGATGCCGTAGAACGCGACTTTAAACATCTTCAGGGGATGCGCGAACGCGTCTTCCGCAGCCGTCGGCTCATATCCGCAATGAACCATGCAATTGGCGCATTTTTCATAACGCCCGCTTCCGTATTTATCCCAATCGGTCTTTTCCATCAACTCGCGGTAGGACGAAACGAAGCTTTCGCCTATCAGATAGCAAGGCCGTTGCCAGCCGAAGATATTGCGCGCCGGAATGCCCCACGGCGTGCATTCGTAAGTCCGATTGCCCGCGAGAAAATCCATGAACAAAGGCGATTGGCTAAAACGCCATTTAGGCTTGCCCTTTTTCACTCCTTCTTTTCCGATGCGGAAGAGTTCGCGGAACATTTTTTTTGTGGCTTCGCGCGTCAGAAAATGCGCTTGATCGGCCGCGCGTTCATAGGCGTATCCGGGCGACACGGTGATGTCGTCAAGGCCGAGTTCCATCATGCGGTCGAAAAACGCCGCCGTTCGTTCCGGAACGGCAGTGTTATATAAAGTGCAATTGATCGTGACGCGGAAACCTTTGGATAAAGCCAATTTAATCGCGGCTTCGGCGCGTTCGTAAGCGCCCTCAAGCCCGACGGAACGGTCATGATCCTCTTTAAGGCCGTCCAAATGCACCGAGAAATTGAAATAAGGCGAAGGTTCGAACAAATGAATCTTCTTTTCCAGTACTTGCGCGTTCGTGCAGAGCGTGACGTATTTCTTTCTTTCGACAAGCCTTCTTACGATCTCGCCCATTTCGTGATGGAGCAAAGGCTCGCCGCCAGGGATGGAAACGATAGGAGCGCCGCATTCGTCCACGGCGGCGAGGCATTCCTCGATCGACATGCGCTGGTTTAAAATTTCGTCGGGATAGTCGATCTTGCCGCAACCCGCGCAGGCCAGATTGCACCGGAACAAAGGCTCCAGCATCAGCACAAGAGGAAAGCGTCTATTTCCGCGCAGCTTTTGCTTGATGATATAAACGGCAATGTCGAATTGTTGGCGCAGGGGTACGGACACAAGCGTTCTCAAAATAGTTGACGATGAAAGGTTGGGATTTATAGCCTGTCCGAGTTTCGCGGGTCAATCTCCGCAAAGAACGTCGTTGAACGGCTTTTCCTCGACAAGCTGCGATCGCGCCGGTAAAACGAGGCCTATTCCTTCATGTGGGCGATTCAGAAGAAGGATTCCCGATGTTTCTCATCACGACCCTTAAAAGCGGAGATTGGCTGAACCTGCGGCGCGTCAGGGCGTATCCGCGCATTTTTTTGCTTGTTTCGGCGCTCGTGGGCGTCGCATGGATTTCCGGCCTTCACGAAAAGATGCGCCCGGGCGAGGGAGTCGTGACCACCGATTTCATCAACGTTTACGCGGCGGGCGAAGCGGTTCATGAAGGCCATCCAGCCGATGCCTACGACTGGGGCGCGCAGAAAAATCGGGAAGATCAGCTTGCTCTATCCGCGAATAACGGAAAGAAAATCGAAAAAAACGACGGCTACATCCCTTGGCTCTATCCGCCGACGTTTCTTGCGGTTGCGTGGCTTATCGCGTTCCTGCCGTATTTCCCCGCGTTGGCGATGTATTCGATTATGGGACTTGCCGCCTTTGGCGCGGCGATGCGCAAACTTGCGCCGCCATACAAAGAATCTTTATGGGCGCTGGCGGCGTTTCCGGGCGTTTTTGTCAATTTATTTTCGGGACAGAACGGATTCATCACGACGGCGTTTCTTGCCGCCGGACTTTTCCTTCTCGATGAATCGCCGGTCGCGGCGGGCGTCGCCTTTGGATTCCTTTCCTATAAGCCGCATTTTTTCGCCCTTATCCCGTTGGTTCTTTTGGCGGGGCGTTGTTGGAAAGCGCTTGCAGCGGCAAGTATCAGCGCGGGAGTTTGCGCCGGACTTTCGCTTCTGGCCTTCGGCATCGAGCCTTGGCTCGCGTTCATACGGGGATTATCCGCAACCTCCGGCCTTTTGAAAATCGGCACGGAGCGCTGGCTCGGAACCGTGCACAGCGTTTTCTCGGCCGTGCGCATCTTGGGCGGGGGAATGGACGCGGCCTACGCCGTCCAAACAATCGTCGCGATTGCCGCCGTATTTTTTGTAATAGAAATATGGCGCCACAGAAAAACGTCATTAGCCGTTCGCGGCGCGTCTTTGGTCGCGGCAATGTTTCTCATCAGCCCCTATTTTTTCGTTTACGATCAGGTTTTTCTGGCTATCCCCATCGCCTTGCTGGCGGGGCAGGGGCTTCGGAACGGCTTTTTCCCTTTCGAGAAAACTTTCCTGTTCGCTCTTTGGCTGCTGCCTTATCTGGTACAGGATTCGGGCGCGCATTTTTCGTTGCCTTTGACCCCGCCGATGCTGGCGGCGTTGATGTATTTTTGCTGGAAGAGGGCGAAGGCCGAACGCGAATCCGGAAGAGGATTTTAAATGTTTCTCAGCAACGCTCTGCGCCGGGGAAATTGGATAAATAAAAAGCGCGTCGTTGCTTATCCCGCTATATTCTTTTGCATTTATCTTTTTATGGCAGCCGTTTGGGTTTTCAACATTCCCCTTATACCGGATCATAAGGGGCTGGAGTTTTCTCACGATTTTATCAATGTTTATGCGGCTGGCGTTGCCTCTCACGAAGGGCATCCGGCGAATGTTTACGATTGGGACAAGCAAAAGAACCTCGAACATCAGATCGAAGAGTCCGGAAAAGGGCCGACGCCGTGGAACGGCTACGTTCCTTGGCTTTACCCCCCGATATTTTTAGGCGTCGCGTGGCTATTGGCGTTCTTGCCTTACTACTATGCGCTCGCGGCCTACATCGTCGCGGGATACGCAGCTTATGGCGCAGCCGTCTATAAATTGGCGCGATATAAAGAATCCAAATGGGCAATCGCTGCCTTTCCGGGCATTTGCAACAACCTGCTTGCGGGACAAAATGGATTCATCACGACGGCGTCTCTCGCGGCGGGAATATATTTTCTCGACGCATCGCCGATTGCGGCGGGCGCGTTTTTCGGAATGCTGTCCTATAAGCCGCAATTCTTCGTTCTAATTCCTCTGGCTCTTGCCGTCGGGAGATATTGGAAAGCGCTCATAGCCACATCGGCGAGCGCGGCCGTTTATGCGTGCGCGTCGGTTGCCGCGTTCGGTCTTGACCCGTGGCAAGGCTTCATTCGCAGCCTGCCCCTTGTGCGCGAGAACATTCTTGAAAAAAATGAAAACCAATGGTTGCGCTCGATGCACACCGTTTTTTCGGAAGTCCGCATGTATGGCGGGGAATTGCATACAGCCTATGCCCTTCAAGCAATCGTCTCGATTGCGGCGGTTCTGTTTTTGGTATGGATATGGAGCCGCAGGCCCTCATTGGCCGTTCGCGGCGCGTCCCTGTGCGCGGTTTTGCTGCTGGCGAGCCCTTATTCGTACGGATACGACCAGGTTTTGCTGGCCATACCCATAGCCTTGCTGGCGCGGGAGGGAATGCAAAGCGGCTTTCTTCCTTTCGAGAAGACTTTTCTTTTTGCTTTGTGGTTGTTGCCGACCTTCTTTCAGATTATGGGCGAGGTTTTCGCCATCCCCCTGACGCCGGTTCTTTTGATCGGGCTGATGTGGGTTTGTTGGAGGAGGGGGAAAAGAAATAATCTATAAGAACGGAGGAATTGGCTTCTCGGCGCTTCGCGCCGCTCGCCCTGACTTCGCCATAAATTTTTTTGTTCTGTGCGTTCACGAAGCTTCCGCGAACGCTATTTGGATGGCTCGTCATCGAATCCCCTTCGGGATTCGAATACTCCTTGGAATGCCATTAAGGGGCGGGGAGCTTTAGCCCCCCGCCCCTTAATGGCGCGCCCGGAGGAATTCGAATCCCCAGCCTTCTGATTCGTAGTCAGATGCTCTATCCAGTTGAGCTACGGGCGCATAAGACGATAGGGGGCGCAAACTAGCTAAAAAGCCGAAGAAATGCAAAAACTATTACGACCCCATCCCTAAACCCTAACTGCGGCGTTGGCTTTTCAGCATTTTCTGCGCTACAAGGGAAACCCAAAAGAAGGAAATCCACGTGTCCGAAACTCCGCATCTTTCCGTCGTTATCCCCATGCTGGATGAATCCGGCAACGTCCTGCCGTTGGTTGACGAGATAACGGCGGCCCTTGAATCCTACGCGCCCGTGGGGCAGGGATATGAGATCGTCTGCGTCGATGACGGCAGCACGGACTCCACGTCCGATGAAATCAGGCAAGCGAAGGCGAAAAATCCCCGCGTGCGCCTCATCAAGCATCCGAAGCGTCTTGGCATGAGCGCGGCGTTGCGGAACGGAATCCGCCGCGCGCGCGCTTCGTGGATTTTAACCATAGACGGCGACCGCCAGAACGACCCGGCCGATGCGCCGCGTTTGCTCGATCTCGCGTGGATGAAGGGAAGGGATAATAAAATTCTTGTGGCCGGAATCCGCGTCAACCGCCGCGACACGGTGGCCAAGCGCCTCGCCAGCCGTTTCGCCAATAAAATCCGCAAATCGCTTTTGAACGATAATTGCCCCGACACGGGGTGCAGCTTGAAGGTTTTTCCACGGGATTCCTATCTTGAATTGCCGTTTTTCAGCGGCCTGCACCGCTTTATGCCCGCGCTTTTCAAGCTCTACGGGCATGAATGCGTTTTCACGCCCGTTAACGACCGCCCGCGCCAGCATGGCGTCTCGAAATCCGATTTTTTGGGCCGCGCGCTTCGCGGAATTTACGATCTTTTCGGCGTCATCTGGCTGATGCGCCACACGCCGGAGCCGGAAAGAGGCGAGGAGATTCAATAAATACGGATAGTTGCGATCTAATCTGTCGCTTTTTCTTGACATTCCGGAGCGATTCCTCCATTAACGCGCTTCGCGCGATTATTTATAAGGATTCAAGATCATGTTCGCAGTGATAAAAACCGGCGGCAAGCAATACAAGGTTGCTGAAGGCGACGTTATTCAAGTCGAAAAGCTTCCGGGCGAAGCGAAAGCCAAGGTCGAACTGGCCGAGGTTCTGATGCTATGCGACAACGGCAAAGTGACGGTCGGCGCGCCGCTCGTGAAGGGTGCGAAGGTCGAAGCCGAAGTCGTCGAGCAGAAGCGCAGCGCCAAGCTGATCGTTTTCAAGAAAAAACGCCGCCAGAATTATCGCCGCAGGAACAATCACCGGCAGGAATTCACGGTTTTGAAGATCACGGGAATTAAGGGCTAAGGGAGACAACAATGGCTCACAAAAAAGCAGGCGGATCATCCCGCAACGGACGCGACAGCGCAGGCCGCCGTTTGGGCGTCAAGCTGTACGGCGATCAGAAGGCAATCGGCGGCAACATCATCGTCCGCCAGCGCGGCACGAAGGTTCATGCCGGAGAAAACGTCGCGATGGGCAAGGATCACACGCTGTTCGCCAAAATCGCAGGAACCGTCAAATTCCGTGAAAAGAGCGGCAAAACGTACGTTTCTGTCGTCACTAGCGAGAAGTAAGCGGCGTTTTCCGATCAGGAAATTTAAAAATGCGCTTCGGCTTTTACCGGGGCGCATTTTTGTTTAGAGTGTTGAATCATGAAATTTCTCGATCAAGCCAAAATATACATTAAAAGCGGCGACGGAGGGCGCGGATGCGTCGCCTTTCACCGCGAGAAGTATATCGAATTCGGCGGGCCCGACGGCGGCAACGGCGGCAAAGGCGGCGATGTTTATTTTGAAGCCGCGGGCAATCTCAACACGCTCATCGACTATCGCTATCAACAGCATTACGCGGCGAGCAACGGGCGCGGAGGGGCGGGGCGCGACCGCTCCGGCCTCAATGGAAAAGATTTGATTTTGCGCGTTCCGGTCGGCACGCAGATTATGGACACGGACAAGGAAACGGTTTTACTCGACCTCGATAAGCTGGGCCAGCGCGTATTGTTTATGAAGGGCGGCGACGGAGGCTTCGGCAACGCGCATTATAAATCGGCGACCAATCAGGCCCCGCGCTACGCTACGCCGGGTTATCCGGGCGAGGAACGCGAAGTCTGGCTGCGGTTGAAACTGATAGCAGATGCCGGATTAATAGGCCTGCCAAACGCCGGAAAATCGACATTCCTCGCCTCATGTTCGGCGGCCAAGCCGAAAATCGCCGATTATCCCTTCACGACACTCTCGCCCAATCTCGGCGTCGTGAAAGTGGGGGGCAAAGGCGACGGAACCTCGTTCGTTCTTGCCGATATTCCGGGCTTGATCGAAGGCGCGCATGAAGGCCACGGACTTGGCGACCGTTTTCTGGGACACGTCGAACGCTGCCGCGTTTTGTTGCATCTGATCGACGGAACGGAAGAAAATATCGTCCAAAATTACAAAACAATCCGCAAGGAACTGAAAGCTTATGGAGGGGGATTGTCGCGCAAAGCCGAAATCATCGCTCTCAACAAATGCGATGCGTTAACCAAGGAAGAGATCAAACGCAAAGTCGCCGCTCTAAAGAAAGTGACTAAAAAGCCGATCCACGTCATCTCCGCCGTCGCGCACATCGGTGTGAAGGAAGTCCTTCATTTGATCGCGGGGAAGGTTAAGAAATCGGCTTAAAGATCAGAACGCGTTTATGTCAGGCTTAAGTTTGTTGTAAACGACCGTATTTTTCCGGAGGCTTGTTTGCCAGCTTCGATGGTGATGTTTCCGGCAATGCCGAGGCTAAGCGCTGTGCCAGGGAGACTAAGTATGGTCAATATACCATTTACTATAGGATGCGCCGGAGTAATCTGTAATAAATTGGGCAAAAGCGGCTGAAGAATTGGCAAAAACGGTTGGGGAGGTGAAGAATAAGAACAAACGTTAAGAGTGGTATAGAAAACATCAAGACTAAGGTAACAGAATGAGACAAATCCAGTTATCCCTGCTGCACATGTGAGAAATTCGGTTTTTTTCTGCTCGCGCTCTGCCGACATTTTAATCCCCAAAATAAGATATTAGCTAATGTCTCGTATTAAACCCTATAAACACGAAACTAAATAAGGAAATAGAAAATTTCCCTGCAAAAGTATCCTCGTAATAGGCAACCATCTGAAAAGACAGTCCAAAAAAGCAGGTTGCTCTTCCGGCCATTTGTGTTTATTATGCAACAGCTTTCCGATCCTATTTTGCGCGAATGGTTCGCGCACATGGAGTGAAAGACAGGAAAATCATAGACTTATCCCTGTCTGTCGGACAAACTAAAAAAGCGGTCCCGTTTTGCTCTTGGTGAGCAGGGGGTGCGCAAGAAGCCGAATAACCCGCTTTTGGGGTCTTTCGGTAGTTTAGACAACCAATTTGCCGATATCTGGCGCCAAAAGGTTTTGTACTCACCTTTAAAGGCGACGTGTCGGCGGGAGATTTAAAATGACGAAGCGTATGTTGGTGGATGCCACGCATCCGGAAGAAACGCGTGTAGCAATTGTCGATGAGCGCCGTCTCGAAGATTTCGACTTCGAAAGCGCAAGCAAAAAACAGCTCAAGGGAAATATCTATTTAGCCAAGGTCGTGCGCATCGAGCCGTCCTTGCAGGCGGCGTTTGTCGAATACGGCGGTAATCGCCACGGCTTTTTGCCCTTTAGCGAAATTCATCCCGATTATTTCCGCATCCCGGTCGCTGATCGTCCTCATGATGAGCAGACTGAAGAAGAAACGGACGCCGAAGGCGAAGACGAAACCGATATTTCTCCCGAAGCCTATGCCGAGGAAATAAGCGCTTACCAAAATGAATCCCTCGAACACGACGACGAACACGGCCATATTCAGGAAGAAAACGCCGCGCCCTTAGCGCAAGACGCATCTTCCGCGCCTGAAGCAACGCCCCTAACCGTCGAAACAATCGCGGCTCCTTTAGGCGAAACCGTCGCTTCTTCTGCGGCGGCAACGCCCGTTTCCGAGCAGCAAGCTTCCGGCCTTGGCGAAGCAGCCGATGTCGATCTTGGCCTTATCACAGATTTTGGCAACGCCGTTGTCGAGCCCGTTTTCGTCCCGACGCCTGTTGAAACCGTAGGCGGCCACGGTGCGGAAGAGGAAATCGAAGAACGTCCGCGCCGCCAGCGTATGCCGCGCTACAAAATTCAGGAAGTCGTCAAACGCCGCCAGATCATGCTTATTCAGGTGGTCAAGGAAGAGCGCGGAAACAAAGGCGCGGCTCTGACGACGTATCTGTCGCTCGCGGGACGTTATTGCGTCCTGATGCCAAACACCGACCGCGGAGGCGGCGTAAGCCGCAAGATCACGAGCCATCAGGATCGCAGGCGGATGAAGGAAATCCTCGATCAGCTGGAGACGCCGGAAGGCATGGCCGTTATTCTGCGCACCGCCGGAATGGAACGGGAAATCGGCGAAATCCAGCGCGATCTGGAACATCTTTTGCGCTTGTGGAACAGCATCCGCGAGCAAACGCTGATCTCGACCGCGCCGACGCTGATCTACGAAGAAGCCAATCTCATCAAGCGTTCCATCCGCGATCTGTACGCCCCCAATGTCGCCGAGGTTCTGGTCGCGGGAAGCAAAGGCTATGAACTGGCGCACGAATTCATGCGCTCGATCATGCCGGAAGCCGAAGGCGCGGTTAAGCTTTACGAAGACTCCGTTCCCTTGTTCTTCCGCTATAACGTCGAGAAACAGATCGACCAGCTCTACAATCCGGTCGTTCAGTTGCGTTCGGGCGGCTATATCGTCATCAACCCGACCGAAGCGCTTGTGTCCATCGACGTGAACTCGGGCCGCGCCACGCGCGAACGCCACATCGAAGGCACCGCGCTTAAAACTAATCTCGAAGCGGCGGACGAAATCGCGCGCCAGTTGCGCTTGCGCGATCTGGCGGGGCTTGTCGTCATCGACTTCATCGACATGGAAGACGGGCGCAACAACGCCGCCGTCGAACGCCGCATGAAAGAGGCGATGAAATCCGACCGTGCGCGCCTGCAAATCGGCCGCCTGTCCGCCTTCGGGCTTATGGAGCTTTCGCGCCAGCGTTTGCACCCGAGTTTGACGGAAATCAATTTTGAAAGATGCCCGAAGTGCGGCGGGATAGGCATGATCCGCTCGGTGGATTCTTCCGCCATTTCCATCCTGCGCCAGATCGAGGAAGAAGCGCTTCGCCAACCCGGCGGAGAAATGGTTCTTCACGTGCCGTCCGATGTCGCTCTATATATCCTTAACCAGAAGCGCGGCGCGCTTCACGACATCGAGACCCGCTATAATCTGCAGGTTCTTCTTCACAGCGACGATACGCTTATTCCGCCCGATTGCCGTCTTGAACGCGCGAAGGCCGGAAGCGGCGAAGCCCACACCCGCGCCCCCGCCGTCGATAGCGATCAGGTTTTCGCCGAAGCTCCCGCAGCGGTCGTCGGCGACGAGCCTCGCGTGGCCGAAAATTTTGAACCTCAACAACGCGAACCCCGCGCTGAGAACGAACGCAGCAGCCGCCGGAGAGGACGTTTTGGTCGAGGCCGCGACCGCAATCGCGCGCCTTACACCTCGCCTGTCGCGGATCAACAGCCGCCGCGCTACGAACCCAACGGCAACGTCGTTCCTTCCGATACTTTGCCCGATGACAATATAGGAAACACCGCCGCGACCGATTTTGTTCAGGAAAACAATTTTTCCGGCGCTCCGGAGCGTCAAGAAGGCCCTCGTCAACCCGGTCGCCGTCGCGGTCGTCGCGGAGGCCGTGGCCGCCGTGGCGGACGGGAAGAGGGTCGCGGAGGAGAACGCGGCGAATTCCGTTCCAACAATCCCGTGGAAGCGCGTCCGAATTATGTCGCACCCGAACCGCAACATGTTTCTTATGCTCCGCCCGTTATTCCCACAAGCGTCCACGAACTCGACACGACGCCGCGCGATCCGCGCAGTCCGGTTTCTGCATCGCAAATTCCGGCCCAAATGACGCCAGCCCAGCCGAACAAGCCCGTCAAATTCGCGCCCCCGCCTTCGCCTTACGAAATCACCAATCCGCAAACGGATAAGCCCAAGGGCGGCTGGTGGCGAAAGCTGACCGGCCAGTAATCGGCGAATACCGTGCCCTCCACGCTTCTTTTGACGGTTCAGGACGGAGTCATCCGCTTCGGCGACAAGACGCTGTTTGAGGGTCTGTCCTTCAATATCCGCGAAGGCGAAAAAATCTGCCTTATCGGCAAGAACGGCGCGGGCAAAACCACGTTGATGAACATCGTCACGGGCGCGCGCGAACTTGACGAAGGCACGCGCTGGCAACTGCAAGGCTCGACCACGGGCTATCTCCAGCAGGAAATCGTGCCCGCGGCGGGTCAAAGCGTGCGCGAATTTATCTTTGCCGCGCTCAACAATCAGGACGGCAGCCACGACTATAAAATCGAGCGCGTCGTCGAGCCGCTCGAACTTCATCTCGACGATAAAATGACGAATTTGTCCGGCGGCCAGTTGCGCCGCGCGGCGTTGGCGCGCGCCTTGGTCGAAGAGCCGGATATTTTGCTTCTCGACGAGCCTACGAACCATCTTGATCTCGACATCATCGAATGGCTCGAAGGCTATCTGAAATCCTATCGCGGCGCGGTTGTCTGCGTCAGCCACGACAAGGCATTTTTGGGCAACGTGTCGGAAGAAGTTTTCTGGCTCGATCGCGGAAAATTGCGCGTCTGCCCGCGCGGGTTCTCGTTCTTCGACGAATGGGCGACGATGCTTCTGGAACAGGAAGAACGCGAACTTCACAACCGCGAGAAAGTCCTTGAATATGAGGTCGAATGGGCGAGCAGGGGCGTGAAGGCGCGGCGCAAGCGCAATGTCCGGCGCGTCGAACTGATGAAGGCCGAACGCGAAAAGCTGCGGCACGACAAAAACGCGCTCAACCGCATGTTGGCGAAGATCGAGTATACGCCGGGCGAGATCGCCGAAGCCACCTCGCGCATTGCCGCAGAATTTTTCAACGCGTATCTGTCTTTCAAGGAAGACGGGCGAGAGAAAATCATCCTGTCGAAATTCAATTTGCGCATTCTGCGCGGCGACCGCATCGGCATTATCGGCAAAAACGGCTCCGGCAAAACCAGCTTTTTACGCATGCTCGTGGGCGAGATCAAGCCCGATGCGGGAAAAGTCAAACTGGCGCACGATTTGGCGTTCTCGTATTTCGACCAGAAGCGCAAGGATTTGATCCCGCATCATTCGCTGCACCGCGTTCTGTGCCCGAATGGAAGCGACTATATCGACGTGATGGGCAAAACGCGGCATGTCTGCGGTTATCTCAAAGACTTCTTGTTCGACCCGAAAATGATTCAACATCCTGTCAGCGTTTTGTCGGGCGGGCAGAAAAACAGGCTGATGCTCGCGAAGATTATGGCCAATCCGCAAAGCTTTTTGATTCTCGACGAGCCGACGAACGATCTCGATATGGACACGCTCGATATGCTCGAAGACATGCTGGCGAAGTATAAAGGCACGCTGCTTGTCGTCAGCCACGACCGCGATTTTCTCGACCAGACGGTGACCAAAGTCCTTGCGTTCGAGGGCGACGGGAAAATCGACGCCGTCATCGGCGGTTATCAGGATTATCTCGCCAAGCGCAAAGGCAAGGACAAGCCGGAAGAAAAACCCAAAGCTAAATCGGAAAAACGGGAACAATCCGCTCCATCTTCGGCAAAAGCAAAATCCAAGCTCACCTATATCCAAGAATACGAACTGAAGAATTTGCCCGAAAAAATCGTCGCGCTCGAAAAAGAAATCGCCTTTACCGAAAATCAGCTTGCCGACCACGAACTCTATACGCGCGACGCCGCGCTTTTCGACAAACTCACGCGCGATCTGGCGCATGCAAAAGCGGCCTTGCGCGTTGCGGAAGACAGGTGGCTGGAACTGGAGGAATTAAGGGCGGCGCTGGAGGAATAAGCGACGCTGCGCTTACGCTGTGCACGTATGCTTGTACCTGGAAGAAATGGCCCCGCGTTGCCGCATAGCGGCTCTCACGCAACTTAAAATAATTTCTTCAACTTTGCGCGTTTCTGGGTCCTTGGGCATCGAAGCGGATACGGGAACGGTTGCCACAACGGCAAGTTCGCCGCTGCCGGAATTCCACGGAAAACAAGTCTTCGTAGCGCCGTTTGCGCCAAGATGGAATGCTCCGGCAATAAATTTAGATGCGCTTGGCTTGATTGCGCCAGCCTGCATGTTCGCAAGCCGCAAGACCGTGGAAACCGAAATATCATCGGGACTATTGACAATAAGGGCGACGGAACCCGTCACGCCTTTTTCTCTCAAACGAGAGACGAAGCTCCGCTCGAAATCCGCCGGAATCTCGCGGCGAAACGCGCCGTACTCGACTGTGACTTTGAGAGGTTCTTTCATTTTAACACTCTGCGCCTTTTGTCCCTAACTATGCTTTGCCTGCAAACGCGGCGATTATACAAAAAAAGTCAGGGTCAAACCAAGGCCAAATTTCACGGATTTACTTTCATGATCTGTAACTGTAGGGAAAAACGATAAATTTTATGCGTCAGCCCTTCTTTTTAGATAGTTGCCACCGGAACTATCAAGGTTAATGTCCCCGCGCATTTTCTTTTCGGCGTTTACTTCTTTATGAAAGTAAATGCGGATGTTAAAATGTCCGGCTTTTAAAAGGAGAGGTTATGACATCCAATGCTCAAAATGGCGCGACGCGCCCCAGCCTTTCAATCCGCGGCATCCGAAACCGTGTTTACGGAATGATTTTCGGCATCGAAGGGCAAGCTATCGATACCGAGGAAATCCATTATCAAAAATGGCTGCAGGTGGCAGACGAAACGAAAATTATTTCGAATGAATCCGATTTCCGAAAATTATGGCGGAAAAAATTCATCGGGATCGGAGATAAAGGGATTTTCGACTATTTGCACGATCATTACGCTCCGTTTAAAGAAGAATATCCTTTATGGGCGGAATGCCAGCAGGTCATTGATGAAATCTATAAAGATAAAATCAAAACGATGGCAAAAATTCCGGCGGGAATGCGCAAGGCTATCGAGGCGGCTGATGCTCTCGGCATACCGTACGTTTTCGTGACGCATGCGAAACCGCCTCTTGCGGAAGAACAGTTTACATTTATCAAATCGGAAACCGGCATTTCTTTCAAGTTGGAAGATGTCGTCTTTGACCAAAAGAAGGATAAAGAGGCTTATTCCTTTGGATTAAAACTTCTGGACGCCAAACTTAAGGCTGCCGGAAAACCGCCTCTTCAGGCAAAAGACATCGTCGTTTTCGACAACAAAGAAGAATACCTGTTGCAAGCGGAAAAACTTGGCTTTAATGCCGCGAAAATGGTTCCTGAGCTTGAGGAGCATTTGCGGCCACAGGGCGTCCAAAGATTTGAGTCGATAAGTTGGGCGGACATTCATAGCGCCGTCGCCGCAAGTTCTCCGAAGCCTGTCGGCGAGAGAAGCAATTTTAATCCTTATATCTGAATTTACGCCGCCCGCACGTCCCGCAATGCTTTCTCGGCGTTGCTGCTGTCGCGAATGGCGATGGCGGCTTCCAGATCGACCGACACAAGCTGCGACACGCCTTTTTCGCCCATCGTCACGCCGAACAAGCGATCCATGCGCGCCATCGTCACGCGTTGATGAGTGATGATGAGAAAGCGCGAGTCCGTTTCCTTCGATATGCGTTCGACAAGCGCGCAGAAGCGGTCGATGTTGCTTTCATCGAGCGCGGCCTCGGCCTCGTCAAGCACGCAAATCGGCGAAGGATGCGTCTTGAACACGGCGAAAAGCAAGGCAAGCGCCGTCAATGTGCGTTCGCCGCCCGATAAAAGCGACAGGGCCTGCATCTTTTTGCCCGGGGGGCTTGCGAAGATTTCAAGTCCGGCGTTCATCGGGTCTTCGCTGTCGATAAGTTCCAGATAAGCGCGGCCTCCGTTGAACAGGCCTTTGAACAACGTTTGGAAATGCTCGTTGACGAGCGTAAACGCGCTTTGCAAACGGTCACGGGCTTCGGCGTTCAGTTGAGAAATGCCTTGGCGCAATTTGGCGATCGCGGCTGTCAGATCGTTCTTTTCCTTTTGCAAGGTGTCGATCTGGTTCTGCATCGCCTGACTTTCCACTTCGGCGCGCAAATTAACCGGCCCCATGTTGTCGCGCTCGCGGATATAACGGGCCAGCGTGCTCTCCAAATCCGAAGCATTGGGCAAAGCCGCATCATCCGAAAAACCGGCGATCGCGGGCAACTCTTCGGGGCCGCAGCCCAGCTTTTCCGTCATGCGTTCGCGCAATATATTGAAATGCTCCGCTGCGGCCTGAATGGCTCCTTCGGCGCGCACGCGCGTTTCGCGCGCTTCGGTCAACGCGCTTTCGTCGCGTTTTAGTTGTTGTTCCACGCCGTTCAGTTTTTGCTCGGTCGAGATCAGAAGATCGGCGGCGGCTTTGCGTTTGGCCTCGGCTTCGGAAAGGGACGTCAGCAAGCTTGCGCGAGCGGCCTCCAGTTCCGCAGGGCGCATGCGCAGGTCTTGCAGACGTCCTTCAATTTCTATAGCGCGAGAGGACAAAGCCTCGATTTGTTGAACCGCGTTTGACAGACGCGATTGCCACGCCTCGATCTCATCCGCGACCGTCTCGGCGCGGGACAGGCTAAGATCGCGTTCGCGCGTCAAACGATCGCACTCGCTTTGGCAAGAAGCCTGTTGGACGCGTTGTTCCGCGAGCTTGACGCGGCGCGCTTCAAGATCGGCCCGCGCAGCCTCCAAGTCGGGCAGGGCCTTTCGTTCGCCGTCGATTTCTCCCGCGCGAACTTGAAGAAGGCCGATATCGGCGTTTGTTTGCCGTAGCGCGTCGTCCACGGCGGCGAGTTTTGTGGCGGCGGCGGCGGCCTCTTTTTCCTGGCGCGCATAGGCTTGCCGCGCGTCATCCAAAGCGTCAAACGCCTCTTTTAAAGCCTCGCGCGCGCGCCTGTCTTCGTCTTGGCGTTGCCCGAGAAAAGCGGTAGATTCGGCAAGCGTGCCTTGCGCCCTTTGCGCGTCATCCGAAGCCTTTTCGATGAGAACTTGCAAGGCCGCAACGCGATTGCGCTGCTGAAGGCGCAAGGCGGTCGCCGTTTTCGCTTCGGGAGTCAGGGTAAAACCGTCCCAACGCCAAGCCCATCCGTCGCGGCTGACAAGAATTTGGCCGGGGCGTAGATCGCGCACAGCGGCTTCGCCAATGCCGGCGTTTTCCACTAAACCGATTTGCGAAAGACAGCGGGCAAGAGCTTGCGGCGCCTTGACAAATTGCGCCAGCGAAATAACGCCTTGCGGCAACGCGGGCGCATCGGCCAAAGGTTCCAACTCGCGCCAATGCTTGGCCGCTTTGGGGTCAAGTGCTGCGGTCAACGCTTCGCCCACGGCGACGGCCATTGCGTTTTCAAGCCCGGGCGTTACGGTTATTAGGTCGATGACCTGTTCGTCGCCGGAGTCATGCGTTTGCAACAACGACGCCAAGGCGTCGTTCTCGGCGCGGAGTTTGGTCGCTTCTCTTTCCGTATTTTGCGCGAGGTCTCTGGCCTGAATCTGCAAAAGCTCGGCTTCGCGATAAAATTCTTCTGCCGTACGGGCCTCGCTCTGCCGTTTGGTCCATTCGGCTTCGGCTGCCTCAACCGAAGCCGATGCTTCTGCGAGATCGTGATGCATGGCGGCTTCTGCAGCAAGGGATTCACGTTGCGCGTCCAGTTCTCCCCGACGCCCCACGAGCTGCGCGTGACGCGCCGCAAGAGAAAGCGTCTCTTTCTCCAGCGCGTTTTTATGAGCTTCGGCCGTGGCCGTTTCTTGCATCATGCTTGTGAGCGCGGCGTCCATCTCCTCGACCTCGCGCGTGATGGAAGCCAAAGCTTCGGCGGCACGGGGAAGTTCGGCGTCGAAGGCCGTCTGCGCCGCCGCTAACTGCGCGGATTCCGCCCGTAGTTGGGAAATTGACGCTTCGCCGTCTTTCAGCCGCGCCTGTTCGCGATTGCTGTCGTTCTTGGTTTCTTCGAGACGTTGCTCCTGTTCCTGCGTTTCAAGGGCGATGCGCTTCTGTTCGGCGTCAATTTGTTCGCGGGAAAGAGTCAGTTTCTGCACGATTGCCGCGGCAACCGCTTCCGCCTGGCGCATCTCGGGCAATTCGGAAGCGATGTTCGCGCGCGCCGCGTTGCCTTGCGTTACGATCGCCAGCAATTCGGCGACGCGGGCTTCGGCAGCCTGCAAAGCCGACGTGGCGGCAACGTCATTTTGTCCGGCTTCCATCCAGCGCAGATGCAGCAAACCGGCTTCGGCGCGGCGTATATGATCGGCAAGATTTCTGTAACGGGAGGCCTGGCGCACCTGCGTCTTGAGGCTGCGTAGCTGCGTGTCGTAGCTTTGCAGAACGTCGTCGACGCGGGTCAGATTCGTCTCCGCGCCCCTGAGCTTGAGTTCCGCCTCATGCCGGCGCGCTTGCAGGCCGGAAGTTCCGGCGGCTTCCTCCAAAATCTGGCGCCGATCTTGCGGCTTGGCGCGGATCAATGCGTCGATTTGCCCTTGTCCGACGATATTGGTCGAATGCGAACCCGTCGATTGGTCGGCGAACAAAAGCTGCACGTCGCGGCGTCGCACGGGTTTTCCATTGACCTTGTAATCCGAGCCGTTGCCGCGTTCGATCTGACGCGTGACGTGGAGGCTCTCCTCGTTATTGAATTCGGCGGAGGCGCTGTGATTGGCGTTATCCAGTTCCAGCGTGACTTCAGCTACGTTTCGCGACGGACGCATAGCCGTGCCGTTGAAAATAACGTCATCCATTTCTCCGCCGCGCAGGTTCTTGGCGGAATTTTCGCCCATGACCCAGCGCAACGCTTCGACGAGGTTCGACTTGCCGCAACCATTGGGGCCGACAATGCCCGTCATGCCCTCACCGATATGAAGATCGGCCGGATCGACGAAAGATTTGAACCCATGAAGGCGTAAACGGGTAAAATTCACAACAAGATACCTCTGTATGCTAAAATTCTATTTTTTCTTCGCTGCAAGCGCGCGATCGAAAGCGGCGGCGAAGGTTTCCACGCTTTGAGCTCCGTTGATAATTTCCGCGCCGTCGTTAATGACAAAAGCCGGCGTCGCCTCAATATTGTATTTTGTTGTGGCTTCCGTCCGTTCCGCAGTAATGGCATCCTGTAATTTGGCGTCATCGGCGCAGGCCTCGGCTTTATCGGAAGCCAAGCCGCCCAGGGCAGCGTACTGATACAATTTGGCTTCGGAATCGCTTCCGCCGAAAGTCCCCGCCTCTAACGATTGGTAAATCGTTTTGATGAAAGGAAGATACTCGTCTTCGGGCATGCAACGCGCCACGGCGGCGGCTTTCAAACTTAAGGCGTTAAGGGGAAAATCATGCAGGATAAAACGCACCTTGCCCGTATCGATGTAGAGTTTTTCCAGTTCCGGTAACGCCTTTATGAGAAACTCGGCGCAGTGCGAACACGTCAGCGAAAAAAATTCATCGACTTTGACCGGCGCAGTGTTCTTTCCCAAAGTGCGTTCGGACATAGGATCGCCCCCGGCGTGCGCCAGAGACGGGGCTGCGATCACGAAAACAGCCAAAAAAAACGCTTTGAAAACAAAACCCATACGCCCCCCGAGGATCGAATCACGCACTTTTGAATTATAAAGGAAAGTGAAGAGTTAACTCAAGGATGATGCATACAAGGGCAGAAGGCGCGAGAGGCCCATGTTGATAAAAGGGATCGAAGCATTACAAAGCGTCCGGTCGAGTAAGTTTTGGTGACCTTGCTATGTATGGTTTATTGGTTAATCCCAACCCCTTTATTCGTTGGTTGCGGTGTTCGGAGGAGTTTTTTTATTCTTCCATATATATCAAAGCATTGTATGTCGCGAAGGGAGGTTTTATCAGGCCTTTTTTGAAAGGTTTTTCTTCTTTTGGGCTCTTAACCATGCAGCAAGGTTTTTATGGTAAAAATCAAAAACTTCTTCTGCAGGAACACCTTCCTTCAGTCATGTCTTTCTGGGTCCCTCTGCAGAATCGCGATAAGACCCGCACCTAGTTGAGGAGGATTAACGTGAGTCAATTGGCCAACCTTAAAGTGCTCATTGCCGACGACCATTTCCTGATACGGCAGTTCGTTCTCAACACGTTGAAAGAATCGAAGATTGAGAATGTGGAAACGGCGGCGGACGGGAACGAAGCGATCGATCTCGTACAGAAGGCGAGACTTGCGACGCAGCCATTCGACATCGTTTTTCTCGACTGGAATATGCCGACAATTTCCGGATTGGAGGTGCTCAGCTATTTTCGCGCCAAGCCCGAATATTCGGATACCGCCTTCGTCATGCTGACGGCGGAGTCGGAACAACAGAATATCATGAAGGCGATCAAGGCGGGGGCGACATCCTATATCGTCAAGCCGGTTTCTCCCGCCGATTTGGGCAAAAAGCTTTTTGAAATAAACGAATGGCTTAAGCGCAAACGTCAGATTTCCAGCGGAATCTTTAATTGACAGGGAGATATTTCATGTCAGGCGCGCAAAAACAGATTTCCCTCGACGACGCGTTCTCGAAAGATATAGTTGCGGCGGTAACTTGCTTGATGCATGGGACGTTCAACGTCGACGTGACTGTGGGGACTACCGAATACGGCGAAGGCATTGTGTCGTTGGCGGGCGAAATTTCCGGCATCATCGGTCTGGTTCAGGATCACTTGGACGGTACGCTGATCCTGTGCATGACGTTCGAATCCGTGCGCGATATTTTGCCGCGTGTGCTCGGAAAATCCGTTACCGTCACTTCGGAAATGGCCATTGATGCCGTCGGCGAATTGACGAACATGATCTTCGGCCATGTAAAGAACGAGCTTAACCAGAGAATGCATCAAATAAAATTGGGAATTCCTTGTGTCGTTACCGGCAAGGGAAAGTTCGTGTGCCAGTTTCATCGCGGCAAATATATGATTGTTCCCTTTCATCTTGATGGGAGGTTGTTTCAAGTCTATGTCGCCCTGCACGATTTCCGCGATCAGGGATAACAATGGGAGGCAACCGTAGATTTTAGAAAGATTTTTATGTTTGCTTCAGATAACAACACAGCATCCCTTGTCGAGGCGACGGCGCAACAAAAAGCGTCTGCGGCTAAGCGTTCCGCGCTAACCGAAGCGAAGCGGCAATTCAGCACCCTGCATGTTTCGTTGACGGGGATGGCGGCCATCGTCATGATCTTGCTGGTTGCCGTCGCGCTGCCGGTTTTCGGCTATGCGCCGGTGACGGACAAGATAAGCTTCCTTGTCATCTCGGTCGCGACATTCGGTGGAATTGGCTATCTCTCTTATCTCAACTACGCCGTTTATAAGCTTGTCAGCGATCACGATCGCCTGAACGAAGTTCTTGTCAACAGCCTCGGGCAGGGCTTCTTGTCCTTCGGACGGAATGGCTTGTGCGACGAAGTCTATTCCCAAGCCTGCCTCGATTTGCTGGAAACGGAACCCGCGCGCCAGAATATCATGGATGTTTTGCGCGTGCCCGAGGATGGACGCGCCGATTTCAAGGGATGGCTCGATATTTTGTTTATGCCGGACCACGCCCTTGGCTTTTCCGACGTCATCAATTTTTTGCCGCAATTTTTCCCCCACCCGAAAAAGCGGCGAATAACTCTTGCGTATAAGCCGGTTTATACGAAATCCCACATTTTGGAGCGCGTGGTTCTGATCGCGACCGATGTCACGGAAGAATATGAAGCTCAGGAGATCGCCAAACAACGGCAGGAATATGCCGATATGATTTGCCGCATCTTCCGGGAACGCAACCAGTTTCTTACGACGATCACGCATGTACGCACGTTTCTCGAACAGGCGTCGGTGCCCGTTCCCCGCGCGGACTCGACTCCCCTCCTGCGCCTCCTGCATACGCTGAAAGCTTCGGTCAAGCATTTTCATCTGAAAGCTCTTGCCGATACGGTTCACGGACTGGAATCGGAACTGCGCAGCGGCGGGATCGAAACCGACAAGGAGTTTAATAGAGTTCTGGCTGCGGGACGCAGCTGCATCGACAAGGAATTATCCGCCGTTCTTGAAAACATCAAAGACCTTATCGGACAGGATTATGAGCGCCGCGGCAACACGCGGGAAATCGAAGAAAGCGCCTTGTACAACTTCGCTCTTGTGATGAGCGTGTCGGGAGTCAACCACGACGTCATCGACCACTACTTGCGCTTTATCGTTGCCGTTCCCATTCAGGATTGTTTCCGCCAATTCGAACGGGAATTACTCGACCTTGCCGAGATTACGGGAAAGCAAATTAAACCCGTTCGCTACTCCGGCTCCAATCCCCCGGTATTGCTGCGGGAGTACCAAGGTCTGCTCTTCTCTTTGACTCACGTGTGCAGGAACATCATCGACCACGGTATCGAACCGGCGGTCACGCGCCTTGCGCGCGGCAAGGATCCGGCAGGACAGGTTTCGATAGACGCCACAATTATCCCGGATGAAGAAAGCGGCAAACAATGGCTTTGTATAACCATTTCCGATGATGGCGGAGGTATCGATTCTTCGCGCGTGCGCGAAAAACTTGTCCTTGCGGAGCCAGGGGCAGGGTGGCTTGAGCAGGACGATCATGCCGTGATACAAAATATATTCACCTTTGGTCTTTCGACGCGCGACGACGTAACCGATTTAT
The DNA here is from genome assembly GCA_964587125.1 of uncultured Rhodospirillaceae bacterium. Taxonomy (GTDB): domain Bacteria; phylum Pseudomonadota; class Alphaproteobacteria; order UBA9219; family UBA9219; genus CAIXLI01. Next base: position 17,846 of record CAZPKC010000015.1, on the reverse strand, counting down.
CCGGTCGCGGCGTCGGCATGAATGTCGTGAAGAAAGAAGTCGAGAACCTGAATGGCAAGATAGAAGTCTTTTCAGAGATTTACCTCGGCACGAAGTTTGAGATACGCGTACCCTATATGCTTTCGATATAAAAGAAAAAATGAGGGAGGTGCGGTTGCTTGCAACCCGTTGTTATATAATAGATTTATTCGTTCTTATACCCGCCTATGCCGGATGCTTCCTTCTTTCTTGACTCTGGTTGATCAATCCCTATACTGCGCCACCTCAGCTTCGGGATTGGGGCTAGAATAATTGCACTCAGGACTCCGTTTTGGCGCGTGAAGGCTCTCTCGCCAATGCGGTGTTTTTGTTGTTTTTTTGGAGAACAAAGTGGCTCGTATTGCAGGCGTCAACATTCCGGCGGCAAAGCCGTTACACATTGCGTTGCGTTATATCTATGGCGTCGGGCCGACGAATTCTCTCGAGATATGCGCGCGCGTCGGGATCGAGCCGACGAAGCGCGTCAATCAGCTGACCGAAGGCGAAATTCTCAAGATTCGCGAAGATATCGATAAGAACTACAAAGTCGAAGGCGACTTGCGTCGCGAAGTTTCGATGAACATCAAGCGTTTGATGGATTTGGGCTGCTACCGCGGCCTGCGCCATCGCAAGGGTCTTCCCGTTCGCGGTCAACGCACGCATACCAATGCGCGCACCCGCAAAGGCAAGGCCAAGCCGATTGCCGGCAAGAAGATCGCGACGAAGAAGTGATCATTTTCTTGGTTCGCTTTGCGAACCTTAGAAAAAGATCATCCCCGCGAAGGCGGGGATCCAATCAACTTCCCGCGGGATGAAGTGCAAGCTCCGGAAATAGTTTCTGGGGAGTAAAAAAGGAAAAGAAAGTCATATGGCAACACCAGAAAAGACTGAAGGCAAGGCTGACAAAGCCGCCCCAGTTCGTCGTCGTAAAGAGCGCAAAAACATCGTCAACGCGACCGCTCACGTCAACGCGACATTTAACAATACGATTATCACGATCGCCGACGCGCAGGGCAATACGATCGCCTGGTCGTCTTCGGGATTGATGGGGTTCAAGGGGTCGCGCAAATCGACGCCTTACGCCGCGCAGATGGCCGCCGAAGATGTCGGCAAGAAAGCGCTTGAACACGGCGTCCGCACGTTGGAAGTCGAAGTCAAAGGGCCGGGGGCAGGGCGCGAATCCGCTTTGCGCGCGCTTCAGGCCGTTGGTTTCTCCATCACGTCGATCCGCGACGTGACTCCGATTCCGCATAATGGATGCCGCCCGCGCAAGCGCCGCCGCGTGTAAGAGACAAAGTTTTGTTGAAGTGAAATAAACCGAAAGGGTCCGACCGTGTTACAGAAAAATTGGAAGTCGTTGATTCAACCGACAAAGAGCGTATCTGCATCGGAAAGCAATCCTAACATTGCGACGATCGTGATCGAACCTCTCGAACGCGGTTTCGGCATGACGCTCGGCAACGCGCTGCGACGCGTTTTACTCTCGTCGCTGCAAGGAGCCGCCGTCACGTCGATTCAGATCGAAGGCGTCTTGCACGAATTTTCGTCGATTCCGGGCGTGCGGGAAGACGTCACCGACATTATCTTGAACCTCAAGAGCCTTTCTTTGCGCTCGCACAACGACGTTCCGCATCGCGTGCGCCTGCGCGCCGAAGGCCCTGGAGAAGTGACGGCCAAGCAGATCGAAACGGGAGCCGACGTCGAAATCATGAACCCCGAACTCGTCATCTGCACGCTCGACAAAGGCGCGAAGCTGTCGATGGAATTGATGGTCGAAACCGGACGCGGATACATTCCCGCTTCCGCTTTGCGCAAGGAAGACACGCCCATCGGCCTGTTGCCGATCGACGCCTTGTTCAGCCCCGTCCGCAAGGTCGCGTATAAAGTCGAACACAGCCGCGTCGGCCAAGTCACCGACTACGACAAGTTGATGCTGACGGTCGAAACGGACGGCTCGATTTTACCCGAGGACGCCGTAGCGATCTCCGCGCGCATTTTGCAAGACCAGTTGCAATTCTTCATCAACTTTGAGGAACCGCACGCCGTGGCGGCCGCGCCGGAAGCGGCTGGCGATTTGCCCTTCAATCGCAATCTGCTCCGCAAGGTCGACGAGCTCGAATTGTCGGTTCGCTCGGCCAATTGTCTCAAGAACGACAACATCGTTTATATCGGCGACTTGGTTCAGAAGTCCGAAAGCGAAATGCTCCGCACGCCGAACTTCGGCCGCAAGAGCTTGAACGAAATCAAGGAAGTTTTGACCCAGATGGGGCTGACCTTGGGCATGCAAATTCCCAACTGGCCGCCCGAAAATATTGAGGATCTTGCTAAAAGGATGGAAGAGCCGTTCTAAGGCAAGAAAAACTATTCCGCGTGCTGAAATCAGGCGCGGATATTTGTCATCGGCGCCTGCATGAACGCGAAGCGGAATCACAGGGCCAAGCTATAGAAGGAGAACATCGCTATGCGTCACGCAAATAAAAATCGTAAACTCGGCGTTACCTCGACGCACCGTAAGGCGATGTTCGCCAATATGGCTGTGGCTTTGATCGAGAACGAGCAAATCACGACAACCTTGCCCAAGGCCAAAGATTTGCGCCCCATCGTCGAAAGCCTGATTACGCTCGGCAAAAAAGGCGGCCTCGCCAATCGCCGGCGCGCTTTGTCGATCCTTCGCGACGAAGGCGCCGTCAAGAAACTGTTTAGTGCGTTGGCTGAACGCTACAAAACCCGTCAAGGCGGCTACACCCGCGTGCTTAAGGCGGGATTCCGCTATGGCGATGCGGCAGCGATGGCGATGATCGAATTTGTCGATCGCGACACGGAGGCCAAGGGAGCCAAGCAACGCGCCCTGAAACCCGAACAAGCTCCGGCAGAAGCCGAAGAACCGGCGAAGGAATAACGCCATGGAGAAACGTATTCTCATAATCGCAATTATGGGGATGCTTTCGGGCTGCGTGTCGGGGACAACACCGCCCGACACTTACGTCGGCAAAAACGGCAAAACGATCATCATCGAAAGCGACAGCGAAATGTGTAAACGTTCCTGCAACGAGGATTATTCCCGTTGTATGGACTCTCAGGCGGCCAGCACCAATGAAGGCCTCGACGCCCCCTCGGGCGTTTTCGGAGCCAGCGCCGCTTGCCGCAACGATCTGCAGAAATGCCTGCCGACGTGCAAGTGAAAGCCTGTTTTTATTTTCCTTTGTGAATGTCCGGCTTCCCATAGGATGGGGCGCTTTCCCTGTAAAAGAAAGAAATCGGCGCTTACCTATAAAAAGCGAAAAGACGCGGAATAATTTTCCGATAAAAACAGTCACACCCTCGGAATTATTTCCGGACGCCCGCCTTCTATTTAAAAGGCGCGGAGAGGGGACTTCCCGCCGGTTTGGGGCCGAGTTCCCATGCCATATTGAATCCCTGCTTGTATCCTTCGGCCAATGCGGCGGTATGCATGACGACGATATGGGGCGTCTCTCTGTCGACAAAGGACATAAGCGCAAGGCAGTCGCCGAAAGCGTAGAATCCCGTCGGAATAACGGGGTCTAAAGGAAGACAGCGAAATTCGCTATACCCGTCGGTCGTGTCGAATTCGCTGATGGCCGTAAAGATCCGAAACGATTTGAGCTTTCCCATATCCTTCAGTTTTTTCATGCGCCTTTTGTGCAAATCTTTGTCCTTGCGCAGGCGTTCGAGAAGCGTTTCATCATAAACGCTTACGCACACATCGCCGCCGAATTTTTTCAAATGGTCGTAAAGAAAATCATAGAATTCATTGAACCGCTCGACGCCGTCGAACTCGAAGATATTGCGCGGCCTGTAGCGGACGCCCTGGTATTCTAAAAATTCGATGCCAAAACGGTCGAAAACCTTCAAAAGCTTGTTCATTGTCCCGGCGACGGGCTGTTTCAGGCCGTTTTCAAAACGGTGAAGCGTCGGCTTGCTGATGCCCGATAATTTGGCCAGATCCGTTTGCGAGCAGTTAAGAAGCCCGCGCGCCGCGCGAAGTTGCGAAGGAGAGATAAGGGACATGCGCCGAGCCTGAAAGTTTCATATGGTGATGTTAAAAGTATCATATATGAAAGTTTTTGACAATAGTATATTCACACACATATATTTTCATCGCGGATATTTAAATACATTCATCATTTTATATAAGGAGAAAGATTATGGCGACTTATACCGAATCTCTTGCCCTTGTGGAGGACGAACTTCGCAAAGAAGAACAAGAAAAAACCAATAAAGACAATAGAATCCAAAAAGCGAAGAACGAGCGCGCAAGAAGGCTTCATGAGCTTATTCCGCCCGTCGTTCAGGAGTTTCTCGATCATTCGGAATTATTCGGGAAAAACCCGAATATCAATGCCAAACGAGTCTCGTTTAAACTGCCCGAAAACTTTCACGACAGAACCTGGACGTTGCGCAGAGATATTTTTGATCTCAACCTTGACTATAGTTGTGACACGGAAGTTTGCTATCCGATAATAGCCACCGAAACCAATTGGCTAGGAAAACAAACGTTGAAAGAGACGGGATTGGTCGTTGTCTTGGCGGGCTACTACAAGCCCGGCTATGAAAGGTGTAATGCGACGGGTTGGGAGATCGGCATTGGTTTTTGGAGTCCGGATGGCTCCACAAGAATCGTCACTGAGCAGACATATTGTGCGGCAGCAAGGCTGGAAGGAATAAATGGAACTTTGTTATTGGGGGGCGATGAGGCAGGCGCTGCGGATTCTCCTCTTGAAACCCCAAGACATGCCGCTCAAGAATTCCAAGATGAACTGAGATACAGGATCGCGCGGGTGGTGCGGGAGAATAAGCTTTAAGACCCCGAAAGATGGGCGTTATTTCCCGGTCTCCAAATCTTCATTCCTTTCTCGCCTTCTCATACGCCTCAAGCGCGGCGGGAAACGGCGAAAGGGCGCGGCGCAAAACGCCCTGCAGCGCGGAAATGGCGACGCCATAATTCGTCATGGGAACGGACTTTTCTCCCGCAATCTTAAGCCGCGAGGACATTTCCTGCCGCGTCATGACGCAGCCCCCGCAATGGATCACGAGTTTATATTCCTGCAAATTCTCTGGAAAATCATGCCCCGCGCAGGTATCTACGATCAAATTCCGCCCGCTGTATTGCCGCAGCCAGCGCGGAATTTTGATCCTCCCGATATCGTCTTCGAGCGGGTGATGCGAACATCCTTCGGCGATCAAAACCTTGTCTCCGTCCTTTAATTTATCTATAGCCGCGGCGCCTTCCGCCTGCGCCGCAAGATCGCCCTTGAATCGCGCGAAGAGAATGGAAAACGTCGTCAATGGCACGTTTTCAGGCGTATCCGCGACGACGCGCGCGACGACTTGAGAGTCGCACACGACGATATCCGGCATTTTGTTGAGCCGCGCGAGCGTCGCGGCGTATTCTCTGTCCTTCACGACCAAAGCGGCGGCGTCGTTGTCGAGAAGATCGCGCAGCGCCTGCACCTGCGGAACGATCAACCGGCCCTGAGGGGCTCCAAGATCGATCGGCACGACGAGAAGCGCCATGCCTCCCGCTGGGCACAAATCGCCGATAAGGGACGGAGGTGCTGTGAAAAGCTTCGGAAGCAGCGCGCGCACTCTTTCCTTGAATTCGACCCTGAAAGTCTCCTGCGCCGCGAGATCGGTCGAACTTCCCGATATCCACGCCAGTTTTTTGACATCGAGCAGGGAAAGAAAATCGGTCGAGGGCTCCGTCAAATCCGTTTTATTAACAACGACAAGCACCGGAACATTGCGCGCGCGCGCGTCGCTGACCAAGGAATCTTCATACGAATCCCATTCGTTCGGCGTCACGACGACAACGACAATGTCCATGCGCTGCAACGCTTTTTTCGATTTTTCAAGCCGCGCCGCGCCGAGGGACGAAGCGTCGTCAACCCCGGCGGTATCAAGCAAAACGACGGGGCCGAGCGGCAAAAGTTCCATTGTTTTTTCGACGACATCGGTCGTCGTTCCGGCCACGGGCGATGTGATGGCGACGTCTTGTCCCGCCAGCATGTTCATGAACGAAGATTTTCCGACGTTCATCTTTCCCACAATGCCGATATGCAGTCGCAAAGCTTTTGGCGTTTTTGCTTCGGTGTCGCGTTCGTCGGTCATTCTTTGCGTTCCCTTTCAACGTATCCAAGCCCGATAAAATTGGCCGTGGACATGACGGCATCGGCCAAATCGCCCCCTAATTTTTCCGCAAGAAAACTTTTTAAGTTCACCTCAAAATTTTTTTCCTTGGCGCGCGAAAACTCTTTCATCAAAAGCCGCGCGCGCTCATAGCCGATATGAGGCAGCAAAGCCGTCAGAAGGGAAGGACTGTTTTCCACAAACGTGCGGCAGCGATCGGCGTTCGCCGTAATGCCTTCGATATGCGGCGTCAGCACAAGAGCCGAATTTTTCAACAGATCGATCGATTCAAGCAAAGCGCTCGCGATAAGAGGCATAAACTCGTTGATCTGAAGCGTGCCGTGCGCGGCGCATTCCGCTATCATAAAATCGTTGGCGCGAACGACAAGACTTGCTTGCATCGTGCTTTCCATCATCACGGGATTGACTTTTCCGGGCATGATCGACGAACCGGCCTGCAAAGGCGGCAACGCGATTTCCCCCAGAAAATGCAAAAGCCGCAAATCGCCGGCAATCTTCGCCATCGTCGTCGCGGCGGCCTTCAAAATGCCCGAAACCTCGACAAAAACATCGGCGTTCGCGGTGCCGTCGACGACGTTTTCGCTTCGCGCCAGCCCCATGCCCGTTAAAGACCGCAAAATTTCGATAACGCGGAAAATATAGGCGCGCGGCGCGGTCAGCCCCGTTCCGATCGCCGTACCCCCTAGGTTGACCATTCGCAAACGCTCTTCGCATTTGAACGTGCGCCAACGGTCGCGCGCCACGGCTTCCGAAAACGCGGAAAATTCCTGTCCCAAGGTCATCGGCACGGCGGGCTGCAATTCCGTGCGTCCCATTTTAAGAACATCGTGGAATTCTTTTTCTTTCGCCTGAAAAGCGCCCTGAAGCTTCGCCAGCGCGTCGTTGAGCGCGCGAAATCCCGAAATCGCCGCGATTCTAAGCGCCGTCGGATAAACGTCGTTCGTCGATTGATGCAAATTGACGTGATCGAGCGGATGGATGACATCGTAATCGCCAGCCTTATGCCCCGTTGCATTAAGAGCGCTATTGGCGACGACTTCGTTCACGTTCATGTTTAGAGACGTCCCCGCGCCGCCCTGCAAAGCGTCGAGAGGAAAAGCCGAGGCATATTCTTTTTTATTTTCGCATATTTTTGCGCACGCCGCGCCGATGGCTTCTGCGATGTTCTTCGGTAAGTACCCAAGTTCCCCGTTCGTCAGCGCCGCCGCGTGCTTGACCATGGCGAACGCCGCGACCAAAGCATAGGGAACGCGCCTATCCGAAAGCGCGAAATTCTTCAACGCGCGCTCCGTGTGAATGCCCCATAAAACGTCGGGGTCGATATCCGCGTCTCCTAAAGCATCGTTTTCTTTGCGCATGAAAGTTATAAATGGGCGAGGGTTAACGGGAAAACAAAGAACTTTCGATTGTCCGGCTAATCCTTCAATGCTAAGGTATAAACCTGTTTTGTCAAACAAGGATATGTTCTAAGAACTTTTTTTACGAGGGTTTATCTCCATGACCGATTATTCCCAGAACGTCGAAGGTTTGTTCGACGCAGAACGCTTTATCAAGACCATTCGTGAAAATTTAGGTGAGGGAGGGTTCGGCGGCAAGACAAAGCTGACTTCCGAGGCGGTGCTTTCCATTAAAGCGGCGGCGAAGGAGGTGCTTCCCGGCGTAAGCAATCCACAGATAACAAAAGACGATCTTGTCGTTCTTATGGAGCGTTTTGAAGAAATGTGTCGCCGCCAAAACGGAATGTATTATCTAACGTTCGAAATGCGCGTCGGAATCCTGAAACAATTGGCGAAGGAATTGGAACTCAATCATCGGGCCATGAAGGCGGACATCCGCAGGCTCTTTCCCTTTACCTTGCGCAACGGCGCACTATGCGAAGAGCTTAAAAAAGAATTTCCGCTTTTCGCGGATCCGCCGAGCGATTTTACGAACGTGCTCTTAGCAAATCCGATCGATCCCCGAAGCCGTTTGATCGATAAGCAGAAAAAATACGATGAGCTTTTGGATCGAAGCAAAAGCAGGTTTAATGAATTTGCCTGCTTTTCCACAAATCCGAGGGAGATCAAACAGGCGGTTATTTATTATTCAGATCCCGAAAAATACTTGCGCAACCGTCTTTCCAAAGGCGGCCCGAAGTCGAAAGGCAAATTTACGCGGCCTGTTTTCGGGAGATGCGGGGGAAAAAAGACGACGACGGCTCAGCCGTTGCGACTGGAATAAACCGGCCTTATTTCTTCCACTTTTTGATCAATTCGACGATTTGCTCTTGCTTGAAAGGCTTGCCAAGATGATCGTCCATGCCGGCCTGAAGGCAGCGTTCGCGATCCGCCGTCATCGCATCTGCCGTCAACGCAATAATGGGCGTGCGCTTATGAAGGGGGGCTTCGATTTCTCTTATTTTCTGCGTCGCAGTATAGCCATCCATCTCCGGCATCTGGCAATCCATGAGAATGATGTCGTAAGTTGATTCCCGTGCCTTCTGAACGGCCTCTATCCCGTTCGTGGCTATCTCGACGTTGCAACAAAGTTTATCCAGCACCTTTATCATAAGCAGGCGGTTGAAGGGCATATCCTCGACCACAAGAACCTTCAAATTTTCGAAACGATCCGTTATCGAAGCATTGTTTTTAGGAGCTTTGCGCAAAAGAGTTTCTATTGTATGGCGTGTAACGATAGGAGGGGAAGCGTTGTGAAGCCGTGCGTCCAATATGACCTTCAATGTGGCTTCCATCTGGAAGGGAAAGAACGGCTTGACCAGAAATCCTGCAACGCCGTGAGAGGCCATTTGTTCCAGCGACGAAGAATAACCATAAGCGGTCAGCATAACGATTGAAGGCAAAGGCTTGATGTTTCCGGACGACATCATCGCATCGCAAAGCAAAAAACCATTGCCGTCGCCGAGTTTGTATCCAAGAACGACAAAATCGTAAGGATCGCGCCCGCAAAGCGCTTCCGTTATTTTTTGCATCGCCTCCTGCGCCGTTGTCGCGATATCGGCCCGCAATCCCATGTTTTCAAGGGATGCTTTCGTGACTTCGCAACCGATAAGATAATTATCGGCGACAAGGACGCGTTTACTATGAAGAGAAACGTCGGGTATCATCCGGGCGTTGTCTTCAACGGAACTTGGGCGAACATGGATATCGTAGAAGAAAGTCGATCCCAATCCCATTTCGCTTTTAACCTTCAGGCTGCCGCCCATCATCTGGACGAGCCTTCGCGAGATCGACAGGCCGAGGCCTGTTCCGCCAAAGCGGCGCGTCGTCGATTCCTCGCCCTGCGTGAATTTCTCGAAAATGTAATCGATTTTATCCGCCGGAATACCGATGCCGGTGTCTTCAACGGCTATCTTCAGCGTTATATCGTCGCCAACCCTGCAGGAAGAAAGGCGCACCCATATATGTCCCCGCGAAGTAAACTTAACCGCGTTGCCGATAAGATTGTAAAGAATTTGCTTGAATCTTCCGGGGTCGCCCACGATAAAATGCGGCGCGTCGCCTTTAAAAGACACGATTAATTCCAGTCCTCTTTCGCGCACTCGAACCGACAAAGCGTCCGTGACCTCGGCAATGGAATCGCACAGGTTAAAATCGACGCTTTCGAGACGAAGATGCTCGCTTTCGATCTTTGTAAAATCCAGAATGTCGTTGATTAATCCAAGCAATCCTTCGCCGGACTGATTGATAATTTGGGTCCATGTGCGCTGTTCGGGGGTCATATCAGTACCCAACAAAAGTTCCGACATGCCCAGAACCGCGTTCATCGGCGTCCGGATTTCGTGGCTCATATTCGCCAGAAAATCGCTTTTTGATTTTGTCGCGGCCTCCGCTTTCAACTTTTGCTGAAGGACTTCGCGGTGTTCCTCTTTGGCCACGGCCCGATTGTAGTTGATGCAATTTCCCGGGTGATTGTCTCCGTTAAGAACGGCTTTGGCGAAATCGCGGCAATTCCCATACCCGCATGAGAAACAATTTACGCGGCGGCTTTCTTCGTCGAATTTATAAAGTTTTTTGAATATTTCATCGTAATCGCTTTCGGAAAATTCCCTGTTCTTGACGGGGCTCAACTTGTTCTTATACTCCCTCGTGAAATCCCTGAGATCGAGTTCTTTGTCAAATTGTTCGAAGAGGGAGTAAACGGTTTTTCCGGCTACGGTTATTTCCTTTTCCTCGAGCCTTTGGCGTTTGAGCTGATCCGTTTTCGCATCGACGTCGTCGATATTGATGTCTTTGCACGTGCCGGTTCCCAAATTGCACCCGTGTCCGCAATTCAAAATATCGACGAGAAACGGAAGTTTATTTCCTTTTTTAACGCGCTCGGCATATCTTCTAAGATAATCGTAAGCGCGGCCGATTCCTTCGACCTGCCGCACCCATGCCTGATTGTTTGTATGGTATTCGACGTTTTCTTTGAGGCCGCCGGGGCGACTGAAAGTTACGCCTAAGCCGCATCCGCTGTCGTCAAAGTCTTTTTCGGGTTGCAGATCGAGCCGGATATTATGCCGGGACAGATATTTTTTAATTTTTTTGTAGGTGACGTTGTAAGAAACAAGACCGCCGGTATCGGCGCACTCTTGGGTTTTGGCAATGCAGGGAGAAAGAAAGGCGATCTTATCCGGGATATGTTTGTATTTTTTCAAATAAATTGCGATGCAAAGCGCCGGACTTTGGGAAGGAGCGAGACGGTCGATAAGTTCTGGACAATGCTTTTCGATGTATGAAACGACGGTTGGACAAGCCTGAGAGATAAAGGAATCGAGATGATTTTGTTCGGCGGACCTCAAATAACCCCACGTGCAAATGTCGGCTCCCAGCGCCACGTCGTATATCAAGTTGCATCCGAGCAGTTTCAAGTAGCCAAACAGCTTCCTGTAATCGTCGAAGTTAAATCGGATCGAAGGCGCGGCGATAACAGAGATTTTTTCTCCCCTCGATAAATCCGCAAAGAAGGCTTCCGTATCGTCACGGTAATCGCGCGCCCCGTGATCGCAAACGTCCACGCATCTGCCGCAAAGGATACAGGCGTCCTGATTCGTCCGAACCTTGCTAAGGCCGTCTTTTAAATATGAGACATTAGCGCCCTCGACGGGGCATTCGGCGATGCATTTGTTGCATCCGACGCACTTATTTTCATCCAGAACGATAATAGCGGCCATTTCTGAACTCTTTGGGCGCAAAAATTCGGAGAAGCAGGAAATTAACCAACTCGTCCGGCGCATGCCCCACCGGAAGTTGAGTCTGCTTTAAGGCTAGCATCCGGACATATGTGCGGCAAGAAATGGTTGAGGCAAAATCGCCGCAAGCGCGAAATAACAACCGATGTGTCCGGACGGGATATTCCTCGCGCCATAAAATTCGCTTGCGTTGGGAAAAAGAATCGCCTAGCGTCCCACGCATGTGACGGCAAACTATACCATTCTGTCCTGCGGGATCGGGTGGTTCGGAGCAGGAAAAACCCGCCCGCGAATATTCTAGAAGACACCTGGGCGCCGGGTGTTAAGCTGTCTACCCCATAACACTTTCGATAAAACAACTAGCTCAGGGAGTATGACCTCATGACGAACATGTCCAAGGCCAAGCTATGTTTGGCCATATCAGCGCTCGCAATAGTTATCGGCGCGCCTTCCGCTTATGCAGCGGATTCTTCGAACGATCCCATTCAAGCTTTGCAAGCGCAAATCGACGCCCTGCAGAAGCAATTACAGGAAATCAAAAAAACGCAAGCAGCGGAAATTGCCAGCGTAAAAGCCGAAGCCGCTACCGCGAAGGCCGAGGCCGCAAGCGCCAAAGCCGCAACGGCAAGTTCCGGCGGGTCTTCCGAAAAGACAGGCGGAGTCGGCGAAAAGGTTAAAGTGACGGTCGGAGGATTTGTCGAAGCTGCCGCCGTAGATCGCTCCAAGAACGAAACAACCGACATCGCTTCGAACTGGAACACGGCATTACCGTTCAACAACTCCATCAATTCCCATCAATCCGAGTTCCGCGGATCGGCGCGCCAAAGCCGCATCACGTTGCTGGCTGAAGGAAAGGCCGATGACAGCACGGTATTGTCCGCCTATGGCGAAAGCGATTTTCTCGGCGCCGCGCCAACAGCCAACTCGCTGGAAAGCAACAGCTACAACCCGCGTTTGCGCGTTGCCTATGGGGCAATCGATCTGACGAACTCGGGCTGGCACTTTCTCGCAGGCCAGCAATGGAGCTTGCTGACGACGAACAAGGTCGGCATCGCGCCACGGCAGGAAAACATTCCGCTTACGATCGATGCGCAATACCTCCCTGGATTTAACTGGACGCGCAATCCGCAAGTTCGCGTCGTCAAGGATTTCGACGACCAGAAGATATCGCTTGGCCTTTCGCTTGAAAGCCCGCAGACAAGCATCGGCGGACTCTATGTTCCCTCAAGCGCGGGATATAACGCCGGTACGTCTCCGCTCTCGACGGCTACGTATTCCACGGATTTGGCGCCGGACGTTATCATCAAGGCCGCTTTCGATCCCGGATACGGCCATTACGAAGTGTTTGGTCTCGGCCGCACATTCCACGATAATACCTCCGCGACCTTGATGCATAATAACGATTACTTCGCGGCATCGGGCGGCGCGGCGGCTATCTTGCCGGTCATTCCGAAATGGTTGGACTTTCAGGCTAACGTCATGGCCGGGCAAGGCATCGGGCGCTACGGTTCGGTTCAGTTGCCCGACGTAGCGTTTGATCCCAACGGCGGATTGAAAGAGCTGACGGGTTACTCGGGATTGGTCGGCCTTGTCGGTCATCCGGAGAAGACGTTGGATACCTATCTTTATGCCGGTTATGAAGGCGTTGATCGCTATAGCACGTCGAACCTAAGTTACGGGTACGGCGATTATGGATTTACCAACGCGAACTGCAACATTCAGGGCACGACGACATCGACCACTGCGACGTCGTCAACCTGTTCGGCCCAGACAGAGGACGTATGGCAAATTACGGCCGGCGTCTGGGATAGGCTTTATGAAGGCAACTACGGCAAAGTCCAGATCGGCCTTCAGGATTCGATCACGCGGCGCGATGCGTTCAGCGACTCTGTCGGCATCTCGCCTCACGTGGTTGAAAACGTCGTGATGACTTCGTTCCGGTTCTATCCGCAGTAATACCAACGGCCGCGTGAAGTGACCCGTATGGGTCACGAGCGGTTGCGTAAAGCCTGTCGCTCGCCGGACTGAAGAAAGCGTTATAAACAGTACGGTTAGTCCGGCAAGCGACTGGCGAGGCGCAGAGCGAGTGAAGTCAGACTGCGTGTCGGATTTCATGGGCCCGCTGGAATAAGTGAGCAAGGGGGAACGGTATGCGTTCCCGTTCCCCCTTTTCTTCCCTCCAGCCTTAAGGAGAGACACATGACGGTTTCCATCTTCAGAAAAAAGTTCTTGTTAGCGTTGTCTGTAATCGGACTTGTTTCATCGGCAGGACCTGTTTTTGCGGAAGACATTTCGGGGGCAGGGGCGACTTTCCCCCATCCGATTTACGCCAAATGGGCCGAGGATTATAAAAAAGAAACAGGCATCGGATTAAATTATCAGGCGATAGGCTCCGGCGGCGGAATCAAGCAGATCAAGGCCAATACCGTAACCTTTGGAGCTTCCGACAAGCCTTTGACCGTCGATGAAATGAAGGACGATGGCCTGATCCAATGGCCGATGGTCATCGGCGGCGTCGTGCCTGTCGTTAACGTGAAAGGCATCCGCGCGGGCGAAATGGTTCTGGACGGAAAAACGCTGGCGGATATTTATCTGGGCGACGTGAAATTCTGGGACGATCCGGCGCTCGCGAAGCTGAATCCGAAATTGAAGCTGCCTCATGAACCTGTCGTTCAGGTTTATCGCGCCGACGGATCGGGAACGACGTTCCTGTTCACGCACTATCTCGCGTCGGTAAACGGAAACTTCGAGCAAAAAATCGGATCGGATGCTTCGGTTCAATGGCCAAGCGGCATCGGCGCCAAAGGCAACGAAGGCGTCGCCAATATGGCTTTTCGCACGGAAGGCGCTATCGGCTATGTCGAATATGCCTACGCGGTAGAGAACAATTTGGTCACGACCAAAATGGTCAACAAGGATGGAAAAATCGTTGCGCCCGAATTCGCCGCTTTCCAAGCCGCCGCCGCGAATGCGAACTGGAACGCAGCGCCCGGGTTCTACCTTATCCTAACGGATCAACCGGGCGCGAAAAGCTGGCCCATCACGGGGGCGAGCTTCATCCTGATGCATAAGGAGCCTGTTGATGCTAAGGCTTCCAAGCAAGCCCTTGATTTCTTCGCTTGGGCCTACAAAAACGGCGCGGATTCCGCCAAAGCCCTCAACTACGTGTCGATGCCGGCCAGCGTCATCGCCTTGGCGAAAAAATCTTGGGATCAAATTAACGTGAAGGAGTGATCTTGTCGCTTTCTGTCGATCACCGCTTTGGGGAAGGGGGGCTTGTGCCTCCCCTTTCTTTTAGAAAGACAGGTCTTTCCGTAGATGCGTATGTCAAGAACGCCTCCCTTTTTTGCGCGGTGCTGATCGTCGGGCTGGTAGCGGCCATGCTTGTTGTATTGGCTTATGCCGCCGCGCCGACTTTTCAGACCTTTGGCTTTTCCTTTTTCACGACGAATGTTTGGAATCCGGTTACGGATCATTATGGGGCCGTATCCGCCATTTATGGAACGGTCGTCACTTCCTTTCTGGCTTTGTTGATGGCCTTGCCAGTCGGCTTCGGCATCGCCTTTTTTCTCGTGGAGCTTGCGCCGCCTTCTTTTGTCAGGCCTCTGCGGATAGCGATCGAGCTTTTAGCGGGCATTCCGAGCATTGTATTCGGCTTTTGGGGATTGTTCGTTTTGGCGCCGCTGTTTCAAAGCAGCATCCAGCCATTCCTCATCGATCATTTGGGCGGAATGCCGCTCGTGGGCGGTTTATTCGCAGGTCCCGCCTTCGGAGTAGGCCTTCTGACGGCCAGTTGCATTCTGGCGATCATGGTTTTGCCTTTTCTGGCGGCATTTTTGACGGATGTTTTCAATACGGTTTCTCCCTTGCTTAAAGAATCCGCCTATGCCATCGGCGCGACGCGGTGGGAAGTTATGCGCTCCATCGTCGTTCCATCGACGGGAGCCAGCGTCATGGGGGGCATCATGCTCGCTCTTGGCCGCGCTTTGGGTGAAACGATGGCCGTCACGTTTGTGATCGGTAACGCGCATCGGCTGAGCGCTTCTTTGCTCGCGCCGGGCACGACGATTTCTGCCAGCATCGCTAATGAATTTAACGAAGCGACGAACGCCCTTCACACATCGTCGCTTTTGGCGTTGGGGCTGACGCTTTTTGCGATCACCTTCGTCATCCTCGCTTGCGGAAAAGGATTGGTTTTGATGCTTGAGCGCGGAAAGGGTGCGTAAGCCCATGTCGTTCCACTATCAACGGAGAATTTGGACTAACCGGCTTTTCACGTTTTTCGCCGCCGCGTCGGCGACAATAGGAATCAGCTTGTTGCTTATCATTCTCTTCAGGATTTTTTCGGAAGGCATCAGCGCGTTTTCTTTCGACACCTTCACGCGCACGACGCCTTCGCCTGGCGGAGAAGGCGGCTTGATCAACGCGATCGTAGGCAGCCTGATGATGTCGGCGCTTGCCATGATCATCGCCATTCCGGTCGGCCTCTTGGGAGGCGTCTATCTGGCGGAATACGACCGAAAGAGCAAACTCAGCTCCGTCGTTCGCTTTCTAAACGATATTTTACTCAGCGCGCCTTCCATTTGCTTCGGCATGTTCGCCTATGAAATTATGGTTAGGCCGATGCACCGTTTCTCCGGCTACGCAGGGGCGGTCGCCTTGGCCTTTATCGCCATTCCCGTCATCCTGAGGACGACGGAAGACATGCTTATTCTTGTGCCAAACCAGTTGCGCGAAGCGGCAGCCGCTTTAGGCGCGCCTATCTGGCACATCGTCGCCACCATTTCTTTTCAGACCGTGCGGCACGGCATTATCACCGGGCTGCTTCTGGCTTTTGCGCGCATCGCGGGAGAAACGGCGCCCCTTTTGTTTACGGCCTTGAACAACCAATTCTGGAATATCCCCATGGACGGGCCGACCCCCAATCTGCCCGTCACGATTTATCAGTTGGCGTTGTCTCCCTATCCGAACTGGCATCGGCTGGCTTGGGCCGGAGCGATGATTATCACGCTTGTGGTTCTTTCGCTTAACATTGTCACGCGTCTTATGACGGACCGCGCGATTAAAAAGAGGGCTTAAAACATGTCGCCACAATTTCTGACCCTTGCATCGAAAAACGATAAGGTCGAAGATAAAAGCCCTCGGGATCCTTCGTCTCCGACTCCTGCCTTAGTTCCTTCCTTGCGTATCATGGATATTAAAAACCTTTCTTTCTCTTACGGAGAAACTCCGGCGCTGGAAAACATCTCTTTTCCTCTGTATGAAAACAAAATTACTGCCATTATCGGCCCATCGGGGTGCGGCAAATCGACATTGCTGCGAACGATAAACCGCATTTTCGATCTTTATCCGGAACAAAAAGCGCAAGGCGAGATTTTCTTCGCAGGAAGAAACATTCTAAGTTCTGAAACCGACACCGCATGGCTGCGTAAAAAAATCGGCATGGTTTTCCAGAAGCCGACGCCTTTCCCCATGACGATTTTCGATAACGTAGCCTACGGGATCAAACTTTATGAAAAGCTGACGCCGAAGGGCCTCGCCATGCGCGTCGAAAAGGCTTTGCGCGACGCGGCATTGTGGGACGAGGTCAAAGATCATCTCCGCGCCAGCGGGCAAAGCCTGTCGGGCGGGCAGCAGCAGCGTTTATGCATTGCGCGGGCATTGGCCGTCGAGCCGGAGATCCTTCTTCTGGACGAACCGACCTCGGCCCTCGATCCTATCGCTACGGAAAAGATAGAAGCGCTAATCACCGAGCTTAAAAACCACTATACGATCGTCATTGTTACCCATAATCTTCAACAAGCGGCGCGGGTTTCCGATTATGTCGCGTTCCTTTATATGGGAAAGCTCATCGAGTTCGATGT
Source organism: uncultured Rhodospirillaceae bacterium (assembly GCA_964587125.1). Taxonomy (GTDB): domain Bacteria; phylum Pseudomonadota; class Alphaproteobacteria; order UBA9219; family UBA9219; genus CAIXLI01. The sequence goes on along the minus strand of CAZPKC010000015.1, from coordinate 623 downwards.
GGCATGGAAGCTTTTCGAAAACCCCACGAACGAACAAACGAAAAACTACGTCGCGGGAAGATTCGGCTAAGTTTTGACGGCTTCAAAACATAGACGGAGGGATTAGCTTCTCAGATTTTTGGGACACAATGCTAAATCCCAAACGGGTTATCGCGTTCGCGCCACCCGCTTGATTCTGCACATAAAAGAAATATCCCTCACGAAGCGGGATTTTTCCCTTGACATCGAAAGCCGATAGTCGTAATGTATCCGTCCATGTGGCTCGGGGTGGGCCGCATAAATCGGTTGGGTGGAAAGGGTGCGCGCGGCATGCTTTGACGAAGAACTTAAGAGACATCTATGTTTCCCCATGCCATGCCTCGGGCGCTTTCTGCGTGACCCGCGGCTCTTCTCCGGGCAAGGTCGTGGGGCCGAAGGTGGCGTAGGGTGCGCTGCACTGCATGTGAGGCAGGATGAAAAAACCGGGGGGCGGCTCTTGGAAATTCCGGAAAAGCAGAACCTCGGATTCCGAAGGCTTTTTCAACTTCTCTATCCGCCATTAGAAAGGCCCCAATCGGGGCCTTTCTAATGGCGGAGACAGAGGGATTCGAACCCTCGATACACCTTTTCAAGCGTATAGCGGT
>CAZPKC010000014.1:1536-46587 GCA_964587125.1 uncultured Rhodospirillaceae bacterium | reverse complement strand
TTGACGTCGAAAATCACGGCTTGGCTTGTGGTTTCGCCGGAATATGCATCACAGCGCTCCTTGTTCCGTATCGAGTGGTACCAACGGTGATTACCTGGTGATTACCAGATCAATTTTTTGCTTTTAGGGAAATTGCAGAAAACCCTTTAAAATATGGTGCTGCCGATAGGAATTGAACCTACGACCCCGTCCTTACCAAGGACGTGCTCTACCCCTGAGCTACGGCAGCAATAGGTTGGCGTTTGTGCCACAATCGCGCAATTGACGCAAGAATTTAGGCGATTCAGGCTCCGTGCGCGGCTTTTGCCAAAGTTCCGACAAAACCCAGAACGTCTTCGACAAGCCCGCGCTTGGCGTTGCCTTTTGCATCGAGATTTGCGGCAATGCGGTTAACGATTGCGCTGCCGACGATCACGGCATCCGCTGTCTTGGCGATTTCCCGCGCTGCGTCGGGCGTCGAAATGCCGAAACCCACCGCGACGGGAAGCTTTGACTTTGGCCTGATCGCTTCAACGGCGCGCTTCACGGACGCCGTAAGCGCCTGCTTGCTTCCCGTAGTTCCCGCCACGGAAACGTAATACAAAAACCCCCCCGCGCCCATCAAAACGGTCTGCAACCGCTTTTCATCCGTCGTCGGCGTGATGAGGCGAATAACGTCAAGTCCTTGCGCCTTTGCCGCCGCGCGCAAATCGGAATCTTCTTCGGGGGGCAAATCGGCGATAATCATTCCATCCACGCCCGCTTTTTTTGCGGCCGCCGCGAATTTTTCAACGCCGCAAGAGTAAACCGGATTGGCATAGCCCATCAGAACAACCGGCGTTTCGTTGTCTTTTTTGCGAAATTCTTCGACGAATGCGAAGATTTTTTTTGTCCTGATGCCCGCTTTGAACGCGCGCAAATTTCCGCGCTCGATGATGGGGCCATCGGCAACGGGATCGCTGAAAGGCATTCCGATTTCGATCAAATCGACTCCGGCTGCGGGCAATCCCTCCAGAATTTCGGCGAATGTTTCAAAATCCGGATCGCCCGCCGACGTGAAAGAAATAAACGCCTTCTTCTTCGTGGCCTTAAGCGCGGCGAAACGTGCGTCAATGCGGCTCACAGCGTCACCCCGATTCTTTTGGCGATCGTGAAAATATCCTTGTCGCCGCGCCCGCTGATATTGACGACCATCAAATGATCTTTCGGCAATGTCGGCGCGAGTTTTTCGGCATAAGCCAGCGCGTGCGCGGATTCCAAGGCGGGCATGATGCCCTCCAATTTGCAGCAAAGTTGAAATGCCGCAACGGCTTCGTCGTCGGTTATGGGAACATACGTGACGCGTTTTTTATCGAACAGCCACGCATGTTCGGGGCCGACCCCCGGATAATCCAATCCTGCCGAGATCGAGTGCGCCTCCTGAATTTGCCCGTCGGCGTCTTGCAGAAAATAACTCCGCATCCCGTGCAAAATGCCCATCCGGCCGCCTTCCAAAGCGGCGGCATGTTTTCCCGTTTCTATTCCCGATCCGGCGGCCTCGACGCCGTACATCGCGACCGAAGGTTCGTTGAGAAAGTCATAAAACAATCCGATCGAGTTCGATCCTCCTCCGACGCACGCAACCAAAGAATCCGGCAAACGCTTTTCCGCCAGCATAATTTGCTCGCGCGTTTCGCGCCCGATAATGGACTGAAAATCGCGCACCATCGCGGGATAAGGGTGCGGGCCCCCCACGGTTCCGATAATATAAAAAGTATTTTCGACGTTGGCGACCCAATCGCGCAAGGCCGCGTTCATCGCGTCTTTCAGCGAGCGCGAACCGGAAGAAACGGGCCTTACTTCCGCGCCAAGCAGCCTCATCCGAAAAACATTTGGTTTCTGCCGCTCGATATCCACCTCGCCCATATAAACCGTGCAGGGAAGGTTAAACAACGCCGCGACTGTCGCCGTCGCGACGCCGTGCTGCCCCGCGCCCGTTTCGGCGATGATGCGCGTCTTGCCCATTCGTTTGGCAAGCAGGATTTGCCCCATGCAATGGTTGATCTTGTGCGCGCCGGTGTGGTTCAGCTCTTCGCGCTTGAAATAAATTTTTGCGCCGCCCAGATGTTTGGTCAGCCGTTCCGCGAGAAAAAGCGGCGAAGGCCGCCCGACATAGTGTTTGAGATAATAATCGAGCTCGGTTTGAAAGGTTGGATCGGCCTTAGCGGCTTCGTAGGCCTTTTCGACTTCAAGAACGAGCGGCATCAACGTTTCCGGCACAAACCGACCGCCGTAAGGGCCGAAATGCCCGCTTTTATCGGGAAGCGCGGTAAAGGAATTAAGTTTTTGTGCGGGGTCTTGCATAAAGGCACCCTAACTTAGAAATTTTTGCGTGGAAAGGAAATTGAGCCACAGTCCGCGATGGTTTCAAATGTCAGCGCCATACGCTTACATTCAAAGCGTGAATCGCTGGGCTAACCTAAAAAATTACGCCGCGATTTTCGCGAACATCTGTTGCCATTCGCTGACCGGCAGTTTGGCGAAAGGCCCGCGTTCGGAGCGCCAGAACTTGACGATCTGAGGAAACCCGTTGATATCGTGGCCGTGGATGCGAACCACATGCTTGTCCAAAGGCAGCAGGCGAATGCCTTCAAGCCTGCCAGCGGCCTCGGCGCGTTCTTTGGCCGTCAAATGCTCGTGCAAAACGGAGGATAAAAGAAGCGGATCGTCGCTGCCCAGACGCTTCTTGGCTTCGGTCCGGCGCGCCGTCAACGCGTCCAGAGCGCGGGTTGCTGCGTCTGCCATCCCGCCCTCTTCCGCGCGGGCGACGTAAATGGCGCGCGCGATGTGATGCAGCTCGGCTTGGGTGATTTCGGGCAGCCAAATCAAAAGGCCGCTGCCCATCATGCCCGCGCGCTCCAGGGACAAGACCTGCTCGCAAAAACTGCATGCGGTCACGAAATCGCCTTCATAAGGAACGATGCGCTGGTATTGGATGGAACGAAAACCGCAAAAACGGCATGTAAAATCGTCACGCTTCAGCGTTTGTTCCGCTTTTGATTTTGACGGAGCCCGAGAGCCGCCGCTCTCGGCGCCGGACGAAAGCCCGACGCCGAGGGTAAGGGGAAGAAAAGACACGTTTCTGCCGTATCAGAATCCGCCGATGGGAGTAAAGGCGCCCGTCCCGTTGCCAAGCGTATCCGTGCCGGTCGTCAGCATCATGCCGATAAGCGACGGCGCGGCGAGAAACGCCATGCCCGCGCCGAGCTTGCCGATAGCCGGAGCAAGCTTGTTGCTTGCCGGAGCGTCGGCATGTTGTTTGGCGCCAGCGATGCCCGCTACGGTCATGACCGTGCCGAGGGCATAGGAAATATAGCTGACAATTCTAAGAAACGGCGCGGCAATATCGCTTTGCGCGGCACCGACGGCGGCCGACAATTGCGCAAACGCATCGCCGGGGGCAACGGCGGCGAAAATCGCGGCGACCATAAGGCCGGTCATAACGTCGTTGCAAAGTTCGGTTTTCATCTTTGTCTTCATGGTCTCTTCTCCTCCGTAGGGTTAAGTTAAATTGATAAAATTTTAGCCGCAATCTACGCTCAATTTAAGCTTTTATTCTTAACAGCAGCTTAATTCCCGCGCTTTCTCGAAAGCATTCTATCCCTTTTTTCTTCCTTCTGGCAAGCCCCTCATTTAATTCAGTAAATTCGTTCCGAACGTCTGATCCATGACGACCAGAAATTGGAAAATATTGATGGCCAGAACGCCGCCCAAGACATGCGTAAGCCCCTGCCCAAGGGAGGCATTGGATCCGCCCTCGACGACCTTTTTCATGATGAGCCACCCGCGCACGAAAGCGATGCAGCCGATCAACTGAATAAAAGTCAGGGCGGCGTTGACCGCCGTCGTGAATTGGGTCGATACGCCGCTTCCGCCGACAAGGGTATTAAGCCCCGACCAAGTGATGACGGAAGACGTGGAAATCCCTGACCCGATGCCAAAAACCGAATTGACGATAATATTCAGATTATCGCCGATCGTGAATAAAAGCGCGCCGAATCCTATATTGGTAAGAATGCTGTGCATCGAGTTGGTTTTCGAATCGATCCCGTATTTTGCCGATTTAATCAGGCCGTTCACGATCATGAAAAGGCCGCAAAGAATCGCGACAAGAGACGTCACGTCCATCAACGGATCTTTAAGATTGGAAATAAAATTGGTCATGATCGTATCCAGCCCGCTGATTGAGGCGCTGCTCGAGGAGCTGCTGGGGGCAGAACACGCGATCCCTCCGCCTGCCGTCGCGTAATAGAGGCTGTTTTCGACTGCGGAAACGAAGCTTGGAAGCGCTAAAAGGCACATCGCTCCGAATGAATACATAAGCGGCGTATTCATTTTATTGGAGCGCGGGTCGTCGGCATGAAGGCGAAAATGGTGGACGGCTTTAAGCGCGGCAAGGACGCCCGATATGTAAGCGATCCATTGGAACACGAGGCCGAAGGGGCCGGAATTATTAACGGCGTTGCAAAGAAGATCGCCGAAAGTCGACGCGGTAACCGTCGTATTGTCCGCTCCGTAAACGATCGTCTGAATGGTCTCCCCGGTCGACTCGCTTGCTTCTGAGGCCGGCTCCGTTGCTGGGGTCGTCGTTCCCGTCGACGCGCCTCCGCATCCTCCCGCGTAAGGGCACGCAACCTCGATACTGCAGCCGGGCTGGTAAGGCGACGATTCGATCAAACACGTGCCGTTAACGACACAAGCATCCGTAGGCAACGGGCTGGAGTCGCAAGCAGCCAACGCCGCAGGCGCATAGCCTGCCCCAGCCAGCGCGGGCGCAAGGACCAAAGCGAAGAGGAAAGCATTCTTTAAAAAATTGTTTTCAGACAATTGCTTGTCTCCGTCTAAAAGTTGATCGCATTCTTTGCCTAATAATGCCAAACCTATCGCACGTAAGGCTATTTTGCCAATAAACTTATTAATGAGCGTTTAATTACGAACCTTATTAAAGGATTCTTTTGTTTTATTATCGTTGCGTCGCACCCAAAAATTCATGAAAAAAGGCCGGATTCATGCCCTTTTTGGTTTTCTATATGTTATAATTAAAGAATTATGCGCATTTTTAACGATACTTATTTCGAGACATCCGACCGCCCCGTCCGCCTTCGCCTGTGCGATCATCCGGACTGCGGGCAAGCGGGCGATTACCCTGCGCCCAAAAGCCGCGACAATCTCCGCGACCGCTATTTTTTCTGCCTCGATCACGTCCGGGAATACAATAAAGCGTGGGATTTTTTTGCAGGCCTTTCGCCTACGGAAATTGAAGCCTATACCCGCAATGCTGTTGTATGGGAGCGTCCCAGCTGGCCTTTGGGGCAATGGGGCGTGGCCGAGAGAAAGTTGCGCGACAAAATTTTGCGCGATATTTTCGGAGAGCCTGCGGGAGAAGAAGCGCCGAACGCCGAGCCCCCGATGCCGCTTGCCGAGCGCGACGCCTTGGCCGTTTTGGAACTGACCCCGCCGGTTGATTTTTCCGTCATCAAAGGGCAATACCGCGCGCTCGTCAAAAAGCATCATCCCGACGTGCGGGGGAACGCTCCGGAAAACGAAGAAAGATTTAAGGACATTAGCCTCGCCTTCGCCACGCTCAGGAAAATTTACGCCGGCGAGGGCGAATAAACCTTATACCAGCGGGCCCATGAAATCCGATACGCAAGGAGACGTCGCTCGCTCTGCGCTCCGCTTATGTCTTGTTGATGCGCTTGTTTTTCTGCGCCGCGCTGCACGCAACAAAAAGGGATTCGCCTCCGCTCGCGGGCGCTCGTGACTTCCGCAAGTCACTTCAAGCATCGGTTGGTATTACTTCACCAATTCCATTTGGTAGAAATCGGTGACGGCCATCGTGGGGGGCTTGTCTTTGACGATCCATCCGCGCACGCGGATTCTTTCTCCCTGCAGGGAAAGAGGGTCGATCCCTTCTTTTTTGAAAGCCGCCAGATCGTGCGCGGGGATGGTGACGGTAAATTCGGGAGTATCGGGATCGCCGAAGGAAAGAACGGCTTCATTCTTCACGCGTTCGGCTTTTGAAACGGAACCCGTCACGAATCCGTATCTTCCGCAAAATCTTGCCGCTTCTTTGGGAGAAACATCCCTGTTTTCCGCCCAGAATCCGCGTTTGCCGACGCGCGCCGCGCGTTCCGCCACATAGAGCGTTTGAAGGCGCGTATCGCCCGCATCGGGATAGACGAAGGCCAATCCTTCGCGCAGCAACGTTTCCTCGACCGATTGAGAATCTCCCTCGGCGGTGGCTAGCGCCGTCACGCGCCCATAGCGATCCGTCGTCGGCCCTTGCAAAACCAACGCGCGGCCGGAAACGGCGGATTCGAGAAAAGCCCTGGCCTCTGGCAACGCAGCCTTGGTTCCGAAAAGCCGCAACGTGCGTCCGTCGCGCAGCGTCAGTTCGTCCCCGGAAACGACTTTGTCCATCACCGCGACTTCGTCGGCTAAGGCGATCGTGGAAAACAGGCAAATGAAAATCGCAAAGGCAAGGGACAAGCGCATGGGAGGACTAAGAGTGGTTGTGGGAAGGTTGTTTTTTGTCGGACGAATTTTCGGTCGGCGCGGCTTCGGGCAATTTGAATTTCGCGCCGTCGCGCAATTTGTCGGTTCCGTCGATCACGACTTTATCTCCTTCGGCAAGGCCTTCGGTGATTTCGACGGTGTCGCCCTGAGCTATGCCCAATTTGACGGGGCGCATCGCGACGGTTCCGTCGTCTTTCGCCAGATAGACGAACGTCCCGACCGAACCGCGCAGAATCGTCGACTGCGGCGCAAGCACGGCGCCGCGCACGGTATCGACCTTGATCTGCGCGTTGACGAATTGATTGGGGAAAAGCGCGGACGAGGGATTGTCGAACTGCGCGCGCAATTTGACCGTCCCGGTCGACGTGTTGATTTCGTTATCGACGGCGGTCAACTTGCCGTCGGCAAGCTTTTTCGTCCCCGTGCGGTCATAGGCGGCGACGGGTAGTTCCGCGCCGGAAGCCAGCCGCGCCATCACGGCGGGAAGCAAGTCTTCCGGCAGCGTGAACACGACCGAAATGGGATCGAGCTGGGTTATCATGACGATGCCGTTCGCATCCGTGACTTGCGCGTAATTGCCCTCATCGACCTGGCGCAAGCCCACGCGCCCCGAGACGGGGGCGGTGATATGGCAATAGGTTATATTCAAATTGGCGGCGTCGATCTGTCCCTGATCCGCCGTGACGTTTCCCTGATATTGCTGCACCAGAGAAGCCTGAAGATCGAGTTGTTGCTTGGATATCGAATTCTGCGCCGCGAGTTTTTGATAGCGGGCGAGATCGATTTCGGCTTCCTTTAAAAGCGCCTGATCTTTTTGCAACGCGCCCTGCGCTTGCTCCAAAGCCATCTGATAGGGGCGCGGGTCTATTTGCGCCAGAAAATCGCCTTTTTTAACGAGCTGGCCTTCCTGAAAAGCGATTTCCTGCAATTGACCGTTAATCTGGGTGCGCACCGTGACGGTGGCCAGAGGCGTGACCGTTCCCAACGCGGGATCGATAATGTCGATGTCGCCTTTCGCGATCACAGCCAAAGCGACCGGAACCGTCTCGCTATGCGGCCCGCGGTCGGCAGACGAAGAAACAAGGCCTTTATGCGCCCACCAGACGCCGCTTCCGATAACAGCCAGAAGAAGCAGAATGGTAAGAGTTTTACGCGCAAGACGGCGGGGCGGGGGTGGCGTGAGATCGCTCATACTTCACCAAAGAGGGATTCAGGGTCGAAACCCTAAGAACAACATATACGCTCTTGGTTAATTCGTAAATCGGGCAATTATATGACGCCGCCGCTGTTTTAGTGCCTGAAATGCCGGATGCCGGTATAAAGCATCGCCAATCCCGCCTTATCCGCCGCTTCGATCACTTCGGCGTCGCGCACCGAGCCGCCGGGCTGAATGACGGCGGTTACTCCCGCATCGACCAAAGCTTCCAGTCCGTCGGCAAAGGGGAAGAACGCGTCCGAGGCCGCGACGCTGCCTTTGGTCAGGGACTCTTTTAACCCCGCCGCTTGCGCCGCGTCCTCGGCCTTGCGCGCCGCGATGCGGGCGCTGTCGACGCGGCTCATTTGCCCTGCGCCGATGCCGACGGTGGCGTTGTTTTTCGCATAGACGATCGTGTTCGACTTGACGTGCTTGGCGACGGTGAACGCGAAAATCATGTCGCTTGTTTCCTGAGCCGTCGGCTGCCTTTTCGTCACGCATTTCAACGCCGCCTTATCCAAAACAATGTTGTCGCGCGTCTGAAGCAGATAGCCTCCCGAAACCGCCCTCACGATTTGCCCGGGGGCGCGCGTGTCGGCCATGGAGCGCGTCAACAGCACGCGCAGATTTTTCTTTTTGGCGATGATTTCCTTGGCCTCGTTGTCCATATCCGGCGCTATGATGACTTCGGAGAATATCTCGGTAATCGCCTTGGCCGTCGCCCCGTCCAAGGGGCGGTTGCACGCGATGATGCCGCCGAAAGCGCTGACGGTGTCGCACGCGAATGCGTGCTTATAAGCCGTCACAAGATCGGGCCCCGTCGCGACGCCGCAGGGATTGGCGTGCTTGATGATGGCGATGGCGGGATCGGTGAATTCGGAGACAAGCTCGAACGCGGCGTCGGTGTCGTTGATGTTGTTGTAGCTAAGCTCTTTCCCTTGAACCTGAATGGCGTTCGCCACGCCCGCGCGGGTCGGGTCGAAAACATAAAATGCCGCCGTTTGGTGCGGATTTTCGCCGTAGCGCAGCGATTGCTGTTTTTTTGCCGCCAGCGTCAGCGTGTCTGGATAAACGTCGCCAAGCTGCGCCGCGAACCACGAGCTGATCGCGCTGTCGTAAGAAGCGGTATGGGCAATGGCGGCAGCGGCTAGTTTTTTGCGGAAATCGAGCGACGTTCCGCCGCCGTTTTTCGCCATTTCGGCGATGACGTCGTCGTATTGCGCGGGATCGGTGACGACCGTGACGAAAGCGTGGTTTTTAGCGGATGAGCGCACCATCGCCGGGCCGCCGATATCGATGTTTTCGATGCAGGTGGCGAAATCCGCGCCTTTGGCGACGGTCTCGCGGAAAGGATACAGATTGACGGCAACCAGATCGATGGGCGGAATATTGTTCTTGGTTGCCTCGTCCTGATGCTTTTTCAAATCGCGGCGCTGGAGAATGCCGCCGTGGATGCGCGGATGCAGCGTCTTCACGCGCCCGTCCATCATTTCGGGGAAACCGGTGTAATCGCCGACTTCGGTGACCTTGATCCCCGCCTGCCGCAAGGCCGAAGCCGAACCGCCGGTCGAGAGAATCTCGATGTCATAGCTTGCCAGCTTGCGGGCAAACTCGACGAGTCCGGTTTTATCCGAAACCGAGATCAAGGCGCGGGCGATTTTGGTGTTTTGGGTCATGGCGGATTCCTAATGTCTAGAAGGACGCAAACGGGATATTTACACGGCAAAACGGGTCTGCGCTAGCCGAATTTTCTTAACTTTTCCGCAACGAAAACCACGAGGTTCTGTACCTTTACACTTCGCGCGGGCGCTGATATACCCTCGCCCGACATTCTTCAATACAAGGGAGACATCGGCATGAAGCTTATCGCGGGCAACGGCAACCGGCCTTTGGCGGAAGCGATCGCGCAGAATCTGGGAACCTCCCTGACGCGCGCCGCCACGCGGCATTTCGCGGATATGGAAATTTTCTTCGAAATTCTGGAAAACGTCCGCGGCGAAGACGCGTTCATCATTCAACCGACGTCATTTCCGGCCAACGACACGCTGATGGAACTTTTGGTCATGATCGACACGCTGCGCCGCGCGTCGGCGCGCCGCATCACCGCCGTGATCCCCTATTTCGGCTATGCGCGGCAGGACCGCAAAACAAGCTCGCGGTCGCCGATTACGGCCAAACTGGTCGCCAACATCATCACCGAAGCGGGAGCCAACCGCGTTCTGACGCTCGATCTGCACGCCGGGCAAATCCAGGGCTTTTTCGATATTCCCGTCGACAATCTTTTTGTCGGCCCCGTTTTCGTGCGCCACGTGCGCGATACTCTTTCGGTGCAGGGCAAAATGCCGGAAGGGCTTACGATCGTATCTCCTGACGTCGGCGGCGTGATCCGCGCGCGCGCGATGGCCAAAAAGCTCGACGCGGGATTGGCTATTATCGACAAGCGCCGCGAGAAAGCGAACGAATCCGAAGTCATGAACATCATCGGCGACGTCAAGGGCCGCGATTGCATCATGCTGGACGATATCGTCGATAGCGCCGGAACGTTATGCAACGCGGCTGGCGCGCTTAAGAAAGCGGGCGCGAAAACAGCCACGGCTTATTGCTCGCACGGCGTTCTTTCCGGAACGGCGATCAAGCGGATTAACGAATCGCCGCTGGAAAAACTTATTATTACGGATTCGATCGAAGCGACGCCCGATATCCTCGCTTCGCCCAAGATCAAGCAAATCAGCGTTGCGCCCTTGCTGGCCGAAGCGATCATCCGCATTAACCAAGAGCGGTCCGTCTCCAGCCTGTTTAGTTAAAAAAGACTCGCAATCCCCCGTATAGAGTCATCTCAACTCAAGAACGAACAAGCTGTTTAGCGTTAATACCGATTCTTAAATCATTCACGGGGCAGAGCTTGTCCGTTCTTGACCTGCGATCGCCACATCTGCTATGTCCTGCGCGCACGGTCGGCACCCCTGGAGGCTGGCCTTAACGAGTTGCCGTTTTTCGGTTGCGTTGTCAGGGGGCAGCGGGGACCCGCGCATGTTTTTGCGCCCTCTTTCCGCTCTCTCCTTTCCGCAATCGCGGCAAACATGAAGGAGAGATAAAAATGTCGGACATTACCGTTCTTCCCGTAAGCGCACGCGCCAAGACGACCAAGGGCGCCTGCAACGATCTTCGCAAGCAAGGCCAGATTCCGGCCGTCATTTACGGCGACAAACAAGCGCCCGCGCCGATCGCGATCGAAAGCAAGATTCTGGTTCGCCAGCTCGAAAGCGCGGGATTCATGACGCGCCTGTTCGATCTCGAGGTCGACGGCAAAAAAGTCCGCGTCCTTCCGCGCGACGTGCAGTTCGATCCGCTCAGCGACCGTCCCGTTCATGTCGATTTTCTGCGAGTCTCGGCCGACACGCGCGTTCGCGTCGCCATTCCCGTATCGTTCCTGAACGCCGACAAGTCGCCCGGCATCAAGCGCGGCGGCACGCTCAACGTCGTGCATCACGAAATCGAAGTCTTGTGCGCGCCCGACAAGATTCCGGCTCATTTCGACATCAGCCTCGAAGGCTTGCAAATCAACGACGCCGTCCATTTAAGCGCCCTCAAATTGCCCGAAGGCGTCAAGCTGACAACGCGCGAAAAGGACTTTACGATCGCGACGATTGCCGTTCCGTCGGCCATTCGCTCCGAAGCCGAGGAAGCGGCGGCGGCGGCGGCAGCGGCGGCGGCCGCTCCGGCAGCGCCGTTGCCTGCGGAAGGCGCTGCGGCTCCGGCGGCGGGTGCTGCGGCACCGGCGGCGGGCGCGGCGGGTGCTGCGGCGCCGGCGGCTGGGGCCCCGGCTGCAGCGGGCGCGGCCAAGAAGCCAGAGGCGAAGAAGCCCGAAGGGAAAAAGTAAACACATGGAATGGGGGTTCAGGGGCGGGATTATTTATTTCTTGACCTCTGAATCCCATCCCTTAGCTTTTAAGTTATGTCCTCTTTTTCCCGCCTTCTGATAGGCCTCGGCAACCCGGGCGACGAGTATGCGCGCACGAGGCACAATGTCGGCTTCATGTGCGCGGATGAAATTGCCGCGCGCAAAAAATGTCCGGCATGGAAGAAAAAATTTTGCGGCCTTGTCACGAATGCCGACGCTTTTCTTCTCCTAAAACCTCAAACCTTCATGAATCTGTCGGGCGAGTCGGCGACGGAAGCCTTGCGTTTTTATCAACTCGCGCCGGAAAATGTGATCGTCTTCCACGACGACATCGATCTTCTGCCCGGACAGGTCAAAATCAAGCAAGGCGGAGGCTCCGGCGGCCACAACGGCTTGAAGTCCCTCGACGCCTGCATCGGCGCGGATTATTGGCGCGTGCGGATAGGCATTGGCCGACCGGGTTCGGAAACTCGCGCAGTCGCGGTTGCGGGGAGTGAGCAACGCGAGCGTACCGCAGAGCATTCGCGCGCGCTAAATAAAGATAATGCGGTAACGAATTACGTTCTCTCGCCCTTCGCCAAAGCCGACAAAATATGGCTCGAGCCTTTGCTTTCCGCGTTAGCGTCCGAGCTTGATTTGTTGTTGGCGGGAAACGTCGCGGGCTATTTGGCAAAGCTACCGAAACCTTAGTTTTCCATCGCCCCGTTTTTATGCGCCTCTCTGGCAACGATTATTCCGGAGGCGATGATGATGACCGAGCCCGCGACAAGATTCCACGTCGGCACGTCGTGCCAGATCAGATAGCCGAAAACAGCGCCATAAACGATCTGCGTGTAGTGAAATTGAGCAACGTTAGAAGACACGGTATTGTGAAGGGCGTTGATATAAAGCGCAGCGCCAAGCGCGGCAAAAGCGCCCATCCCGATCAAAAGCGCAAGTGTGCGAGCCTCGGGCCATGCCTGCGGCGTTGTCAGAACGCCGATAAACCCGGCGACCGTGACGGCCACGCCCATAACAAACTGAATGCTTTCGGGAGAATCGGCCCCGCTCGTTTTACGCATTAAAATAGTGCGCGAGGAAAAGCAAAGAACGGTTGTCATGACGGAAGCGTATCCGATCCAATCGCCGCCTCTGTCCATGCCGATGGCGAAGGCCGCACCCAAAAATCCGGCGACAAGGCAGGAGACTTTGAAGAAAGACAAAGCCTCATGTTTGAAAACGGCGGACAAAGCCGCAACGATAAGGGGGCTTGTGAAAACCAGCGTATAGAAAGTTGTCAAAGGCAGATGTTTAAGCGCTATGACGTTGGCGAAATTAACGACGACCGAACATCCGGCAATGGCGATTTGTTCGCGCAAGCTGACGGGACGCAGGATCGAAAAATCGCGCTTGAAAAAAGCGTAGGCCAGAAGCCCGCCCGCGCCGACGGCGCCCAGAAAACCCACGATCAAAGCGGGGGAAAGCGAAGCTTGCGCGCAAAGCTTCACAACGGCATCGCCCGAGGCCCACAAAAAATAGGCGCCTGCAGCGCACAGCATCGCTTGGGTCTGCGTCATTTATCTTTTCCCAAAAGTTCTTTAACCCGCGCGATAAATCCTTCGCTTTCGGGATGCGTTTTATTCTGCTCGGCCTCCGCCGTGAACTCGGCCAAAAGCTCTTTTTGCCGTTTGGTCAGATGAACGGGCGTCTCGACCGCGAATTCGGCGTACAAATCGCCGCGCGAGGCCCCGCGCAGGACGCTCATGCCTTTGCGCTTGATGCACGCGCGGTGCCCGCTTTGCGTGCCTGCGTCTATTTTGACCGGGGATATCTCGCCGTCGATCGTCGGCACGTCGATCGTGCCGCCCAAAGCCGCCGTCGTCATCGCAATCGGCACGCGGCAATAAAGATTGGCTCCGTCGCGTTGAAAAACGGGGTGTTGTTCGATGCTCAGAATGACGTACAAATCCCCCGCATGCCCGCCGCGAAAGCCCGCCGAGCCTTCGCCGGTAAGGCGGATGCGCATTCCGTCCTCGACGCCCGCCGGGATTTCAACCGCTAGTGTTTTTTGCTCATGCACGCGGCCCTGTCCGCCGCATTTCTTGCACGGGCTTTGGATGACGCGGCCGACGCCTTGGCAGGTGGGGCATGTATGCTCGACGGTGAAAAATCCCTGCTGGGCGCGCACGCGGCCATGCCCCTTGCACATCGCGCATTCGGAAGGAACCGTTCCGGGGGCAGCGCCCGAGCCTTTGCATTCAGAGCAACCGACGGCGTTCTGAATCGTGATGTTCTTCGTGGCGCCCGCAAAAGCTTCTTCAAGCGTGATATCCATATCGAAGCGTAAATCCGTGCCGCGTTGCGCGCCGCCTTGCGCTTGCTGCCGGCGTCCCCCGCCCAGAATTTCGCCGAACATCTCGTCGAAAATATCCGAAAATCCTGCGCCGAAATCGAATCCGCCCGCGCTTCCCATGCCGCCCTGCTCGAACGCCGCGTGGCCATAGCGGTCATAGGCGGCGCGGCGCTGGTCGTCGCGCAGAATGTCGTAAGCCTCGTTAATTTCCTTGAATTTATGCTCGGCCTCGGTATGGCCGTGGTTGCGATCGGGGTGATGCTGCATCGCCAGTTTGCGATAGGCTTTCTTCAGCTCGTCCGCCGATGCGCCGCGGGCCACGCCGAGCACTTCGTAATAATCCTTTTTAGCCATACCTAACCCCTGATTGCTCCCGTTATATAGGGGGTGGGCAGCCTAATGACAAGAAGCGAAGCAGGCGCCGATAAAATCAGCTGCTCGACGTAACGATAGTTCCCGTCGTCGCCGAGGGCAATGTTTCCGAGGTGAAAACGCCCGTAACGTCCGTGGACAAAAGGCTCAAAGCTCCCGCATCCAGCGTCAGCGTGCCGTTGTTGTTGGACTGAACGCCCGTGACGGCATAGAAAGCGGTCGGGTTGGTGCTTTTGATCGTGTTGCCGCTGCTGTCGACGGCGTTGACGGTAAAGGTATATGCGCCGTCGGCTTCCGTGGTGCCGCTAGTAGATTCGCCATCCCACTTCACGTAATTGTCGCCGTCGGCGGTGCCGCCAGTTATGGTGGCGACGACATTGCCGCTGGAATCTTCGATCGTAATCGTCGTGCTGGCGGCGGCTTCGGGAAGCGTATAGCCGATTTCGGCGGAACTGTCCTGCAGCGAGAACTCGCCCGAACTCGTGTCGGCCCGCACGTAGCTGCCGATATACATGACGCCCGTTGCAAGGCCATTGGCCGACGTTGCATTGGTCAAAGCTTCCAAATCCGAGTTGTTGGTGATCTGCGACTGAACCTGCTCCATCTCGATCAATTCCTGCGTGAACTGGTTGGGATCGGTCGCGTTGGTCGGGTCCTGATTCTGAAGCTGCGTGGTCAGAATCTTGAGGTAGGTCGTGAAATCGAGGTTTAACGCCGACGTCGCGCTGGCCGTCGCGCTTGACGACGAGCTGGACGCTGCGGCGGCAATGCTGGTAAGGCTGCTAATGGCTCCGACAGACATGGCTTCCTCCTTCTCGCCTCCTTGCGAATAGTCTGCGCTTTCAGCTTGCTCCTCAAGCCCGCGCAGAACCGCCCACTCCTTGGGCTAAACCTGAATATTCACGCCGGTTGGCGTGATGTAGTAAGTCTCGGACATCGCCCCAATATCGACGAGTCCCGTATCGTCCGAATCTCCTGCAGATATCGTGCCATCTCCGTCCGCATTTCCGGAATTATTGCCGCTATCCGCGGTCAGTCCGGCGTTATTCTGGCTTTTCTGGCCGCCGAGGCTGAACTGCAAGCTTCCGGGCTCGGCGCGCAATCCGGCATCTTGAAGCGCGCGCTCAAGGCTTCTGGAATCTTTTTGAAGAATATCCAGCGTCTTGGGATTATCGGCCACGACGGAACCTTGAACCTTGCCGTCCGAGCTCACGTCGAGCTTGACGGAAATTTTTCCTAAATCGCTGGGTTGAAGTTGCAGCGTCATTTGGCTTTGGCCGTTTTTGACGTTGCGGTTAATTTGCAAAAGCGCCTGATCAATCACGCTTGGCAATCCCGTCGATCCCCCGTTCGCCGCGCGAAACGCCGACAGCGTGCTGGCGAAAGTATACGTTCCGGCGGCTTGCGCGCCCTCCGCCGTAAGGCCGGACCCGGAGTTGGACAGGTTATTGGCGAAAGAGAAAAACTTTCCGCCGTTTAAAAGGCCGTCTGATTCGGGATGCGATCCGCCGCTGCTTTGAGAAACAACCGAGTTTGCGGAAAGGGCCGAGTTTGACGACGATGAAGTCCCCGTCGCCGCCGTTGATGCCGTTTCCGCGGCTTCTTCCGTTTCCGCCGTTCCCGAAGTTCCTGTCGTCGTTGCCTTCTGCGTCGTCAATGTCCCCGATGTTTTAGGCAAAGCCGCCGTCTGCGGCGCGCGGGGCATGACGGAAGATGCGGCAAAAGACAGCCGCGTCGCGGCGGAAGCGGCGCTGTGATTCCACGCGGGGGAAACGACGGGGATTTCCGTCGAAGCGGCATTAAGGGTAGTCGCGGCATCGGAAGCCGGATCGGCGACCTGCGTTGTTGACGAAGACGTATCTGCGGCAAGGCTGCTTGAAGATTGTTGTTTCAGGGCGGCTAGAGCGGTTTGAATGTTGCCGCTCAGTTGCGCGAGCTGCGCGGTTTCGTCCGTCGCGGCCGAAGAAACGGGGATCGAGACCTCTGCCGCCGCGGACGAAGCGCCGGACGAAGACGTTTGCGTCGAAGCGTCGAGCAGTTGTTCCGCGCTCTTTTCAGCCGCCGCCAGCAAATCGAGGATCGGATCGGGGACCGTCGCGGTTGAAGAGTCCGCCGGTCCGGTCGAATTTTGGTCCCGCGTTTCATCGATATTCGCATTTGCCTGCGTTCCCGCAATCACGTTGTTCGTTGCGCTTGCCGAAGCATCGGCGGCGAGAGTCGTTTCGTTTCCGGCCGAGCTTGTTCCGCCGCCTGTCGTCTGGATTTGTTGCACCCCTTGGACGACAAGCTGCATCAAGGCCAGAAGCTCGGAGATGACGTCGGACGGCGTTTTTTCCGAAGAGCCGGAAGACGGGGAAGCCGTTGTGCTTTGAACGTTACCGGCGTTTTGCGCGGCATTAACGAGGTCCGTCACAATCGTCGTAAGCATCGTTACGATCTGCGCGGCATCGGAAGCCGGATCGGCGACCGTCGCCGTATCCGAAGAAGAGTTTTCTTGCGTTGAAGAGGAAGAAGAAGAACCCGTCGAACTTTGCGCGGCTGTCTGTGCCGGCGCGGACGAAACGGCGGCATTTCCGGATGCCGCGCCGTCAAGGGCCGAACGCAAAAGAACAAGCACTTTACGCAATGCCGCCGAAAGATCGGCCGCATTTTGCAGAATCTGATCGAAAGAAATAGCCGCCTGCGACGATCCGGATGCCGAAGAATCCGCCGCCGCCGAAGTCGCCGCCGTTTGCGTCCGGCTTGCGGCAGCGGTCGCCGCAGCGGCAGTTCCGCTGACGAGGCTCGAAAACGTATCGCCCTGCGTCGAATCGCCGCTTGCCGGGCCATTAGTTTGCGACAGAATACCACTGAGCGCGGGCGAGCTTTTTAAAAGGGCGTCGAGAAGAGAACTGGCTTGATCCATGGGCAAAGCCCCTTTTTCCTAAACGGTTCGGCTGACGGCGATAGGCTTGCAGACGGGGCTATAGCAGCCGAGCTGCAGATGCGCCTTGGCGTGATTCTTATAGGTTTGCCGGGGCATCGTCTCGCTTCTGACCATAGCCATGACGTTTTGAATGAGCTGCCGCGTCGCCTCGACGGCGGCGCGCAGCATCCGCGCGTTGGCGTCGATGGCGTCGGCCAGGCGTTTGGCCATTTCCTTGACGGCGGCCTTGGCTTCGTCGGGAAGCTTTTTGAGAATGTCGGGCTGGGCGGCGAGAGATTTCATGTTCGACCGGTAATCGACGGCAAGGCGCTGCTTGCGCTTTAAAAGCGCGGGATGTTCCTTCATTTTCCGCTTGGTGACGATGTCGGTTTCCGCGGCGAGAACGCGCGTCAGGTCTTCCATCAGCGCGACGGTCGCCACCACCAGCTTGGGCGCGCCTTCCAAAGCGCGGGCGATCCTTTTATCGAGCGGAGACATAAGCTCCCCCTTTCGCCGTTGCGACGGCGTCGTCTTTCCGTGCCTTTGTCGGCGCCGCGCCGCGCGCGCGGGCGTTTTCCTGCGCCCGTAACATTTCGTTTTTGACCTGCGGGGCAATGCCGAGAACGCCGGTTTTGGCGATCATCTTTCCGTATTCCTGAAGCAAAAAAGAACGCATGATCTCTTCGCCGTGGCCGCCGCCGAAAGTTCCGTTAACGGGGACGGTTTCGAACATCGGCTGCAGCAGTTGCGTCGCGAACATCGCCTCGAAATCCTGCGCGGCCGCCGCGACGTTGGAAGAAGCACTCGGTTTGAACGATGACGGAGAAAACGCGTTCATCATCGACATATCAGTGCCGAGGGGAAGGACGCCGTCCGTCATGGGAAGCCTCCTGTTTTGGCCCGCGCCCGTTTTCTTGCGAAGCACAGGGTTGCGGCGGAAACGAAAAGAAAAGCCAGATAAGCGGTGTCGTTCATCACATAACCTCCAGTTCGGCTTGCTCCGCAGTCGCGGTTGCGGGGAGCCCGCTTTGCGGGCGTACCGCAGAGCAGTCGCGGAAACAAAAAGGAAAAGCCAAGACCACGAAAGTCGTCATTACATAACCTCCAGTTCGGCTTGCAAGGCTCCTGCGGCCTTGATCGATTGCAGAATCTGGATCATGTCGCGCGGGCCGATGCCCAAGGCGTTGAGACTCTGCACAAGGTCCTGCAAATTGACGCCGCCGCGAATCATCGCCAGCTTCTTGGTCGATCCCTCGTCGACGTTGATTTCGGTTCGCGGCACGACCTCGGTCGTGCCGCCCTCCGACAGGGGCCCGGGCTGGGATACCTGCGGCGTCTCGCTGATCTTGATGGTCAGATTACCCTGCGCGATCGCGACGGTGTTGATATGGACGCTTTCGCCCATCACGACGATGCCCGATTGTTCGTCGATGACGACGCGCGCCACGTCGTCGGGAACGACTTTCAATTGTTCAATGTCGGTCATGAAGCCGACGATATCGGAACGGCGGGCTTCGGGAATGTCCAGTTTGACCGTCGCGGAATCCACGGCGGAGGCGATTGGCGCTTTTGCATAAGCGTTAATCACGTCGGCCACGCGCTTGGCCGTCGTGAAATCGGGGTTGCGCAACGACAGGCGCATTGAGCCGAGTTCGGCCAAATGGAAATGGACTTCGCGTTCGACAATGGCTCCGTCGGCGATGCGGCCCGAAGTCGGCACGCCTTTGGTGATGCTCGTTCCGCTGGCTCCCGAGGCGCTGAACCCGGAGGAAATGGAGCCCTGCGCCACGGCGTAAACCTCGCCGTCCGCGCCCTGAAGGGGCGTCACCAGCAGCGTCCCCCCCTGCAGGCTCTTGGCGTCGCCCATGGTCGAAACGACGACATCGACGCGCGACCCTTGCGCGGCGAAAGGCGGCAGAGTGGCCGTGACCATGACGGCCGCGATATTCTTCGTCTTGATCGTCGAAAAATCGGCGGTCGAATTGATGCCGAGGCGTTCCAGCATGCCGATCAGGCTGCGCGCGGTGAACGGCGCGTTGGTCAAAGAATCTCCCGTGCCGTTAAGCCCAACCGCAAGCCCATATCCGACAAGCATATTATCGCGCACGCCCTCGAAACTGACGACGTCTTTAAGGCGCGAGGCCGCCTCCGCCGCATGAAAAGGAAAAAGGATCAGGAGCGTCATGATCGCCGCCGCTTTGGGGAGAAGCCGCAGCCGCGAGGAGCAGCCGTCGGCAAATCGGCGCGCGCGCGCGAACTTCGCTGCCGATGAGGGGGAGAAAGAAGGGATTAAAGACAGAAACTTAGCAAACATGACGACCCCTGATCCTTTGGGGCGCGACGCCTTCCGCCTCATCCTGATGCGAAAGGCACGATACCCCACGGTTTCCTTGCGAGAGTCGTGCCAAGAATCGTCGCTACCTTGTCTTGTTATAATCCTTTGTTATGTCTTAATTTTTTCCAATGCACCTTGCGCGGCATTTGAACTAGACTATAGTTCCTACAGGGCACAAATTGCCCATGAGGTGAAGAGGGACGCGTGATCGACAAAATTGACGGAGTAAGCGGCGTACGAACGACGCAGCCGGTGAAGCGCGTGACCAGATCGGGCGCGAGCGGCAACGCGTCTTTTGCGAAGCAGCTTGGGGAAAGCGAAGAAACGAGCATGACGGGCGGGATTGCGGGCGTAGGCAGCGTTTCCGGCATTCTCGGCGTTCAGGAAGTCGACGATGCTTTGTCCCGCGCGGCAAAAGGAAAAATGCGCGCCGAGGACATTCTCGACCGGTTGGAGGATTTGCGTCTGGAATTGCTGGCGGGAGGAATTTCGCGCGACAAGCTGATGCAGCTCAGCCGCATCGTCGCCGCACGCCGCGCCCAGATCAGCGACCCGCGCCTTGCGGAAATTCTCGACGCGATCGACCTCCGCGCACAGGTCGAATTAGCTAAACACACATCCGCCTAATCCTTTAATCGCCGCAACAACCTCATCCACGCCCAAGTCGGCGAGATTTTGGCTCTGCTTCACAACAACTTTCGACCCGGGCGGTTTCGACCAAACCGGACTGGATTTACCTGAAAAAAGCGCAATTGTCGGCGCGCGAAGAACCGCCGCCATATGCAAGGGCCCGGTATCGTTGCCAACCACAAGTGCGGCGCGGCGCAAAATTCCGGCCAGTTCGAATAAACTTGTCTTTCCGCACAAATCGACAATCTCCGGCGCAAAAACTTTGATAGAGCCAACCGCCTCGGCGTCGGCATTCGTCCCGACCACAATGCAAGGCATACCTAATTTACGCGCCAGTTCCGCAAATTTCCGCGCGGACCAGCGTTTATGCGGCGCATCCGGCGAGCTTCCGGGAATCAAAACAACATACCGCGCAGGCAAAGCGAATTTTTCGACGTTCGCATCGAGAAAAGCCAAATCGGGCGCAGGCAAGGCAGGAACTCCCGCCGCGCGCAATTGCGCCGCCATAAAATCCGCAAAAGACATGCCCTGCGTGGGCGGCCCAGTCCGCGATCGTTTTGCGGAAAAGCGAGAAAGCTTTTCCGCAAAGCGTGAATCGCTGGACTTGCTTAATTTAGGCCGAGGAAATTTGCAAAAAGGAGCCGCGCCCGACCACGCAGGCCCGAAAGGGCCGCCCAGAAGAGCGTACAAAATCGTTTGGCGCCGTTTACCTTGCAGATCGTAAATGCGATCAGGAGAAAAATCCAAAACCTCCCGCCGCAGCCGCGCCCACCCCAAAGGCGCGGCAAAAGTCGGATGCGTATCGATGATAATGTGATCGAACCACGGCAACGATTTTGCGAAAGCGGCAAAAGGCGCGCGCGTCAAAAGCGCGATTTTGGCGTTAGGATGCGCCTGCCTGATTTCATGAAAGGACTGAAAACAAAAGACCAAATCCCCCAACGCGCCGAGGCGAATGACGAGGATATGTTCCTTTTCAGGGGTCACGCGGGGCCTTTCTTTTTTAAACCGAATCGCTATCGGTCTTCGCCGACCCCTGTTAATATGGGACAGAAGGGAAAGAGTCAAAAATGCGCGAAATTGTTTTGGATACGGAAACCACGGGCCTCGATCCGCTCAAAGGAGATCGGATCGTCGAAATCGGCTGCGTCGAACTTCACAACCACATCGCGACGGGCATGACTTTTCAGACTTACCTGAACCCCGAACGCGAAATGCCGTCCGAAGCCGCGATGGTTCACGGCCTCTCCGACGAATTTCTAGCCGACAAGCCCGTCTTTGCGGAAAAGGCCGACGATTTTCTCGCCTTCATCGGCGACTCGCCGCTTATCATCCACAACGCCGCGTT
This sequence comes from uncultured Rhodospirillaceae bacterium, assembly GCA_964587125.1. GTDB lineage: Bacteria > Pseudomonadota > Alphaproteobacteria > UBA9219 > UBA9219 > CAIXLI01. Next base: position 25,032 of record CAZPKC010000014.1, on the reverse strand, counting down.
CGATATAGGATTTGTCAACGCCGAGCTGGCGCGCTGCGGGTTCAAGCGGCTGCCGATGGACCGCGCGACGGACACCGTCGCTCTGGCGCGGAAAATGTTTCCGGGCGCTCCTGCTTCGCTCGACGCTTTATGCAAACGCTTCAACGTCGACGCGTCGGGCCGAAAGGTGCACGGCGCTTTGCTCGACGCGCAATTGCTGGCGGAAGTTTATCTGGAACTTCGCGGCGGAAGGCAGCCCGATCTCGCCATCCTTTCGGAGGACGAAGCGGTGGTTCAGGAAGCCCCGACGGATGCGCGCGAACGCCGCGTGGCGCGCGTCCATGTTGCGGCTCCGGAAGAAATCGCCGCGCATGAAGCGTTTTTATCCCAAATCAAAGACCCTTTATGGAAACGCGTTTAGCGACGAAGGACGACGCGCCTCTTTTGGCCGCGTTGCACGGGGAAAGTTTCGGCGCGGCGCGCTGGAGCCTTGCTCAAATCGCCGACAGCCTGGCTCTCGGCACGACGCTGGCGCTTGTGGCGCGGGAAAAAGAAACAGCGCAAGGATTTATCCTGTGTCAGGTCGCACAAGAAGACGCGGAAATCCTGACTTTTTGCGTAAGCCCGTCGGCGCGCCGCAAGGGAGCGGGAATGCTTTTGCTGAAGGCGGCTTTAGAGAATATGCGGCAAAGAAAAGCGCAGCGCGTGTTTTTGGAAGTCGCGGCCGATAACGCACCGGCTTTGGCGCTTTATGAAAAAACGGGCTTTCGCGTCGTTGGCAAACGCGCCGGATATTATAAGCGCGAAGGAAAAATGATAGACGCCGTAAAAATGGAACGTGTTCTCTAGCCGTTATTCTTTAATCCAAAAAATCTTCGCAGCCTCGTCCGTTATGCTGCGCTTCAAAAGAAGCTTCGCAATTTTGTCCGCAATATTTATGCCGCAACAAATAAGCCAATTTCGAACCCCCAAATCGTTCATGTTATACGCGAGGCGTTTGAAGGCATAAAACAAATCGCCGCGCCTCATGCGTTCCATGCACGGGCTGGCGTTTGCATCGCAGCGTCCGGCCTCGATCGCGTCGATAGTCGATTTCAAAACGCCTGCCTTAATCGGCGGCGGCAAAACGCCCGATGTTTTCATGCCGTGAAACCACGGGCGGCGCAAATCGATGTCGTAGGGCAACCCGCGAACGCCGTTTTGCAAAAACTTCCGCGCGCCTTTGGGCGTGATCACATACGCGCCCGCGCTGACGGGAATTCTCGAATAACGCGCGAGAACCCGATTGCCCGAAAGCCTTGCCGTCGGCACGTAGGCGCTGCGCGACGGATTGCATAAGCGAAGAATATCCCAGTCATTCGGAGCCTTCGCCCGCGCTTCGGCGATGATTTCGATTAAGTCGGGCGCGATTTTAAGGTCGTCTTCCATTATCAAAACCGCGTCGCCGAATTCTCCGGCCGCCACGCGCTTGAGGGCGGCCAGATGGCTTGCGTAGCACCCGACCTCTCCGCGCTTCAGGCTTGTTTTGGCTTTTCCCGAAGCATCGTAAAAAGAGGAACGCAAGTCATCGGGAACGGCGTCGCCCAAAATGCCCGGCAGCCGCGTGAAGGCTATATGGGCTTGCGCCAATTGCGCTTCCATATGTTCCCGCCGCGCCGTATCGCGGTCGAGATTGAGCAAAAGAGCCGAAAAATTTTGCACGCGTAAGCGCTCCTTGCGGCGGCAGGAAAAATCGCCTCGATTCTAGCCTTTTTTTGTAAGGCGTGATAGGCCTATACTCGGGTTCTTTGGAAGCCCGAGTATTCCATTTCGCAAAAAACACGCAGAAACGGCAAGTTCCTGCCTTTTTTGCGAACCCTTTTTTGGGTTTCGAAGAAACCCAGGGATACAATTTATGTCTGCCGCCATTTATCATCTTTACCACCACCCCTTAAGCCCGCCGTCGCGCTTCGTTCGTCTGGCGTTGGCGGAGAAGAACGTTTCCTGCGCGCTGGCTCTTGAAAAGCCGTGGGACCCGAGCCCGACTTTACGGGCTTTAAATCCCGCCGCCGACGTGCCCGTTTTGATCATCGAACAAGACGGCGATAAACAAGTTTTGGCGGAAAGCTCGGCGATTTGCGAATACTTGGACGAAACGCATACCGGGAGCCTGCTCGGCAAAACGCCGGTCGAGCGCGCCGAAACGCGGCGGCTCATCGGGTGGTTCAACCGCAAAATGCAGGCCGAAGTGACGGATTTGCTCGTCGGCGAAAAAGCGCTGAAGCGCCTCTGCGGACAGGGCGAGCCGGACAGCGCCGTCATCCGCGCCGGATGCGCGAACATAAGGGGGCATCTGGAATATATCGGCTGGCTGACCGAACGCCGCAACTGGCTCTCGGGCGAAGAGCTGACGCTCGCCGATCTCGCGGCGGGCGCGCATCTGTCGATCCTCGATTATCTCGGCGACGTGCCTTGGAACAGTTTTCCGCTTGCCAAGGAATGGTACGCGCGCCTCAAATCCCGCCCTGCCTTCCGCAGCATTTTGGGCGATCATATTCCGGGATTTCCCCCGCCCGCGCATTATGCCGATCTGGATTTTTGACTGCTTCTAGTGAGCCCTTCACGTGAAGCTGGGCTGCAAATTGGCTTTTCTCGATTTTTGATGCTCACGTAGCAAGGAAGTACGCTGCGCTCAAAAATCGAGAAAATCACAATTTTCGCCTCAGCTTGACGCGAAGGAAGAACAGTTCAGTAATAATAACTCGTCATTCCGGAAAATTTGCGAAGCAAATTTATCCGGAACCCAGTCAGATTATCCGCAAGAACGATGTTTGATCATGAGTCGGCGCGGTTTTTTGTTCCTAACCCGTTGATCTCAAACCCAAAATAATTTCCCAAAAACATCTTGCATTTTTCCCATATTTAATATAGGATATGTCCCGCATCCTTGTTATAAGGGGATGCCTGACGGAGAAGCGGCCCCCGCCAAACCCGGGTTTGTGGGATACCGCCTATCGATCAGGGTCGTTGGTCCGAGCCGTGCTCGCGCAAGGCTCCCCTAGGGAACGTCCTTTTCCGGAGTTCTTCGAGACTGTCTTGAGGCAAAGAAAAATCGAAAGGCAAGAGAGGCAAGAACCTACTCTTCCACCCAATAATTCGGGGACTCGGCGGTGATCTGCACGTCGTGCACGTGGCTTTCACGCAAGCCGGCTCCTGTGATGCGCACGAACTGGGCCTTGGTTTGCAATTCGGCGATCGTCGCGGCTCCCGTGTATCCCATCGCCGCGCGCAAGCCCCCGATCAACTGGTGAATGATGCTTTGCGCGGGGCCTTTGTACGGCACGCGGCCTTCGATGCCTTCGGGAACCAATTTGTTAGGGTCGCCGTCGAGCTTCTGGAAATAGCGGTCGGCCGAGCCTCCCGCCATGGCGCCGACGCTGCCCATCCCGCGATAGGATTTGTACGACCGCCCCTGATACATAATAACGTCGCCCGGAGCCTCGTCCGTTCCCGCGAACATGCCGCCCATCATAATTCCGTCCGCGCCCGCCGCGATGGCCTTGGCGATCTCGCCCGAATAACGGATGCCGCCGTCGGCGATCACGGGAATGCCGTGTTTGCGGCAGGCTTCTGCCACGTCCATAATGGCGGTCAGTTGCGGCACGCCCACGCCAGCTACGATGCGCGTCGTGCAAATCGAACCCGGGCCGATGCCGACCTTGACCGCGTCCGCGCCCGCGTCGATCAACGCTTTGGCCGCGTCTGCGGTCGCGATATTTCCGGCCATAATCTGCGGGGCGGAAGAAAGCTTCCGCACGTCACGCACTTGCTGCAAAACGCGCGAGGAATGCCCGTGCGCCGTATCGACGACGATCATATCGACCGCAGCGTCGATCAAAGCCTCGGCGCGGCTCAGGCCGTCCGTGCCCGTGCCGATGGCCGCCGCCGCGCGCAACCGCCCTTTTTCGTCTTTGCACGAAGTCGGGAACGCCTGAGCCTTTTCGATGTCCTTTACGGTGATAAGGCCGATGCAGCGATAGGCGTCGTCCACGACGACCAGCTTTTCGATGCGGTGTTTATGCAGCAAGCCCTTGGCGCCGTCGTTGCTGACCCCTTCGCGAACGGTGACGACGTTTTTGGTCATCAGTTCCGAAACGGGTTGCTGCATATCGTTGGCAAAACGCACGTCGCGGTTCGTGACGATGCCGACAAGCTTTCCCGAAGGCTGCTCGACGACGGGAATGCCGGAAATCCTGAAATCGGCCATCAGGCGCAAAGCCTCGGCCAAAGGCTCCGACGGCGTGATCGTGATGGGATTGACCACCATGCCGGATTCGAAGCGCTTGACGCGCCGGACTTCCTCGGCCTGTTCGGAGGGCGTCATATTGCGGTGAATGACGCCAAGCCCTCCGGCCTGCGCCAAAACAATGGCGAGGCGGCTTTCGGTCACGGTATCCATCGCGGCGGAAAGAAGTGGGATGCTGAGCGTGATCGTGCGCGAGATTTTCGTCGATGTCTGCACCTCGGAGGGCAGCACCGAAGAAGCGCGCGGCACTAGCAGCACGTCGTCGAATGTCAGAGCTTCACGGAGTTGCGCCATTTCAGAGACCCTTGGTTGCTGATTAATGGCACGGATGTATAGAGCCAACAAGCCCTTCGGGTAAAGGCCTAATTTGCGACCCTTTGAACCTATTCGTCTTTTGCCCGCAACACTTTGTCTTCAAGCTTTTTTGCCGCGGCAAAAAAGGCCTTTTTCGCCTTTTCGGAGAAAGGGTTTTCACGTTCGATGGCGCGGAATAATTCGTCCGAATCGTAACGGACCATTTCGACCATTTGCTGCAACAATTCATACGTGCGGGTTGGAAAACGCATGGGCGGAAGATCGAGCGCCGTGACGATCTTCGCCAGCATGTGGGTCAAGCCCTGAACGTACGCCGCCTCTCGGTCGTGTTCTTCGGGGGTCGCCTCGGAAACGCGCAAGCCCAGCTTTTCCTTGCAAAAACACGCCACGCCCGCGCCGCGCCCGCCGCGAACCTCGCAAACGGCGATATTCAATCCCTTGATGCCCTTCTTGCCGCTTTGCGGCCCGAAAAGAGGATGCGTGCCGACGATGGAAACGCTTTTCGGCAAAATTTCCATCATGGCCTTGACCGGCCTGATCTTGACCGAGGCGACATCCATCACGAGAGCGTCCGGCTTGACGCCTTTCGCAATCTCGCCGAGCGCCTTTCTCATTTTCTGCACCGGCACGGCCAGCAAGACGACATCGCACGCGGCGGCATCTCTAAAATCGCCCGCGTGCGCGCGAATTTTCCGCGCCAAGGGCGCAACATCGGCTGCAGCATCGTGCAGCACGAGATCGAAATGCCGCGCCAGATGCGGAGCGATAAACGCGCCGAACGAACCGACCCCGATGAGCCCTAGGGATTCTTTTTTCACGGCAAAACCTTATTTCCTGCCGGACTTCAAAGGCGCGGCATACCCGCCCAGAGGGGCGAGATGCTGCAGGCGGCTGCCGAGCATAGCGCGCAGGCGGGAAAGGCGCGTATCGCTGCGGCCGACATAGCCTTCCGTTTCGACGAGATAAAGCGTCGGCGCGGAATCGCCGCGACCCACGGTTTGAACCAGAAGCTGCCGGACTTTATAGCCCGCCTTGCCGAGCAGGCGTTTCATCTCGCCTTCAGGCACATGCACGCATTGCAGGGCGAGGAAGCTGTAATCGTCCCCCGTCAGTTCCGGATAAAGCTTGCCGATAACGAGGCCGCTCGGCAGCGAATGCCGCGCGTTCGAACGTCCGGTTTTTGAGATTTCGAAAGGCAGCGTGGCGAAAACGGTCAAAACGTTTCTTTTGTCGCTGGCAAGAAGGGGCCACCACGCATCCTTATCGTTGGCTTGCGGAAACGGCACGACGGCGAGCGTCGCTTTTTCGGCCTGAACCGCTTTAACGGCGGCGACCGCGGACGGAATTTCGAGAAGAGGCGTGAAAGAACCGTAAAAATCGCGCGCGAGGTCCCATAAATCCGGCCCTTTGGCTGGAACCGTCACGGCGACCTTGAACGCGCCTTCCGTCAAAGTGAAGGCCGAAATCATCTCGCGCCACAAGCGCACGACCAAGCCGTCGGGTATCTTCCCCTGCGGCTTTCCGGCCAGCGCGCGCAGCATCTGCGCTTCGCGCCCCGGGCGGATATAAATATGCTGTTTGCCCTTAAATTTACGCACCTGATCGATGACTTCGGCGCGCTCATGCAAAAGATCGTGCAGGAGAGAATCGATCTTATCGATCTGGGCGCGCGCGTCGGCCAAAGCTTGTTTATCGGGATTCACGGCGGCAGTTTTAAGCGACATGGACTTTCCTTGACTGTCTTTCACGCGGGAGAGGATAGGCCACAATCGCGCAAAAGTCTATGCAATCGAGCCGTTTACCTTATTTTTTTCCTGGCTTATTTACCTTGTCCTCCGAAAAAACGGCTTAACGTTGCAACATCTTGGCGATAACGGAAGCGGGCGGCGGTTTCTGGCCGAGCTGCCACGCGACGTTGAAATTCTGCCGATAACCCTCGGCTAGGGGGCCGGAGCGGATGACGACGACATGGGGAGAATTTTGATCGACGAAGGACATCAAAGCGAGGCAATCCCCGAAAGCGTAGAAAGCCGTCGGCGACGCCGGTTGTTTGGGAAGCCACCGGAATTCGGCGTACCCGTGGGAGAGAAATTCACTTTTCGTCGCGAGAATCCGGAACGTGATTTTTTTCTGGTCGAATAATTTTTTCATGCGCTTCGTGTGAAGATAGGGGTCTTTGCGAAGGCGCATGAACGGCGTTTCGTCATAGGTGCTGACGCAAACGTCGCCGCCGGATTGACTGAGTTGCTCGTAAAGAAAATCGTAAAAATCGTTGAAGCGTTCCTTCCCGTCGTAAACGGTGATGTTGCTCGGCTTGAACCGAACGCCTTGATGGTCGGAAAATTCCACGCCGTGCTTATCGAAAACCGCGAACAACTTATTCACCGTGTGCGCGATGGGGCCGTGCTCGCCGTTTTCATAACGGTGAAGCGTCGGCTCGCTGATGCCGGAAAATTTGGCCAAGTCTTTCCGCGACCAATTCAGAAGGCCGCGGGCGGCGCGAAGCTGGGAGGGCGATATTTTGGGCATGGCTTGATAAGAATGCGTTTAAGTTTTGATGTAAAAACTATCAAAGATGCAAGTATTTGACAAGTTATTTATCAAAAACATATAACCTTTTTCGGGGGGGGGCGGTATTATTTGCCCATTAATAAGGCCGAATAAGAACGGCGGATTTAATTTGAAAAGGAATTTATTATGCAGAAAAAAACGTCTGAAAAAATTATTACCTTTGTCACGGGCATTCCGGGCAACCTTTGGGATAACAAGGCGGAAATTCTCACCGGCGCAGGCGTCGGATTTGGCCTTAGGTTCGCGTTTGGAGCCGCAGCCGTTGCAATGTTAAGTCCCGTCGTTCCCGTCGTACTTGTTCCTGCGGCCCTTGGCGTTGGATTCGGCGCCGCTGTCGGCGTCGTTCGCGAGGCGGGCTGGGGAAAACGGAATAAGGATGAAGCGGTTTATCAACGTTGGGTAAGAGCCATTGTAAAAGGCGCCGCCTTCGGTGCGGGAAGTGCGATAGCCGTAGGATGGTTCCTTGACGCGTTTGCGTCCCATACGGCTGCCGCCGCGACAACGACCCCCCAAGGGCCTGTCGGCCCTGCGGTTCCCCTACAACCGGTTTCGTCCGATCAGTTGGCGAGCGCATCCACATTAGATCACACAGTCGCCACCATAAACCAGACGACGGGTCTTCCTGAAGTTAAAGGCATTTCTCCCTATACGATGTGCTCGGAACAAACCGGGTGGCCGTTTCAGCACGAACATCATTGGTATTTGCTGAATCAAGCCAATGATAACGTGAGAGCCGTCGATATCTGTCAGGGCACGGTCTGCACGCCTGGGTCGAACACTCATGACGCGATATTCAATAATGTCCAATACGACGACAACGGCAGTGCGCTCTCGCAATGTCCCATCGGCTCGTTCGACATTACTAAAGAGTTCAATCAAAACTTGTCTGGATTGCAGGAAACAACACGGCTTGAAGGCGCCACGCCTTTGGGCCGGGTAACTGTATGGGGCTATGTGCAGAACATCTACGATCTTGTTTTCAAAAATGGCCTTCCGTCTTGCGAACCGCCGGATGCCCATCTGGGGGTTCTTCCGGTTTGTGCGTCGCCTCAACCCTAAGTGCATGGGGCGTAGTGCGCAGAAAATTATCGCCGAATATTTATGGGATAATTGGGAGAAATAATGACAATGGTATCTGGAATAATTGATTTTTTTAAACCCATTCCAAAGCAAAAATCAAATGTGGGATGGCAGAACAACCAACTTGACGAAGCCAACCCTCTTTCTAAAGAGCCGTTGGTTTCCGTGGGCATGTTTTCGGAATATCCCGAAGTGCTTTCGTTCCCTTTTTTCTTTGGCGGCTGCGGGATCTCTCCGTGGAAAGTCGGGGAGCTAAAGGGGGCGTTAATCGCGCCTCTTATGAGAAAAAGCATTGCCGAAGACCTTGTAAAGCTAAACGAGAACTTACCCCCGAGATATAAGGTCGTTATAATTGACGCATATCGTCCGGAAACAGTCCAAACCGCGCTTTTTGAGCAATTTAAAGAAAAACTTATAGCCCCTCCCTTTAATCGTACCGAGGAAGAGGCAACTAAGGAGACGCAGATGTATGTTTCCTTGCCGTCCCGCCCCAACTCGCCGCACATGACGGGCGCAGCCGTCGATGTGGCCGTTGTAAGGTTCGATGAGAAATCGTGGGACGAAATGCAAGTTCTTACGCAAAAGGTGAAAGAGCTTCAGAAGAAGAATCCCGACAACTTTTTTGTGAAAGAAATTATCGAAACCGAAATGCGCCGCAATCAGCTTTTGCGCGAGAAGGGCGTTCTGGTGGATATGGGCGTGCGCATCAGCGAGGTTAAAAGAGATGAAAAGGGAAGGCCTCTGACGGCGCTACGCTATTTCGAGGAAAGAGAAGAAGAGGCGCTTGCCGGAATGGGCCCCCAGCTTACGGAAAAAGAGAGAGAAGCGCTTAATAACCGGCGAATGCTTTTCAACGCCGCTGCCGCGGTTGGCCTCGGAGCATATGCCGAGGAGTTCTGGCATTTGGGAAAAAACACAAAATTCCAGCCGCCAACTGATGGTAGTCTGCCGTATTACGGATATATCGAACCCTCGCAGCAAAACATGAAGCATGAATTGATGTGCCGCAAGCTTTTCGATGAAAGCGTCACAACTTATAAGCTTGCAGCGGAAAAGGGTGCGCGCCCTTTGTTTAAGGACGTGGCTTTGGCGGTTTTTGGCAATCCCGAATACCGTCATCCCAACAATCCCTGTTCTCCGCGAATTGCTCCGGCTTTACCTTCAGCTTCGCCGTCCTAAGGGGACGCGCGGCCTCATATCGGCAGCGGCAACGGGAGCAGCGGATTGGCGCAACGCGGGCGTTTCTTTTGTTTCGCGCCCGCGATGCCGCAAATTCTTTTTCTGGCCTCGACCAAAAGTACGCCGCCGCCGAAACGCAAAAAAATCCCCGGCGCGGCCCTTTCGATTTCAAGCGCTCTTAAAAAATTGGGTTCGGGCGCGCAGGGCCGCGCATAAAGGGCGCGGTTCATGCGCGCGACGAAAAATCCGTGGCGCTTTAAAATCTTTTTAATTTGCGAGGCCGTGTATGCGGGCTCGTGGCCGAAAGGCGTATCCGGATTTCGCGCCCACGCGCTGCCCGCTCTCGGCAAAACCATCAAGAGCCGCCCTTCGCCTTTCAAGACGCGCCAGATTTCGCGCAAAACAGGCTCCAAATCCGACTCCGCTTTAAGCGCGTGCAACATGATCGCGCGGTCGATATCCGCGTCGGGCAAGGGCTTGTTTTTCGAATCGACCAGGCAGGAGAACGTCTCTTCCTGTGCGCCCGTCATGCGCGCGGAAATAAAGGGCGTTTCGTCAAGCACCAGCGCGGCGCGGCCCAAAGGCAAAACCCGTCCGTTCGCAAGCCCGGACCACCTTTTGCCTATGCGCGCGCGCAAAAGGCCCTGCGCGGCGCGGCCCGTCCGGCTTTGATAAAAATCCTGCGAATCGGCGAAATCGGTCAACATGGGGGCCGGGGGCGGTCAGTATTTCGTTAACAGTCTTTTAGCACAAATCGGTGAAACTTAACAGTTGCCGCAACAAGGGTCAGCCATGTCTTTCATCATCGAAACTTTACCCGCCTTTACGGACAACTACATCTTCCTGATCAGCGACCGCGATCTGGGACTCGCAATGGCCGTCGATCCGGGCGACGGCAAGATCGTCTCGCGCGCGTTGAAAGAGCGCGAACTTTATCTCGCGCTTATTCTCAACACGCACCATCATCCCGACCACATTGGCGGTAACGAAGCGTTGCAGGAAGAATTCGGCGCTCCGGTCATCGGCCCCGCCAAGGAAAAAGGCCTTATTCCGGGAATTTCGCGCGGCGTCGATCACGGAGACATCGTCACGTTTTCGACTTTGCGCGGCGAGGTTTTGGCGACGCACGGCCACACCGACGGTCATGTTTCCTACTATTTTCCGCAAATCAAGGCGCTGTTTTGCGGGGACACCCTGTTTCCTCTCGGTTGCGGACGCCTTGATGAGGGCAACACCGATCAGATGTGGGAGTCGTTGAAACTTATCCGCGCCCTGCCCGACGATACGCAGGCATATTGCGGGCACGAAAAGAGCGAAAATAACGCTAAATTCGCCCTCGCCATCGACAAAAACAACGAAGAGCTGAAAACCCGCGCGACCGAAATCGCCGCTTTGCGCAAGGCGGGAAAGCCGACGGTACCGACGCTCTTGGGCGCGGAAAAACGTTGCAATCCTTTCCTGCGCACCGATCAAAGCGATTTGCGCAAAGCCTTGGCAAAGGCCAGAATAGCGCCCGAAGACGCCGATCCCGAAGCCGTCTTCGGCATGCTGCGTTCGGCCAAAGACCACTTTGGGCAGCAGAAATTATAAGGGTCCGTTATCGCTTGGGACTTCAGACCGTATCGCCTCGGTCCAGCGGCGCTCAAAAGCGCGAAGGGTTTGGTATGTCACTTCAAGTTCGCGCCCTTCGTTTTTGATAAAGCCATCCGCCATAGTCAGATTGAGCTTGGTTAGAAATCCCAAAATGTCGCGCCCTTTGGCCGACAGGCTAAGCCGCGCCGAACGCCTGTCCCGCGCCGAAGCCTGACGCTCGACATATCCGCCCTCGACCAGATTTTTTAAATTATAAGAGGCGTTGGAGCCGAGGTAATATCCGCGTTCGATCAGGTCGCGGACGGAAATTTCCTCGTTTCCGCTTGTTCCGCCGATTGTTCCCAACATGACGGCTTGAACGGGGCTGATATCGTGAAACCCGTGTCGCGCCAGTTCGATGCGCACGACGTCGAGATAACGCCTGTGCATGCGCTCGATCAGGCGCGGCAAATCCTGCGCCGCTTGCGCTTTCGACTCGGGCGAAGGGGATGGCTTATCGTTCATAATCCCCTAGGATACGCCCCAGAAAAATAATAATTGGTAAACGCGCGTTTCTGTTACAGAATAAAGGTTATAAACCATTCCATGAGGCTCCCATGCTCTCCGCAAAAACGCTTCCCCTTCTGCTTTTATGCGCGGGCCTTGCCGCCTGCGCGTCGGCCGCCTCGCCCGAAGACGTCAAAATGTCGGCCGCGCTCGGCGAGCAGGGCAAAGCCCTGCTCGCGGCGGGGAAAAACGACGAGGCCAAGGATATTTATCTCAGCGCCATCTCGCGCGACGGGAAAAACGCCCGCGCATGGAACGGATTGGGCGTCTCGTACGATTTGCTCGGCAAGCGCGATAAAGCGCGCGACGCCTACCGGCAGGCGCTCGATCTGGCTCCGAAGGACGGCGCGGTCGCAAACAATCTTGCGCATCTATATATCGAGGAAGGAGACGCTGCCTCGGCCGTCGATCTTCTGGGGCCTTTTGCGAACGGCCAAAACGTCCCTTCTGCTTTGAAGCAGAATCTGGCTAAAGCTTCCCAAATGATGCAGGCCAAAGAATCCTTGGGCGGCGAAGCTTACGCCGATCTCGGCTCTTTCCCAACCGAGGGCATGGCACAAGGCCATGAAGCCAAAGCCAAGGCCTTGTTGGATGACGACGATTTATCCTTTCTCATCGTGCCGGAAGTCAAAACGGAGGGAGGCACGCCGGTATTCGCAATCAAAGTCACCGGCAAAGAACCCAAATCGATCTGCGCCAAATTGAGCAAAAAAACCTTCTCCTGCGTCCCGCACGAGAAGCCTTAACCATATTGTGAAAGCATCCCGATGCCGCTCTCGCCTTCTTCCGCGCCGACCGTTTCCATCGATCCCGTCAAAGACGTTGTTTTGGCGACCTTCAACGACGACGTTCTCGAAGCCTCGCGCTCCGCTGTGGTGCTGGTTGATTTCTGGCTGCCGAGGGACAGCGCCTGCAAGCAATTGACCGCCTCGCTGGAAAAACTCGCGCGCGGGTCGAAAGGCGCCGTCAGGCTCGCGAAAATCGACGTTGAACGCAACCAGCCGATTATCCGGCAAATGGGCGTGACTTCGGTTCCTTCCGTCTTCGCTTTTTATCAGGGGCGTCCCCTCGACGCTTTTGCCGGAATTCTGCCCGATGCCGAGATCAAAACGTGGCTGGACAATATTTTGAAAACGACGGGCGCGGGTGGCGAAGAAAAAGCGGGCCTTAAGACGGCTTTCAAGCAGGCGGCGGAGCATCTTGCCCGCGGCGATATCGCCACAGCGCGCGCGATTTACGCCGACATTCTCGATATGGAGAAAGAAAACGCGGCGGCCTATGCCGGATTGGCGCGTTGCCTGATTCAGGAAAACAAGATTCCCGAAGCACGGAAAATGCTCGACGCCGCGCCCGCCGCCATAGCCAAGGACAAAGCGCTCGATTCCGTCCGCGCGGCGGTCGAAGTGGCCGAAGAAGCCGGAAAAAGCGAGGGACAGGCGGAAAAGCTGGAAGCCGCGCTTAAGCAAAATCCCGACGATCATGAAACGCGGTTTGCTCTCGCCTTGGCCTATTACGCGGCGGGACGCAAAGAGGACGCCGTCGATCAGTTGCTTGATCTGGTCCGCCGCGCGCGCGCGTGGAACGACGGCGCGGCGCGCAAGCAGCTCGTCAAGTTCTTCGAAGCGTTCGGATCTTCCGATCCTTTGACCGTTTCATCGCGCAAACGCCTCTCTTCGATTTTATTTTCATGACAAGTTCGCTTATCTCGGCTCAGAACTTTCTTGCGGCGTTGCCCGAAGAATTGCCGGTTTTTCCGCTTTCGGGAGCAGTCTTGCTGCCGCAGGCGCGGTTGCCTCTCAATATTTTCGAGATGCGCTACCGCGCAATGGTCGAAGACGCCCTTGGCAAGGGTCGCCTGATCGGCATGATTCAGCCCTCCGTCGAAGAGGAAGGCGAAAATCCGCCGCTTTATTCGGTCGGATGCGCGGGACGCATCACCTCGTTCAACGAAGTCGATGACGGAAGGCTGCTGATCGTCCTTACGGGCGTGTGCCGCTTTCGCGTCCTTTCGGAATTGCCGCTCACGCGCGCCTACCGGATCGTGAAGCCGGAATGGACGCCTTATCTGGCCGATCTCGGCGAAGGCGATCCCGACCAGATCGACCGCGAACGTTTGATCGAGCTTATGCGGATTTATTTCAAGAAGAACGCGATATCCGTCGATTGGAGCGTGGTGAAAAACGCGCCCAACGACGTTCTTCTACCGACGATCATTATGATTTGTCCGCTGGCTCCCGCCGAAAAACAGGCGCTTCTCGAAGCCGAAAGCGTCGCCTTGCGCGCGCAGATGCTTATGGCTTTGCTTGAAATGGCGGCGCTGCCTCAACCGGAAAACGAGGTCGAGGTCAGGCATTAAGCAGGTCACTTCAAGGCGCTGTTGATATCGTTAACCGACGATTTCTTCGGGACGGAAGAAGTAGGCGATTTCGATCTTGGCGTTTTCGAGGCTGTCGGAGCCGTGAACCGAGTTTTCCTGAATGTTAAGGGCGAACTCTTTGCGGATCGTGCCCGGAGCGGCGTTGGCGGGATTCGTAGCGCCCATGATTTCGCGGTTCTTGGCGACGGCATTTTCGCCTTGCAAAACCTGCACGACGACGGGCTCGGACGACATATAAGCGCACAGGTCGTTGAAAAAGGGGCGCGCTTCGTGAACGGCGTAGAAGCCTTCGGCCTGCGCGCGCGTCATGTGAAGCCTTTTTTGCGCGACGACGCGCAAGCCGGCTGCTTCGAATACGGCGTTGATCTTGCCGGTCAGATTGCGGCGGGTCGCATCGGGCTTGAGGATGGAAAGCGTGCGTTCGACGGACATTATTTATGCTCCATAAGTTTATTAGGTTGGCGCGGTTATAGAGGGATTGGGGGAGGGAGGCAAGATGGGTTGGGGGACTCTTCTTATTTAGCTTTCGCCGCTTTCAAAACTAGTCCGTCATGTCCGGCATCGACTTTTACCGTTTGGCCGTCGAGGATTTTGCCGGAGAGGATGTCCTGAGCCAGCGGGTTTTGCAGCGTGCGTTGGATGATGCGCTTCAAGGGCCTTGCGCCGTAGACGGGATCGTATCCCGTCTCGGCCAGCCAATGGAGCGCCTTGGGCTCTACATCAAGCGCGATTTTGTGATCTTCGAGCAATCGTTGCAGATGCTTCAACTGAATGGCGACAATGCCCTCCATATTTTCGCGAGACAAGCGGCGGAAGAGCAAAATTTCGTCGAGCCGGTTGAGAAATTCGGGGCGGAAATGCCCGCGCACGATTTCCATAACCTTGTCCTTGGTGCGCGGCGAGAGTTCGGTTTCATCGTCTTGCGCGATAATGTCCGAGCCCAAATTCGAGGTCAGGACGATGAGCGTGTTCTTAAAATCGACCACGCGCCCCTGCCCGTCCGTCAAACGGCCTTCATCGAGGACTTGCAAAAGGATGTTAAAAACGTCCGCGTGCGCTTTTTCGACTTCGTCGAACAGGATAACCTGATAGGGGCGGCGGCGGACGGCTTCGGTCAACGCTCCGCCTTCTTCATAGCCCACATAGCCCGGAGGCGCGCCGATGAGCCGCGCGACCGAATGCTTTTCCATGTATTCGGACATGTCGATGCGTTGCATCGCCTGCTCGTTGTCGAACAAAAATTCCGCCAAGGCTTTGGTCATCTCCGTTTTGCCGACGCCCGTGGGGCCAAGGAAAAGGAACGAGCCCATCGGACGGTTCGGGTCCTGCAATCCGGCGCGCGCGCGGCGTACGGCGTTCGACACCGCGATAATGGCTTCGTCCTGCCCGATCACGCGCGTACGCAAGCTTTCTTCCATTTTCAGCAGCTTTTCTCGCTCGCCGCTCAGCATCTTATCGACGGGGATGCCCGTCCAGCGGCTGACGATAGCGGCAATATCGCCGTCCTTAACGACTTCGTCGAGCATCGCGTTTTCCGATTGCTTCTGCGCGGATTCCAGCTTGCGCGTCAGATCGGGAATGACGCTGTAGGTCAATTCGCCCGCGCGCGTGAAGTCGCCTTTGCGCTGAGCCGCGTCGAGTTCGGCTCGCGCGCGCTCCAGTTGCTCTTTTATCTTCTGCGCGCTTCCGATTTGTTCCTTTTCAGCGCGCCAGCGCGACGTCAGATCGGCGGATTTTTTCTCAAGTCCCGCCAGTTCTTTTTCGAGCTTGCCGAGGCGATCCTTCGAGGCCGCATCCTGCTCTTTTTTCAAGGCCTCGCGTTCGATCTTCAATTGGATGATTTTGCGATCGAGCTCGTCGATTTCTTCGGGCTTGCTGTCCACTTCCATCCTGAGGCGCGCCGCCGCTTCGTCGATTAAATCTATAGCTTTGTCGGGCAGAAACCGGTCGGTGATATAGCGGTTCGACAGCGTGGCCGCCGCAACAATCGCGCCGTCCGTTATGCGCACGCCGTGGTGCATTTCGTATTTTTCCTTGAGCCCGCGAAGGATCGAAATGGTGTCGACGACGGTGGGCTGGCTCACGAAAATCGGCTGGAAACGCCGCGCGAGAGCCGCGTCTTTTTCGATGTTCTGCCTGTATTCGTCGAGCGTCGTCGCGCCCACGCAATGCAGATCGCCGCGCGCCAAGGCCGGTTTCAGCATGTTGGAGGCGTCCATCGAACCTTCGGCTTTGCCCGCGCCGACGAGTGTGTGAAGTTCGTCGATGAAGACTATGATCTCGCCAGCCGCCGCCGAAATTTCCTGAAGCACGGCTTTCAGGCGCTCCTCGAACTCGCCGCGGAATTTCGCGCCCGCGATGAGCGCGCCGAGATCGATGGAGAGAAGTCTTTTATCCTTGAGGCTTTCCGGCACGTCGCCGCGAACGATGCGCTGCGCGAGGCCTTCGACAATCGCCGTTTTGCCGACACCGGGTTCGCCTATCAAAACCGGGTTGTTTTTCGTCCTGCGCGCCAGAACCTGGATCGTGCGGCGGATTTCCTCGTCGCGTCCGATGACGGGATCAAGTTTGCCGTCTCGCGCCGCCTGCGTCAGGTCGCGCGCGTATTTTTTTAGCGCATCGTAGCCTTGCTCCGCCTGTGCGCTGTCGGCCTTGCGGCCTTTGCGCACTTCGTTAATGGCGCGGTTCAACGCTTCCGCCGTCACTCCCGCCGAGACAAGCGCTTTTTGCGCCGATGTGCCTTGCGCCAAGGCGATGCCGAGAAGCATGCGTTCGACCGTCACGTAACTGTCGCCCGCTTTTTTGGCGATGTCGCCGACGGACGACAGAAACCGCGCGAATTCCGGCGACAGATGCAGTTGGTCGGCGTTGCCTTCCGCGTACACTTGCGGGATTTTTTCGAGCGCGTCTTCCGCGGCGCGAAGCGCCTCTCGCGGATCGCCTCCGGCCGCGCGGATCAAGCCTGCGGCCATCCCCTCGCGGTCGTCCAAAAGCGCTTTCAGCAAATGATCCAGATGCAGCATTTGATGATGCTTGCCAAGCGCGACCATTTGCGCCGCCTGAATAAAGCCCTGAGATCGCTCAGTAAAATTTTCGAAATCCATAAAACCTCCGCGCACAAACCTACTCTTGTTCTCACGATGTGGGAAGACGCGGGAAAATTACAAGTTGAGGGCTACATGACTAGCAGAGAGCGCAGCATCAGATCATGCACCGAAATCGGCATTCCGACGTTGTTAACCTGCCGCAACATATCTTTGTGAAGCAGAAACATGGAGTTGGGCTCGTCGATATCTTCAAACTCCACTTTGGGAAAAAATCCGTTAAGCCTGTCCATAATTTGAGGCATGTATCCTTCGAGAACGGGGATGTCCTTGCGCGCGACTTCCAGCGAGATATCGATCCGCGCCTGTCTTGCGACGCCGCTTCCAAGGGACACCGTCATGCGCGGAAGATCCACGTAAGCCATGTCGGTTATGACTTCGCGCGGCGCGGATGCCGCGGGCGTCGCGGGACGCACCGAAATCAGCCCCGCCCTGTCGGCCCAATAGCAGCCAACGGCGGCCAAAGTTAGAAACAAGACTAGGCTTCCGATATAGAACTGCAGAAACCTGTTCTTTTCCGCGTTGCGTTCCATGGGGTTTTTCCTTGTATTGATTGAATTATACCCTTTTGTGCTTAAGGAGCTTTTAAAGATAAAATTGTTCGGGTATTGTCGGTATTATGCCTACCGCAGGGCAAAAATTGGCAAGCTTTGCCCCATAGATGCTTTAAGAACAAGTCCTTACGCTAAACGGTTTGCCAATTCTCGAGTTGCGATGACTATATTTTTTCTTTAAGGATAGGGATTATGACCGAAAAAACAGTCTCCATAGCCTCCGACCACCGCGGGTTCCCTTTGAAATCGCTGTTTTTAAAGCATCTCGAGGAGCGCGGGTTCAAAGTCCTCGATTTCGGCACCAACGACGAAGTTCGCTGCGATGTCGGCGATTTTGCCCAAAAAGTTATCGCCGATCTGCGCGCCCATCCGGAGCATAGGGGCGTGCTGATCTGCGGTTCGGGGCAAGTGTCCGCCATGACGGCAAACCGTTACAGGCATATCCGCGCGGCTTTATGCTTCGATACGACGATGGCGCGATTGGCGCGTCAGCATAACGACGCCAACGTTCTTGTTCTCGGCGCGCATATTTCGGGACAGGAAGTGGCTTTGGATTGCCTAAACACGTTTCTGACGACGGATTTTCTCGGCGGCCGTTATGCGGAACGCAACGCCAAATTGGCCGCGCTCGGCGGACTTTAGGGATGGACGGACGGAAACGATTAATATTAGTCGTGACGGGAAGCGTTGCGGCGACAAAAACGCTGCCTTTGATCGGGGCCTTGCGCGCGTCCGGGTGCGACGTGACGGTCCTTCTGACGCCCGCGGCGGAAAAATATAAATGGGTTTCGGCGGCGGAGGCGGAAGCGGCGTCGGGACATAAAGTCCTTGCCGATTTTGCCGATGCGTCCCCTTTAAAAGAAAACTCTTCTCCGGCGCACGCGATTTTGGTCGCTCCCGCCTCCGCCGATTTCATCAGCCAGCTTGCCTTCGCTTCGTCCGAACGGGCGCGGGAGATTCTTGCGGCGCGGGAGCGCGGAAGCCTTCTCATGATTGCTCCCGCGATGAACACAAAAATGTGGGAACATCCCGCCGTGCGGAGAAATTGCGGCGCTTTGAAGAAAAAAGGCGTCGTCTTTCTCGGCCCCGTCAAAGGGCATCTGGCGTGCGACGTCGAGGGGTTTGGCCGCATGATCGGCGTCGAAGAAATAGCGGAAGGCGCAGATGCCGCGTTTGCAGGCAAACAGCATCCGGCCCTTGCCCTTTACAAGGCCGCGCGGCGGGAAGAAAGGAAGAAAATTTCTTTTTCCCCTCCCGAAAGCGGCGCAAGAATTCTTGTCGCTCTTGGCGGCGAAAACGTTTCGTGGGATGCCGTCGAAAAATTGGCAGCCGAAATCGATAAATCCGGCGCGGACGCGGAATATATCCTCGATTCTTCGTGGGCCGAACGTTGCGACGCGTTGAAAAAACTGACGGGGCAAACTGTCGTTTCGGATTATTTCCAGCTTCCCGAACTTAAAGGCTTGGAACACATAAAATTGCCGGAACGCGCGAATGGGGTTTTTATTCCCTTTCTCGACGACACGCTGGCGGAAAAAATGGTGCAAGGCCGCGCCGATACGCTTTTTCTTGCCGCATATCTGGCGTCCAAAGCGCCCGTCATAACGACAAAGGAATGCCTGCAGACTCTTTCCCCATCCCGCGCTTTGCAGCTTCGCCAAGACGGGATGTGCGTTATCGACGATGCCAGCCAGCTTGCGCGAACGTGAGAAAACGAAAATGCCCGCAAAAAAATTAACCGGCAAAAGGATCGTCGTTACCGCCGGATGGCCTTACGAAGACATCGACGGCGTCCGCCGTTACGCCAATCACCGCCGGAGGGAAAGCCAAGGTTACGCCGTAGCGGCGTGGCTTGCCGCGCAGGGGGCCGAGGTTACGGTTATCGCGCCGCCGACCGATCTTCCGCCCCCAAAGGGATGCCGCGTCGCGCAACGATTCGCCAACGGAAACGACATAGCGTCGGGGCGCGACGCGATGAAAGCGACGGATTCTTTCGTCGCCCAAATTTCCTGTGACGCCGTTTTTTGCTTCGCCTCGATTTCTTCGATCCGTCCCGCGCATCGCGCCAAGCATAAGTTGAAGGTCAAAAACAAAGGCGCACGCGCTGTTTCGATGGCCATTGTTGGAAATGTCGATGTCGTGGCCCGCGCGAAGAGATGGGGCGTTCCCGCGATCGGATACAATGGCCGACAGGAAAAATTCTCGCCTCTCGATCTTCCCGAATGGCTGTCGGCGATAACCGGCGATGTTTGGAAAAAAGCGGATGCGGCCTATCCGCAAACGGTTTTCGATGAAGGGGCCCTGCCGCGCGGCACGAAGCCGGCATTAAGCGGCAAAAAAATCGTGCTCACAAGCGGCCCGACCGAAGAACGCGTCACCGCAACCGGCGACGTCATCACGAATTTTTCGTCGGGACGGCAGGGATGCGAATTGGCGCGCGCCTTCGCGGCTTCCGGCGCGAAAGTCGTTTATGTTACGGGGCCTTCGACCGTTCCGCCGCCAACCCATAAAAATATTCAGGTCGTCCGGACGGCGGGAGCGAAAGATATGCTTGCGGCGTGCGAGGCTTGTTTGCCCGCCGATGTTTTTGTCGGCGTCGCAGCCGTGGCAGATTTCGGATGCGGGGTTCCTTTTCCCCTCCGGCTGGTGGAAAATGAAAAATATGCTCTCGCGCTTGCCCAAAATCCGGACATCCTCGGCGCGATGGGGCGGCGGCGGAAACAAAGGCCCGCTCTCGTCGTCGGATTCGCGGCGGAAACGGACGCCCGTAAAATTCTCGAATACGCGAAGGGAAAGCTTGAGAAGAAAAACGCCGATCTGATTTGCGCCAATCTTGTCGGGAGATCGGTCGCGCACGGCAAAGGAAAAAACCGGATATTTTTTGTGGCGCGCGGCGCAAAGCCGCGTCCTTTGCCCGTCATGAGCAAGGGCGACGCCGCATCGGCGATCGTTCGGGAAATCACGGCGCGCCTTACCGGCATCCGCAAATAATTTTCTATCCGCCGCAGCAGGAAAAGCAAAGAAGATCGGTCCCTATCGGCAGCGTCAGGGTTGAAAAGCGTCCGCGACCGTTCTGCGAACCGGGCTCGAGTCCTAAAACTCTATGATGACCTTGAGCGCTTTTGTGTCCGCGGCACGGGAAAAAGTCTCGTAAGCATCGAGAACGTTCTCAAACGAAAAACGATGCGTGATGAGAAGCTTGGGGTCGATTTTCCCTGACCCCAAGACATTAAGCAGCATCGGCGTGCTTGAGGTATCGACCAAGCGCGTTGTGATGGTTATGTTTCGGTCCCACAGGCTTTCCAGATGAAGATCGGCCTTCTTCCCGTGCACGCCTATGTTGGCGATGACGCCTCCGGGCGCTATGATTTCCTCGCACAATTCAAAACTGGCCGGCACTCCCACCGCCTCGATGGCGGTATCAACCCCGCGCCGGCCTGTTATTTCCATGACGGTTTCCACGGCTTTGCCATCGCGGTTGTTGATCGTCGCCGTAGCCCCGAAACGCTTGGCCGCCGCAAGCCTGTTGTCGTCGAAATCGATCATGATGATCTGGGCTGGCGAGAAAAACCGGGCGGTTAGCAATGCGGCAAGGCCTATTGGCCCCGACCCTACGATAGCCACGGTGTTTCCGGGCCGGACCTTTCCGTTAAGCACGCCGCATTCAAACCCCGTCGGCAAAATATCGCTTAACATCGTTAGCGCGTCTTCATCCGCGCTGTCGGGAACGAGATAAAGGCTCGTCTCGGCATGCGGGATGCGGACAAATTCGGCTTGCGTTCCATCGATGGTGTTGCCGAGTATCCAGCCGCCCGTCGTACAATGCGAATACATCTGCTTCTTGCAATAAACGCATTTTCCGCACGAGCTGATGCAGGAAACAAGGACCTTATCGCCCGGCCTGAACATCGCGACCGACGGACCGATCTTATCGATCACGCCGACACCTTCATGACCGAGGATGCGCCCCGCGTGACAACTCGGCACATCCCCCTTAAGAATATGCAAGTCCGTTCCGCAAATTGTCGTTTTACTTATTTTTACGATCGCGTCCGTTGACTCTTTTATTTCGGGCTTCGGCCGATCTTCTATGCTTTTTTTTCCGGGACCTTGGTAAACGAGAGCTTTCATCGCAGACCTCCCTTGTTGCATAGGTTGTCCTCTCAAGCAGGAAATGCTTCCTGCAAAACCTGCAGTTGGAGGGAGGAGAACGATACTTTCCTTTTTGCGGCGATGCTTTGATGTTTATCAATGGTAAATGTTCTGCGTTTGTCGTGCTTAACCAACGGTTCTACAAAGAGAAGGGCCTTTGCCTGCGCGCGCCCGCGCATACAGGGGTGGGGTTTCACATTCGTAAAAATGACGATGCATGAGACGGGAAGAGATTATCTCTTCCCTTTCTTGCCGTTTTTGGCACGGGGTTTTGTTTCCGCGTTTTTCCGACCGATAGAGCTATACGCAAATCCGGTTTTGGCCATTTCCTCGGGTTTATAAATGTTCCGGAGATCGACCAAGACGGGGGCCTTCATAAGTTTCTTGGCGCGGACAAAATCGAGGGAGCGAAATTCGTTCCATTCCGCCAGAATAACCGCAGCGCTTGTGCCTTTCAGCGCGGCGTATGCGTCCTCTTTCCAATCGACTTTCGGCAGAAGCTTGGCCGCTTCCTTCATCGCGGCGGGGTCGAAAGCTTGAATAACCGCTCCCGCTTTCTGAAGCATGGGGATTACGTCCAAAGCCACGCTGTCGCGCATGTCGTCCGTGTTGGGCTTGAACGACACGCCCAAAACGGCGATTTTCTTGCCCCTGACGCTGCCTCCGGCCGCCGCGATCACGCGCGACGCCATGCTTTTCTTGCGCTTTTTATTGATATCGACCACCGTTTCGACGATCCGCATGGGCGAACCCACGGCTTGCGCCGTTTTGACGAGCGCGAGCGTGTCTTTCGGAAAGCACGAACCGCCGTAGCCCGGACCCGCGTGCAAAAACTTTTTGCCGATGCGTTCATCGAGGCCGACGCCGCGCGCGACATCCTGAACGTTCGCGCCGACTTTTTCGCATAGATCGGCGATTTCGTTGATGAACGTGATCTTGGCCGCCAGAAACGCGTTGCTGGCGTATTTTGTCAGCTCGGACGATTCCAAGGACGTATGGACGATCGGGGTTTCAAGCAGATAAAGCGGGCGGTAAAGCGCTTTCATCACATCGGCGGCTTGCTCGCTGCCGTTCGTGCCGAATACCACGCGGTTGGGCCGCATGAAATCGCCGATAGCCGAGCCTTCGCGCAAAAACTCGGGATTGGAGGCGACGGCGAAGTTCGCTTTCGGATTCGTTTTGCGGATGATCTTCTCGACCTCGCGCCCCGTGCCGATGGGAACGGTGGATTTTGTGACGACGACCGTGAAATGATCGGGCGTCAGATAGGACGCGATGTCGCGCGCGGCCTGATAGACGTACGTCAGGTCCGCGTGGCCGTCGCCGCGCCGCGTGGGCGTGCCGACCGCGATGAAAACGGCGTCGACTTTGGGTTCGCATTTCGAAAGGCTTGCCGCAAAGTTAAGGCGCCCCGCGGCGATGTTCTTTTTCACCAGATCGTCGAGGCCAGGCTCGTAAATGGGAATGATTCCGTCGTGAAGCCGAGCTATTTTTCCTTCATCGGGATCCACGCACGTCACATTGACGCCAAATTCCGCAAAACAGGCTCCCGAAACCAAACCGACGTATCCGGCTCCTAGCATGACGATTTTCATATAAATCCCCACCCTTTTGTTGACGTTTTTCCGCCACCGGCAGCTTGCCGGTGGTGGGTGCGACAGGGCCCGCGAGCGAAGGCGAGCAAAGCCCCATCCCACTACTATTTGTTTTCCGCCACCGGCAGCTTGCCGGTGGTGGGTGCGACAGGGCCCGCGAGCGAAG
>CAZPKC010000014.1:0-1436 GCA_964587125.1 uncultured Rhodospirillaceae bacterium | reverse complement strand
GCGAGCAAAGCCCCATCCCACTACTATTTGTTTTCCGCCACCAGCAGCTTGCCGGTGGTGGTGCGACAGGGATTGAATAAGTTTTTTAACCACCTAAAACAAAAGCGCAAATTATTCTGATAATGATACTACTACCCCCAAAGTTACCCCTCAGTTCCTATTTTAGAAAATCACTGCTAATTATACAGGGCGCGGTAATTGGCTGCAACAAAATTGTTATACGCTTTCCTTTCTATTTTGGATCTGATTTTGTTTTGGTCGTGAAGCATTTATTCGTGTTGCAAGCCAGTCGTTGATTTCCTTCTCGATCCAGCCGACGGCGCGGGTGCTCAAAACGATTTGTTTGGGAAATGCGCCATGTGCAACGGCGCTGTAGATTGACGCGCGTTTCAATCCCACGCGAGAGATGACCTCTGGCAAGCGCAGGATTCGAGTAGGTGCAATTTCGTTTTTTTCTCCGTCAAACATCGGGCCTCCCATCCCGTTTCCTGTGGAAACGTGATGAGTGTCTCACGAGGCAGTGAGTTCTCTTATATGCTTTATCTACGCTCTCGCCCCTTTTCGCCTCCCGACTTCTTGATGACACGATATTTGCCAAGGCTCTATGCGGCATGATGGGAAAAGGACGGAACAATTGAGCATCCCGCCCTGTTTTTCTTACATCCCAATTCCCAAGCCCCGCTTTCTGCCGATATCCCAATCGATGCCGCCGCCGCGCACGTGGCCGGAGACGTACCTGCCGATGTTCTTTTCGAGAACATCGCGCCACGGGACGAGCGAGAACTCGCGGCTGTTTTCGATCACCGAGAACTTGCCGCTGGCAAGCTCAAGCATCTTACCCACTTTGCCCTCGATATGGTTCCCAACAAACGCTGCGGTATATTCACGCCCTGTTTGCTTTGCGATTCCTCCGGCAATGCGCTTTAGCTCCCGTTGCTGAAGCATCGTAAGCATATTGTTCTTGTATGAAACCATCCCTTGCTGCTCCTGTGCCAAACCTTGCTCGATAAGCCATTGCTGGCGTTGTCGCATGGCGGCTCTCACCTCATGCCCAAAACCAGAGTCTCTAGTCGGCTCTGGATTGTTTGAGACAAGCTGCCTGTCAAGCCACGTCGCGCCGTCTGCCGATATTTGTTTTTCAAGGCTTATGTTCGAGAGCTTGTCTACGATCACGGGCGCGCGCCTTGCTAAAGACCGTTCGTATTCTCTGATCCGGTCGAGATGATCCGGCGGGATAATCCATGTACCGTCAAGCTCGCGCTTGATGTCTCCCACAGTCCTGCGTATTGCCTCCAATCGCCGGACGTGGGTTGCTGCAAAATTTTCTGACACGCTTGGGTCAAACTTTAAATGCAAACCGATGCCATAGCGCCCGCCATTCTTTGCCGCGATTTCGGCTACGGTACGGTCGGCCTGACGCGGTTCAACGCTCTTGG
>CAZPKC010000013.1:0-57069 GCA_964587125.1 uncultured Rhodospirillaceae bacterium | reverse complement strand
TACAAAACCCAAAGACTCAACCTGCCGCTGGTACATAATTGGGGAGCAGGTCACCACGAAGAACTCACTTTAGAATCATTAGAAGGGAAGGAGGAAGACGGTAAGGTTGTTTTTTTTGCATATACAGGAGTTGCTCCGCGCATATATCAGCAGCTATTTTCGATGTCAGAGAGGGGCGCGAAAAAAGGAAATTCAATATCCAAATGGTTTGCTAAGCAGGCCTCATTAGCTCCGCTATATGTATCACAAAACGCTTCCTTGCTTTACCTTGCTGCGGAAAGTGAGGAATTAAAGGAATTGCCATCAAGCATTTATTCTTCATCTTGTGGCACAACATCAGCGGCTAACACAACTCCAGCGCAGCAATGCGCCGCCCATAAGGCTTAAACAATTCACCATACCGATGCTGAACTTGGCGCGGTGTTAAGGTGAGAAGAGAAAGAAAGTCGCGATCAACTTTTAAAAAAGCGCTGACAAAAGACACATAAAAATGAGAAGGTGAGGAATTACACTCAACAGGAGAACCCAGCAAAACGGCTTCCCGCCTTGGATTCTTTGCTCGTTCCTCCCACACTCACTCCCACAAGAACCGAAATGTGCTCCCCCGATGGGAGCTAAGTCTTTGAAAGTAGTGGTGGGCGCAACAGGGATTGAACCTGTGACCCCTACCATGTCAAGGTAGTGCTCTCCCGCTGAGCTATGCGCCCACTTTAACGATCTTACGTATCAACATCCAAAATCGTTATTCTTAGGTTGCAGGGTTTTAAGGTTTTGCCGCGTTTTGAGCAAGCAAAAAATCCAAAGCATCTATTTAAGCCTTTTGCGGGCGAGTTGAAGGTGGCCTAACCATGTGTCCTGAAGCTTCCAATTGCCCCGCAAAATAAAGCTGGGATGATAGGTCGGAATGACATTTGCCGAGAGCCCTAAACGGCAGGGCAGGGGGATTCCGACTTTGTCTAAAAGCCCGTTCTCGCCTGTAAGTGCCCACAAAGGCGTTCGCCCGAGCGCGACGATGATTTCAGGTTTTTCGCGCGTCAGAACGTCGCGCAGATGCTCAATCTCCGAAGCAAACTCCGCGCGGCAGAATGAACCCCCGAATTTTCCGTAAACTTCGGCAAGAGCAAAGCCTTCGCTCAGCGCTTTGCGCCGCGAAGCGAAAAAGGCGTCGATTTTATTCGCGGGCGGCTGAAAACGGAAAACGTTGGCGATGAGAATCTCTTCGCGCGCAATGCCCGCCTGTTCCAGCATTTTGTCGAGCAATTGCCCGCTGCGTCCGACGAAAGGTTTTCCTTTTCGAACTTCTTCCGCGCCCGGCGCTTCGCCGACAAGAACAAGCCCGTTCCAACTTTTTGACGGAAAGGCGTAGTCGGCAAACGGAAACTCGGGTTTTGCGCTCATGCCCTGAACAACAAGACCTGATAATAACCGCCGAAAATTTTCTTCCGGCTCACGATGCGGTCGGCAAAGCGTTCCGGCAGCCACGCGGTCACGTTGTCATGCTTCCAGATATCGGGAGCGAAAGGCTCGAGATACGCCAAAAAAGGCAGATACAAATAACGCAAAGGATGCCACCATTTCGGTTCCGAAAATTCGACGACCAAAACAGTTCCCCCGAATTTGACGACGCGGAACGCTTCGTCGAACGCGCGTTCGCGAGCCTCGCGCGGCAACTCATGAGGCAAGAAGAACATCAAAACGCGGTCGTACGTCGCGTTCGGAAGGGACAGATTGGCGGCGTCCATGTTCAACAGACGAACTTTGTTGGGTTTTGGCAATTTGCGCCATAAATTTTCCAACTGGGGCCTTGAGGCATCGACGACGTCAAGAGTTCCCCCCGACGCCTCGACTTTCTCATAGAGGCGCGGCGTAAGCGCCCCATAGGCGCATGAAAGCTGAAGCGTGCGGCCGGAAAGAATGTCGCCGAACGCGGCTAAAGCCTCGTTGCGCAGGCGCTTGTAATGGAACCATAGAATAAGATTGATAAGCCATTCGCGCTCCCAAAACTTGACGGCCCACGGGCGGACATAAGCCCACCAATACGTTTTTTCCAGATAGTCGGGAACTTCGACGGAACCGATAATTCCGCAATCGTTTTTTTGAGGGGTGGGAATGAGAGCCTCCCTTAGCCGAATGAAGACGCGCTAATCGAAAGAAGTTAGCAAAGTCGCAACAGGATGTCTTTATAGGACTCTTTTACTCCCGCCACAACTTCAGCCGCTTAAGCCCTTTCGAAAGGTCTTGCTGCATCGCGGTAAAAGCGCACGCAGGCGTCGAAGCGCGGGCGACCAGCACATAATCATGTTCGGGGGATGCGTAAGGCATTATCTGAAAGGCCATAGCGCGAAGACGGCGGCGGGCGCGGTTGCGCGCAACCGCGTTGCCGATCTTGCCGCTGGCGGTCAATCCGTAACGGACATTTTTGGAAGGTTCATGCGCGTCGCCGATTTGCAGAATGAATCCGGGCGCGACCCATCTTTTGCCGGAAGAGGCAACAGCAAGGAACTCGGCGCGTTTGCGTAAAATTTCTAATTTGGTGCCAACGGCGGCCAAGTTAAGCCTAAGCCGACAGCTTTTTGCGGCCCTGCGCGCGGC
The DNA here is from genome assembly GCA_964587125.1 of uncultured Rhodospirillaceae bacterium. GTDB lineage: Bacteria > Pseudomonadota > Alphaproteobacteria > UBA9219 > UBA9219 > CAIXLI01. The sequence continues at coordinate 54,477 of CAZPKC010000013.1, read as the reverse complement.
GGCGAGCCAAGACCTTGCGGCCTCCGGCCGTAGCCATGCGGGAACGGAATCCGTGCCGGCGCTTGCGGATCAATTTACTTGGTTGGTAGGTTCTTTTCATAACGCATTCCTTCAAAAGAGGCTGCTTTATAGGGAGTCGGGACTCTGGTGTCAACGACTATGCGCGGATGTTCGGCAGGGACAAAAAAGAATCGAAATGGGAAATATCTGCCGATTCTCTCTTTAAAAACAATAGACTGTTTTTAAATATTTGTTTAAAATCAATGAATTATCCCTGTGGATAACTTGGCACATACTTTGCTTTTCTCCGGACGAGCCTTCTTCATAAGGAGAAAACCTCATGCGCGCACTAACTAAAGAACAAAGTTCTTCATCTTCTCATCCAGCCGCGGCGCGGCGCGGATGGGGCGTGTTTACGCCACAAGCAGTCGAAGATGAAGGACGGGATCATTTCGAGAGTGGCGGCTTGATAGATATTCGCACCGCTTTATGCCAGGCGGAAGCCGTTATCCGCGCTCAGGAAGAACGCATCAGAAGTTTGGAAGGAATGGCGTTGACGGACGAACTGACGGGCCTTGCCAACCGCCGCGGATTTTCCATCGCTTTCAAACGCGAACTGGCGATGGCGCGGCGCGACGCGGATTATGACGGCGTTCTTGTCATGATTGACCTCGATGGATTTAAAGCGATCAACGATACATGGGGGCATCAGACGGGCGATGCTTATTTATGCGCCGCCGCGGACGTTCTAAGCCAAGGCGTGCGCGCGAACGACACGGTTGCGCGCTTGGGCGGCGACGAATTTGCCTTGTTGCTGACGCATATGGAGGAACCTTTCGGCGCGAGGTGGCTGACGAGATTTGAAAAAGCTTTTGGCAAAAAAGCCGTATTGTCCGAACGCCTTCCTTTGCGCGCAAGCTTCGGCTTTGCCGCCTATACGGGAACCAGCAGCGCCGACGCTGTCATGCAGACGGCGGATTTCAACCTTTACGCCCATAAGGCGCACAACAAAAACAGACCTCCTGCATAACCCTAACTCGGACGGAGAACTGCTTTTGTCGCTTCGGTGCTCGGATACGCACGTGCGTCAAAGTACGCTTGCGGTCCTGCGCTCCTCGCTTCTCGCTTCTCGCATCCCCCTCGTCCGAGCGGGTTCTGCAATGGGTCTGAACCTATGGCAGTTGATTGATAAGGGCTTCCGCGCGGGAGTTGTAAAAATCCGCCTTTTCCTTATCGTGCAGCAAGTTGCCGTAAATATCGCCCAGAAGTTGAAAGGCAAGATAAAAATCCGGATCGATTTCCAGCGCGCGATGAAGATTTTCGATCGCCTTTGCGATGCTTTCGTCGTCTTTGGACATGCGCAGATAAGTGAGGGCTAAAGTATATCGCGTTCCGGAATAAACGTCGGCATGCGCAATCTCCCGATTGCATAGGTCGATGGCTTTGTCGTACTGGCCGTGGTTGGAATAATAAAGCGCCAGATTGTTATCCGCCCGCGCCGAAGATTCTCCGCTGGCAAAGATGTTTTCATAGAAAGAAACGGGATCGTGCCAGATTTTGTTTTGTTCGTAAGTTTTGATTGAAAACGCACAAGCAAGGACCAATGCCATTAAACAGATAAAAGGCCTTGCCTGCGGCAAACGCCTTGTCAGGACGACGACCGTTTGCGCCAAGCCCAAGAACAACCCCACCGAGGGCAAATACATCCAATGTTCCAGAAAGAGCGAATTCATCGGCACGAGCAACCCCGTATCGGGCGCATGCGCCGCTGCAAACCAGAGAAAACCCCAGCTCATAGAAAGCCAGTCTTTGGATCGGAGGCAGCTATAAACGATGCATCCCGCGGCGAAAAGGGTCATCATAAATCCGATGACGACAGGCCAAACCCAGAAGTTTTCATAAACGGAGAAATTCCTCTCCATATGCAAATGAGTTGGCCAGACCAAAAGCTGAAGATATTGAGGCAGCGTGGCGAGAAAGGTAAGAAATCGGAAAAGGGGAGAATATGCATAGGCCTTTAATTGGGCCGCGGCGGGAAGTTCATAGAAACGAGCGTATGTCAAAGGCCCATCGAAATTTTCGGCGTGTAAGCGCCAATAAGCGTAAACGAGCGCGATGATCCACAAAGGCCAAGTGCGAAAATAAGTGCGGGGATTGAACCTTTGGGGACTTACATAAAACAGGCAAGCAACGACCAGAAGCGGAAACATGACCATCGTTTCCTTGGCGGCGATCCCAAGCAAAAACAGGGGAATAGTTTTCAAAATTTTGCGCGGCGTGAAATCGGGCAATAAAACGATAATCGCGGAGAGACAAAAAAACGCGCAAAGGGGATCCGCCGTTCCGCTCATGTAGGTCACGGCTTCGGTGTGGAGAGGATGGACGCTCCATATTAGCGCCGCCAGAAATACGCCTCTGGCGTCGAAATCAAGCCTGATCCCGAGTTTATAAACGAGACACGCGTTGGCGATGTGCAGCGCCAGATTCAGCGCATGAAACCAAAAAGTGTCTCCGTTGCCGAGGTGAGCGGCGAATAGATAAAACAAGCCTTGCAAAGGCCGGTAAAAGCCGCCCGCAACATGGGCGCCCCCCATGGTCGAATTCGTCAGAATATCGCCGATGTGGCTCCATCCATGCAAGTAGGAATTATATTGAATTGTTGCGAGGTCGTCGTAGATAAAGTCGTTAGTGAAGATATCGCAATATGCCGCAAGGATGGCCAGGGCCAGAATGAAATAAGGCATCAGAGCGCGCGCTTGCGCGGGAAGAAAATCGATTTTTTTAGTTTGGGAAAGAGACATGGGAACGAAGGTAAAATGATGATCGGCGAATCTGATCCCGATCATACAAAAGGTTTTTTGAAAGAGACAAGCCTAAAGACCTTTTGAAGGCTGAAAAGAGCCGGTGCCGGAAGGCTTATTTTTGTTGATCAAAGATCGCCTTTCCACGGGAGTGGTAATAATCGGCCATTTCCCCGTTGTGCAGCAAGGTGCCGTAAATATCGCCGAGCGTTTGATAAGAACGGTAAAAATCCGGCTGAATTTCCAGCGAGCGCTGAAGGTTCTTGATCGCTTTTTCGATATTTTCCGCATCTTCGGACTTACGCAAATACGTCACGGCCAGATTATAGCGCGTTTCGGCATAAATATCGGCGCCCGAGATCGCCTGATTGAACTGTTCGATGGCTTCGTCGAACTGGCCGCGGTTGGCATAATAGAGCGCCAGATTATTGCGCGCGCGCGGCGAAGTTTCTCCGTTGGCGAAAATGTTTTCATAGAAGGAAACGGGGTCATGCCAGATTTTGTTTTGTTCGTATGTTTTAATCGATAAAACGAACGCAAAAATCAACGCGGCGGCGTAACAGACGACGGGCGTCGCTTTCGGCAAACGCTTCGTCAAAACGACGATCGTTTGAGCCAAGCCCAAGAACAATCCCACCGAGGGCAAATACATCCAATGTTCCAGGAACAGCGAATTCATCGGCACGAGCAATCCCGTGTCGGGCGCATGCGCCGCTGCAAACCACAAAAAGCCCCAGCTCAATTCAAGATAGCGTTCGGCCTGCCGTTGCCCGTCGCCCGATTTTTGGGGGGGCGGACGCAGCTTTCCGGATCCGCCGAATACCGTCCGGCAGCTATAAACGATATGTCCTGCGGCGAAAGCGACGATCACGATTCCTCCGGCAACGAACCCGGATTTGAAACTTGTCTGAACGAAAAAAGACCTCTCCATATGCAAATGAGTTGGCCAGATCAAAAGCTGAAGATATTGAGGCAGCGTGGCGAGGAAGGTCGTGAACCGGTAAAGAGGATGTGCCGCGTAATCTTTCAACGGGGAGAAGGCGGGCAGTCCATAAAAATGGGCATATGTCTGAGGGCCGTCGAAGCCTTCGGCATGCGTGCGCCAATAGGCGTACACGAGCGCGATGATCCATAAAGGCCAAGTGCGAAAATAGCTGCGGGGATTGAGCCTTTGAGGGCTTACATAAAACAGGCAAGCCATGACCAGAAGCGGAAACATGACCATCGTTTCTTTCGAAACAAGCCCCAAAAGGAAAAGAGGAATGACGGCCAGGATTTTACGAAAGCTGAAATCGGGCAATAAAACGATGATCGCGGAGAGACAAAAGAACGCGCAAAGGGGATCCGCCGTTCCGCTCATGTAGGTCACGGCTTCGGTGTGGATGGGGTGGACGCTCCATATCAGCGCCGCCAGAAAAACCCCTTTGGGGACGAACCCAAGCTTGACCCCAAGTCTATAGACCAAGCACGTGTTGGCGATGTGCAGCGCTAGATTCAACGCATGAAACCAAAAAGCGTCTCCGTTGCCGAGGTGAAAGGCGAATAGATAAAGAAGAATTTGCAAAGGACGGTAAAACCCGCCGACAATATGAGCGCCGTTCGTTGTCGAACTCGTCAGGATGTCGCCGATGTGGCCCCATCCCTGCAAATACGTATTGATCCCGATAGTCAGATTGTCGTCGAAGACGAAATCGTTGTCGAAGATATTTCCGTATGCCGCAAAAACGGCCAAAGTTAGAATGAGATAAGGCGCCAAAGCGCGCGCTTGGAGGGGAAAAAAATCGATCTTTTGCGTTTGGGAGAGAGACATGAAAACGCGGACAAAGAAGAATCGAGAAAAACTGGGCTACAATACAGGGGGATTTTACGGAAGGGCAAGCCTGTAATGCCAATCTGCTATTACCGCTGCGCATCTGTATTATTAACAAAAAATTAATGAGGGGGAGTAATTATCAGGAGAATTCTCAATTTCCAACGACCAAGGGGAAAGCCATGCGCAACGCGATACTTCTTTCGGCGGCTTTTCTTTTGATAAGCGGCGCATCCGCGGCGGCGCAAAATTGCGTTCCACCTAATGGAGGCGTGAGCTGTTTAACTAAATCATGTGCCCAACTCGGCCAAACCATGATGGACGGGGATGGAGCGAGCATTATCGCTTGCCTTAACACCAGCAGCACTAATACCGCTTTGATATGGAAATCGATGAGCGTAGGGACGACGGGAACCGAGCTGTGCGTGGGTGTGGGGCCCTCGGCGCCCAACGAGATGGCGTGTACTAATAGCGCAACAGGGACGGTCTGTTACACGGATAACACTCCCGAACACGTTTGGAACTGCAACGGTTATTCGGGCTGGAATATAGGGACAGGAACTGTGCAGTGTACGGCCATAGGAGCCTCGGCGCCCGCCATCATCACGTGCAGCAACATGGCAACCGGGGCGGTATGTTACACAACTCTCTCGCCGGAACATGTATGGACCTGCAGTAGTTATTCGAGCTGGACTCCCTAAGCCTGTAACGCCAACCGGCTAAAACAACGGGACGCAGAATGATTGACCGGAAATTAACAAGGGGATAACACAAACGGAAGCCCATTTATTTAGCAAAGGAGAGAAGTCATGCGCGCGCTTTTTCTTATTGCCGTTATCGGCTTTTTTCTTCAGTCGTTTCCGGCAGAGGCTAGTTCTTCTTTGATTAACCAGACATGTACAAATTTGGGCCAGACCCAAATGGATACAGATCAGGTCAGCATCATTGCGTGTCTTCAAACAAGCGAAAGCAATCCGGCTCTGATATGGAAATCGATGTTGTCTTCCAGCGGAGCGGGAAATGAGCAGTGCGTTGGGTACGAAAGCGGTGCTATTATGGATTGTATTAACATTGCAACCGGGAAAGTTTGTATGTTGTATGATGGCCAATGGAGTTGTAGTACGCCTTCGGGTTATGCTCCCGGCAGCGGAGCCGGTCCTGGAACTGAGGAATGTAGTTCGACCGGACCAAATGTAGTTTGTATTAACACTACAAACGGGACTGCTTGTATGTTGTATTCTGGCCAATGGAATTGTAGTACGCCTTCGGGGACTTATAGTCCGTAGCTATAATTAAAAGGACGGAGCGCCTTTTATTCTCCTAATGCGCCTCGGCCCAGTTCGCGGCGTGTCCCGCGTCGGCGACCAGAGGAACGCGCAACGATACGGCGGGCAGCGGCGCGTTCTCCATAATCTTTTTCACAAGAGTTGCCGTCGCATCGAGCTCACTCTTCGGAACCTCGAACACTAATTCGTCGTGCACTTGCATCAACAAACGCGCGCCGAGTTTGGCGTCGCTTAAAGCAGGGCCGACGCGGATCATCGCGCGTTTCATGATATCGGCAGCCGTTCCCTGCAAAGGCGCGTTGATCGATTGGCGTTCGGCGAAATTGCGCCTCGCGGCATTACTTTCCTTGATGCCCGTAATATGGATTCGTCGGCCGAACAACGTTTCGGCATAGCCGTGGGTTCGGGCAAAATCCTTCATTTCTTCCATCCAGTCGCGCAATTCGTAGAAGCGGTCGAGATAGCTGCGGATAAATTCGTTCGCCTGCGACGGAGAAATGCCGATCTGTTTCGACAGGCCGAATCCGCTGATGCCGTAGATAATCCCGAAATTGATCGCCTTGGCCGCGCGGCGCTTGTCGGGCGTCATGTCTTTTAACGGGATGTTGAATACCTGCGAGGCGGTCAGCGCGTGAATATCGACGCCGTCGTGAAACGCCTGAATCAACGCGCCTATGTTGGCGGCTGCCGCGGCGAGCCGCAATTCGATTTGCGAATAATCGACGGAGAGCAGCGTGTATCCTTCCTCGGCGATAAAAGCGCGGCGAATGGCGCGTCCGTCCTCGGTGCGGATGGGAATATTCTGCAAATTGGGATCGGTCGAGGACAAACGCCCCGTTGCCGCGCCCACAAGCGAATACGACGTATGTACGCGCCCCGTTCTCACGCTGATCTGCTCCGGTAAAGCATCCGTATAAGTCGATTTCAGTTTGGCGACGCTGCGCCAGTCCAGAAGCTTGATGACGATTTCATGTCCCGCATCGGCCAGAGGTTCGAGAATATCCGACGCCGTGGAATACGCGCCGTTCTTTCCCTTTACGCCGCCCGGCAAGCCCATTTCGGCGAACAAAACGTTTCCCAGCTGTTGCGTCGAACCGACGTTGAAAGGATGCCCCGCGAGCGCATGAATTTCCGCTTCCAGTTTTTGCAAACGCAAAGCGAAGCCGTGGCTTTGCTGGCGCAAAATTTCGGGATCTATGCGAACGCCCAAAGTTTCCATGTGCGCGACGACGGGAACGAGAGGCCTTTCGCTGCGTTCGTAAACGCGCGCGACATGATGCTGCGCGATCTGCGGCTTCAAGATCAACCACAGGCGCAGCGTGAAATCGGCGTCTTCGGCGGCATAATCGACGGCCTTATCCAAGGGAACGCGGTCGAAGGTAATTTGGTTTTTGCCCGTGCCCGTCACGTCCTGAAAAGAAATCATTTTGTGGTTGAGATGAAGCATCGCCAATTCATCCAATCCGTGTCCGTGAAGCCCTGCGGCAAGGACATAGGAAAGCAACATCGTGTCGTCGTATGGTTCGACAGTTAATCCATGCTGTCCAAGAACTTGCGCGTCGAACTTCAGGTTATGCGCGATTTTCAGAACGCCGGAATCTTTCAACAAATCGCGCAAATGTTTGGCGACGATTTTGACGTCGAGTTGCTTCGGTTTTTTATCCCCGCCGAAAGAAAATCCGCCGTCTTCCGGAGCCGTATTCGGATCGATATGTCCGACGGGAATATAGCAAGCTTTTCCGGGCGCAATCGCCAAAGACACGCCGACCAGTTTCGCGGTGCAGGCGGTTAAAGAATCCGTCTCGGTATCGATCGCCACATATCCGTTCGCGCGCGCGGCTTCGACCCATTCCTTGAAGCGTTCTTCGGTTTGGATAAGTTCGTAATCCTGAGATGCGTTTTTGACGGCGACGTTTTCTTCTTCCTGTTTTTCAGGAACGGCAGCAGGAGGAAGGGAAGATTCGGCCAGAGAAGGTTTGCTTGGCGCCGCACCCAGCTTCGCCAGCAACGACTTGAAATTCTGCGCGCGGAAAAACGCGGATAATTCTGCGTGATGATCGCGCTCCCAAACCAGTTTTTCGATCGGAACGGGCAGGGGCGCATTGTCATCGAGCAACACAAGCCTCTTCGAAATGCGCGCAAGTTCGGCGTTTTGCATCAACGCGTCGCGGCGCTTGGGCTGTTTGATCTCCGCGGCTTTTGCCAAAAGATTTTCCAGGTTGCCATAAGCATTGATAAGTTCCGCCGCCGTCTTGACGCCGATGCCCGGAACGCCCGGAATATTGTCGGTGCTGTCGCCCGCCAAAGCCTGAACTTCGACGACTTTCTCCGGCGCGACGCCGAATTTTTTGAAAACTTCGTCCGCGCCGATAGGAATAGATTTTAAAGGATCGAACATCTCGACGCCCTTGCGGACCAATTGCATCAAATCCTTGTCCGACGAGACGATGCGAACGCCGAGTCCTTCCGCTTCAGCAGCTTTGGCATAGGCGGCGATAAGATCGTCGGCCTCAAAACCTTCGAGTTCGACGGAAGGCAGGCCATATGCGCGCGTGGCTTCGCGGATCAGCGCGAATTGCGGCACGAGCTCGGGAGGAGGGGGGGGGCGGTGCGCCTTATATTCGGGATAGATTTCATTTCGAAAGGTCTTGCGTGCCGCGTCGAAAATAACCGCTATATGTAGAATCTTCGAATCCGCCAGAAGCCGGTTAAGCATCGTGCAGTAGCCGTAAACGGCATTAACCGGCGTTCCGTCCGTCCGCATCATAGGCGGCAGGGCGTGAAAAGCCCTGAAAATAAAGCCGGAACCGTCGATGAGAGTGAGTTTATTGGGCATTCGGGAATCAACCATCCGTATTCGGAAAAACAAGGAAACAGTATCCGTCTTCTTTACCCTTTAAACGGCCAATTTGCCACACAAGAACGCCGCCTTCTCCGAAGGGGCCTGAAGGACTGCGTTGCAAGCAATTATCTCCTTGACGCAGTGGGTGAAAAAGCATAGAAACCGCCTGCCTTTGCGGAATCGGTGGTGGACCGGTTGGGTGCAGAAATGCAAAAAACGTAGGTCCAGACGCGATTTCGGATGTAGCAAAAGTGAGAAATAGCCTGTGGCGACGAAACGGCTGACAAAGCGAGAGATCGCGAAAGTCAAGCAGAGTCACCCGGTGTTAGAGATATCTCCCACGCGGAGCGCAAGAGAATAGCGCGCCCCGATGCGGGTTTTGCATTTTTTTCCGGTCATGTGACCGGAGATAAGTAAGGCGCAGTCACGGTTGCGGGGAGCTGGCAAAGCCAGCGTACCGCAGAGTAGTCGCGCCGGAGATAAAAAGGAGTTTAGATGCCAACGATCGGCCAGTTGATCAGAAGCCCGCGCAAGCCCAACAAGGCCCGCGACAAGGTTCCCGCTCTGCAGGAATGCCCGCAGAAGCGCGGCGTCTGCACGCGCGTTTACACGACGACGCCAAAGAAGCCGAATTCGGCTTTGCGCAAGGTCGCGCGCGTCCGTTTAACCAACGGCGCCGAAGTCATTTCTTACATTCCGGGCGAAGGCCATAATCTTCAGGAACACAGCGTCGTCATGATCCGCGGCGGCCGCGTCAAGGATTTGCCCGGCGTTCGTTATCACATCATCCGCGGCACGTTCGATACGCAGGGTGTGAAGGATCGCAAGCAGCGCCGTTCGCTTTACGGCGCCAAGCGTCCGAAATAAGAGGAGAAGAATAAATGGCTCGTCGTCGTCGCGCAGAAAAACGCCAAGTCCTTCCCGATCCCAAGTTCGGGGACATCATGGTCACGAAATTTCAGAACGTCTTGATGTATGACGGCAAGAAATCCGTCGCCGAACACATCCTGTATGGAGTGTTGGAAAAGATTCAGAAGTTCTCCAAAGGCGGCAACGCCTTGGAAATTTTCAAGAACGCCATCGAAAACGTGCGTCCGCATTTGGAAGTGCGTTCGCGGCGCGTCGGAGGTGCTACCTATCAGGTTCCGGTCGAAGTGCGCAAGGAACGCGGCGAGGCTCTCGCAATGCGCTGGATCATTACGGCGGCGCGCGCGCGCGGCGAACACACGATGGAAGACCGTTTGGCCGGAGAAATTCAGGCAGCGGCCAATCAGAACGGCTCGGCGGTGAAAAAGCGCGAAGACACGCACCGCATGGCCGAAGCCAATCGCGCCTTTTCCCATTTCCGCTGGTAAGGACCGTTTTCCATGCCCCGTCAAACTCCCATCGAGATGTATCGTAATATCGGCATCATGGCTCACATCGACGCCGGCAAGACGACGTGCACCGAGCGCATTCTCTATTACACCGGCAAGTCCTATAAAATCGGCGAAGTGCACGAAGGCACCGCGACGATGGACTGGATGGAACAGGAACAGGAACGCGGCATCACGATCACCTCGGCCGCCACGACCTGCTTCTGGAACAAGCACCGCATCAACATCATCGACACACCGGGACACGTCGATTTCACGATCGAAGTCGAACGCTCCTTGCGCGTTCTCGACGGCGCGATTTGCCTTCTTGACGCCGTCGCGGGAGTCGAGCCGCAGACCGAAACCGTGTGGCGTCAGGGCGATAAGTACCACGTTCCCCGCATGGTGTTCGTCAACAAGCTCGACCGCACGGGCTCGAATTTCTTCCGTTGCGTCGATATGGTGCGCGATCGTTTGGGCGCGAACGTTCTGGTTCTTCAGTTGCCGATCGGCGCGGAAGCCGATTTCAAGGGCGTCGTCGATCTGCGCCGCATGAAGGCGGTTATCTGGGAAAACGAAGCGCTCGGCGCCAAGTTCCATGACGAAGAAATCCCCGAAAATCTCAAGGCGCAGGCTTTGGAATATCGCCAGAGAATGATCGAGTCCGCCGTCGAAATGGACGACGCCGCGATGGAAGCTTATCTGGACGGCAAGGAACCCTCGCTTGAAGTTCTGAACGCCTGCATCCGCAAGGGAACCGTCAAGATGAAATTCGTCCCGATCCTTTGCGGATCGGCATTCAAAAACAAGGGGATACAGCTCCTTCTTGATGCGGTTGTTGATTATCTGCCGTCGCCCGTCGACATCGGAGCCGTGAAGGGCTTCAAGTTCGGGCACAAGGACGAGCACGACGAACGGCCCCCTTCGGATACCGCGCCGATGTCGGCTTTGGCGTTCAAGATTATGACTGATCCTTTCGTCGGTTCCCTGACCTTTACCCGCATTTATTCGGGCAAGATCGAAGCCGGAACGTATGTCGAAAACACGATCAAGGGCGAGCGCGAACGCATCGGCCGCATTCTTTTGATGCACGCCAACACGCGCGAAGAAATCAAGGAAGCTTTCGCGGGCGATATCGTCGCCCTGGCGGCTTTGAAGGACACGACGACGGGCGATACGCTTTGCGATCAGGATAAACCCATCGTTCTCGAAAAGATGGACTTCCCCGATCCCGTCATCGAAATGGCCATCGAGCCGAAGAGCAAGGCCGATCAGGACAAGATGACCAACGCGCTTTTGCGCCTTGCCCAGGAAGACCCGTCTTTCCGCCTCGCGTCGAATTCCGAAACGGGGCAGACGACGATCAAGGGCATGGGCGAACTGCATCTCGAAATCAAGGTCGATATTCTGCAGCGCACCTATCACGTCGAAGTCAACGTCGGCGCGCCGCAGGTGGCGTACCGCGAAACGATCACGCGGAAATATACGGTCGATTACACCCACAAGAAGCAATCGGGCGGCGCGGGACAATTCGCGCGCGTCATCGTCGAACTGGAACCGGTTCCGCCCGGGACGGGCTATTCGTTCGACAGTAAAGTCGTCGGCGGTTCGGTTCCGAAGGAATATATTCCAGGCGTCGAAAAAGGATTCAACGCGGCCAAGGATACCGGCGTGATTGCGGGATTCCCGACAATCGATTTCAAGGCGACGCTGATCGACGGCGCCTACCACGACGTGGACTCGTCGGCCCTCGCGTTCGAAATCGCCGCGCGCGCCGCGTTCAGGGAAGGCATGCCGAAAGCAAGCCCCGTTCTCTTGGAACCGATCATGAAGGTCGAAGTCGTGACGCCGGAAGAATACATGGGCGACGTGATCGGCGACCTCAACAGCCGCCGCGGCCAGATCAACGGCATGGATCAGCGCGGCAACGCCCGCACGATCGATGCGCAGGTGCCTTTGGCGAATATGTTCGGCTACGTGAACAAGTTGCGCACGATGACGCAAGGCCGCGCGATGTACACGATGGAATTCGATCATTACGAACAGGTTCCGGCCGCTATCGCGTTGGAAGTCAAAGCGAAGATGGCGGGATAACGCCGCAAGGAAAGAAACGAAGGAAGAAGTAGTACCTTAGTCAACCGCAACGAAACGAAAGAACAAACGGAGATAAAAATGGCTAAAGAAAAATTCGATCGTAGTCTGCCTCACTGCAACATCGGCACCATTGGTCACGTCGACCACGGCAAGACGACGCTTACGGCCGCCATTACCAAAGTTTTGGCGAAAACAGGGCAAGCCGAATTCAAGGCTTACGACCAGATCGACGCAGCGCCCGAAGAAAAGGCGCGCGGCATCACGATCAACACGGCGCACGTCGAATACCGCACCAAGAAGCGCCACTACGCGCACGTCGACTGCCCGGGACACGCCGACTACGTCAAGAACATGATCACGGGCGCGGCCCAGATGGACGGCGCAATCCTCGTCGTTTCCGCTGCCGACGGCCCGATGCCTCAGACCCGCGAGCACATTCTTCTCGCCCGTCAGGTCGGCGTTCCGGCGATCGTCGTCTTCATGAACAAGATGGACATGGCCGATCCCGAGCTGGCCGATCTGGTCGAAATGGAAATCCGCGAGCTTCTGACCAAGTACCAATTCCCCGGCGATAAAACCCCGATCATCCGCGGTTCGGCTCTGTGCGCCTTGGAAGACAAGAACCCCGAACTCGGCGAACAGGCGATCCTCAAGCTGATGGACGCGGTTGACGAATTCGTTCCTCAACCGAAGCGCGACACCGACAAGCCGTTCCTGATGCCGGTCGAAGACGTGTTCTCGATCTCTGGCCGCGGCACGGTCGTCACGGGCCGCGTCGAACAGGGCATCATCAAGGTCGGCGAGGAAGTCGAAATCATCGGCCTTCGCCCCACGACGAAAACGGTCGTGACCGGCGTCGAAATGTTCCGCAAGCTGCTCGATCAGGGCGAAGCGGGCGACAACATCGGCGCTCTTCTCCGCGGCACGAAGCGCGAAGAAGTCGAGCGCGGCCAAGTTCTGGCGAAGCCCGGCAGCATCACGCCGCACACCAAGTTCAAGGCGGAATGCTACATTCTGACCAAGGACGAAGGCGGCCGCCATACGCCGTTCTTCTCGAACTATCGTCCCCAGTTCTACTTCCGCACGACGGACGTGACGGGCGAAGTTCATCTGCCGCAGGGCACGGAAATGGTGATGCCCGGCGATAACATCACGTGCGAAGTGCACTTGATTCAACCGATCGCGATGAATCAGGGTCTGCGCTTCGCCATTCGCGAAGGCGGCCGCACGGTCGGCGCGGGCGTTGTCGCGGCGATTATCGAGTAAGGATTTCGAGATTTCCGCGCTCCCGAAAAGGAGCGCGGAAAATCCTTGAAAGAAGTTATTGGGTTAAGGAAAGCGATGAGTGCGCGTCGCTGTTGAATAGGCCGAAAAGGCCATAGGAATTCGAGCGGTTAAAGCTCCGATAAGAAACGGGATTTGAGGTTGAACATGGATACGCAAACGATACGCATACGCTTGAAGGCGTTCGATCATCGCACGCTCGACCAGTCGGTGAGCGAGATCATCAGCACGGCCAAGCGCACGGGCGCGCAGGTGCGCGGGCCCATTCCGCTGCCGACGTGGTTTGAGCGTTTCACGGTCAACCGCGGCCCGCACGTGGATAAAAAATCGCGCGAACAATTCGAAATCCGCACGCATCGCCGCTTACTGGACATCATCGAACCGACTCCGCAAACGATCGACGCATTGTCGAAGATCGATCTTGCTGCGGGCGTCGATGTCGAGATCAGGGTTTAAGGACAGGGCTATGGCACAGACAAAGAAATCTCAGCGTACCGGTCTGATTACGAAAAAACTCGGAATGACCCGCGTGTTTTCCGAAACGGGCGAGCATATTCCCGTTACGGTTCTCAAGCTTGACGGCGTTCAGGTCACCGGCGTTTGCACCAAGGAAAAGAACGGCTATACCGCCGTTCAGCTCGGCTACGGCAAGGCGAAGGTCAAGAACGTCACGAAGTCCGAACGCGGCAAATACGCCAAAGCGAAGGTCGAGCCGAAGAAAAAGCTCGCCGAATTCCGCGTCAGCGAAGACGCGTTGCTTGAAGTCGGCGTGGAACTTTCCGCGGCGCATTTTGTCCCCGGACAATACATCGACGTGACGGCGGTCAGCATCGGCAAGGGATTCCAAGGCGTCATGAAGCGGTGGGATTTTCACGGCTTGCGCGCGACGCACGGCGTGTCGGTTTCGCATCGCAGCCCCGGATCGACCGGCCAACGCCAAGACCCGGGCCGCACGTTCAAGGGCAAGAAAATGCCGGGCCATATGGGGTGCACGAAAATCACAACGCTCGGTCTGCAAGTCGTTTCCATCGACGCCGATCTGGGCGTGATTATGGTCAAGGGCGCGGTTCCGGGAGCTGAAGGCGGCTATGTTTACGTTCGCGACGCCGTGAAGCACGAGCGTCCGAAGGAAGTTCCGCTTCCGGCGGGTCTGAAGGCGAAAGCTCCCGTGTCAGAGCACGGGGCAGGCTCCACAAACGTCGGCGCTGCGGTTTAAGGGTGGATGGAATTATGAAAACGACAGTTAAAAGCCTAGAAAACAAGGAAGTCGGCACGATCGATCTGCTCGACGACGTCTTCGGCGTCACGCCTCGCCGCGATATCCTGACGCGTATGGTGAACTGGCAGCTGGCGAAGCGCAGAAGCGGCAACCACAAAGCCAAGATTATTTCCGAAGTCAGCGGCACGACCAAGAAGCCGTGGGCGCAAAAAGGCACGGGCCACGCCCGCCAAGGCAGCCTGCGTTCCGCGCAGTTCCGCAAGGGCGGCGTCATTTTCGGGCCGGTCGTGCGCGATCATGCTCATGATTTGCCGAAGAAGGTTCGCCTTCTGGCTTTGCGCATGGCGTTGGCTTCGAAGCAGCAGGACGGCAAATTGATCGTCCTCGACTCCGCGAAGCTCGACACGCCCAAAACCAAATCCTTGGCGGCGAAGTTCGCCAAGCTTGGCTTCACTTCCGCGTTGATCATCGACGGCGCGAATTTGGATCCGAATTTTTCCAAGGCCGCGCGCAACATTCCGCACATCGACGTTCTGCCGGAGCAAGGCGCGAACGTGTACGACATCCTGCGCCGCGACGTTCTGGTTCTGACGAAGAACGCGGTCGAGCAATTGCAAGAGAGGCTGAAATGACGACTCCCGCAACCCCAAGGGCCGAACACTACGGTGTGATCCTGTCGCCCGTGATTACGGAAAAGGCGACGAACGTCACCGCGCACCGCCAATATACGTTCAAGGTCGCGCGCGCCGCGACGAAGCCGGTTATCAAGAAAGCCGTAGAAGCCTTGTTCAACGTCAAGGTTTCGGCCGTCAACACGCATAACCGCCAAGGCAAGACCAAGCGTTTCAAAGGCCGCATCGGTTTCCGCAGCGACGTGAAGATCGCCGTGGTTACGTTGGCCGAAGGCAACACCATCGACATGCAAACGGGAGTGTAAGGGAAACTATTATGGCGCTTAAAACATACAAACCCACGACCCCCGGCCTTCGAATGGTCATTCAGGTCGACCGTTCCGAATTATGGAAGGGCAAGCCCGTCAAGTCGCTGACCGAAGGCAAGACAAAGACGGGAGGCCGCAACAACAAGGGCCGCATCACCACGCGCCATATCGGCGGAGGGCATGCGCAACGCTATCGCCTCGTCGATTTCAAGCGCCGCAAGTACGGTATGGAAGCCACGGTCGAGCATTTGGAATACGATCCCAACCGCACGGCTTTCATCGCGCTCATCACATATAAGGACGGAACCCAGTCGTATATTCTGGCTCCGCAGCGCATCAAGAAGGGCGATGTCGTCGTCGCTGGAGACAAGGTAGACGTCAAGCCCGGCAACGCGATGCTGATCAAGAACATTCCCGTCGGCACGATCGTCCACAACGTCGAGATGAAGCCCGGCAAAGGCGGCCAGATCGCCCGTTCCGCCGGAGCCTACGTTCAGATCGTCGGGCGCGATACCGGTGTGGTGCAGATCAAGCTCGGTTCGGGCGAAGTCCGCATCGTTCCGCAGGAATGCATGGCGACGATAGGCGCCGTTTCGAACGCCGATCACGCCAACGTGCAAATCGGCAAGGCGGGACGCAGCCGCTGGATGGGCATTAGACCAACGGTTCGCGGCTGCGCCATGAACCCGATCGACCATCCGCACGGCGGCGGCGAAGGCAAGTCTGCCGCCGCGCGCCATCCGGTCACGCCGTGGGGCAAGGGAACCAAGGGCAAGAAGACCCGCAATAACAAACGTACCAACCGCTGGATTATCCGCCGCGCCAACAAGCGCAAAGATAGTCAGGCGGCATAACGGAAATAGAGGAAGAACACTATGTCACGTTCAGTATGGAAAGGCCCGTTTGTCGACGGGTATATGCTCAAGAAGGCGGATAAATCCCGCGCTTCGGGGCGTAACGAGATCATCAAGGTATGGTCGCGCCGTTCGACGATTTTGCCGCAATTCGTCGGCCTGACCTTCGGTGTCTATAACGGCAACAAGTTTCTGCCCGTTTCGGTCACGGAAAACATGATCGGCCACAAGTTCGGCGAATTCGCGCCCACGCGCATTTTCAAGGCGCACAGCGTGGCCGAAAAGAAGATCGAAAAGCCGACGGGATCGGGCCAGGGAGCGTCATAAGATGACCTATTTGAAAGAAACATTACGCAAAGAAGGCGGCGCTCTAGCGAAAGCCAAAGCCATCCGCACGAGCGCGCGCAAGCTGAACCTCGTCGCCGCCGTCATTCGCGGCAAGAGCGCGGCTCAGGCTTTGACTCTTCTGACTTTCGAAAAGCGCCGCGTCTCCGACGAGGTGAGGAAGGTTCTGCAAGCCGCCGTCGCCAACGCCGAGAACAACCACAATCTCGATGTCGACAAGCTTTATGTCGCCGAAGCCTGGGTGGGACGCGCCCTCGTGATGAAGCGCTTCCATACGCGCGGTCGCGGCAAGAGCGCCGGAATCGAAAAACCTTTCAGCAATCTGACGATTGTCGTCAAGGAACGCGAGAACGATACGAAGCTGTCCGCGAAGCGTGCGCGCAGCTTCTCAAAGAAACCAGAAACCAAGAAAGCCGAAGCGGACGCTCCCGCCAAGGCTCCCGCTGCGGCCAAAGCCAAGGCGGATAAATCAGCGAAAGCAGGGGCCTAACATGGGTCAAAAAGTCAATCCGATCGGCATGCGTCTTGGCATTAACCGCACGTGGGACAGCCGCTGGTTCGCCGCCCACGAAAACTACGGCAAGCTTCTGCACGAGGATTTCCGCATCCGCGATTATCTGACCAAGCAAATCGGCAAGCTGGCATCCGTTTCGCGCATCGTGATCGAGCGTCCGGCCAAGATCGCGCGCGTCACCATTCATTCGGCGCGTCCGGGCGTGATTATCGGCAAGAAGGGCGCGGACATCGAAAAGCTGAAAGCCGAACTCGGCAAGATGACCTCCGCCGAAGTCAACCTGAACATCGTCGAAATCCGCAAGCCCGACGTCGACGCCAAGCTCGTCGCGGCGGGTATTGCCGATCAGCTCGAACGCCGCATCGGCTTTCGCCGCGCCATGAAGCGCGCCGTTCAGTCGGCTTTGCGGGCAGGGGCTTTGGGCATCCGCATCAATTGCGGCGGACGCTTGGGCGGTGCCGAAATCGCGCGCATGGAATGGTACCGCGAAGGCCGCGTGCCGCTTCACACGCTTCGCGCCGATGTGGATTACGGAACGGCGACCGCGTTCACCACGATGGGAACGTGCGGCGTCAAGGTTTGGATTTTCCGCGGCGAAATTCTGGAACACGATCCTCTCGCGCATGAAAAACGCCAGACGGACGGCCAGCAGCAGCGGGAACCGAGGCAGGAACGGGTTTAAGATCATGATGCAACCGAAGAACACAAAGTACAGAAAAGCGCATAAAGGCCGCATTCACGGCGTGGCCAAGGGCGGTTTTCGCCTGAGCTACGGCGCTTTCGGACTGAAGGCTTTGGAGCCGGAACGCGTGACCGCCCGCCAGATCGAAGCGGCGCGCCGCGCGATTACCCGCGCGATGAAACGCCAGGGACGCCTGTGGATTCTGGTGTTTCCCGACGTTCCCGTGTCGAAGAAACCCGCGGAAGTCCGCATGGGTTCGGGCAAGGGCGCTCCGGAATTTTGGGCGTGCCGCGTTCATCCGGGACGCATCATGTTCGAGATGGACGGCGTTTCCGAAAGCGTGGCGAAGGAAGCGTTTACGCTCGCGGCGGCCAAGTTGCCGATCAAAACGAAATTCGTGCGGCGTTTGGCCGCGTAAGAGGTAGGGAATTATGGCAAAGAATACGGTCAAAACCGCCGATGTGCGGATGAAAACGGAGAAAGAGCTTGAAACGCGCCTTGCCGAATTGCGCAAGGAGCAATTCAACCTGCGTTTTCAACGTGCGACGGGACAGCTCGCCAATACGGCGCGCGTCATGCACGTTCGCAAGGAAATCGCCAAAATCGAAACGGTCGTCGGCGAGCGGAAGCGTTCCGCTGGCGCGGCGCCTGTGTCGAAACCTAAAGCTTCGCCGAAGGCAAAAGCCGGCAAAGCGAAATCGAAAACGACAGATGCGGGGAAATAAGGGGAACTAAAATGCCAAGGCGCGTATTGCAAGGAACGGTAGTGAGCGACAAAGGCGACAAAACCATCACGGTTTTGGTCGAACGCCGCGTCATGCACCCGATTTACAAGAAGTACATCCGCAAGTCGAAGAAGTACGCGGCGCACGACGAGACGAACAGCAAGAAGATCGGCGACGTCGTGTCGATCATCGAATGCGCGCCCATCAGCAAACGCAAGCGTTGGATGCTCGTGGACGAAAAAGCGGAACAGAAGCCCGCGAAAAAGGCAGCGAAGTAACGGTTTGGAATAGGGAAACAGCCATGATTCAGATGGAAACAGTCCTCGATGTTGCGGATAACAGCGGCGCAAAAGCCGTCTGCTGCATCAAGGTTCCGGGCGGCTCTCACCGCACGACGGCGTCGATCGGCGATATCATCGTCGTGTCGATCCGCGACGCGATTCCGCGCGGCAAGGTCAAGAAGGGCGACGTGCACAAGGCCGTCATCGTCCGCCAGAAATACGCGCTGCATAGGAAGGACGGCACCTTGATCCGCTTTGACCGCAACGCGGCTGTGCTCATCAACAAGGATAAAGAGCCGATCGGCACGCGCATCTTTGGGCCGGTGACGCGCGAGCTGCGCAGTCTCGGCTTTATGAAAATTATCTCCTTGGCAGAGGAAGTGTTGTAAATGTCCACGAAATTGAAAATAAAAAAGAAGGACAAGGTTATTGTCCTGACGGGCAAGGATAAAGGCAAAACGGGCGAAATCACGGCCGTGTATCCCAAGGAAAACCGCGTCACGGTTTCGGGCGTCAATATGATCGCCCGCCATACGAAGCCATCGCAGGGCAACCCGCAAGGCGGCATCATTCGCCGCGAAGCGCCGGTTCACGCGTCGAATGTCGCGCTCGTCGATCCGAAGACGAACAAGGCGACGCGCGTCGGCTTTAAAGACATCAAGGGCGAAAAAACGCGCATCGCGCGCCGCTCGGGCGAAGAGGTATAAAATGGTCGCAGCGAAAAAAGACAGATACGTTCCGCGCTTGCAAAAGCTCTATCAGGAGAAGGTGAAAGCCGACCTGATGAAGAAGTTCGGCTATAAAAACGGCATGCAAGCTCCGAAACTCGACAAGATTGTCGTCAATATGGGCGTCGGCGAAGCCGTGAACGACAGCAAAAAGGCCAAGAACGCGGCGGAAGAACTCGCGCTCATCGCGGGGCAAAAGCCCGTCATCACCAAGTCGAAGAAGGCCATCGCGTCGTTCAAACTGCGCGGAGGCCTCGGCATCGGCTGCAAGGTCACGCTACGCCGCGAAAAGATGTACGAATTTCTCGACCGGCTCATCACGATCGCCTTGCCCCGCGTCCGCGACTTCCGCGGCGTGTCGGCGAAAAGCTTCGACGGCCATGGCAACTATGCGCTCGGCCTCAAGGAGCAGATCGTGTTTCCGGAAATCGAATTCGACAAAATCGACGAAATCCGCGGGATGGATGTCGTCATTTGCACGACCGCAAGGACCGACGACGAAGCCCGCGAATTGCTTCGCGCTTTTAACATGCCCTTTCAGGCTTAAGGAGTAACGAGATGGCTAAAAAATGCATGATCGAGAAGGAAGGCAAGCGCAAACGTTTGGACAAGAAGTACGCCAAGCGCCGCGCCGCCCTTAAAGCCGCGATCAAGAACAAGGAAACGCCGATGGAAGAGCGTTTCGAGGCCGTGATGAAGCTGGCCAAGCTGCCGCGCAACGGCGCCAAGATTCGCCAGCACAACCGCTGTTTGCTGACGGGGCGTCCGCGCGGAAATTACCGCAAATTCAAACTCAGCCGCATCAAGTTTCGCGAGCTGGCGTCCGCCGGACAGATTCCCGGCGTCGTAAAGTCAAGTTGGTAAGGGAGGGGCGTACATGTCTGTAGTTTCCGATACACTAGGTGATATGCTGACCCGCATCCGCAACGGTCAGATGGCGAAGATGGCTGTCGTCAGCTGTCCCGCGTCGAAGCACCGCAAGGATGTCCTCGAGACGTTGACCCGCGAAGGCTACATCCGCGGTTTTACCGAAGTGAAGCAGGGGACGGCGCAAGCCCAGTTCGAGATCGAACTAAAATATCACGAAGGCTCGCCCGCGATCCGCAAAATCGAGCGCGTATCGACGCCCGGACGCCGCGTTTACGCGGGCATCAAGGATTTGGGCCGCGTGTTCAACGGTTTGGGCATTTCGATTCTTTCGACGCCGCATGGCGTGCTTTCCGATAACGAAGCGCGCGCCCAGCATGTCGGGGGCGAAGTGCTCTGCAGAGTGTTCTAATTTTTGGTTTTGAGGTAAAAGAATGTCGCGCGTTGGCAAATATCCCGTAACTCTGCCGCAAGGCGTTACGGCGGAAGTCAAGAACCAAACCGTTGCCGTCAAGGGCAAATTGGGAAGCCTGAGCCTTGCCTTTCCGTCCGAGATCGACGTCAAGGTCGAAAGCGGCAAGGTCGTCGTTTCCAAGCATCAGGATACGCCTCGCTCGCGCATTTTGTGGGGAACCGTCCGCAATAACGTCAATAATATGGTCAAGGGCGTGACCGAAGGCTTCAAGCGCGTTCTCGAAATCGAAGGCGTCGGTTTCAAGGCGGCGATGCAGGGCAAGGATTTGGTTTTGCAAATCGGCTTCAGCCACGAAGTACGGTTCGCACCGCCTCAGGGCATCACGATTAAGGCCGACAAGCCGACCCAATTGACGATCACCGGAACCGACAAACAACAGGTCGGTCAGGTCGCCGCCGAAATCCGCGGTATGAAGAAGCCGGAACCCTACAAAGGCAAAGGCATTAAGTATGCGGGCGAAAAGATTCGCCGCAAAGAAGGAAAGAAGAAATAGAGGCACACATGTTAACCGCAAAAGAACTTCACGAACGCCGCGCCAAGCGCACCCGCTACAACATTGCGAAGAATGCGCATGGCCGTTTGCGCCTGTCCGTGCATCGTTCGGAGAGAAACATCTCCGTCCAGATCATTGACGACAAGGCGGGAAAGACGCTTATCGCCGCCTCGACTCTCGAGGAAGATTTGCGCAAGAAGCTGAAGACGGGAGCCAATAAGTCGGCGGCCAAGGCCGTCGGCCAACTGGTGGCGGAACGCGCGATCAAGGCTGGCATTAAATCGGTGGTTTTCGACCGCGGCGGTTATTTGTACCACGGCCGCATCAAGGAATTGGCGGAGGCTGCGCGCGAAGCCGGCCTGTCCTTCTAAATTAGACAAAGGAAAAAAGTATGGCGAGATCCGAAAGATCAAAGAAGAGCGAAGACAAAGACGACCGCGAAGGCAGCGAACTTATCGAAAAGCTCGTCGGCATCAACCGCGTGACGAAAGTCGTCAAGGGCGGCAAAAGGTTCAACATGGCCGCGATGGTTCTCGTCGGCGACGGCAAAGGCCGCGTCGGCTATGGAACGGGCAAGGCGCATGAGGTTCCCGAAGCGATCGCCAAGGCGACTAACGCCGCCAAGCGCAAAATGCAGCGCATACCGTTGCGCGAAGGCCGGACATTGCATCACGACGTTCGCGGCCGTTTCGGCGCGGGCAGAGTCGTGCTTCGCACGGCTCCCGCAGGCACCGGCATCATCGCGGGCGGCCCGATGCGCGCGTTGTTCGAAGCGCTCGGCGTTCATGACGTTGTGGCCAAATCGGTCGGGTCGAGCAATCCTCATAACATGATCAAGGCGACGTTCGATGCCTTGAGTCAGGTCGCCAGCCCGCGTTCGGTCGCGGTGCGCCGCGGCAAAAAGGTCAACGAGATTCTCGGCAAGAAACAGGCTGAAGAAGCCGGAGCCAAGGAATAGGGACGGTTATTATGGCACCAAAAGCTCAAGCAAAAAAATCAGGCAAAACGCTTGTCGTGAAGCAAATCGGCGGTTCGACCGGCAAAGGCCCGAAAATGCGGGAAACGTTGCTCGGCCTTGGTTTGGGACGCATCAACGCGACGCGCGAATTGCAGGACACGCCTGCCATTCGCGGCATGATTACCCGCGTGCGCCATTTGGTGTGCGTGAAAGAAAAGGACTAAGAAAATGCAGCTCAACGATCTTCGCGATAACCCCGGCGCGCACAAGAAGCGCCTCATCGTCGGCCGCGGCATCGGCTCGACCAAAGGCAAGACTTGCGGCCGCGGCGTCAAGGGCCAGAAGGCCCGCACGGGCGTGCGTCTCAAGGGGTTCGAAGGCGGCCAGATGCCGCTCAGCCGCCGCTTGCCGAAGCGCGGATTCAAGAATATTTTCGCCAAGGATTATTCGGCGGTGAATCTTGGCCGTTTGCAGGCTGCCATCGACGCGGGACGCATCGACGCAACAAAGCCGATCACATCCGAAAGCCTGATTGCCTCCGGCATTGCCTCGAAGGCTCGCGACGGCGTTCGCATTATCGGCAAGGGCGAACTCAAGGCGAAACTCGATCTCACGGTCGCGGGAGCTTCCAAATCCGCCATCGCCGCGATTGAAAAAGCGGGCGGAAAGATTACGGTCGTGGTGAAAGCCGAGCCGAAGCCGAAGGAAGAAAAAAAGAAGGCATAAAGCCGTCTAAAATGGAAACAAAAGCACCCCGCCTCAAAACGGGGCGTTTTTTTATTTATGATGACCCGGCGCGGATCTGCTGCTTTTAGGCGCAGAGCGATGGTTTTGAGGCTGCGAGAGCGCAGGAAGCCCCGGAATGCATTTATTAAGTCTATCGAGGTTATCCTTGCCCGAGACCTGCAGAAAAGTTAGGCCCTTGTCCGGGCCGGAGGCGATATCGTTTTTTGTGGCGGAAACGCCAGCCCGCGCCAGAAGCGTTATGGCCGAGTCTATTTCTCTCTCCGAGAAATACCTGAGGTTCAAATTCAGACTTTTTTCATCTGAACTTTTTGCCCAAGCGCGAGGATTTTGCGCCCTTTTCCATGCATGAAGGGACGGAATGACCTTGAAAAGCTTTTCGATATTCCCTTTGCCCTCGACCCTCAATATGTTTAGCCCGTTATAATCATGAGCGTCGGCTTTGACGCCTAAAGCCCCCAGTAATCTTTGGGCAAACAGTCTTTGCTTGATGCCGTACTGGCTGGTGTTTTCGCCAAAGACCAAATTCTTGGCTTTTCCCTCGTCCTCGGTCAAAGGAACGAAGTCGTTGTTCTTGTCGTTGTCCTTCCACGAAAACGGATTGAACACGTATTCGGTGGCAACCTTGATTCTCGAGACTATCTGCCTGTCGTAGAAATCGTAACGTCCTCCGTGCTTCGTCAAATCCTCATATCTTTTTTTCCAGTGGGTGACGCTTTCAGGGTCCTTCGAGACTGCGACGAGATAGCGAAGCAGTTTGTCTTCGTCGAGGTGCCCGGTTTTTGGATCTCCAATCCAGCAAAAAAGGGAAACGGGCTGTTGGGCTCTCGGAGCGACAGGTTGGGACATAATGTTTTCTCCAAAATAAATCGCGATATAAACTCACGTATACGATAATAAGGATAATTTCAGGTTAATTTAATAGTTATTTTCATCTGTTTATTTGATGATTGCGTGTGTTTTAAAGGCTTAATCGCCAGAAGTTTCTGCATTTTTAGGGACAGGGGTCACATATTTCCAGTATTTCTTAATGGATGAGCAAAGATGTTAAAAAAAGTAAAAATTCTATTTGCTTTTTTGTGGCCGTTTCGGCTACAACCCCCCTGCCTTGCGCAACAAGGCAACCCTGTCGGAGACTGCGGGCGCTTCCTCGGAAGCTTAAAATTCGCCAGCAATAGACGGGACAAAACAGGTGAGCGTTCGCGGCCAGTACTTACTTTAAGTGTCCGCCTTTTACGCCCGTTGTTTTTTCTCATCCATCTCCCCGATAGACAAATTTGTCATCCCCGCGAAGGCGGGGATCCCATTTGGTTTTGTTTGAAGGAGCGACGCATGGAAAAGAAGAAAACGCATAACAGTCCCAATCGCCTGGCGAAGGGAAAGCTGATTTCGGAAATCGACGCCGAAATCAAGGAATCGGAAATCATCGTCGTCAACCAGCAGCTCGGCCTCGACGCCGATCAGACCCGCGCGCTGCGCGTGGCGATGCGCAAGGAAGGCGTCGGCCTTAAGGTCGCCAAGAACAAGCTTGTCAAGCACGTCATCGAAAAGAGCAAATTCGCCGCGCTGGAAAAATTTCTGCATGGCCCGACGGCTCTGGCGTATTCCAAGGATGTCGTCGCGGCGGCGAAAGCGTCCGTCGATTTCGCCAAGAAGAACGAAAAGTTCAAGATCATCGGCGGCATCATGAACGGCGAGATTCTGGAAGAAGCCCAAATCAAGGTTCTGGCGTCGCTGCCGTCGCTCGATCAGCTTCGCGCCAAGATCGTAGGCTTGCTGCAGGCGCCGGCGACCAAGATCGCGTGCGTTCTTCAGGCTCCGGCGGGGCAGGTGGCGCGCGTCATCGCGGGGAGAGGCCGTCAGGAAGCATAACGTTTTTTTAAGTCCAACATCTAACAACTAACGTCAACAAAGGAGAGAGTAACATGTCGAAGATTGAAACACTGGTCGAAGAATTGTCGAAGTTGACGGTTCTCGAAGCCGCCGAATTGTCGAAGCTTCTGGAAACGAAGTGGGGCGTCAGCGCCGCCGCTCCGGTCGCAGTCGCAGCGGCAGCGGGCGCAGCCCCGGCGGCAGCCGCCGAAGAAAAGACCGAATTTACGGTTGTTCTGACAAAGGCTGGCGACAAGAAGATCGAAGTCATTAAGGAAGTCCGCGCGATCACCGGCCTCGGCCTTAAGGAAGCCAAGGATCTGGTGGAAGGCGCGCCCAAGACCCTTAAGGACGGCGTCAGCAAGGTCGATGCCGAGAAGTTCAAGAAGCAGCTCGAAGCAGTCGGCGCCGGCGTCGAACTCAAGTAACCGAAGCCTAAGCCAACAACAAAAAGGCGGGGGGATATCCCCCGCCTTTTTCTCTATTGAAACGTGGCTTTAACCCCGTTTTTCTGCTATAAGAATCGCTCCGGCAAATCGACGAAAAATATGAACGAGCAGGAAAAACTTCAGGAACTTTTGGCCGTTCTTAAGGCCGAACACCGCGATCTTGACGACGCGATTAATGCGTTATCGCAACGCGCCGTTCCCGACATGATCCAGATTCAACGCTTGAAAAAACGCAAGCTCGTCCTGCGCGACGAAATTACGCGCACCGAATCCAAACTCCTTCCCGACATCATCGCGTAAAGACGTTTGATATTCGAACGCGGCGCTTGAATTATCGATTCAGACTGGGAGACAGCCTTGGATAGGCGCGCAAAACGGCTGTCCGAAAAAGAAGATACCCCGTGAGAAGAACCGCGCCTACGGCAAAAACCGATGGAAGATCGTAACCATCCAAAAGGGCGGGAATAGCCGCAAGCAAACTTGCGCCGGTCACAATGGCGGTATCTCTTGTGAAAATTTCCCTTTTTACGTCGCCGAGGAAATCGGCAACGACCATTTTTTTCCGCGCAACCGTCTCGCGCGCCGCGCTTAGCCAAAGAGAAAATCTAGACATGTCCCTCCCTGTCGAAGAGACTCATGCGCCAAGCATATACCAGATAGAGAAAATGTAAACGAAGAGAACAAAACGCCGTTTTTAAGCCTTCACGATCGTCGCGAGTTCGCCCGCCGTATCGTTGGCGCCGAGCGCGATGCGCGCGGAAAGCATCCGTTTAACGACGTCGCGCAACGCCTCCGCGTCGCCCGAAGGGTCGATCGCAGAGCCTTCTTTGACCAAGCCCTGAAATTCCTGTCCGTCCGGGAATAAATAAGCTTCGCCCGACAAGCGCTTGAACCACGCATTGACGTAATTGGGATCGCGCCACGCGATGATGAAGAACAGATCGCGCATTTCGGACATATGCAGATCGGCGTCGTCGAAGAATTTCGCGTCGCCGTTTTCGATAATCTCCTGAACTTTGGCCGCGTGAGCGTCGAAACGCGAGGTCTCGGCTTTTTCCGCGAACGCGCGGGCGATGCGGTTGAACACGGCGGTCATTTTTCCCAACCGGCGCTGCAGCAAGGCCGGACGGTATTTCTTGCCGAGACCGGCGATATCCTGACGCGCGAAGCGGGCTTCTTCGGCGACGCGGCGCAGGGCTTCGGGATCGTTCGGAGATTCGGTAAGAACTTCGCTTTGTTCCTGCAAGCGCATCTTCAAAAGCTGGATTTCGGGCCCTCCCTCGGGGCCGACGGCGGCGGCCAGATCGCCCCATTCCTCTTCGCCCTGTTTGACGATCGCCGAGGCGAATTTCACGCCGTTTTCGCCCGCGAAAGAAACTTGCCCAACTTGCGGCGCGTAGAAGCGCGGAGCCTTAAGCTCCAAGGGCGCACCCCCCTCGCTTTCGACGGCGACGGTCGCTTGCAGAATGCCGCTATCGGTCATCTGCCAATCGAACGAAAGAAGCGCGCCTTCTTTAAGGACGAATCCGTCCGGCAAATCTTCCCCGCCGATGCGGAAAACGCCGACGCATAAGTTCAAATCGATCCGGTCTTCGTATTCGATCTGGAAAAGCTCGAAACTGACGTGTCCCGCCTCGCGCGCCTTAATCGACCGCGCGCTCGCAAATTTGACGCGGCCCTTGGCGGGAAGAAATTCGCCTTTTTTCAGGATGGGCATCAGGATGTTTTCCTGCGCCTGCGCATGATCCAAAACCTTGACGGCGATCGTCTGCGCGGCGGGAATGCTTCCCGTCGAAGCGACAAGGCGCGCGATCGTCAGCGTTTGGTCGTGCTTGGGCAGAACATTGCCTTTGCCGTCCAGAACGTGAGCCGTGAAAGAATGCTCTCCGGCTTCCTTCAAAGGCACGAGAATGGTCAGGCTGTCGGCCAAAGGCAAAGCGCCGGAATCCCATGTGTCGCCGACCAGCTTGATCTGGCGGTCGTCGGGAGCCGCGCCCGAAACATGCACCGTTACGACGGTTTTATCGTCCGGCGTGCGCGCGGTATAGGCATAAGAAACGCGAGGCTCTTCGGGAACGGGCGCGGTCGCGGCCACGGGCTTCGGCGCGCTGACGCCCGCGTTGTCCCATTGGCGGCCTTCGCAGTAATAGGCGGCGCCGACGGCGACGGCCGTCATCGGATCGGTTTTTAGGTCGGCGGCGATGCCCAATTCGCTCGACACCAGTTGACGCACCAAAGGAATGCGGCTCGGCCCGCCGATGAACACGATGCGGTCGATGTCCTCGTGGCTTGTGTTGTTCTCGTTCAGCATCGCGCGGATCAAGTCGATCGTCTGCATGATAGGCTTGCGGATCAAGTCTTCGAATTGCTCGCGCGAGAAGGGAACGTCCAGATACATTTCCATTTCGTTCTGGTCCATCATGCGCAATTCTTCGTCCGAAGCGATAATAGAAGCCTTTTCCTGCGACGACAGATCGATTTTGGCCTTCTCGGCGGCCAGTTGCGCGATGCGGATCAAGCGGCGGTACGCGGCGTCGCGCTGGAAATTATCGGGCAGATCGAACGTCGAGGCCAGCCACGGGCGCACGATTTCGTTGACGATCATGCGGTCGAAATCGCGGCCGCCCAGCATGTTGATGCCCTGATGCGCGAGAATTTTAACTTCGCCGTTGATCGCTTGGGCCAAAGCCACGTCGAACGTTCCGCCGCCCAGATCGTAAATCAGAAATTGTCCCGAGCGTTTCGCGCCTTCCATGGCGGCTAAAGCCGCCGCAATGGGTTCCTGCAACAGATCGACGTGCTCAAGCCCCGCCATTTTCGCGGCGCGCAACGTCGCTTCCGATTGCATCTGATTGAAAGCCGCGGGAATCGTGACGACCGCGCCGACGATTTTATCTCCGCCGGTTTCGGTCGCCGCTTGTCCCAGCAATTGGCGGATAATTTCCGCCGAGCATTCTTCGGGCGACAGGGTTTGTTCCGCGCCTTTGATTTCGATGGGGGTCGAGGTTCCCATCAGGCGCTTGAATCCGGCCGCGACGTTTTCGGGAGTCACCAAAGCCTGGTCGTGAGCGCGGCGTCCGTAAAGCCGATGCCCGCGCTTGTCGAAATAAATGATCGAAGGCAAGACCTCGCCGCCGTCGGCGGGACGAAAGACGCGAGCCTTCCCGTCGACGATGCCCGCAATCGCGCTGTTGGACGTTCCGAGATCGATACCAAGATACATTTTTAACTGACCTATTAGACGAATATCATACTCTATCTACCGGAAATACCTTAAAAAACGGTTCGCGTTTGATTAATAAAGCGTTGCCGAAAACGGCCTTCTTCAGCACGCCTTAATCCATAATCGCAATCAAATATAGTTAATGCAATGGTTTCATAGTCGAGAACGATAAAAAACCTTAACGAAAAGATATACGAAAAAAAACATGAATAAAATGACCCCGCATAATCTATTCCTTTGTTTCTTATTATTTTTCACCCACTTGCAGGATTCATATTTAATCCGCGCCCATTCTGTTCTACCTTAACGCACCGATTCCTTCCTTGGAGCTTCTTATGAAAAAAATATCCGCCGTTTTCGGCTTGGCCTTCGTTCTTGCCGCGTGTTCGTCGGAGCAGGCGCCGCCTCCCGTCGCCGTCAATCACACGTTGGAGCCGAAGATCGTGCTGAACGTCAAGACGATATCCCTGACGGATCGCAGCGGCATGCAGCCTGCGGATTCTCTCTATAACGGAAATTCCTTCACGCCGACGATCAAGGAAGCGATCAAGCAATGGGCGATCGACCGCATGCAGGCCAACGGGCAATCCGGTCAGGCTGTCGTCATCATCAAGAAAGCCTCGCTCACGTCGCAGCCGCTGGAAGTCAAGAAAGGCTTCTTCGATTTCGACCGTTGGTTCACGCGCCAGCAAAGTGCGAAATACATCGGCTCCGCCGAAGTTTCGATCGAAGCGAACGGTCCGACCGGCTATGCGATCACGGAAGCTTCCGCGACCCGCGCTTTGACTTTGCCGGAAGACCCAACGGCGGCCGAGAAGCAAAACGCCTATTACACGCTGCTCAACGGCCTCATCAAGGATTTGGGGGAGAATCTCGAATCCGGCATTCATGAGCATATGTCCGGCCTTATCGAAACGACGCCTGTTTTGGGCGCCACGGCCGTGCCAATCGGTTCGCCCGCCGCCGATAAAACGCCGGCTCCCGCCGCGCAGCCGATGGTCGCCCGCGATAAAATGACCGCTCCGCCGTCTTCCGGCGGCGCGTCTCCGGCGATCGAGCTTGTTCCTCCGGGCGAGTAAGATAACGGAAAAATAGATATGTTTCCGCAAGAAAGGCCGTTCTTCTTTCCGCTTTTTCATACTTATCCACGGTCCGCGTAAAGTCCGCCATGTTCGTCGCCCACCCCACACATTTTCTGCCTCCCAAAGGGCAGCGCGCGCGGGTTTGGGCTTTGGTTATTTTAGGATTGGCTCCGATAGCTTTCGGGCTTCTGGCGATCTCGCTGGGGCAGGACGCCAACTGGGATTTGCGCAATTATCATTTCTACAACGCCTACGCTTTTTTAAATGACCGCTACGCGCAAGACCTGCTGCCTTCGCAGACCCCGTATTTTTATAACCCGCTTATAGACGTGCCGTTCTTCGTTTTGGCGATGCACGCAAGCGCGCGCGCGGCGGGATTCGCCTTGGGCTTCGTGCAGGGATTGAATTTCATCCTTCTTTTCGGAATCGCATATGCCACGCTCATCGTCCCGAATCCAAGGCATAAAGTCATCGCCTGCGCGGCGTTGGCGGCGCTTGGAATGCTGGGCGGCGGAGGAATCGCGCAAATCGGCACAACTTTTGGCGATAACATCACAAGCCTCGGCGCTTTTCTGTCGGCGGCACTCGTCGTGCGTCATCTTGAGCGTCTCTCCGCGGATAAAGTCTCGCGCGCGTTCGGCCTGGCTCTGGCTTTCGGCATTCCCGTCGGCATGATGACGGGACTGAAATTGCCCGCAGCCCTTTACGCGGTCGGCTTGTGCGGCGGCTTGCTGTTTGTGGGGCGAAGCTGGCGGCGCGGCGCGATCCTGAGTTTTGCCTTCGGCCTCGGAGCGCTTATCGGCTGCATGCTGACGCTGGGATACTGGATGGCGTTCCTGCAAGGCCATTTTGGCAGTCCCTTGTTTCCCTATTTCAATAATTATTTCCATTCGCCGTTAGCGCCGCTTACGAGCGCCCGGGACATGGCCTATGTGCCGCATAGCTGGGGCGATTATTTTCTGATGCCGTTCCTTTTCGCTCAAAGCGCCTATCGCGTCGGCGAAATCCCTTTGCGCGATTGGCGCATACCCATTCTTTACGTTCTCTTGCCTTTCGCGCTCGCGCTGCGCCTGTTCTTCGGACGCAACCGCGCGGCAGCCGACGCTTTGTCGAAGCCTTACTCGGCGCGGTATCTGCTCGCGTCTTTTTCGCTGGCCTATGTCGCGTGGCTCGTGATGTTCTCGATCTACCGCTATGCCGTGACGCTCGAAATGGCAGCGCCGTTGCTGATCGTCCTTGCGATTGGCCTGTTGCCGCTCAAAATCTCGACGCGGGGTCTTGTGGCGGCCTTTATTCTCGCCGTCGTTGCCGCGTCGGTTCAGCCCGGCAACTGGACGCGGCGCGACATATGGCTCGACCGCTTCGTCGAAGCGACAATCCCCGATTTGGGCGACACGTCGCATCTGATGATCCTGATGGCGGGCGACGAGCCTTATTCCCACGTCATTCCCGAATTTCCGCCGGAGATTTCGTTTGTCCGCATTCAAAGCAATTTTTCCAGCCCCGAACAGGATAAAGGCATCAACAAACTTCTCCACGAGCGCGTCGATGCGCACCGCAAAGCAGGAGGCCGTTTTATGGTTTTGATTCCCTCTTGGCAAATCAAAGGGGCGCAGGATGCCGTCGCCTTTTTCGGCCTTAAAGCGCTGCCCAAAAAATGTCAAAGCGTGACGGACAGGCTTTTTAATGATAGTCAATTAAGCCTATGTCCCGTCGTTCCGAAATAACGAGTTTTTCATGTCCCAGAAAACCGCAGTCCTGATTCCGTGCTACAACGAAGAAACGGCCATTGCGAAAGTCGTGGCCGATTTCCGGAAAGCGTTGCCCGACGCGACGATTTACGTTTACGACAACAATTCGCGCGACCGCACCGTCGAGGCGGCGCGGGAGGCGGGAGCCATCGTCCGCACCGAGCCTTTGCAGGGCAAAGGCAACGTCGTGCGCCGCATGTTTTCGGATGTCGATGCCGACGTTTACGTGCTTGTGGACGGCGACGCGACGTATGACGCTTCTTTCGCGCCGAAGATGATCGATCTTTTGCGAACGGAATCGCTCGATATGGTCAACGGCGCGCGCGTGACCGAGTGCGCAAAGGCCTATCGCCCGGGGCATCGCTTCGGCAACTGGCTTTTGACCCATATGGTGTCGTGGATTTTCGGAAGCCGGTTCTCCGATATGCTGTCGGGCTACCGCGTGATGTCGCGGCGCTACGTTAAAAGCTTTCCCGCGCTTGCCGCGGGATTCGAGACTGAAACGGAATTGACCGTTCACGCGCTGGAACTTCGCATGCCGACGGCCGAGGTCGCCACGCCCTATAAAGACCGTCCCAACGGCTCCCTCAGCAAGCTCAGCACGTTTAAGGACGGCTTCCGCATTTTGTGGACGATCATCGTGCTCGTGAAGGAAGAAAGGCCGATGCAGTTCTTTTCGCTCCTCGCGGCGTTTCTTGCCGCGGTTTCGACGGCGCTGATTATCCCGATCGTCATCCGCTTCATGGAAACGGGCCTCGTGCCGCGCCTGCCGACGGCGATCCTGTCGATGGGCATGATGATTATGGCGTTTCTTTTCTTTATGTGCGGGCTGATCCTCGATACCGTCACGCGCGGTCGGCACGAAATGAAGCGCATGCGCTATCTGAATATTCCCGCGCCGCAGTCCCTCAACGACGCCGACAGATAATGGATGGAAAAGAACCCTTTATCCCGTCATTCCGCAAAATATTCTTGCGCGCCCTTGCTTGCGCGAAAGAATATTTGTGCGGAATCCGATTTGGTTCCTTCGCCGCAAAAGAACAAACGCAGATTCCTTATTGGCGCAAAACGGCGCATCAGTTCTTCAAATTCGGCGTCGTCGGCGTCGTCGGTTTCATCGTCGATACCGCCATGCTTTATTTTGGCATCAACGCGCTGGGTTTGGGCCGCATCGCGGCGGGAATGTTTTCTTTCCCCTTTTCCGTAACGTCGACGTGGATCGGCAACCGCCTTTATACTTTCCGCGATGCGCCGCCGATGCCTCCGGCCAAACAGCTCGCCAAATTTGCTTTCGTCTGCGCCATAGGGATTGTCTTTAACCGCGGAACCTACAGCCTTCTCGTCAGCACCATCCCCTTCGTCTACGACTATCCCGTCATCGGCTTATTGGGCGGAACGGCGGCAGGCATGTTCTTCAATTTTTTTGCGTCAAGAAAGCATGTTTTTGGGGCATAAACGCTAAATTAACCCCTTTGTGTTATAAATCCTCAAGACTTGAACGTATGATTCTCAGGTTCCGATTTATTTCAAATATTTTTTTATTGGGTGCGGCGATGATTGATTTTTACGATATTCTCGGCCTTATCGGCGTTGTTTTTACCATCTACAACTATGCGTGGCTGCAATGGCAACGCGATTACGCGAAGAAACTTCGCTATTCGATCGGCAACTTTCTCGGAGCGGTTCTGATCGCCGTGTCTCTGTTGGATAAGTGGAATCTTTCCGCTTTCGTCGTCAACGTGATTATGGCTTCGATCAGCGCCTATGGCATATACCGTTGTTTGAAATATAACGCCGCGCATCGCGTTTCGACGCCGCCTCGCGGCCCCGTTTTAATCAAAGGCTCTGTCTGAAGTTATTTTTATGCCAGCGCCCGTATCTCGTTCATCGCGTTGATGAACGCGAGCTTACGGTCGAGGTTTGCGCCCTCGGCCATAGCGAACGTCGCCCTCGTTTTCTCCCAAAGCTTTAAAGCGATATCGACGCGGCCCTTTTGCTTTGCCTCGTCATGCGTCGCTTTCCGCAAGCGCTCGACAAGAAGCTTGCTTAGAACCTCGAAACTTTCCGCATCGGTCTTGCGCGCAACCTGATCGGCGAGTTTATGCAGCCGCGCGATATCCATTTGCGGCATCGCGTCCAGAATCCCCAGCATCTCGCGGTAAAGGGGCAAGGCGTCGGCGTGCAGAATCTTCAGGGCGAACCCGACGCTTCCGCCCGACAGATCGATGACGGAATCGATATCCTCGGGCGACGCCTGCGGCGCCGTGGCGCGCAAAAGAATCCGCATATCCTCCGGCTTGAGCGGCGACAACTGCAAAACGCGCGCGCGCGACCGGATGGTGGGCAGCAAAACGCCCGGCGTCGTTACGGTCAGCAAAATCAGCGCCTTCGGCGGAGGCTCTTCGACGATTTTTAAAATCGCGTTTTGCCCGAAGCGATTCAACGCGTGCGCCTCGTCGATAATCACGATGCGCCATCCGCCATCCGCCGAGGTTTTGTGAAAAAACTCCGCGACCTTCAGCATATCCTCGACAGGAATGACGTTTTTCAGCATCCCCGTCTTTTCATCCGTCGGCCGCCGGATAATCAACAAATCGGGATGCGTTTCGGCCTCGACCAACCTTGCCGCGCGGGACGCGGAATCGGGCTTTCCGAGTTCGCCCATGCCGTCCGACAAAACGAATTGCGCGATGTGTTTGGCCAAAGCCGCTTTGCCGATGCCCTCGCGTCCCGCGATCAGCCACGCGTGTGGCATCCGCCCCGAGGCGAAAGAATCCCGAACCTCGCGCAAAGCGTCCGCGTGGCCGATGAAAGGGAAGGAAAGAACAGGCTCGGTCATAATTTGAAAAACCCGCGCACGGCGCGTTCGACGGCGGCGGCAACCTCAATTTCACCGCCCGAAGCGTCGATAATCCGAAACCGCTCAGCGTATTTTTTCGCAAGCGACAAATAAGCGTCGCGCAGCTTCTTATGAAAATCGACGTTCTTCTGTTGATACCGGTCGTCCTGTCCGCCGCGTTTTTTTATCCTCGCCAATCCGGCTTCCACGGGCAAATCGAGAAGCAACGTCAGATCGGGCTCGAAACCGGGCGCAACCTTCCGATAAATGTCATCGACCGTCTCAAGCCCCAAACCCAAACCGATTCCCTGATACGCGCGGGTGGAATCCGCAAAACGGTCGCAAATCACCCACGCGCCGCGCGCCAAAGCCGGAAATACGGTCTTTGTCAAATGCTCGCGCCGCGCCGCGCTGATGAGAAGGACTTCGGTCAAGACGTCCCACGTGCCGTCTTTCGGCTTGAGCCACAGATCACGAATGGCTTCCGCCGAAGGCGATCCGCCGACTTCGCGCGTTTCCACGGCATCGATATTTTTGCCGCGCAAAAACGCCGCCAGCAATTTGACCTGCGTCGATTTTCCGGCGCCTTCGCCGCCTTCAAAGGTGATGAACTTGCCTTTCACCGGCATCTCCTTAAAGAAATACCCTCAACTTTTCCCGAAAATCACCTCGAGCTTCTCGATCACGCGCGAGAAAAAGCCCAATTGCTCCACATCGTTTGAGGCGACCAGCGGAATAGTTTTGGCCTCTATTCCGGGCGCGGTAATCGTCAATTCGCCGACGGCATCGCCTTTTCTGACCGGCGCGGGAATCGGTTCGGCGAAGCTGACGACCGCTTTCAACCCGCTACGCGCGGCGCGGGGCAGGGTTATGACGGCGTCCTGCGCGGCGACGATCTGGACGTTTTTACTTTGGCCGAGCCAGACGGAAGGATTGGCCATAACATCCCCAGATTTGGCGACAGGATACAGGCCGAATTCCCGATAGCCGTAATCAAGCGCCTTGGCGGATTCGTCGGCGCGGGCCTGCATATCCTTCATGCCGTTCAATACCAAAACCATCCTTCGCCCGTCGCGGATGGCAGAAGCCGTCAGGCCGAAACCGCCGTCGTCCGTGTGCCCTGTCTTAAGCCCGTCGACATTCATATTGCGATAAAGGAGCGGATTGCGGTTGCCCTGCTTGATGCCGTTATAGGTGAAATCGAGTTCCGAGAAATAATGATAGTATTCCGGAAAATCGCGCTGCAAAGCGACGGCCAGCGTCGCCAAATCGCGCGCGGTCGAGTAGTGCTGCGGATCGGGCAAGCCGGTGGCGTTCATGAAATGGCTGCTCTTAAGGCCAAGTTCCTTGGCCTTGGCGTTCATCAAATCCGCGAAGGCGGATTCCGAGCCGTTGCCTAAAGCCTCGGCCAATACGACCGCCGCGTCGTTTCCCGACTGCACGATCACGCCGCGGATCAAATCTTCGACTTTTGCCCGTTCGCCGACGTTCAAAAACATGCGCGAGCCTTCCTGCTTCCACGCGCGTTCGCTGACAAGCAGCGTGTCGTCCATTTTCAATTTGCCCGTTTTGATCGCGTCGAAAACGACATACATCGTCATCATCTTGCTCATCGACGATGTCGGCATGGGGCTATCCGCGTCTTTGGCGAAAAGAACGGCGCCTGTCGCGGAATCGATAAGAATAGCCTGTTTTGCCGCGACATCGAGAGGGGATGCTTCCTGCGCCTGCGCCGAAGCCACTCCCAAAAGCGAAAATGCCAGTATAAAAATAAACCTGAATTTCATCATACCCCCAAATTAATCGACAACGGTACGAGCCGCCGCAACCCCCGCCTGATGCACTTTCGTAAGGAGCGCATCGGCCTGCGGAACGTTAGCCACGGGGCCAAGGCGCACGCGATAAAACGTTTTGCCGTTAATGATGATCACCGAAACCGACACGGGGCCAAGCGGCATCAGGCGCTGTTGCATTCTCTGCGCGTTTTCAGGAACGGTAAAAGCGCCGGCCTGCACGAAAATGCGGTTTTTGCCGGTGACGGGAAGTTGCACCACCGTCGGCACGGGCTTTGTTTGCAGCAACTCGCGGTGCGTTTCCTCGGTCGAGCGCACGGGCTTCAGAGTCTCGGTTTCGACAGGCGCGGAGGAAACAGTCAACGGCGTCTCCGAAATAACGGTCGAAGTCGCCGCCGCCTCGACGGGGGCCGCAGGAGCCGTTTCCACAGGCTTGCCATACCGGCGCATCGCGTCAGCGATCGCCTTGCTTTCGTCGGCCAGAACCTGAACGCGGACTTTGGCCGTTCCTTGCTCCTCGAAGCCGAGCAACTGCGCGGCGCGCTGCGACACGTCGATGATGCGCGCGCCCGAGAACGGCCCGCGGTCGTTGACGCGCACGACGATCGACCGCCCGTTATCCAGATTGGTGACGCGGGCGAGACACGGCAGCGGCAGCGTCTTATGAGCGGCGGTCAATTCGTCCTTATTGTAAACTTCGCCGTTGGCGGTCACGTGATTATGGAAATCGGCGCCATACCACGAAGCGATGCCGGTTTCGTCATAACTGTAATCTTCGCGCGGATAAAACCATTTATCGTTGATCTCGTAAGGCTGCCCGACCTTATAAACGCCGCCCTGCGCCGTTCCGCCGGAAGGATGGCTCGCGCACGCGGCAAGAAGGGAACAAAGCGCCAGCGGCGCGAAAACTCTGTAAAAACGGGGGCTGTTCATTCGATTCGGCATCCGGTTGGAGGATGCGCGGACGCTAACATAAGTGGGCGAGGAAAGTCTATCGCGCGTTGGTTTTATTTTACTGTAATTACCAATTGGCCAGCCCGGCAAGCGACAGGCGAGGCGCAGAGCGAGGGATGTTAGACGGCGTGTCGGATTTCATATGCCCGCTGATCTAAGGCTCCGCCGAACGCTTCTTATAAACCTTTTTGCCCTCACGCCGAAAGGCTGCCGATCGAGGATTTTCTTTGCGTCTTTCCATACGCTCTCCGGATCGCTTGCAATTTTGCAAGCGGTGCCGAAATTCTGAAAGGCGATCGCAATCCTGCGGCTAAGGCCGGGATCCTTTCTAACGTCCCTGCCGCTAAGCATGTTCAGTTCGAAAATGCTATTTAAATCCTCTTTTGCGGCCAGAATGTCGAGATTCGCGGAGCCTTTTCTTTTTGAAAAATTTTCCAAAATCTTTTCCGCAGACGAAATGCACGCGGCTTTGAAAGCAGTCTCGAATTTTTTATAATGCTCGGCGTCCTCTTCGGGATTAAGTCCCATGCTCGCAAAGAACGAGAGAGAGTTTTCTTTGCGCTCCCGCGCATAGTCGGCGGTGGAAAACGAATCTTCTCCAAACAACTCATCTGCTGTCCGGTACAATCTGGCAACCGCGACCGCGTGTTTGCGGTTTTCGACAAGCGCTTTGATAGCAACGTCGTTAGGCGACCCGGGCGCGACGTTATCCCCGAGCGCTTCCAGCGAACTGCGAAGGTCGGATGCCGTTGTTTCAATGTCGTCGAAAGTCTCGGCCGCCGTGGCGGGAATTTTTTCCGGAACTAAGTTATCCCACAAGGAACGAGCCTCATCCATTATCCCGATTCTATTTTTAAGTATTCTTCTCGCGTTTTCAATCTCGTCCATAATAATCCTCTCAAAATTTCGTTGTCCGGCCAAACCGGCAAAATTCCCGAGGCCCTGACTCTACCACAAAAAGCTGAAACTAATCCCGGGAAAATATGGTTAACCGAGCGGTAAATAATGGCTTTTTTTTTAATCATTCTTGATCGCATCCGCCAGCAATCCCACCGACAAGGCGAAATAAGTCGAATGGTTCCAGCGCGTCAGGGCGCGAAAATTATCGGTGACGAGAAACCCCCCGCTTCCCTCGCCGTCCGGTTGAACGAACGATTCTTGCGATCTGTCGCCGCCGTCTTCGACCTCATGCCCCCACGTCATCCCGCGCTTCCAACCCTCCGCCGCGAGATAGTTGGCGATGGAGGCCAAAGCGTCCACGGGATCGTTCCAGATATCGGGGCGGCCTTTTCCGCTCGGATCGACGGCGTATTTCAAATAGGTCGAGGGCATGAACTGGCATTGGCCCATGGCGCCCGCCCACGAGCCGCGCAAGTCGTCCGCAGCCATGTGTTCGCGCTCCAGAATATGCAGCGCGGCGAAAAGTTCGGATTTGAAAAAATCGGCGCGGCGGCCGACGTAAACCAATGTCGCCAGAGCGTTCACGACATCGAAATCGCCGGTATTCTGGCCGAAGCTGCTTTCGCTGCCCCACAAAGCTATGACGATCTGCGGCGGGACGCCCGTGCGCGCTTCGATCGCCGCGAGTTCTTTTTCATAAAGGCGCAAGGCTTCCGCGCCTTTTTTGACGCGCGCGGGCGTGACGGCGTTATGGCGATACGTTTCGAAAGCGACCGTCGCTTCCGGTTGTTTTTGATCCAATTCAACGACGCGGGGGTTGGGCGAAAAATTATCCAAAGCTTCGTGCACGACATTGGGGGAAACGCCGTCCTCGACGGCCTGCTGTTCGAGTTGTTGCAGCCAGGAATATTCGGACATCGTGCGCAAAGGCGACGCTTCCGCGCTTGAGCCGGAAAAAACCGCCGCGGCGAAAAGCAGGCAAAGCGGCTTTAACCGGGCCATAGCTCGCTTGTCCTTCCCATAAGCCAATAGGAGAGGAGGCCGACATATTCGTGCGCGGCCAGAGTCAAGTTGCGTATTTGTTTTTCAAAACGAACGGGAACCAGTTGGTAAGTGCCGGGCGTGAAATAGCCCGTCGGAGCCGCAAAAACGTTCCATCCTGCCTGACGGAAGCAACCCATCGCGCGCGGCATATGCCACGCGCTCGTCACCAGAAGCCATTTTTGCGACGCGTTCGGATGCACAAGGTTTGCCGAAAAAACGGCGTTTTCATACGTGTTGCGAGAGTTTTTTTCGAAAATCATCCGGTTCGTCGGAACGCCGATGTCGGTCATGATAAGGTCGGCGATATCGGACGGCGGTATATGCCCGTCCGGATGACGCATGGCGAATCCGCCCGAAAACACCAGTTTGGCGTCGGGATAACGCCGTTCCATATCTTTGAGCATGACGTACCGGCGCATCGAATCGAGCGCCACGGGCTGGCCGCGACCTTCGGAAATTTCCGTTTCTTCGTCGCCGCCGAGGACAACGATTCCGTCCACGCGATCCGGCGGATCGAACGCAAAGCGGTTTTCAAGAGGCGTCAGCGCCCAATCTCCAACCGGCAAAATAGCGATCGCCGCGAGGCAGAAAGTCGCCGAAACGCAAAGAATTCTGCCCGTTTTCTTCCATGCCGCGCGCGAAGCCGCCTCAAGCGCCAATCCGCCCGCCAGCATGAGCGCCAGCAAGCAGCCGGGGGACAAGAACGCCCACAGAACCTTGGAAAGAAAAAACGCCATGAGGGCCTAGTCCTCCATGCCGATTGCAGCCTTGTACAGCTCCAATAATTCCTCGCTTTCGCGGCGTTTTTCAAGCTCAACTTTCCGCAGGCGCACGATTTGGCGGATGGTTTTAACGTCGAACCCGACGCCTTTGGCCTCGGCATAGACCTCTTTCAGGTCTTCGCCGACGGCGGCCTTGTCTTCCTCGAGCTTTTCGATCCGTTTAATGAAAGAACGCAGTCTTTCGCCGGAAACGCCGCCTGTATGTTCTTGCGCTTTTGATTCGTTTGCCATTTACGTGCTCCAATGTTTTCAGGATAGGGGCTTCTAGTTCAGACGACCGCGCGAATCCAGAGAAAATAAATTCACTCCCCATCCCTTATGCGTTATGGTAAAAGACAGTTTCCTGCAAAAAGGGTGAGATGTGTCATGCCTTATATTCTGCGAAATGAAAGCGGACAAATCGTTAAAATCAGCACGCGCGGCTTGGCCGGCGGCGAGATGGTTCCGCATAACAGTCCCGAGGTTCTCGCTTTCCTGAGACAACGGGGACAAGACCCTCAGCAGGTCGAAACCGCCTTAAACGCGTTGCGCCAGACCGATAATGAAATGGCGCGCGCCGTCGAAGACGTCATCATGATTCTTTTGAAGAAGAACATCGTCAAAATGACCGATTTACCCAAACCCGTGCAGGACCGCATATCCTTCCGCGTCAAGCAGCGCGTTCTCATTCAAGACATTTATGACCAGGCAACCGCTCGGATTGTGAACTGAGGCCATGCGCGGTTATTTCGCCGTCGGCGCCGAGGGAATCAGCAAAGGCTTCAATCTCGGCAATCTGGTGCGCACGTCGCACGCGTTCGGCGCGAGTTTCTTTTTCACCGTGGGCGCGGCGATCAATTACGCCGAAATCAAATCAACCGATACCTCTCACGCCGACATTCATCTGCCTTTTTACGCGTATGAAAACATCGGCGAATTTGCGCTGCCCAAGGATTGCTCTTTGGTCGGCGTCGAATTGATTGACGAAGCGACCGATCTGCCCAGTTTCCGCCATCCCTTGCGCGCCGCTTACGTGCTCGGCCCCGAAAAAGGCAGCCTGTCGCATGAGATGGTCGAGCGTTGCGACCATATCGTGAAAATTCCGACGAAATTCTGCGTGAACGTCGGCATCGCCGGCGCGCTTGTGATTTATGACCGCATGATAAGCCTCGGCTCTTTCGCCGAACGTCCGGTGCGCGTCGGAGGAAGCAAAACGCAGCCCAAACGAGGGCGCGCATGAACGCCCTTGTCAGGTTTTTCAAAGCCAATCCACACAAGGTAGGCCTGATGTGCGCCGCTTTAGCGGCGCTGACCTATGGCCTTTACCCTCCCGCGTCGCGCGCCGTTTATGCCGACGGCGGCAATGCGGTTCTTTTGGTTATCGTCATGACGTGGGCGCGCGGCCTCGGCATGGGGCTTTATTGCGCTCTAACGCGCAAGCCGCTTTTTCAAACGCGCGAGGATATGAAGCAAGGCATCATAGGCGGCGCTCTTCAAGCGTGTTCCGTCTTCGGCATTATGTTCGCGCTCCTTTATATTCCTGGGCCGCTCGTCATCATCATCGTCTATACGCACACGCTGATGCTGCTCTTTTTCATGGCGTGGAAAGGGGAGATCAGACTCGACGGCATCAATATCGCGACGACGATCATGGCGCTTTTCGGATTGACGCTCGTGCTCGACCTTTGGCATTCGCAGCCGGAGGCGAACTGGATCGGCATGGGGTTGGCTTTCATGTCTGCGCTTGTCGCGGTAGGACGCCTGTATGTTTATGGGCATCAGACGCAAAAACGCCATCCCATCGTCGTTGGCGCGGAGAATTTTCTAATCGCGGCGGTTTTGACTTTGCCCGCGCTCTTTTTCCAAATGCCGCATCTTCCGGCGTCTTTGACCGGCGACGCCTGTTTGATCGCCATTTGCGCATCGGTCATAGTGGCCAATTTCTGCATGTTCTGGGGCATTTCTCTTCTCGGCTCGTTTCAATACAGCCTGATGGCGAAGCTCGAGCCCATCTTTACGTCGTTTTTTTCTGTTTTGTTGTTGAACGAAGTCCTAAGCCTGCATCAATATGTCGGCATAGCGCTTGTCACGGGCAGCCTCGCCGCCTATCAGATTGCGCAGAAAAGAAAGATCAATCGGCAGCGCGCGAAATTGGAAATTCTCGTGGAAAATTAAACGATCCGAACGCCTAGGTATTTTCCTTAATCCACGTCTGAAGCGCCGTTTTCGGCGCGGCGCCGATTTTAGTCGCCACATGCTGGCCGTTTTTAAACAGCATCAGCGTCGGAATGCTGCGGATGCCGTATTTGCCGGGCGTCGTCGGATTCTCATCGACGTTGACCTTGGCAATCGTCAACTTTCCTTCAAACTCCGTGGCGATTTCCTCGAGAATGGGGCCGACCATTTTGCATGGCCCGCACCATTCGGCCCAGAAGTCGACCAAAACGGGCTGACCGGCCTTCAGAACATCGGACTCGAAGCTAGAGTCGGTAACGGCTTTTGTTGCTGCGCCCATGATATCCTCCCAAGTGTTTCACCAGATGTGGTGTCCGATTGCGCGTTTTCAAGGCCTTCCATTGAGGAAAGGGGAAGGAAGGCGCTGAACTTCACCCTGCGCGCTTGTTTTAAGACTCTACATCTAACTTTCGGCTTGGCAAGCTGAATTTCTAACAATCCCAAGCTTCTGCAGCCACGCAATCGTGCGCCACAAACTCGGCTTATCCAAAGCCGGAAAACGCGCAAAGACGGAAGCGATCGAAGCATTCGTATTTTTCCCAAGCCAAACGAGAAGCGCGGAAATAGCGTCGGGAGGGATCAGGACATCGTGGGCATAGGTGTTGATGGAATATTGCAGGAGGGTTTTAATGTGTTTGGTCGACGCCGCAAGCCATAAACAATCGGCCTCGGTCAAAATCGCGGAAGGATAAGCCTCATACATCGTATAAGGATCGGGAAGCTGGGGCAGGGCGGAAAGATGGGATTCTTTCTTTTCGCGGGATGCCGCCGCCTTTCTCTGCGCCTCCAATTCCGTCCATAAATCTTCATACGCCGGAATGATATGCCGCCAATCATAAATTTTGCTTGCCCGTATGCGCGCTTTTTCGGCCATCGACGCGCGCAGATTTTTATCCGCGATCAGTCGGGCCAAACGATCTCCAGCCTGCTGCGCATCGACCGCGACCGTCAGCGCGGCTTTGGCGAGAAATCCTCCATAAACTTCGCGTCCGCTCAACACCTGCGCGGTCAAATCGAACCCGTTTCCGGCGGGCGGCTGCGCCGTGCGGATGAGAAAACCGTCTTCGCTATCCGTCACGCAGTCGCGGTATCCGTCCCAATCGCTTATGACGCGCGGCAATCCGGCGGCCATCGCCTCGATGGGAGTCAGGCCGAAGCTTTCCTGCATATTGTCGATCAACGACAGGAAAATATCTCCCGCCGCCCACAAGCCATCGGGAAAACGCGCATCGTCGGAAGCTATGAAAGTCACGATAGCTTTATCGCACATATCGGCGGCAAGTTTTTTGAACTGCGTCTCGACTTCAGTCGGCACGAAATAGCCGATCATGACAAGATGCACGCGCGCGGACGTTTTTTGCGCGGCGATTTCCGCCGCCCGAAACATCGCGAGAGGATGCGCCTTGATCGCGGCGCTTAATCTTCCGACCCACAGCAAAACGATGTCGTTTTCGCCGACGCCAAGCGCCTTGCGTTGCGCCGCGCGTTTATCAGCCGTGGTTTTGGCCGCGAATTTTTCAATGTCTACGCCAAGGGGAATAACGGGCAATTGGACGGGGCATCGATAATCTGCGCCAAAACGTTTGTTCAAATAATCGCCGTAGGAATCCCAAAAAGCGCGAATAG
Source organism: uncultured Rhodospirillaceae bacterium (assembly GCA_964587125.1). Classification (GTDB taxonomy): domain Bacteria; phylum Pseudomonadota; class Alphaproteobacteria; order UBA9219; family UBA9219; genus CAIXLI01. The sequence continues at coordinate 10,651 of CAZPKC010000013.1, read as the reverse complement.
CGTTTTTCACCGCCTGCGAAGGGCAAATGATCGCATCCGTATCCCACGAGGGCGCAAGGCAATAGTCCTGCAAAACTTCGCCTGCCTCCACGCCGCTGATCGCGTGCGCAAGGCCGCAGAAATTAAAATTTTCCGCCAGTTGCCTTTGCCATAAAAGCTGGCGCGTATCGGGCTCCGCGCGAAACACGGTCGAGAACTGCGAGAGATTTTTTTCCGGATAACGCCGGTCGAGCGCAATCAGGCGCATTGCCTCGACCCCTGCCTGCGCCGCAATCTCCTGCACTTCCTTCTTTTCTTCATCCGTCCCGATCAGAAACGAAAATTTCTCCGCGCGCGCGTACCGGAAATAAGCTTTCAGCAAATCCGCAATCGCCACATGCAGCCCGAAAACTTCGCGTTCGGTTCCTGTTTTTGGCTTGATCGACGTGTAATGAAGGACAATGGACATTGAGTGGGTCTATGGAATAAATCGACGATGAGCGGATCGTTCATCTATAGCGAACAAAGAGTCTCTCTGCTAGCCTTCCTCGCATGGAATGGATCGACGAGGGCATAGTCTTATCGGCGCGGCCGCACGGCGAAAATGCGGCGGTGGTATCGTTATTGACCGCCGCGCACGGGCGTCACGCGGGATTGGTTCCGGGCGGGCAGGGACGCGCGTCGAGGCCGGTTCTGCAATCGGGCAACCGCGTGCAGGCAAAATGGCGCGCGCGCCTCGTCGATCATTTGGGCAATTATACGCTCGATCTTATCGCGGCGCAGGCGGCGTTGTGGCTCGATGCGCCCGAGATCATCGCGATCATCTCGTCCGCCTGCGCCGTGACGGAAGCGAGTCTGCCCGAACGCCAGCCGATGCCGGGAGTCTATGCGGGGCTTGCGACGCTTTTGTCATTGCAAGACGCCGATTTGTGGGCTCCCGTTTATATCAAATGGGAAATGGCGCTTTTGCAGGCGCTCGGCTACGGACTCGACCTCAGCCAATGCGCCGCGAGCGGCGAGACGGAAAATCTGGCTTATGTAAGTCCGCGCACGGGCCGCGCCGTATCTTTCGAGGCCGGAGCGCCTTATCGGGATAAACTTTTTCCCCTTCCGGCGTTTTTGCTCGGAGGCGGCGCTTGGAGCGCTTCCGATATTTTACAAGGCCTCGAAATGACCGGCCACTTCCTGTCGCGCCATGTCTTTGCCAATCCTCATTCCCGTCTTTTGATCCCGCGCGACGGAGATTTGCCGCAGGCGCGGCAAAGGCTGTTGGAGTTTTATAGAAAGGCGGCAGAAAACGCCGAAACCGGTGAAAAAGAACTTTTAATACCAACTTCCCCATGAAGTGACTCGTATGGATCACGAGCGCCCGCGAGCGAAGGCGAGCCCCTTTTTATTGCGTAAAGCCTGTTGCTCGCCGGACTGAAGAACCCGTTGTAAACTATGCGGTTAGCCGGGCAAGCGACAGGCGAGGCGCAGAGCGAGTGAAATCAGACGGCAAATCGGATTTCATAGGCCCGCTGATATAAAATCGGAAAGCAAATAAACCAATTATACCTACTATTAGTAGAAAACATCCCGTAAAAATACTACGGCATGTAAAGGATCAAAAAAAGTTCTGTCCAAAGGTTCCGACTAGTTGAGTCGTTAATACTTTCGTGGTACAAATCAAAGGTCAGGTTTTCAGGCGTTACATATACTCGGATATGGATTAGGTAAAGACCCGCGTGGCGGCGATTAACTAATGATCAGACCTAAATTTTGGGGATTTATGTTCCGGCTTCATTCTGAAAAGGATTCGATACCCGAAAAGACCTCCGTTCCCAATTTACCGGGATGGAAGGGGGCGTTTTCGTCCGTTCCGCAGGTTTTCCCCGATTTTCAAAGCCGTATGCATATGTCCGGCCGCTGGATGCTCGGCGCCGATATTTGCGCCCTTGCCCTCTCTTATCTCGGCGACGTGTTTTTTGTTTTTATGCGCCGCATTTTGGTGGATGGAGAACTGCCGCGCGATATGTTCGATCTTATCACATGGCAGAGCTTCACCGTTTTTTGGGCCATCGGCCTGACGGTGATTCTCTGGCTCGACAGCCGCGGCCATTATCGCCAGCGTTTGCCTTACTGGGAAACAATCGGGCAGATTCTCGGCGCCGCGAGCGTCGGGTTTATCGCGAACGGTTTTATCGAATTCGCCTCGCGCGATAACGGCTCGCGTTTGTGGACGGCGTTTTGCTGGGTTTTGTTCGCCGTTTTCTCTCTTGTCGGACGCGCGCTGGCGCGCCGCCGTCTGGACAAAGCCGGAGTCTGGAACATTCCCGCAATCGTCATCGGCGAAGGCCCCACGGCGACGGAAGCTTTGAGGGCTCTGTCGCGCGATAAACAGCTTGGCTTTACGATCCTCGATCAGTTGCCGCCCTCCGTGTTGTCGGACATGAAAAAGACCCGCGCATGGAAACAGATGCTGGTGCTTCATGACGCGCATTATGTTTTTCTGGCGCTCGAAGGCAGCGACATCGAACGGTATCAGTCGGCGCTGAAATCCCTGCCGCGCGCGCGCGTGCCGTGTTCCATTATTCCGCCGTGGCTGGGTTTGCCGTCCAGCACGATGACGCCGCATCATTTCATCATGCAAGACGTCATGATGCTGCACGACACAAACCGCCTGAAGCTTCCCCTGCCGCGCCTGATCAAGCGCGTGGTCGACGTGACGCTTTCGGGCACGGCCTTGCTGATCTTGTCGCCGCTTTTTCTCGCGGTCACCGCGATCATCCGCCGGGATGGGGGCCCCGCTTTTTTCAAGCAACCCAGGGTCGGGCAGGGGGGGCGGTTGTTCCAATGCTATAAATTCCGCTCGATGCGAACCGATGCCGAAGAAGTTTTGGACCGCACGTTGGCCGAAAATCCGGAAGCTGCCGAAGAATGGAATAAGTTCCAAAAATTGAAAAACGATGTGCGTATCACCAAGTTCGGCCGATTTATGCGCCGCACCAGCATCGACGAATTGCCGCAGCTCATCAACGTGCTGAGGGGCGACATGAGCCTCGTCGGTCCGCGCCCCTGCATGGCGGGACAGGAAGATTTCTACGCCGAAGATTTCAGTTCCTACGAATCCGTGCGTCCCGGAATCACCGGCCCGTGGCAAGTCAGCGGCCGCAATCAACTGACCTTCAAGGAACGCGTGACTCTCGAGGCGTGGTACGCCCGTAACTGGAGTTTGTGGCTCGACATCGTGATTTTGCTGAAAACGATTCCGACTCTTCTGAAGCGCGGGCAGGCGTTTTAGTTTTAAAAAAAAGAAAAAATTTTCACGCGTTTGTCGCGGCGATTCCGTCCGAGCGAAACGATTCTTCCTGAGAAAAAAATAATCGAACACGCTTTTGGAATCATGCCGAGACTCACGACTCTGTTAATATTAAAACAGAAAAATCCTTTATTAACAGTAATTTAACTTTTCACCGTTTCTCCGTTAACCAATTAATTTTATTACATTTTTTCTTGATCGAGTGAGGCTTTCTTGGTAGACAGGAGACAAGAGATTCTTCTCTCAATTCAAAAGGAGACGCGAATGTTCAAGACTATTTTACTGGCCGCTGTTGCGGTTTTCTCTCTGGCCGGCGCAGCGAATGCGGCGGGTCTTCCGGCGGATGTCACCATCACGTTGGGTGCGACTGACGCCTATAGTTTGGGCGGGACGATTACGCCTAATTTCAATCTTGGATCCGGCCCTACGCCCATCGCAGGGTCAGGTCTGTCGCTGACCGGTGGCGAGATCGTTGCCGCTGGCTCTAGCGTTCCGGATGTGAACACGTCGCCGACCGGATCCCTGTTTGGGAATTCGTATCTCTATGTTCTAGGAAGCGACAGCAGCCCCGGCAGCAACGCGACGTTCACCCTGACGCAAGCTGCAAACGACATTGGATTGACGTGGGGAACGATCGATGATTACAACACGTTGACCGTAACGGACGCCAAGGGGAATGTTTTTGCGGTTACCGGCACAAATCTTTTGGCTGGCGCGGCGACTGCGGGAATTTCCGGTTTGGTTGCGGGAACCTCTCAGCTGAATGTGGCGCTTATCGATCCGTTTGCCGCCATCACGAGCATCGTGCTGACGAGCTATCAGAACTCGTTCGAAGCCGGAAATTTTTCGGCTGCCGAGGTTCCGGTTCCTCCGACGTTTGTGCTTTTTGCTCTGGGCTTGGTTGCGCTGGCTGGTTTTGCCATGGTCAAGAAGGCCGGAAGCCAAATCTAACAGGTTTTTATACCTGATCTCCTAAATATGCCCGCTTTCGCGGGCATATTTTTTTGTTTACGCGGGGATTCAATTCTTCATGTGACGCCTCGAAAAACATGGTTAATACATTAATAACAAAATATTTTTCTTGTATACGAAATACTTTCTTAATACACAGGGACTAAGAATAAGGATAAATAAGAAAAATTTTTCAATTATAAAGGGGATGCAAATGTTGAAAGTTATTTTGTTGGCCGCTGTCGCGGTTTTCTCTTTCGCTGGCTCAGCCGATGCGGCAACGATTACGATTACATTAGGTGCAACCGATACGTACGCCACAGGCGGAACGGTTGTGGGCGATGTCAATCTCGGATCTACGCAGGATCCGGTGTCCGGCCTGACGCTGGGCGGGGATGCCCAAATTGTTCCCGCCGGTTCTTCCGTTTCTGGTTTGAACGCGTCGCCGACCGGCACTCTGTACGGCGGCACCTATCTTTATGCCACCGGTAACGCCGGTTCCAGCGCCACATTTTCTTTGTCGGGAACGACGAGCACCTTTGGGTTAACGTGGGGAACGATAGATTCCTACAACACGCTGACCCTGACGGATGCCAAGGGTAATGTTTTTGCGGTTACCGGCGCGGGCATTTTGAACAATATTGCCGGCCTGACCTCAGGGACTTCTCAGCTTAATGTCGTTGTCGACGATCCGTTTGCCGACCTCACGAAAGCCGTGTTGACGAGCTCGGAGAACTCGTTCGAAGCCGGTAATTTCTCGGCTTCCTTGGTTCCGCTTCCTCCCGCATTTCTGTTCTTTGCTTCGGGCTTGGTTGCGTTGACTGGCTTTGCAATGGTTAAGAAGGCCGGAAGACAAATCTAACGGGTTTTTATACTCGATCTTCTCAATATGCCCGCGAAAGCGGGCATATTTTTTTGCCTGCAGGTAGGGGAAAAGTTCTAACAACTTGGATTCCAAGCATCCTTTTGGTTAAAATGCCCGGATTAAAAGTCCTCCGCGTAAAACATGGTTAACGTCCTAATTACTATACATTATTTCTTGCCGCCAAATAGTTTCTCTGCTAGAAAATAACCCAAGAGGCGATTCTTCATTCCGTGTTCGATTTGTTTTTTGAAGACGCGTTTCTGTTTTTGTTTTTCAACTTTTGGGAGATTCAAATGTTCAAGATTCTTTTGTTGGCCGCGGTCGCGGTTTTTTCGATGACCGGTTTGGCAAATGCGCAGGTCATCGAACCTGGAGCTTATCTCATCAATGATTATACCTTATCCGGATCCCCTCTTACTTTTCCGATCACTATTCCCGGTGAATTAGGGGCCGATACGCAGCTTTCGATCACGCTCACGGATACGAATGTCAACACGGCTACTTCCTCTGCGACGGCAGATCTAAGCACGTCCTTTACGTCTGCTCCGACCGCAGCGACGACGCCGGTCATGTTAACCTCGAACATCAGCGGGACCACGTGGACAGAGTCGTACGTGATCAAGAATTTAACCTCGGCGCCCGAATATTTTTACTACACCATGACCGAACTCATCAATCTGGTCGTTACGCAAGGGTGCCAATGCGGAACGGCGACTTTGACTATCGCCGCTGTTGTGGCTCCTCTTCCTCCCGCGTTCCTGTTCTTTGCTTCGGGATTGATTGCGCTGGCCGGTTTTTCCATGTACAGAAAGGCGCATAGCCAGATTTAAAAAGTTCCCGTTATCTTGATCATTTGAGCACGCCCGCGAAAGCGGGCGTGTTTTTTTATGGGGCGCTCAAGCCCCCAAAGCCAAAGCCGCATGATACGTGATGAACGCGGCGATATAGGCAAGCGCGATCATGTAACCGAATGAAAAGAACATCCATTTCGACGATCCCGTTTCCTTGCGTATCGTGATGAGAGTCGAGGCGCATTGCGGCGCGAACACGTACCACGCAAGCAAGGCCAGCGCGGTCGCGAGGCTCCATTGATGCGCCAGCGTTTGGCTAAGCCGGACTTCCGTTCCGTTATCCTCGTCCTCGATGGAATAAACGGTTCCGAACGCGGCGACGGCCACTTCGCGCGCAGCCATGCCCGGAATAAGCGCGACGTTGATCTGCCAGTTAAACCCAATAGGCGCGAAAACGGGCTCCATGGCTTTTCCGATGCTGGCCGCAAGGCTGTAATCGATGGCGGGTTCCGTCGCGTTCTTCGGCGCTTCGGGGAACGAAGCCAAAAACCAGATCACCATCATCATCGCCGCGATCGTGGTTCCGGCGCGGCTCAGGAAAATCTTCGCGCGCTGCAACAAGCCAAGCAAAACGCTTCGCGCATCCGGCTTTTTGTAATCGGGAAGTTCCAGAAGGAAAGGTTCCGACGGAACATCCCGCCAGAACACGCGCCGGAGCGCGAACGAAACGCCGAGCGCGCTCAAAATCCCCAAAGCGTAAAGGCAGAACATCACCAAGCCCTGAAGCTGCAGGCCGCCCCAAACCTGCCTTGCGGGAATGAAAGCGGAAATAATCAGCGTATAAACGGGAATGCGCGCCGAACATGTCATCAACGGCGCTATGAGAATAGTCGCCAGCCTGTCGCGCTTATTGTCGATGACGCGGGTCGCCATAATGGCGGGAATGGCGCACGCGAAGCTGGAGAGAAGCGGGATAAAAGCGCGTCCGTGCAATCCGGCTCCGCCCATGATTTTATCCATGAGAAAAGCCGCGCGCGCCATATAGCCGAAGTCTTCCAGCAAAAGGATGAAGAAGAACAAAATCAAAATTTGCGGAAGGAAAACGATCACCGCGCCCACGCCCGCGATCAATCCGTCGCAGACAAAGCTGCGGAACAATCCGGCGGGAAGGAACCGTCCCGCCTCGGCGCCGAGAAAATCGAATCCGGATTTGATGGCGTTCATCGGCGGTTCCGACCAGGTGAAAACCGCTTGAAACATCACGAACAAAACGCCAAGCAAAATTAAAATGCCCCAAACGGGATGCAAAAGAACCGCGTCCATGCGGGCGGTTACGGTATGCGGCATGGCGGGGGGCTTGACCGAAGCGGCGATGATGCGGTCGGCTTCGCGTTGCAGCGCGGTGATGTCGTCGCGGTCGGGAGGGGTCCAATCGCATGGTGTCGAAGCTTGAGGCGGCAGCGCTATCTGGCCGTCGAGCAACCCGAGAAGCCCGTCGATGCCTCCGCGCCGCACGGCGATGGACGTGACGACCGGAATCTTCAATTCATCGGACAAGCGGGCAAGATCGATGTCGATGCCGCGATGCTTGGCGATATCGAACATATTCAACACAAGCGCCATCGGGCGGCCTGTCCGGTGCACTTCGAGCGCAAGGCGAACGGCAAGCCGCAAATTGGTGGAATCGGCAATACAAAGAATAATATCCGGAATTTCCTCGCCCGCGATTTTGCCCAAAACGACGTCGCGGGTGATTTCCTCGTCGGGGCTGCGGGCGCGCAGGGAATAGGTTCCGGGCAAATCGAGAATCCGGATGAAACGCCCCTTCGGGGTCACAAAATTTCCTTCCTTGCGTTCGACGGTCACGCCCGGGTAATTGGCGACCTTTTGGCGGCTTCCGGTCAGGGCGTTGAAAAGAGCGGTTTTGCCGCAGTTCGGATTTCCGACCAGCGCGACGCGCGTTGCCTGTTCCCGGGAACTTCCTTCATTCATGTTTTGTGGCAATCCGGCTCATTCTGTTGCAAAGGGCACACATGAATGGCATTTGCCACGCGGCGGCGCAAGGCTATCGTCGTATCGTTGACTTTTACGGCGATGGGATCGCGCCGCCAGAAACCTTCGTGCCTGATCTCGACTGTGGAGCCTATGGTAAACCCCATTTCCGCCAACCGGCGCTCGATTTCGGCGGGCGAAAGGCCGTGCGCGGCGCAGCTCGATGCGTCCACGGCCTTGATCGTTCCCTTAAATCCTATGGCGGCTTTGCCAAGAAGCATCGGCGCGCATCCGCCGGATGTCTGAAACAAGGGACTGTCTGGAGACAACATGAACGAACTTTCAAAAAGGAACGCTCTTCTGATGTAGTCTATCTTGATAATAATTCAAGTAGACTCACACGCGCGGGCGAGCGTCCTCGCGCCAAGCCAGAGAGGCTTACGAAAATTATCGTTGCGTATGCGGGCGGATTGGAAGAAAAAGTATTTAAATGGAATCATGCAGCGATTTTGGTAAAAGCAGAGGAAAAACGTGAAAAAGAGCATCAAAATCATTCAAGGCGGCATTCTCGCGCCGCGCGGCTTTAAAGCCGCCGGAGTCCGTTGCGGCCTTAAAAAGATAGCCGGAAGAAACGATCTTGCGCTGATCGTGTCCGAAACTAAAGCCAGCGCCGCCGGAGTCTTTACGACGAACGTCGTCAAAGCGGCCTGCGTGCTGTGCAACCAGAAAAACATCAAAAGCGGCGTTGCTCGGGCGATAGTCGCGAACGCGGGAAACGCGAACGCCTGCAACGGAAAACGCGGCCTCAGGGACGCGCGAAAAATGATCGGCCTCGCGGCCAAGCATATCGGCGTTTTGCCGAAGCACGTTTTGAACGCGAGCACGGGCGTCATCGGCCAGCCGTTGCCGATAGAAAAAGTCGCGCAAGGAATTAAACTGGCGGCAGCCGCGCTTCACGGGGGCAACGGCGACGACGTGGCCCAAGCCATTATGACGACGGACACTTTCGCAAAACAAATTGCGGTCGAAATCGCAATCGGCGGAAAAGCGGTTCGTCTCGGCGCCGTCGCCAAAGGCGCTGGCATGATCGAGCCGAACATGGCGACGATGCTTTCGTTCATCACGTCGGATGCGGCCATTTCGGCCGCCGTTTTAAGGCGGCTTTTGCGCGACGCCGTGAAAACGACGTTCAACGCCATTACGGTCGACGGAGACACAAGCACGAACGATATGTGCCTTATCCTCGCGAACGGATTGGCGGGCAACAAGCCCATAACGAACGCCTCAAGCGCCGACGCCGGAAAATTCAGGAACGCCTTGCACGCCGTTTGCCTTTTTCTCGCAAAGGAAATCGCGCGCGACGGGGAGGGCGCGACGAAGCTCGTCGAAATCACGGTGAAAAACATAAGTGATCCGCAAAAAGCGGCCAAGACGATTGCGAATTCCCCGCTCGTCAAAACGGCGCTCTACGGAAACGATCCCAACTGGGGGCGCATCATAGCGGCCGCCGGAAGAAGCGGGCTTGCTTTCGATCCGTCCAAAATCGACATATCGCTGGCCGGAGTTTCGGTTTGCAAAAAAGGCGTCGGCGTTAAGTTCGACGCCGCCGCGCTATCCGAAAAAATGAAGGCGAAGAAAGTCGAAATCGCCGTCGATTTTCATCAGAAGGCGAAGAAAAGCGCGACTGTCTGGACGTGCGATTTCTCTTACGACTACGTCAAAATCAACGCCGACTATCATACGTAAGGGGTTATTTAAAAGTCGGCGCGAAAACTAAGGAGAGTTGGGACTGCCACCCTACGCCAAGAGGCTATGGGTGGCGCGCCACCCGAAGCTGCGAAGCAGCGTAGGGTGGTGGACCTGATCGGGATCTAAACCTTCGACCTCAACAATGCCCCCGCGAGCCCCGTGTCGGAGCACGGGGCAGGCTCCGGCGAGCATCTTTAAGAAATGCAGCGGAAAGAATTGGTGGACCAAGGATAGTAAATCTGGGCACCGATGGGAGGTCAAACTTAAACTTTTGTAAACATTATCCCGCAATCTGCGCAACGGAGAATTTTACGCCGAGTGCGCCCAGAACTGCGCTGACAGTTTCATAGCGAGGATGTGCCCCTGTGCTAAGAGCTTTGTAGAGGCTCTCACGCCCAAGCCCTGCGCCTTTAGCGATCTGTGCCATACCCCGCGCTTTGGCTACATCGCCAAGGGCGGCGATAAACACGTCGGGATTGGGGTCTTCCACCGCCGCTGAAAGATATTCGGCAATGACGGCGTCGTTATCGAGATAAGCCGACGCGTCAAATGTTGCGTAAGTCGTTTTTGTAGCTTTTGCCTTTTTCATCGTTTTGCCTCCTTAAACTCATGAGCCATCTTTTTCGCCTGTGCGATGTCTTTCTTCTGCGAAGATTTGTTGCCGCCTGTCAGCAAAACATAAACTGTTGTTCCTGTGCGCATATAATAAACGCGATACCCTGCGCCAACATGAATTCGCATCTCGGAAACGCCCTCGCCGACCGGCTTACAATCGCCAAAATTCCCAAGCATCGCGCTGCGCAAACGGGCAAGAATTCTGGCTTTTGCCTTCAGATCAGTCAGCGCCGAAAGCCATGCGTCAAAAACAGATGACTGAATCAAAGTGAACATGCACCATTGTATCCGAATGGATACGCCCGTGCAAGACAATATAATGGCTAAGTTTGAATATTAACAAAAAATTAACGGGGGGGGGGCTCTAGCCGCGAATAATGCAAGAGGTTTTTTGAGTCTTTTCACTTT
>CAZPKC010000012.1:39661-72728 GCA_964587125.1 uncultured Rhodospirillaceae bacterium | reverse complement strand
CGGCGTTGGCTGGTGCGGGAGCTGCTACTGAGTATGAAGGCGGCAACGCCGGGCTAGTCATTCTGCAATATACGTCGCCCACGGGAACCTGTTCGTTAGGGGCGACATCCACGCCGTTATGTACCACTATCGTTCCTGCTTATCTTACCCAAACCAATCCTTACGGATCCGCCGTAACGGTCTACTACGATATGGTTGGCGGCGGCGGCGGGAGTGGATCTGCGGGAACGGTTTACAGCGGCGGCGGCGGCGGCGGCAGCAGCGCCATTATCAATAACGGAACGGCGATCGTTGCCAATGGCGCTAACGGAGGAATTGGGTCGGCGCCCGGTAGTAGCGCGGCTTGGACGTCAGGATCGTTCTCTCTCAGCGCGTCAAGCAATCTGACGGTTTATGTTGGCGGCGGAGGAGGAGACGACACAAGTGGCCTAGGAGCCGGCGGCGGTGGTGGCGCAGGATATTATGGCGGCGGCGGCGGCGGCGGTTGTGTTTCCGGCCTGTGTACGCTCACCGCTGCCGGCGGCGGGAACGGAACCGCTGGCGGCGTGGCGGGTGTCGGTAATTATGGCACTGCTTCCGCTGGTTTTGCCAATGGGGGAGGATCTGGCGCGTCGACACAAGCTTCTTCTGCTATTTACGGCGGCGGAGCCGGAGGCCTCGGGTTTATAGGCGGGGGAAATGGTGAGAATGCTAACTCCGCCGGCGGCGGCGGCGGTTATGGCGGCGGCGGCGGCGGTTATGGCGGCAATGGAGGTTCCAATGGGGCAAACGGAACCGGAACCGACTATGGCACCGGCGCGAATACCTGGGCGTCGAACACGGCGATACCGGCGGCAGCCGGAGGAGCAACCGCTAATATATACGGCGGCAACGCTGGCGTGGTTGTTCTGGAATATTTGCCTGTTGGCACAACCGCCTGTTTGATAGGCACGGTGACGCCGCCGACGGTATGCTCGGCCGTTGTTGGGAACAACTTTACCCAAACGAATCCTTACGGATCTGCCGTAACGGTGAATTACACTATGGCCGGCGGCGGCGGCGGCGGGATGGGGGCGAGTTCTAACGGCGGCGGCGGCGGCGGAAGCAGCGCCCTCATTAATAATGGAACTTTCGTAGCCGCTGCCTCGGGCGGAGCAGGGGGAGCAGGGGGACTTAACACTGCCGGGGAAGGGGCGTGGGTTGGCGGATCGTTTACTCTGGCCTCAGGGGGAACTTTGACGGCTTATGTCGGCGGCGGAGGAGGAGGAGCAAGTAGTGGCGCAGGCGGCGGCGGCGCAGGATATTATGGCGGCGGCGGCGGCGGCGGTTGCACGGGGGCTTGCGTAATGACTGTCGCTGCCGGCGGCGGGAACGGAATCGGCGGCGGTGTGGGGGGCACAGGTAATTATGGTACTGGTATCCAAGGTTCTGCATTTTTAGGAGGATCTGGCGGACTTTCTGCCGGTCCTGCCTATGGTGGCGCTGGCGGAGGGTTCTTGGGCGGCGGTGGCTCTTCTTCTGCCGCTGGCGGCGGCGGATTTGGCGGCGGCGGCGGGACAGGCACCGGAAACGGAGGGACCAATGGAGCAAACGGGACCGGAAGCAACTACGGCCTTGGCGCGAACAATTGGACGACGTTCACAGTGGTGCCGGGTCCGGCTGGACGAATGGGCTATACAAGTAACGGCGGCAACGCCGGCGTGATTGTTTTGCAATATGTGCCTGTTGGCACAACCGCCTGCTTGATAGGGCCAACGGCGTCGACGATGTGCACGGCTGTCGTTCCTTCTTACCTCAGCCAAACCAATCCTTACGGATCCGCCGTAACGGTCTACTACGATATGGTTGGCGGCGGCGGCGGCGGCGGCAGCAGCACTATTGGCGCTGGCGGCGGCGGCGGCGGCAGCAGCGCCATTATCAATAACAGAGGAGCGGCAATCGTTGCCGGTGGCGCAGCAGGAGGAGGAACATCCGTTGGACAAAGTGTGCCCGGCAGTAGCGCGACTTGGGTTGCAGGATCGTTATCTTTGGCTGCATCAACCAATCTTACGGTTTATGCCGGAGGCGGCGGCGGCGGAGCCTATGGCGGCGGCGGCGGCGGCGGCGCCGGATATTTTGGCGGCGGCGGCGGCGGCGGATGTAACAGTGGCGATTGTTCGCTCACCACTCTTGGCGGCGGCGGGTCTTCCTCCGGCGGCGCGGCGGGTGTCGGTAATTATGCCTCTGGAACGGCGGGCGCTTCTTTGTCGGGAGGAAATGGCGGGAATGGTTATTACAGCAGCGCCATTCAAGGCGGCGGCGGCAGCAGCGGGATCCTTGGCGGTGCGAATGGAATAAATGGAAATGGCAGTTCTGGCTATGGCGGCAGCGGCGGCGGCGGTTTTGGAAGTGGCGGCGGGACGTCGGGCAACGGCAGTGGAGGCTATAATGGCGCAAACGGGACTGGCGGGGCGATCACGGGTTTTGTAACAATGGGGCTTGGCGCGAGCAATTGGACGACTTTCACGACGCTGCCGGCGGCGGCCGGTACGGGAGCCGGTTCTCAAGAACTCGGCGGCAACGCGGGAGAAGTCGTTCTGCAGTATATGCCCGTTGGCACGACTGCCTGCTTGATAACAAACGTGGGTTCTGGAACGCCTAGCGCCGCCTCGCTTGTCTGGACCGGCAGCACCGGCATCTTGCCGGGCAGCACGGTTACGAGCGGCAACCTCACTTTGAGCGGAACCTTCTCGAATATAAGCGCAAGCAACGTGAGTTGCGGGGGCGCGAGCTGCTTGATTGCCGATAATAATCTCAACGGCGGCGCCTATGTTGCTGCGATTCCTTGGGGCATCAATCCGGGCGACGTCATTTCGCTCCAGCAGGTCGCTGCGACGAATCCGGCGGGGAACCTTACGGGGAGCGCAGTTTGGCAGTTTGGAACTACCGCAGGCGGATATACAGACAACAGTTCAAACCCTTGGAGTGTGACAACGGCAGGCTTTACCAACCTATATAACCAAAGCTTGAATACTGTTGTGACCAGCAACTCTGTCACTTTGAATGGGGGGTCGTTTGGATCCCAAACCGCTACCGTTTCTTGTACCAATCCCACAAATTGCTACTTGTCGACTAATGGCGGCCAATCATGGGTTTCGAGCGCTACCGTCTCTCCGGGGACTTCGATTGAGCTTGAACAGACGACCCCATCGGCGCAGGGCGTTAACGTAGCCACTTTGACTGTGGGGTCCTCCACCATGACTTGGGTGGTAGGAGGTTACTGTTTTAAGGCGATAACTTCATGCCTGAACGGTACCGGAGAAGGAGGAACTTGCGCCGGTGAGACGAACCCCTATACCGGATACGCGGTAACGATTTACTATGCCATGGTCGGCGGCGGCGGCGGCGGGGGGGGTAACGGCGGATGCGGTTCAAATTTCAGCGGCGGCGGCGGTGCCGGTAGCAGCGGCATTGTTTATAATACATCGAGTTATGTTTATGCCCCCGGCGGCAATGGGGGAGCCGAAGGAGTAAACGGCAGCAATGGAAATACGGTTTCCCCCAGTTTTACGTCATATTTTACTCTGAACTCGGGGGCTACCATACAAGCCTTTGTCGGCGGCGGCGGCGGCGGTGGAAACAATGATTGCGGCGGCGCTGCGGGTGGCGCCGGATATTACGGCGGCGGCGGCGGCGGCGGTAATAGCGGCGGTATTAATTCAGGCGGCGGCAGCGGCGGTAATACTTCAGGCAACGGCGGCGGCGGCGGCGGATCAGGCTATATGGGCAGTGCCGGTACTGGTCCCGCAACTAACGCTACTACTGGAACCGGGGGTGTAGGAAACGACAACAGCGGCAGCGGAGCCGGCGGCGCCGGGCTTGCCGGTGGTGCTGCAAATGCCGGTACATATGGCGGCAGCGGCGGCGGTTTTGGGGGCGGCGGCGGCGGCGGCGGTAGTTCTTCCTCGGGCGCCGGTGGCAGTAATGGAGGAAACGGGGGAAATGGGACTGGCTATGGCGGTGCTGGCGGTGCTGCGGCTGGTTGGGGGACGTTGATATCGCTACCGGCGGGAGCCGGCGCGGGAGGCGGGTATGGCGCTAGCGGCAACGGCGGCAATGGCGGCCTGATTATTTTGGAATATGCTCCTCCTACCGCAGCCGGCTGTTTGCTGTGATACACTGAGGAAATCGTGACGGATATAATCCTGCACATCAAACTGCCGAGTTTTAATTTTAGCCTTCCCCGTAAGCAGGCTAAAGTGTTGGGCATGGGTATTTTGATCGGTATTTTCGCCGCATTTCTTGTCGTCGATTTATCGAGCGGTTCTTCGAGAATTTTGGGGGTGTCTTCGAAAATTTGGGGAACGTTAGAAAGAAGTTTCTCTTCGAAGAAGCCTGTGAAAAAGCAAGAAGATAAATTCAAATACACTTTCGCGATCCCGGAGGATTCTTTAAAGGCGTTGTATCACCCAAGTATTCTTTTCGCTCAAGGATGTTCTTCCTGCGAAAACAGGGCTATTAAAATATCCGAGATGATCAATGGCAACAGCGGTTGGCGTGTGCTTTCGTTCGGCGGCCAATTCGATGCGCATCCGCGCTCCGGCCTTACTATCGAAATCGTCAAAAACAACCCCTCTTCCGCTAAAGGGGTCGCTGCTCTTGAAACTATTTTCAAGACCGCGGGCGTTTCATATAAAATAGAAGAGGCGCCCGATCTTCAGTCCGATGCGGAGTTTGCCGTGTTCGTAGGTCCTGACCCCGCTGACCTGACCCAAGCGCCGGTTTCCGAGCCGTCCTCAGCGTCGGCCTCAAGCCCTGTCCAAGCATCGACCCCTGCGCCGAAAGGCAAGTGAACCGACGGAAAAATTGCGGCAGTTGTTTTTATCCCGTCGTTCTGGTCTAGTCATTTTATGCCTCTTTTCTTCATCCTTTTTGCCGTTCTTCTCGCGCTGCCTGTCCTTTGGCCGCAGGCGGATTTGCTTGCGTCGGGGCTTTTTTATCGCGCAGGGGCGGGCGGTTTTTTTCTTGCCGGCAATATCGCGTTGTCGGATTTGCATTGGTTAGCCTATGACGGCGCGCGGATTTTAGGCGCGGCGTTCGCGATTTTAGCCGTGGCGGCGTGGGCGCGGCGCAAGAATTTCCTTCTTCCCGCAAAGGCATGGGCGTTTTTATTCCTTGCTCTTTTGGTGGGGCCGGGCCTTGTGGCGAACGTGGGGTTCAAAGACCATTGGGGCCGCGCAAGGCCGCGTGAAATCGTTGAATTCGGCGGAAGCGAAACTTTTTCTCCCGCGCTTGCGCCCCAAGTCGAAAAAGCGCGTTCAAACGGCTCCTTTGTTTCGGGCGACGGCGCGTTCGGGTTCTTTTTGCCCGCGTTTGCCTATGTTACGCCGCGCCGTTTCTCGCGCCGCGCGTTTTGGGGCGGAATGGCGGCGGGAATAGTGTTCAGCTTCGCCCGCCTTGCGACAGGCGCGCATTTCTTGAGCGATATTATCTATGCCGCGTTTTTCATGTTGATATCGAACGCGGGCGTTTTTGCCTCGATGTATGGATGGGCCGAAACAAAAGCTCGATGGAAAAGTTTCTTTACGCGATCGTCATACTAGCGGGCCCATGAAATCCGACAAACCGTTTGACTTCACTCGCTCTGCGCCTCGCCTGTCGCTTGCCGAGCAAACCGTATGTTTCTAAAGGCTTTTTCAGTCCGGCGAGCGACAGGCTTTACGCAACCGCTCGTGACCTATACGAGTCACTTCAAGGAGCCGTTGGTATTAGGCGTTTAAGCGCGCGCATTCTTGCGATGCTTTCTTCATCGGCCTTTCCTGTCATTTTTTCGGGGCAATAGCGGCGCTGGAATGCCAGCAACGCGGCGGAGAGATCGGTTGTGTCATAGCCTATAAACCCCAGCATTTTTGAAATTTCATCCTCGCTTGCGGGCGCAAAGTCCTGAGGCGAGGGGGAGGGCCACAATCCCAATCCTTCCTTCGCCAATTCCGCCCACGGAAATAATTCGCCCGGATCTTGCTTCCGCGCAGGCGCAATGTCGCTGTGCGCGAGAAGAGCGGTAGCCGCCGACATGCGGTGACGCGCGATAATTCTGTGCGCCAATTTCTTAAGCGCGATGATTTGCGCATCCGGAAACGGGCGATACCCGAACTCATGCCCGGGATTGACCATCTCGATGCCGACCGACGCGCTGTTCACGTCTGTGACGCCGCGCCAGAAGCTTTTTCCCGCATGCCACGCGCGCTTGTCCTCATCGGCCAATCGCCATATGGCTCCGTCTTCGCCGATCACGTAATGCGCGCTGACTTTTGCGGCGGGATCGCACAGGCGCGCCAAAGCGCTTTCTTCGTTCTTCATGCCCGTATAATGAAGCACGATGTATTCCAAAGCGACGGCAGGATCGCGGGTGTCGAAATTCGGCGAAAGGCGGTCTTTCATCTGATCCCCTTTATCCGGCACACCGCGTCGTAGGCGGCATTGATGCGCTTCATTTTTTCCGTCGCCGTGGCGATAAATTCCGGCGGCATTCCCTGAGCCATAAGCTTGTCGGGATGATGCTCGCGGATGAGGAAATGATAGGCCGTTTTGATTTCCTGCGGCGAAGCCGCTTCGTCGACGCCAAGGATCGAGAAAGCCTGCGACGTCGCAGGGCGCGGTTTTTCGCTTTCGGGAAGCTCGACGCCCGATCGCGCGGCGATGCGGGCGAAATCTTCGGCGCCAAACCCGAAAATATGGGAAACCTTTTTCAAAAAAACGATCTCGGCGGGCGTCAATCCGGCAGAGTCTGCCGCGCCGATAATGAAAAGGCCGCTCAGGATTTCTTCGAGAACGGAAGTCTTTTTGCTAAAAACGCGCGCGAGGCTGAAGGCGTAAGGCTCGAATCCGGCGGCGGAAAAGCGCGCGCGGTCGAACAAAAGGCCGACGGCGTCGACCTGCGCGGGGGCTATGTGAAACACGCGCTTGAAGGCTTCGATCTCGGCGCGCTTGATCCGGCCGTCCGATCTGGCCATTTTCGCGCTTAAGACGATGACGCCCATCGTGAACGTGGCTTGCTCGACATGAGCCGAAAAATCCTCGCCGTTGCTTCCCCATAAGGTATCGCCGATCGCCTTTTGCTTGTCATGTATGTGACCGATGAGAATGCCGAGAACGCCGCCCCACGGACCGCCGAGGCAAAGGCCCAGAATGCCGCCGACGATCTTGCCCCAAGGTTTTTCTGCGATCTGAGCCACTTGATCTTTCCTGCAGCCTTGCCTCATAATAGCCGGATGAAGCCTGAACGGAAAAAACGCGGCGGGAAGTATGATTCTTCCGCGGCCCTTTTGCAAGGCGTCTGTGTGCGTCCGACGCGGCAAAGGCTGGCTCTGGCTGCGTGGCTGTTCGACGGATCCGATAAACACGTCACGGCGGAAGAGTCTAGCGCCGCCATGCGCCGGAGGCGCGCGGGCGTCTCGTTGGCGACGATTTACAATACGTTGAACGCCTTTACCGAAAGCGGACTGCTTCGCCAAATAGCGATAGACGGCGCCCAGATTTATTTCGATACGAATACAAACGATCACTATCATTTTTTTGACGAGAAAACGGGGCATTTGACGGATATTCCGGCCTCGTCCATCCGCTTCGCGCAACTGCCAAAAATTCCGGATGGAAAAGCGCTCTTGCGCGTCGATGTCGTTTTGCGCGTTCAAAGAGCCCGATAACGGACTTGATTATCAAGGCTTTTCCCATGAATTAATGAATTGTTATCCCACTTTTTATAGAATATCAGATAGTTTTTCCTCGAATAGAGCGCGGTCTCGCTATGTATATGATAGCTTTTGTGACGCTTATGGTGGCGTTGATCGGGCTTTATGCCCAGGTCTATACAAAGCAGGTCGTCAACGGGCTTGCCCAACAATCGGGCGTTATCGGCTCGATGATAGAGTGGCATTCGACGGCAGTTGCGCTTGCTACCTCATTAATGCCGACGGCGGATTGGACGGCGGGGTGTTCGTTGACCAACCCGAGCCCGGTGCCCGCGACTGTAGCTGTTTGCCCGGGCGCTGCCGCCGGGACAATTTATGTCGGAATGCCTCAAGGCACTTATACGGCGTGCGCCGGGGGAGCCGCTCAGCAAGCTCCGTGCTGGACCAATTTGCCTCCAGGATATTCGAATACAACCTATGCGTTCTACTCTATAGCCTTCAATTCGGCGGGATTGAGTTACGTGTTGACCTACGTGCCGCCTCCGGCATCGAGCAGCGATAGTTATAACGTCGGGCTTTTATGTCTGCCGGGCGCTCTTAACGGAACGTGTCCGGCGGGAAATACGCAATTTCCGACTACCTTCAGCGATTTATACAAACAAATGAAAAAAAGCCCGCTTTTGTCGCCGATGTATTATGGCACGGTCACGTCTGCCGGGGTATTGACGACGTCATCCCTTCCTTCTCTTACTGGCGGCGCGCCGACGCTTATTCAGTATAACATTCCGGGCACGGCGATCGTGCCTGTGGGATCGATGGGGATTATCGCCGAGATTGTGCCTTGCGGGGCAACGGTGTGCCTGTAAGGAATCTTTTATGATGGAAAGAGGAAAACGCCATGCTTCGTCGTGAAAAGGATCGGGTCTCCGGCTTTACGCTTGTCGAATTGGCCATCGTTCTTGGCGTGGCCGGGATTTTGTTCGCGGGCGTCTGGCGTTTGCTTTCGAGCGGCAACGTGCAGATGCGCGATCAAGCGGCCGCGACCCAACAAGCTCAACTGATCTCGGCTGTCAACACATACCTGCAATCCTCGGGAGCGGCGAATTCGCCAACGGGCGGCGGACAGATGACTCTTGCGGCGGTAGCCGCCAACACCAATCTGGTTCTTAACCTGCCTTCTTCGACCGCTCCCGCCGGAAACGCAAATTGCGCAACGACGGCGCCGATGACATCCGGCAATCAGGGGTTATGTTATTTCCTGCCCAACGGGTTCAGTTCCTCAACAACCAACTCTTACGGGCAGGCATACACTATCGCCGCACTGAAGGACGGTTCGGGAGTGAACGTGATCCCGCAATCCTATTCCTTCATGATCCAGACGTCGGGAGGCGACACCATTCCCGATACGTCCGGCGGGCGCATCAGCGCGATGATCGGCGGCGACGGCGGTTTTATATATACCGCTAACGTGTGCGGCAATAATCCAAGCGTGCAAGACTGGGCCTGCGGCGCCTATGGCACGTGGAGTTCCGTCGTGAAATACAACGCAGGGGTCGGCTATTTTGGGGCCGCCGGCGCGTCGGGTCACATCGCCTCGCGCACGTACTATTCCCCGTCGCAAAATCTCAGCGACAACTGGCTGGCGCGAAAACAAATACCGGGCGACACTACGTTTCTCTACAACACGATGTCGACGCCATTTTATTTGGGCGGGCAAAATGCCTATTTCGTCAACCCTTCGACTGCAACCACCGGCGGCGGCACGATAAGCGTTCAGGGGGGAACGATCGATCTTGGGACCGGAGGAAAACTTACGGGGGAAGCCCCGGGGGCGGGCATAAACGGGGGTGGTTATATCAATTTGGCGGGACATTTGGACAGTAGCACCGCCAACTCATTGCTGTCGATTGTATCGGACTGTTCGCCGACATATTCTCCGGCAACGGGCGTTAACACGAATAGTTGTAACTATGCCCTCATGGTCAACGGCGGCATGAGCGTCACAGGGTTCTTTTATGCGAACAGTTTCTATTCGCCGCAATATGTCTACACGAATTCCGACGAGCGTTTGAAAACGAACATCAAAACGCTGTCCGATCCGCTTGCGGATATCATGAAGCTCAGGCCGGTCTCGTTCGTCTATAAAGCGAACGGCAAGATAAGCGTGGGCTTGATCGCTCAGGAGGTCGAGAAAGTCTATCCCAGTCTCGTCTCGGACGGCCCGACGGGATATAAGGCGATCGAATACGAAGGCCTTATCTCTCCGTTGATCGGGTCCGTGCAGGAACTGAAAAAGGAAAACGACGACCTCAAAGCACGCCTGCGCGCGCAAGAAATCCGCCAGGAAAAACTGGAAAAAACGCTGGATAAATTACAACATAAAGAATAGCTCGCCGTCCGGCGTCGCCGAAGCTATTGCTGAACGAGCTCGCAATGAATGACGCAGCTTCCGTCTTGCAGGCTCACGTCGGAACATTCGGGCAAAAGCAACGCTCCCGGACCCTTGGCGACGGAATCGGGTTTCGTGGTCAGGCGGTTTGCGCCATCCAGTCCGGCGTTATCGTCAATGATGCCGTTCGGGTTCGAGAGTCCGAAGCCTTCCCTGATGCAGGCGTTGCCGACCGACGCCCATTGCTCGGGGGAAAAATTTCCGTCGTCCTGACAGGGAACTTTTTGAGCGCACGTGTGGCTTCCGGCGACGATTCTGACACCCGCATGGGCCATTGAGGGAAAAGCAACCAAAGCGAGACCGAGGACGGCAAGTTTCGAAAGGCGCATGATAATCTCCGCACGTTGAAAGCCAAAACTCGCGCCTCACGCGCGAATCTTAAAAACCAAGGAAAGTATGCTGGGTTTTTCTTAAACTTCAAGAAGAACCAAAACCCTCTTATTTCGGCAACTGCGCCGTAGACCATCCCCCGCCCAAGGCTTCGATAAGCGAGACGCTGGCGGCGAGCCTGTTGCCGAGGACGGTAAGCGATGCTTGCTCGCCGTTGAGTCGCGCGATTTGCGCCGTGAGAAATGTGTTGTAGGGAATGATGCCTTCCTTGTATTGGTTGGCCGAGATTTCTTCGTTTCCGCGCGCGTCGTTTGTAGCCAGAGTCTGCGCTTTTTCCTGATTCACGAGAACGCGCTGCGCCGCAAGATTATCCTCGACATTTTGAAACGCGGTCAAAACCGTTTGCCTGTAAGCGGCGACGGAAGCATCGAAATTGGCGCGGGCTTCGTCGCTCGCAGCTTCGCGCGCTCCGAAATCGATCAAAGTCTCGCTGCCCGAGACGCCGAAAGACCAGACGGTGTTGGCGGCCTTGAACAGATTGCCGAGCATATCGGCGCTGAATCCGTAAGAAGCGGAAAGCGCGATATCGGGATAATAGGCCGCCACGGCGACCCCTATCTGCGCGTTAGCCGCCGCCATTTGCCGTTCGGCGCTGGCGATATCGGGGCGGCGTTCCAGAAGAACGGAGGGCACTTTCGCGGGAATCATCGGCACGCCGTCGATTTTATCCGATGGCGCGAGCGTAAAATCCGATGGCGCTTGGCCCACCAGAACGGCAATCGCATGTTCCAGTTGGGTGCGCTTGATTTCTGCATTTGTCGCCGTGGCGCTGTCGTTCTCGAGCGCGGTTTGCGCCGAAAGAACGTCCGATTGCGCGGCGACTCCCGCGCTGTACTGATTCTCGACAATATCCAGAATTTTCTGATCGTCTTCGACGGTTTTGCCGAGCAGGCGTTGCAATTCGTCCTGCACGCGCAGGGCAAAGTAATCGGTGGCCAATTCCGCCTGCGCCGATAGGCGCGCCGAGGCGAGGTCTGCGGCGCTGGCCTCCGCGCTGGCTTCGGCGCTTTCAACCTCGCGGCGGATTTTGCCCCAGACATCGAGATTCCACGTGGCTCCCGCCGACAGGTCGTAAGTATAGGTCGCAGCGTGGGTTCCAAGGCCGGTGCGCGTGGCCGAGGGATTCGCCGTTATTGTCGGAAACAGGCTGGATCGGGTTTCGTCGGCGGCGGCCACGGCGGCGCGATACGAGGCTTCGGCCTGTTTCAGATTTTGATTGGAAATATCGATCTGGCTTTCCAAGGCGTTCAGAACGGGGTCTCGATAGATCGTCCACCACGCGCCGCGATCGAAGTCGTCTTGCGGCGCGGCCTGAGTCCATTCTCCGGCTTCCTTGAACGCGGCGGGCGTCTCGACGGGCGGCTTTTCGTAATCGGGGCCGACGGCGCAGGCCGAAGCGAGTCCAAGCGTCAACAGAAAAGAGGACTGCAAAACCAGATTTTTCTTCATGCGGAAGCCCTTCTCTTTTTTGCCCACCGGCTCAGGCGGTCGAGATACAGATATATAACGGGTGTTGTGAACAAAGTCAGCAGTTGGCTGACCAAAAGGCCGCCGACGATCGAAATGCCCAAGGGGCGGCGCAATTCCGCGCCTTCACCAAGGCCGATGGCCAAAGGCATCGCGCCGAACATCGCCGCCATCGTCGTCATCATGATCGGGCGGAAGCGCAAAAGGCAGGCGCGGTAGATCGCCTGTTGCGGGGAAAGCCCCAGCGTTCGCTGGGCGTGCAGGGCGAAATCAATCATCATGATCGCGTTTTTCTTGACGATGCCGATTAAAAGAATGACTCCGATCATGCCCATGATGTCGAACTGGGCGTGGCAAATCATCAAGGCCGCGACGGCGCCCACGCCCGCCGAAGGCAGGGTCGAAAGAATAGTCAGCGGGTGAATCAAGCTTTCATACAAAATGCCCAACACGATATAGACCGCCAAAAGCGCCGCGAGGATCAAAATCGGCTCGTTGCTCAACGATTGCTGGAAGACCTGCGCCGTGCCTTGAAAACTTCCCCGAACGTTGGGGGGCACGCCGATTTTGCGCATCGCGTTGTCGATCGCTTCCGTGGCGTCGCCCAAAGACTTGCCGATGGGCAGATTGAACGAAATCGTCGCGGCGGCGAAATGCCCTTGGTGATTGACCGAAAGCGGCGTGGCGTTGCTCGCTAAAGAGCTGACCGCCGACAAGGGAATCATGGTTTCGCCCGATGCGCTGACGGCGGCGCCGGTCGAAGCGCTGCTGTGCCCCGAAGCGGCAAGCGCGTTCGTCGCGGCATTGCGCGCGGCCGCGCTTTCGGATGAGCTGGTCGCTTCCGTTCCCATCAGGCTTCCGCCCGACGTGCTGATATAAACCTCTTTCAACGTTTCGGGGCTTTGCCAGAACTCCGGCGCGACTTCCATTACGACGTGATATTGGTTTAACGGATTGTAAATCACCGAAACTTGGCGCTGGCCGAAAGCGTCGTAAAGAGCGTTGTCGATTTGCGTCGCGTTCAAGCCCAGTTTTGCGGCGGAATCGCGGTCGACGATAACGTCGGTTTCGTACCCCGCGTCTTGCTGGTCCGAATTGACGTCGCTCACGGTCGGATCGTGCGTCAACGCTTCCGTAAGCTTCGGCGTCCATTCGCGAAGATCGCTTAAGGAGTCGGATTGCAGCGTATATTGATATTGCGCGTTTGCCGCTCTGCCCCCCATGCGCAAATCCTGCGCGGCTTGCAAAAACAGCGAGGCTCCGGGAACGCGGTTCAACGGCCTGCGCAGGCGGGCGATGACCTCATCCGAGGAAACGCCGCGTTCGGACGCCGGCTTTAAAGACATGAAGAAAAAACCGGAATTGGTCGAACCGC
Source organism: uncultured Rhodospirillaceae bacterium (assembly GCA_964587125.1). Lineage (GTDB taxonomy): Bacteria > Pseudomonadota > Alphaproteobacteria > UBA9219 > UBA9219 > CAIXLI01. The sequence continues at coordinate 59,398 of CAZPKC010000012.1, read as the reverse complement.
CGCCGGTAAAAGCCGTGACCGTATCCACCGCGGGGTCTTTTTGCACGATTTCGGCGAACGCGGTCATCTTCTTTTTCATCGATTGGAACGAGATGTCCTGATCGCCCATCACGCCGCCCATGATGACGCCGGTGTCTTGTTGGGGGAAAAAACCCTTGGGAACGATGGCGAACAGATAAAGGTTCAATCCGAAAGTCGCGGCCAATATCAGCATCACAAGGCGTTTGTGGCGAAGCGCGCGCATCAGCGTCAAATCGTAGGCGCGGCGCAGGCGGGTGAAGGCGTTTTCGCTCGCGTCGTATATCTTGTTCAGGAAAGATTCGCGCTTTCCGGCGTGAACGTGCTTGGCCGCCAATCCCAGCCAGCGCGAGCAAAGCACGGGCGTGGTCGACAGCGACACGGCCAGGGACACGAGAATGGCCACGGACAAAACGACCGCGAATTCGTGGAACAGGCGGCCGACAATGCCGCCCATCAGCAAAATCGGGGTGAAAACGGCGATCAGGGACAGGCTCATCGACAAAACCGTGAACCCGACTTCCTTGGCGCCGAGCGCCGCCGCCTTCATGCGGGGCATTCCCGCCTCGATATGGCGCATGACGTTTTCCAGAACGACGATCGCGTCGTCGACGACAAAGCCCGTCGCGATCGTCATGGCCATCAGCGACAGATTATCGAGGCTGTAATTCAAGAGATACATGACGCCGAAGGTTCCGATCATCGACACGGGAACGGCGATGCTGGGGATCAACGCGGCGCGCGCGTTGCGCAGGAAAAGAAACACCACGAAAATGACGAGCAAGGTCGAGATCATCATCGACCGTTCGACGTCGCGCAAGCTGGCGCGAATCGTCGTCGTGCGGTCGAGCGCAACGGTCAAATCGATCGCCGTTGGGATCGACGCGCGCAGTTGAGGTAAGGCTTCCTTGATGCGGTCGATGGTGTCGATGACGTTCGCGCCGGGCTGTTTCGTGATAATCAGGGCGACGGAAGGCTTGCCGTTGAAAAGGCCCTGGTTGCGCAAATCCTCTACCGAATCCTTGACATCGGCCACGTCCGAGAGGCGCACCGGCGCGCCTGCGTTCCACGCGATCACCAAATTGCTGTAATCGGCGGCGTGCTTGGCCTGATCGTTCGTGTAGAACTGAAAGTGCTGCCCTTGCTCTTCCAAAGCGCCTTTAGGGCTGTTGGCGTTGGCGGCGGCAAGGGCGGCGCGCACGTCTTCGAGGCCGATTCCGTATTTGAATAAGGCTCGCGGATTAAGTTCGACGCGCACGGCGGGCAAAGAGCTGCCGCCGACCGTCACTTGCCCCACGCCCTGCACTTGCGATAATTTTTGAGCGAGAACGGTCGATCCGGCGTCGTAAATCTGCCCCATCGTCATCGTTTCCGACGTCAGCGCCAAAACCATGATCGGCGCGTCGGCGGGATTCACTTTGCGATAGGTGGGATTTGTTTTCAGGCTGGCGGGAAGATCGGCGCGCGCGGCATTGATCGCCGCCTGCACGTCGCGCGCCGCGCCGTCAATATCGCGGTCGAGGCCGAATTGCAGCGTCACGCGCGCGTTGCCGATCGTGCTTTGCGAAGTCATTTCGGTCACGTCGGCGATTTGCCCCAGATGACGTTCCAAAGGCGTCGCCACGCTGGTCGCCATGGTTTCGGGACTTGCGCCGGGCATCGAGGCCATGACGATAATGGTCGGAAAATCGACTTGGGGCAGGGGAGCGACCGGAAGCAGAAAGAACGCCACCGCGCCGGCCAAAGCGACGCCAAGCGTCAACAGCGAAGTCGCCACGGGGCGTTTAATAAATGTCGCCGAGAAGCTCATTCGACTTCTTTCGCGTCAGGAGAACGCCACCGCTGCGCCAATCTGTCGAAGGCCAGATAAATGACCGGCGTCGTGAACAAGGTCAGGACCTGCGATACGATCAGGCCGCCGACGATGGCAATGCCCAAAGGATGGCGCAATTCCGATCCCATGCCCCCGCCCAGCATCAAGGGCAACGCGGCCAGCAAAGCCGCCATCGTCGTCATCATGATCGGGCGGAAGCGCAAAAGGCTGGCCTGATAAATGGCGTCGCGCGGGGATTTTCCCTCGAGGCGTTCGGCCGCCAGCGCGAAGTCGATCATCATGATCGCGTTCTTCTTGACGATGCCGATCAACAAAACGATGCCGATGATAGCGATGACGTCCAGTTCCTTGCCCGCCAGCATCAACGCCAAAAGCGCGCCGACGCCCGCCGAAGGCAACGTCGAAATAATAGTAATCGGGTGGATGTAGCTTTCGTACAAAACGCCCAGCACGATATAGACGGTGACGATCGCGGCGAGAATCAAAAGCAGTTCGTTGCCGAGCGAGGCGCGGAACGCGAGAGCAGAGCCTTGGAAGCTGGTCATCACGCTTTGCGGCACGCCGATTTCTTGCTCGGCCGCCTCGATGGCGTTTACGGCCCCGCCCAACGATGCGCCCTTTGCCAGATTGAATGAAACCTGCGCGGCAGGAAATTGTCCCAAATGGTTGATTTGCAACGAAGTATGCTGTTCCTTGATTGAGGCTATAGCGGACAAAGGAACCTGCTCGCCGCTCGACGAGGGCAGGTAAATCGATTGCAAAGACGCCATTGTCGCGGGCGTGTTCAGGATGACGCGGTACTGGTTCGACTGGGTAAAGATGGTCGAAATGATGCGCTGCCCGAAGGCGTCGTAAAGCGCGTTATCGACCGTGGCGAGCGAAATCCCGAGCCTTCCCGCCGTGTCGCGGTCGATGGCGACGTAATAGGAAAGTCCGTCCTGCTGCAGATTGTCCGCGACATCTTCCAGCTGCGGAGACTCGCGTAATTTCGACACGAGCTTCGGAACCCACGCGTTAAGCTCGTCGATATCGGAATCTTCCATTATGAACTGGTATTGCGTGCGGCTGACGGTGCTGTCGATCGTCAAATCCTGGACCGGCTGCATGTAAAGCGTGATGCCCTGAAGGGCGGCGATTTTCTTGTTCAGGCGGCGGATAACATCGCTGACGGAAGACGAACGCTGATCCAGAGCTTTCAGATTAATCAAGATGCGTCCGCTGTTCAGCGTCACGTTCGTGCCGTCCACGCCGATGAAGGAAGAAAGGCTTTCCACGTCCTTGTCTTGCAGGATGATGTCGGCGAGAGCTTGTTGCCTTTCGGCCATCGCTTTATAGGAAATGGATTGGGGAGCTTCCGAAATGCCCTGAATAATGCCGGTATCCTGAACGGGGAAGAAGCCCTTCGGCACGACGACATAAAGAAACGCCGTCAACGCAAGCGTGCCGAGCGCCACCGCCAACGTCATTTTCTGATGATCCAAAACCCACGTCAACGCGCGTCCGTAAGCGGCAATGGTATTGTCGAAAGCGCGTTGCGTCGCTTTCAAGAAAGGGCTTTCTTTCGCTGGGTCGTGGGTTTTGAGAATGCGCGCGCACATCATCGGCACGAGCGTCAGGGACACAATCGCCGAAATGAGAATCGTCACGGACAAAGTGATCGCAAATTCGCGGAACAAGCGCCCCACAACGTCGCCCATGAACAAAAGAGGAATCAAAACGGCGATCAGCGAAACGGTCAAGGACACGATCGTGAACCCGATCTCGCCCGCGCCTTTCAACGCGGCATCCAAAGGCTTCATGCCCTGTTCGATGTAGCGCGAGATATTCTCGATCATCACGATCGCGTCATCGACGACAAATCCGGTCGCGATCGTCAGCGCCATAAGGGACAGGTTGTTCAAACTGAACCCCGCCAGATACATGATCGCGAACGTGCCGACGAGCGAAACGGGAACCGAAAGGCTGGGGATAATCGTCGCCGGAATATTCCGCAAAAAGACGAACATGACGGCGACGACCAGCACGACCGACAACATCAGTTCGAATTCGACATCGTGGACCGAAGCGCGAATGGTCGTCGTGCGGTCGGTCAGAACATCGACATCGACGGCGGCGGGCATCCCGCTTTTCAGGCTCGGCAAAAGCTTCTGGATCGTATCGACGACCTGAATGACGTTCGCGCCCGGCTGGCGCTGGATGTTGACGATAATCGCCGGAGTTTTTCCGGACCAAGCCCCCAACTGCGTATTTTCCGCGCTATCCGTCACGGAGGCGACGTCTTCTAGGCGCACCGGAGAGCCGTTCTGATAAGCGATGATGATTTTTTTGTATTCGGCTGCCGTTTGAAGCTGGTCGTTGGCGTTGATCGTGGTCGAGCGTTGCGGCCCGTCGAAGCTGCCTTTAGGCGTGTTGGTGTTGGCGTTGCCGATGCTCGTGCGCAGATCGTCGATATTCATATTGTATGCGGCCAAAGCTTCGATGTTGGCGATAACGCGCACGGCGGGACGCTGGCCGCCGGACAGGCTAACCAACCCGACGCCGGGAAGCTGCGAAATTTTTTGCGCAAGGCGCGTGTCGGTCAAATCCTCGACTTGGGTCAGGGGCAATGTTTTCGACGTGACCGCGAGCGTCAGAACCGGCGCATCGGCGGGATTGACCTTGGCGTAGATAGGGGGAGCCGGAAGATCGGACGGCAATAAATTCCCCGCCGCGTTGATCGCAGCCTGCACTTCCTGCTCGGCGATATCGAGGTTCAGGCTTAAGTCGAATTGCAGAGTCAAAACGGAAGCGCCCGCCGAGCTGACCGACGACATTTGGGTAAGCCCGGGCATTTGTCCGAATTGCCGTTCCAAGGGCGCTGTAACGGCGGAGGTCATGACTTCCGGGCTTGCGCCGGGATAAAAAGTCTGCACCTGAATCGTCGGGTAATCGACCTGCGGCAAAGCCGACAAGGGCAAAAAGCGGAAGGCGACAAATCCGGCCAGAAGAATAGCGACCATCAACAAAGAAGTCGCTACCGGACGTTCGATAAAAAGACGAGATGGATTCATAATCGACCTAGGAAGGAGTCGTCAGCGGTTATAGCAAGCCCTTTTGCCGAGAACCAGCAAACGATCTTGCTCCAAAATAGGGCGTTATTGGGGCGGGAAGGGAGTCGTTTTAATGCACGCTCGCCGGTTCCATCTCGTTTTGGCGCACGAGAGCGAAGGCTTCGTCGCGTTCGGCGATAACGGTCAGGGGCGTCCCGTCAGCCGCGTGGATCGAATGATAAAGATGCCCATCTACGGTAACCGGCTTAATGTAAGCAAGCGTTTTAATCCCGTAAAATTCCAGATCGTTCAAGGAAGGCGTTTTGCGGCTGAAGAGTGGTTTGGCCTCTGTTAACATTTGGTTCCCCGATCTGTTCGCGACTCGCTTGAAGCGTTCGCGCATTCATCCCAACACAAATTGGATAACCAATCCTTAAAAACGGATGCAGTCGCGACTAACCGGCTATTTTTGCACAAAAAACTATATAAGCTTGTTGAAACCGGAAAATTAATAGAAGGTTAATTTTAGAATGGTAAAATTCCTAAAATGGTCTTTGGCATAGGCCTTTTAGGCTGGGAGTCTTTCATGCGCACGTTAGCTTTCATCGGTTTCTGCGCGTTGGCTTTTGCGGCGCTTCCGGCGCAACAAGCAAAGGCGAACTCGCTAGGGACGTCGTGTACTGCCGCTCAAATCGGCATAACCAAGATAGACACCGACAATAGAAACATCGTGGCTTGCCTTGTTTGCACTACTGGCAATCCCAACAATCCAACCTGCACGACCGGTTGGGAGTGGAGCCCGCTGACGATGAATGTTCTGACATCCAGTCAGGTTACTTGCCCCAACGGCATCACGAGCATCTCTTATGTCGGTGGGGTTTGGGTGCCGACATGCGAGTAATTCAAACAAAATTCCCTTTAAATGGGTGCCCATGCGCGCTTTAGTTTTCTTAGTTTTCTGTGCCATGGCCTTTGCGTCGCATCCTGCACAGGCGCAGGATGCCGCTTGCACCCCGACTCCCGGCGGTCAGCCCTGCATAAGCCAGTCTTGCGCCACGTTGGGTGAAACCAAGATGGACAGCGATCAGAAAAACATCGTTGTGTGCCTTTGTCCTACGGCTAACTGTACAAGCGGTTTTATATGGAAATAACAGCAAGCGTCCGTCGGTATTTTTTGACTTCTCCATCGGAGGTTCGATGATGCGTGCCATAGCTTTTCTCGGTTTCTGTGCGTTGGTTTTTGCGGCAATCCCTTTGCAACAGGCACATGCGCAATGCGTTCCTGCGGCGGCAGACCCTCCTTCAGTACCGCAACCGACAATTTGTCTGGGCCAGTCTTGCGGCACGATTGGCGAAACCAAGATAGATGGCGACAACAAGAATATCTTAGCTTGCCTCGCCTGCACCTATAGCGCGACGAGCGATCCCAACTGTCCGACATCCGGTCCGACAGCCGGTCAGGAATGGAAGGCGATGTCGAACAACAGCAGCATCGTTTGCCCGGCCGGAGATGTGATTTCAAACATTACTAACGGAGTGGCGACGTGCGTACCCGCAGGAGGAACAGGCTGCCCCGCGCAAGCTTTTTCAGTACCTGCGGCTTATACTCCCTATACAACTGGCATGGGTTGCGGTTGGTACACGAGCGGTGGAACTTCTTTTAACCCTGGCGCGCAACCTAATGGTTATTACTATGCCAATTCGTATGTTACTTATTGGGGGTGGGTGCCCTGTGGCGGCACGACGTGTGGGTGCGGTACTGTTTATTCAACCATTTCGCTGTCTGTAGCTTGTTTAAAGGGCAACTGGTACTGTAGTTATGTTGGCAGCGGCTCCTCACACGTGGTTGGTTCGGCGCCCCTCGCCCCATGCGGTAGCCCGGCTTTCCCGTAACCGCTAGTGGCTTAACTCGCTCAATTGATAGTCGGCATGTTTTTCTAGGAGGTTCGATCATGCGTACATTAGCTCTTCTCGGTTTTTTCGCTTTGACCTTTGCGCCATGTCATGCGCAGGCCGCCACGCCCTGCGTTCCTGGCGGTTCGGGCGACACGGTTTGTCTGGGCCTGCCCTGCGGCACGATCGGGCAAACCATGATGGACGGCAACAACGAGAATGTCATCGCTTGCCTTGCCTGCACCGTTAGCGCGAACGATCCCAACTGTCCGGCATCTGGTCAGGAATGGAAGGCGATGTCGAACAACAGCAGCATCGTTTGCCCCGCAGGACAAGTGATTACGGGCATCACTAACGGAGCTGTGACATGCGCTTCTGCTGCGGGGAAGGCGTGTCCGAATGGAGGGTATCACTTAGAAGGCATGGCCTATTGTTGCGAGGGGGATTTTCCTGACATGAGCTGTGGAAATTACTGTCCGGTGTACGGGTATAGTTACCCCGCTTCTCCCGATGGCACGGAAGTCGGGGGCGCCGTTTGCGCCAATGGCACGTGGTATTGCAGCGTTCTTACATCTCGGGGAACGATCACTCTTGAATCGGCTACTTTTGGAACCTTCACATGCAACCAAGGCGGCAGCTCAGCCCTTGAGCCGTGCGATTGATCGCGCAACTTCGGCAATGACGGGCGGATTTATCGGTCCTACGGCATCTCCTTCGCCCTCGTTAAGAGAGGCTGTCGGGCCCTATCACGCTTTTTTAAAAAATCAAGCCTTTTCATAAGAATAGACAAAATTATGTCTAAGGTGTGTTTTCTTATCTAGACATTAGGGTGTTCACAGAATAGAGAGGACAGTCCAAGCGGTCGTTAATTCGTTAACGGCCTGTACTGTCGATAACAACAGAGGGCTATGAGATATGAGCGATATTGCAGAACAAGTGAAGAAGATCGTCGTCGAGCATTTAGGCGTCGATGCGGCCAAGGTCACCGACAACGCCAGCTTTATTGACGATCTGGGCGCCGACAGTCTCGATACGGTCGAGCTCGTGATGGCCTTTGAAGAAGAATTCAGCGTCGAAATTCCCGATGACGCAGCCGAAAAGATCGCCACCGTCAAGGATGCGATCGACTTCATCAGCGCCAAAAAGGCCGCCGCGGCCTAATTGAACGCTCTTTTGCCCTCTTTACGGGCGGGAGAAGATATGCGTCGCGTCGTCGTCACAGGCATCGGTATGGTTTCGCCTTTGGGCGTTGGGGCCGGCCTCAACTGGAAACGGTTGACGGAAGGCGCGAGCGGCCTTGGGCGCATCACGCGCTTCGACCCGTCTGATATGGCTTGCCAGGTCGCGGGCGAAGTCAAGCGCGGAGACGGCGAGGGCGAACTGAATCTCGACCGTTATATCGAGCCCAAAGAGCAAAAGAAGATGGATACCTTCATCCAGTTCGCGATCGTCGCGGCGGATGAAGCGATCAAGGACGGCGGCTACGTTCCCGCGACCGAGGAAGAACGCGACCGCATCGGCGTGATGATCGGCTCGGGCATCGGCGGATTGAACGAGATTTACGAAACCTCGATCCTTCTTCACGAAAAGGGCCCGCGCCGCGTGTCGCCCTTCTTTATCCCGCGCAGCCTTATCAACCTCGCCTCGGGGCAGGTGTCGATCATGCACGGCTATCGCGGCCCCAATCACGCCGTTGTGACGGCCTGCGCCACGGGAGCTCACGCGATAGGCGACGCGGCGCGGCTCATCGCGCTCGACGACGCCGACGTGATGGTCGCGGGCGGAGCGGAAGCGGCAGTGTGCCGAGTCGGCGTGGCGGGATTCTGCGCGATGCGCGCGATGTCCACGGGATTCAACGACCAGCCGACGAAGGCTTCTCGTCCTTACGATAAAGACCGCGACGGATTCGTCATGGGCGAAGGCGCGGGCGTCGTCATTTTGGAAGAATACGAACACGCCAAGAAACGCGGCGCAAAAATTTATGCCGAACTCGCAGGCTACGGGCTTTCGGGCGACGCTTATCACATGACGGCTCCTGCCGAAGACGGCAGCGGCGGTTTCCGCGCGATGAGCATGGCCCTGAAACATTCCGGCCTTAACGCCGATCAAATCGAATACGTCAACGCCCACGGAACCTCGACGCCGCTCGGCGACGAGATCGAGGTCAAGGCCGTACGCCGCTTGCTGGGCTCTCATGCCGAAAAAACGATGATGTCCTCGACAAAATCCGCGACGGGGCATTTGCTGGGCGCGGCGGGCGCTGTCGAGGCGATTTATTCGATCAAGGCCGTGACGACAGGCATTATTCCTCCGACGCTCAATCTCGAAAATCCTTCCGAAGGCGTCGAAGGCATCGACCTTGTGCCTCTCAAGGCCAAAGAAAAGAAAATCAAAATCGCCTTATCAAATTCGTTCGGCTTCGGCGGCACGAACGCCTGTTTAATTTTCAAGGCGGTTTAACTTTATCATTATTACTGTTCTTCGTCATTCCGGAACGCGCTTCTTAGCGCGTGTCCGGAACCCGGTCGGCCCCTCCGCAAGCAGTTCATTAATCTGACGCGAAGACAAGCTTCGCATCTTCCCAAAGAGTTTTTTCAAAAATTATTCTTTTTGTTCCCTATAAGAAGCAACAGGTTAAATGGTTAAAGTTTTGTAAACCATTGTTTTTGCTAAATACTTTCGTATTTCTCGTGTATATTCAGATTTATGAATTTTATGCCATTTGATGGGCGAACATTATGACAAACAGCCAAGAAAAGCTTCAAGAGTATAGAGAATTACGCAGGGCAAACGAGCTTGGATATCTTGAACATCAGAAATATGTTCGAGACCTTATCGACAATCCGCAACATAGGGCAAAGCAAATAAGCGATGCGATAATTTTAGTCCGTAAAATAGACAAAGAAATAGACGAAGATTTGAAATCTTTATTGAGCGACAAAGAGCTTCTCTCGGCAGCAGGAGAAGAAGTCGATGAGTTGTGTAAGCAGTTCAGGGATTTGAAAGTGTATCCTCGAGACATGATGACCGACTTACAATATGCACAAAAAAATAATAAGAAATACGATCTCATCAGAAACATCGGAATCTTTTTTGGAATCGTCGGGGCTTTTTTTGCTGCACAAAGAGCCGGCGTAGGAAACGGCGCCGTAAGCGTCGACCAAGCGACGGCGCTTGGCGGAGCAGTAGGGGCGCTCACTCTTTCACATGAAGAAATTAGGGCTGCCTTATCGCGTGAACGGATTAAGTCTTTCTTTTCGAATGTAAAGAGAGGCGTTTGTAGCAGAGCAAAACGGATTGAAAAAGAAATCCCTGTTTTTTGTGAAGCCATTAAAGAACGAGGCGATGCCTCAAAATTTTTCCTTAGGGATAAGGCAAGCGCTCTTTGCACGAGAATATCGGCAACCAGAACGGTCACAGCTGCTAAAAAATATTTGGAGAATAAGAAGCCGAAGCCGTAAGAAAATTATTTCAATGAACAAGTATCTATTATCTGTATTCCCAAAGACTGCCTGATCTTGTCTCCCCTTTCTTTCCACTTCAGGGTTTCAGGACTGGGGCGCAAGGGCTCGGTTCCTTTTCCAATTCCAACGCGAGCAAAAACATCGCGGATATTATCAATCCAATCAACGTATATCCCGCTCTTATAGACCGACAGCACAATGCCTGCGCTCGCGACGCCTACGCCAACTGCAATATGTTCAAACTCTATAGCCACTTGGTCTCTCCACTATCTGCAGCGATAATGCCTCCTTTTTCTCAAAATCTCAATCTGATTAATTGGCAATCAATGCTTTCATTAGGAATTAGAATGGGTTGCGGCTATTCAATAAATTCTAAAGCCTCATAATCCCATGCCAACCGCAAAAAGGCTCGGCGTATAAATCCCATATATTTTACAAAAACGTGTGATTTTTCCCTTGACATGCGTTTTCATTCGGCCTATAAATCCCGTACGTTCGAAAGAACGTGTTTGGTTTGGTCTCAGGACCCGTCGTCCGGCCGGAGTATGGGAAATCGGCCTGAGGGACAAATCAAGCAGGTAGCTAGTTACCTGTTCGCCTTAACAAAGCGAATTCGGAAGGCGCGCCTTCTATTTTTTGGTCGTTGTTTTGGAGTTAGGAATGCGAGTTACATAAAAATGATTTGACGCTACGTCGGTTAGGCACTTAAAAAGCAAATCCCTCATAGGAACGCTCATGCCCCAACCCACCAAAGAACAAATCCTCTCCGCCCTCGGCAAAGTGCAATGGGAAGGGCAGGACGTTGTCTCGCGCAATATGATCGTGGGCATGACTTTTGCTCAAGAAGAGCAGGGGACGAAAGTCAACCTGATCGTCGAGATCAAGCCGGAAAAAGATTCGGATATCGATGCGCTGGAAAATCAAATCGAAAAAACAATAAGCGCCGTCGAAGGCGTTTCCTCCGTTGCCGTTATTTTCACCGCGCACCAAGCCCCGCATCAACATCAACACGAACATCACCGCGCGCCCGCGTCGCAAATAATGGATTTACCGGACATCAAATACATTGTCGCGGTGGCGTCGGGCAAAGGCGGGGTCGGAAAATCGACGACCGCCGTCAATCTCGCGGCGGCTTTTGCGCAAAAAGGGTTGAAGGCCGGCCTTCTGGACGCCGATGTTTACGGCCCTTCGATCCCTCGCATGCTAGGTCTGATGGGCGAGCCGTTTTTGAATGAAAACAAGAAAATGGAGCCCCTTGAACGCGACGGCATTAAAGTCATGTCGATGGGATTTTTGATCGACGAGGACGAACCGATGATCTGGCGCGGCCCCATGGTTCACGGCGCGATCATGCAGTTGTTCCGCGATGTCGCGTGGGGGCCGCTCGATATTCTGGTCGTCGATCTGCCGCCCGGAACGGGCGACGCGCAATTGACGCTCGTGCAAACGGTTCCCTTGGCGGGCGCGGTCATCGTTTCGACGCCGCAGGACATCGCTTTGCTCGATGCGCGCAAAGCTCTCGCGATGTTCCAAAAAACGGACATCCCCATTTTGGGCCTTGTCGAAAACATGAGTTATTTCGAATGCCCCCATTGCAAGAAACGCAGCGATATTTTCAGCCACGGCGGCGCGCGCATCGAAGCCGAAAACCTCGGAATACCGTTCTTGGGCGAAATTCCGCTCGACATCGCGCTTCGCGAGAAATCGGACGAGGGAGAACCCTTAACTTTATCAAACCCGGAGGGCGATATTCCCGCCCAATATCGCGCGATAGCCGATACTCTTTGGGCTTCTTTGAACGCTTGACAGAGCGCCTTTGTCCGACGATAAAGACCCCCTGCAAACGGGCCTGTAGCTCAGCTGGGAGAGCGCAACGTTCGCAATGTTGAGGTCGTCGGTTCGATCCCGATCAGGTCCACCATTCTGGGGTAAATCTGGGCACTGATGATGTGCCGTCGATTTGCCCATTAGCGGCGATAAGGTTTGCCATCGACGCATAGCCTCCGCTAAGGCTCACGGTTTCGTTTCTGACGCGAATTTCATCGAGGGATGCCTTCAGGTATGCCCTAGCGAACGGCGTCGATTCTGAGAGCTTCCTGTTGAGAATTCGGGACACGGCCTCGATCTTCTGCGGCGTGATGGTTTGCAACGGGGATTGTCGTTGCCTCTTCATGTTGGCAATTTCCACAAGAAGACTTTCCCGCTTGGTCTTGTTCTGCTGGAATCTGGCTTTCAGTTGCTCGTCCTGCTCGATCAGCCCCTTTTCTATCGCGTCATATAGTCTCGCTTGGGCTTGCTCGGTTTCCAGAAGTTCCGTTTCCAGCTTTTTGAGATGTTGCTTTTCATCGATGCTTCCGGCCTTGGTCGCTTGTTTCCGAAGTTCGTCCACAATGCTACGAATATGCTCCGGCGTGTAAACCTTCTGCCGGAAGGCGTCGAGAACTAGGTTATCAAGCTTGTCCATCGGAATGTTGCCCGAAGGACAAGCGGCATTGCCCCGTTTCATTCGGTTTGAGCATTTGTAATAACGGTATTTGCCGCTCTTTCCCGTCGCCACAACCATGGCCGAGCCGCAATGACCACACCGGATAAGCCCCGTAAGCAGCGTAGGCGATGTCTCACGCCGGGGAACGGATTTTTTGGGAGAATTGGCCTCTCTGAACTTCGTGGCTTTGTCGAACAACTCTTGTTCGATAATCGCCGGAACCGATACGCCAATCCATTCGGCCTTGTCCTTGTGCTGCCCTTCTTTGTTCCTCTGATTGAAGTTATGGCATCCAGCATAGGTGGGGCTGGAGAGAATTTTGAGGATAGAATTACTGCTCCATGAACCCTTGCCCCGTAAAGGCACACCTGTCGCATTGAACCGCTTGGCAATCTCTTTGGCTCCCATGCGAGGACAGTCCTTGCCGTGGACATAGAGGGTAAATATCTCCCGCACGATCTCGGCCTCCGTTTCTTCAATCGCAAGTTTTTTCTTGATGCGCCCTTGAGCGCCTGTTTGCCCGACGATGGTAGTCTTATAGCCAAATGGCGGCCTCGCGCCGTTATAATACCCCTGCCTTGCGTTCTCTTGCATCCCGCGAAGGACGTGCTTGGCGATTTCTTTGCTTTGATATTCATCGAACAGCATAATCATATGGCGTTGCATCAGCCCCGTGCTGTCGTCGCTCATGTGCTGCGTTATGGATTCAAGTCTGACGCCGTGTTTGAGCAGCTTGCGTTGATACATGGCTCCTTCGACAAGATCGCGGAAGAACCGCGACAGGCTATGCACCACAATCGCCTGAAATGGCGCTGGCTTTAGCATCGCATCGCCGACCATGATTTGGAACACGGGTCGCTTGTCGTCCGTCGCAGATGCCCCCAGCTCTACATACTCTTTCACGACGACGTGCCCGTTGCGTTCCGCCCATTGCCGCATCTGGCGCAACTGGTCGGGGATGGACAGATCGTTTTCGGCTTGCCTCGTTGTCGACACGCGGGCGTAAAGGGCTATTTGCATGGTTTATCCCGTTCTTCTTCAATGACTCGTTTTTCCTCAGCCTCAATCTCCTTAAGAATCCCGCCGATATAAGCCAAAAGCAACTGGGATTCCTGTGGCCTCAATTTTAGATTCGGAACCAAGGGTTTAAACACGAGATCAATCAACAGGGTTTGAGTATGCGATACGGGATTTTGACATTCCAGGCATATATCGTCGCTCATGGGCACGTTCCTTTTGTCACGCTTTCCGGCGATGAGCGCCGAAAAGCCAGTTTATCGTTCAGCGGTTAAGTGACAAAAGGCCGGACAAGCTTTGCTGCCGGAAAGAAATCGACCGACTATAGGACGGGATTTCAAAGCCCAAAAATTGAGGGCAAAATCATGCTACCATTCCGGTAGGAATTTTCAAGGAATGGATTGAAAAGCGATAAAGGGTCGACGGGCGAAGCCCTCGCAAGGTGCAGGAAAAGTATTACCTGCACATGCCTTGCTGCTTTTTGCGGAGGGATTCTTATTAACCCGACCTTCATCCATTTTCCGTAATATTATTGAATACTATATATTACGGAAAATCGGTCAATAACGAGATAACAAAACAAGCGCCCAATATTGCAGCAAGGAATGTGCATGTCCGACATGCACCTTGCGAGGGCTTTGCCCGTCGACCCGAGTCAGATTGCGCATCGTTAACCATAGCCAAAAATTTTGCCAAAAGCTCCGCGCAAAGTCGTGAGGGCTAAAGCCCTTGTCAGCCGTGCCGAAGTTTGTCATCTGCGCTTGGCTTTGGCGGACGTTTTTTGTCCGGCCGCGTACATCCTTCAGCAGACGGATTGTCGTTAGAAGAAGCGGGTATTTCTGAATGCGTTTTTTCAGCAATAGTGCTGGGAACAGCAGGTGTCGGAGAAACTCTTGTCGCAACGTCGGGCGCGGAAGCGTTCACGGATGCAGGCGCATCGACACCTTTTTGCTCGTGCATCGGAGATTGCAAAATTTCAGTAACAGCGGTTTCATTTTTACTGTCGGATTTTATTTTATAACGATAACCGATGGCGCCTACGCCAACAGCCAAAACCCCGGAAATGACCGCCGCAACAGGGCCAAGCTGAATAATCCAGCCAACAATCGTTGCGCCGCCTATAACGCCGATAATGCCTATGGCAAGATTTATAAAAAATTGTCGGTCGCCTTCCTTCTTGCGTTTAAGTTCGTCGTTTTTATGTTCTCGCTCCAAATCTTCAGATTTTTTCTCGGCTGCCGTTCGCGCTTTCTCTGCGGCATCAAGTTTATTGTTTAAGATTAGAGTATTGGCGGCATATTGTTTTCCGAGTTCCGCCATTCCCGTTGCATGCTCTTCTGTCAAAGAGGACATCGATGCGGCATGATTTTTTTTCAAATCAATGAGTAATCCGGTATATTTTGCGTCTGATTTTTTCATATAATCAGACATCTCCTGAATGAGCATTATCTGATAATTAAACATCTCCTGAATGAGGGTGTTGTCTTGTTTTAAGACCCCTTTTTCTTCCAGTTGCTCGCGCACACTTTCAATATATTTTTCGATTTTTTGATCGTCTTGTAAAACAGCGCTCGCTCGCGCATATTCTTCAGGGCTTTTTTTAGCCCTTTCTAAAAAGGAAAACAGAGCAACCGCAGCCGCAGGATCAAATTTTCTTTGGCCTTTTGAAAAATTTTCGTAGGCAACCGTAATAAAGCGGTTCGAAATATCAATAGCCATTGAATAATCCCCGTTTAAATATAAGGAGATTGTACAAGATCACGGTTAGCGGGGGATTAATTTTTCAAAAAAATTCAGGAAAAAGAAACCAGTGCATCAAAAACACGCCCCGATCTCTCGTTTCTCCTGAATTTTAGGTTGGGAAAGGTATATCAACAAGTTTCTGAAACAAATCTTGCTGCCCTGACTGTACTCTTTGAATTCTTTTCTTGAGTCCTTTGATGGCCCAGTCTCTAAATTCTTCCGGAGTGTTGCCGGTAAAATGGCTCGGCCTCTCCGCAGAGCAACCGGCTGCAACTTCACAGCCTGCTTCAGGAAACGTGAATCTGGGTCCATTTGCCAACATTTCAACTACCCCATGAGAGCCAACCGGGGTTACCATCCTTCTAGATACCCCGACATCGCCATCACTATTGTAGTCATTCCCGTTTGACATTTCCAGATATCCTTAAATAAAATACTTTCATAAATATGTCTTAGGCATATAATACTTAGGTATGGTTGATAAACCTTTAATATTTATAGTTAAAATATGAGTTTCTTTTGACCTCCAAACTAATCTTAAGAAATTGGAAATCGTAACCCTAACCAAAAATTCTGCCAAAAGCTCTGCGCAAGTTGAGACTTTGGTATTACCGCAAACGCGGTGTCACCAAAGTCATGCGAGCTAAAGCTCAAGGGGGCTGCCATTAAATATTTGCCTTTATCGATGATCGATCGCGAGACAGCGATTCACTCAGACGGCTAGGGATTTTTGGGTCAATTTCCAAACCTGATTAATCGAGCAACATAGATACAATGCAAGTCATTTTAATAGCTTTTCTCGTGAGCTTCTAATAAAAGGTTCCGCAGATTTCCACACGTTATAATCGTCACAAAAGAATTGGTTGTTTGGCGCCGCAATACGAACCGCCAGCTCTTGGAGCGTTTCATGCGTACAATTGCCGGAGTTTGCGTTTTCTTCAATATTTACAAAGCTTACATTATCTACAGCCAGTTTTCGATTACACTTCCCACACACTGCACGAAGGTTTGTAATGGCACTTGAGCTCCCATTTATGTGGTCTATTTGATCTGCTGTGCCGCCGCATATCTGACAGATCATCTTGTCTCGACCAAAAACAAAATCACGTGTTTCTTTATCAAGAGAGCGGGCTTTTGTAGGATAACCACCCTTCAAAAGAGCAATTAGGCGAGTTCCAAGACCAATGTGAAAATCTTCATCATCTGTACGCCTCGCTTGTATGGCCTTACGAGAATATCGAATTGTTCCGGCAAATTGTTGGCAATACTCTCCACAATAGGGGCTTGGTTTTTCTACAAGCTCTCCACAATTTGCACATTTTAAAGAACTGGCAAGGGAATCAAGATCAGCAAGATCATTATCAAATTTAATGGCGGGCAATTTTTTCTTGTGATTTAAGTCCGAGACCATCTCCAGTAATTCATGCGCCAATTGTATGTCCAGAGAAGAGGCAAAATCAGCACCGCCCTTTTGAGTTGATTTCTTAGCTATAAACGGAGCTTCAGACTTAATTCTCTCTACCGCGGCATTATGAGCCGACGTTAAAATTCCTTTTGCATAAGTAAGATAACCTTTTTTATCGGACAGTTCGGGAACATATTCTACCGTAGCCTCGGCCTTAGAAGTCGGGTGCCTAAAAATCCATTGGTTGCCTTCCTTTTTTGGTTTGCCATATCCACGCGTAGCCGCATGTTCTATTAGTTTGGATTGGTATTCGGCTGTTTTCATTGGCTAATGCTTAAAAGGCAGGAGCATAAAAGACAGAACAACGACCAGTATAAAAAAGAAAATAAAACGCAGAAATGTGTGGCCATTAAAAACGACTATAAACTTCATTGCCGTCTCCAAAGTTTAGTTCAAAGCCTCGGTTATGTTATATCACCACAAGATCATTATATGAAAGAGCCGACCTGAAAGGCTTACTTAAGCATTTGCACGGCGAGAGACCGCAAAATGCCACAGTATTTCCTATATCTCCTGTATAGTTACTTGGCGAGGAAGAAATAAGAAAAATCAGATGCTCGGATTCATACCTGATTAGCGTGCCTTAGGGGATTAATAATTGTACTATCCATCTGTGCCCAGATTCATTACTCTTGGTCCACCACTTTTTTGCGCGCCGCGCAAAAAGTGCCATCTCCAAAATCCACGTTTCGAATCGTCATCCGGGTGTGTCGGGCGGTCTCGCATTTTCTCGCGTGTATTTTTCGTTTCGCCAAGGAAACAAAACATTCGAAAAAAAGACGCGGAAGTGCTTTGACGAATCATCCTTCTTCCATATAAATTCCATTAATTTTAATTAACTAAATATAAACCTCGTTTGGGGCAAATTTCTAAGTGAGTCTGTCTGCGTGAAACCGCAGATTGTCGTTGTGAGTCTTTATTACCATTTTTTGAGGGGTCCTGCGCGATGAAGCAAAGAATAGGAGCACTGGCTTTAATACTGGGCATAGCCGCGTGTTCTGCTTCTGACGTTCCGCTTATTGGGGGAAATCTTTCGGATCGCGCGCTGACCCTTGCCGACGTTCCGGGCAGGGATGAAGTCGTGCGAGGCGATACCGACCCGGCTGTCGTAACGCTCGATCTTAAATCTTCTTTGCGCCAGCACCGTTTGTCGGCGGTGGATGAGCTTCCCGGCAACGTCGTTATCCCGACGACCAATTTTAACGCCGTTCCGATTACCGCCGCATTGCAAGCCCTTTTATCCGGAACCGATATCTCGTTGTCGTGGAATACGGGAACCCTTGGTTCGCGTCTGGTTACCGTGATGAATCTTCGGGGGCCTTTATCCAGCGTTGTCGAAAAAGTCTGCTCGGCGGCGAGAGTGTTTTGCACCTATCGCCACGGGTCTATCGAATTGTCGGAAAAAGAAACTTTTGTCATCAGTCTTCCGCCGATCGTACGCGCCATAAGCAGCAGCTCGGTATCCTCCTCATCCTCCTCATCCCCATCCGCCCCCGCTGCGGTCGCTTCCTTGGGCGGCGGGAGCAATAGCATCATCGAAGCGATCAATAAATTGTTGGGCGACGAAAAGGCCACGGTTGACGAGCAGGGCGGGAACATCATGTACACCGCAACCGTCGATGTTCAGGAGCGCGTTTCCCAATATCTGGAAGAATTACGCACGCAAAGGCCTTTGATCGTTTTGCAAATGTACGTCTGGGAAGTCACGCTCAATCGGGAGAATTCGGAGGGCATTGACTGGACGACGTTTACCAGCAAAGCGGGAAAAAGCGCGTCTTTAAGCGCGACAAACGATTTATCCTCCGGCGCGGCGACGGCAGGCAGCGTCAGTTTGGGCGCCATAACGCAAGGCATCATTTCGGCCAGCGCCGTCGCTTCCTTCATCGCCACCAAGGGGCGCGTTCAGACCATCAGCAATCCCCAAGTCACCTTTGTGTCCGGATCCACGGCGGCGCTTAAAGTCGGCGATACGTATCGCTATATTTCGCAGGTCGGAACCCTCACGACCAGCAACGTCAGCGGCACGGCCTCCGGAACCTCCGGCAATTCCAGCACGAATACGGTCAGCACCGATACGCTTGATACGGGCCTTGCGATCAATGTTGCGGGCAGTTACGAAAACGGCGTGGTGTTTGCCAACCTTGACTTGTCGATCAAAGAACTTCCGGGCGGCCTTGCCGGGCTTAACCCGACGCCCAGCGGCGGCGGAACGATCGACTTGCCGCATACGACCGACGAAAAGATGAACACGGTGCTTCGCGTCCGTCCGGGCGACAGTCTCGTGCTGGCGGGGTATGTGACGTCGAGCGATACGGCCACGAGCCAAGGGCTTCCGGCGGGCGGCGACAGCGCGGTGCCTCTTTACGGCGACGATCAGCGCGAAAATCGCGAACTTGTGATGATCGTGAAACCGTCGATTATTTTATTCTCCGATAAAAACGGGGAAGACGAAGAACGCGTCAAAACCAAAGAAGCCGCCAAACCTCTTCCCGAAGCCATCATCATCGACAAAAGCGGTTCGCAGCCTCTTGCGTCGATGCCTCCGGCGCCTCACATAGCCTCTACTCCGATCTATGAGTCAAAAGACCCCGGTACGGAGGTATTGCTGGAATCCAGCGACGCCGTGCCCGTCGAAAACCAAACGCCGCCTAAGCCCAAGCCTCAGCGAGCCGTCGCGATAACGCGGTTGCCGGAACCGGCTCAGCCGGAATCTGCCGTTCCCTTAACGCCGGTTGTCGCAGCGACGCAGGTGCCGGAACCAATCCAGCCTGAGCCCGCCATACCCTCGG
>CAZPKC010000012.1:0-39561 GCA_964587125.1 uncultured Rhodospirillaceae bacterium | reverse complement strand
CTCCGGTTCCTCTATCCTTGGCTCCCGCCGTTCCGGCGGCGCGCTTGCCGGAACCAATCCAGCCTGAGCCCGCCATACCCTCGGCTCCGGTTCCTCTATCCTTGGCTCCCGCCGTTCCGGCGGCGCGCTTGCCGGAACCGGTTCAGCCGGAGTCTGCCGTGGTTTCAACGCCGGTTGCTGCGGAAACTCGTTCTCCGCAACCTATTCAATCCACAGTTGACGACTCTTTGATGCAGGAGTTATCGAATGCGCCCGACAACGCTGCGGTTGTTAACGATCAGCCGGCGCAAGCGGATTTTTCGCACGCGTTTGACAAACTGTTACCATTGTCTCGCGCGTCTTTGGCGGGAGGATCGGGACAATGAACAATCCTGCCGCATTTTTCCGTTTCTTAATCGCTGTCGTGTTGGCGGGGACGTATTTTTCAAACGCCGCTTTTGCGAGGGACGCTTCTTTTCTTAACCCGGGCGCTTCGGGCATAGGCATAGGGGAAGAGGCGGTCAAAGTCGATCCCAAAGCCGACATCGAAGTCGGCGAAACGGCGATAAATGTCGAAAAGCGCGCGACCATTTTCTTCGTCAACCAAACTAATGCGCCGATCAAAATCGAAAAGATCGCTCTCAGCAGCGACTCTTTAGTGACGGCCGAGGAAACGGCCAACGATTGCACCAAGCAAGGCATCATAGCGCCTCTTAGCCGCTGCAGCGTCGAAGTTTCGGTCACGCCATCGGGATCGGGCACTTGGAGCGTCGATGTATTGATGACGCATGACGGCGCCGGTCGCATTACGCGCGCGCGTTTGTTTGGCAAAACCTCCGGCTCAGGTTCCAGCGAAAACAAGGTGACGGGGCTTTCCGTCAGTTCAAAGGAAATTAAGCCGGTCGATTTTGGTTCCGTCAATGTCAACGGCGGAAAAGTCGTGCGTTCGACTCTCATGGTCAATGACAGCCCCGATCCTATCAAGATTTATTCCATCGACGTGATAGAAGCAGATAATGGGCTTCAGCAGCTCAAGGACGGCTGCGCCGTCGATATGGAGCTTGCGCCCGGCGCATCGTGCCCCGTCACGTTGTTGTGGGAACCGAAAGAAGCTTTGCCTATCTCGACCGATTTGATCATCCGGCACAGCGGAAAGCTTGGCTTTAGCGTTATTCCCATCCGTGGCGAAGCCAAAGGCGGCACGGGCATGATGGCGAACAGCGGCGGCGGCAGCGGCAACGAGGGAGCTTCCGCGCTATCGAAAAGCGCGGTGCCCATGCCTCTTTCGGCGAGGGAGTTGGAAAAGGAAGTCGCGGGAAAAATTCAGCCCGTTTCCGGCGCAGCGCTGGAAAGCGGCAAACCGGCAACCGAGAAAGCCAAACCAGAAAAGAAGGATACCGGCAATCTCTATCTTATTGGCACAATCGGCGATCGCGCCCTGTTTCTGTTGCCCACCGATGAAACGTCGCTTGTTGCGACGGGGGATAATTTCGAAACGGATGAGGGCACGGCCAAACTCATTAAAGTCAGGACGCACTCCGTCGATATTATGGTTGGAGGAAAGCAAACGACTTTAATGCTCGAGGCCGCGCCGGAATTTGTGTCGAAGGCGCTCGATCAGGCGAAAACAGGCGGCAATGACGCGAAAAGCGGTCCCGATCCTATCGTGGGCATTAAAAGATGAGCGAACTGTCCCCGCCAGTCGATGCGATGCGCTCCCAAGCGGAAGCGCTGAATATAAAACCGAAACATTACGAGCTTGCGTTGGCTGAACAAGCGATGCGCCGGTCGAATGGGCGTTTGATGTCCATCGACGAGATTTTACATCGCAACGGCTTCGCTTCGGGCAAGCGGGATTTGGCCAAAAGCAAAGAAGCCGGCGACGAGGACATGACCATGCAGGCCTTGCGCCTTTATGTTCCGTCGGCCTCGCAGGCGGCGATGGGGTTGTGCCTTTTGGAGTTGAGTCAAGGCGTTTTGCGCGTCGCGGTCGGCGATCGCGTGGACGATGCCGATTTTTTGCGCATCACTCAAGCTCTGGCGCGCGCCGGTCATAAAGTCAGGAGCGTCGAGGTCGAGCCGTGGGATCGCGCCGAATTGACGCGCCTGATGCGCGAGCAAAGCGAAATGGCGGGAGATCGCCTCTTACGCATTCTGATTGCGCTGGCGCGCGATCCCGACGACGCGATGCTGGTTGAAGAGGCCGTGAACGATATTCTGTCCGAAGCTTTGCAAAGCCGCTCGTCCGATATTCATCTGTCCTTGCAGGAGGACGATGCACGGTGCTGGATTCGCTATCGCGTTGACGGCGATCTTGTTTATAAGCATCTGGTGCCTCACCGGGTCATGGCTCCGATCGTCACGCGCATCAAGACCGACGCCAAAATGGACGCGGCGGACCGCCAGCATCCGCAAGACGGACGTTTGGCGTTTGAGTGGCAGGGGCGCATGATCGACGTTCGTTGCGCCGCCTTGCCCGTGGCTCCGGCGGGCGAGAAGCTGACATTGCGTTTGCTCGACCGCGAAAACCTGCGTTCGTTCGACGAGCTGTTTTTGCATTCGCCCATCGTGGCCGAGCGCTTGCGCAAGGCCATTCACGGGCACACCAAAGACGGCGGCTTGATCGTCGTCAGCGGACCGACGGGATCGGGCAAATCGACGACGCTTTACGGAATCATCCAGGAAATCGATCGCGCGTCGCGCGCCGTTTACTCGGTCGAAGCGCCCGTCGAATACGACATGCCTCTTGTCGATCAAACGTCCGTGACGGACAATTCCGCCAATTCCATCGCCGACATCATCCGAGCCCTCATGCGGCACGATCCCGACGTCATCATCGTCGGCGAAATGCGCGACGGCGATACGGTCGAAGCGGCGTTGCGCGCGACCGAATCCGGCCACATCGTGATCACGACGGTCCACTCCGTCGACGCCCTGCACACGCTCGACCGCATCGACGGATTTCTTTCTTCCGTTTACCGCACCAGCGGTCTTTACATTCTGGGGCACGCGTTGATCGCCAGCCTTTCGCAGCGCCTTGTGAAGACCGTTTGCCCTGCCTGCCACAAAACCAAAAAAGCCTTGGAAATTTTTGAAACCAAAGAGCGTTGCGAAGAAATAGGCCTTGCGCCGGACGCTTCTCTGGCGCTGGCGGACAGGGAAGGATGCGATCTTTGCGGAAACAGCGGATTTCTCGGGCGGACATTGGCTTTGGAAGCGATGTTTCCGCCCGAAGATCAAGCCAGCCGCCGCGCGATCACGGAAATGCTGGTGTCGAACGTCTCTTCGTCGATCATCGACGTGCCGGGAACGGTCTACATACCTCGCCGGCAATCGATCGTCGATTTGATCAGGCGCAACGCCATAGACGCCAACATGGGAGCCGCCATGTTGATCGAGGAAGTGGCGTCGACAACGCACGGAAGAGGGTAGAAAGGCATGAAGCTTTTTCACGCCAAATACGCCCAGATGCGACACGGTGCGGTGACAATCATGGAAGACGATTTTTATCTTCCGGATGAGCACGCCGTCCGGCGCCAACTGCATAACAGCGGTTTCTATACCGTCGATATCCGCGAACAAAAGCCAAGTCTTTTCGAATGGGCCGACGTTCGTTCCCGCGACTGGCAGATTCAGCTTTTACGCGCCTTGCGTTTTCAGGGCGCGACGACTTCGGCGGGAACGGCCCTTTTGAACATCATCGAAGGCGAGACCGATCCCAAAAGGCGTCTGGCTTTCTTGCCGACGCGGACGGTGCTTAAAGGCGGCGGTTCTTTTTCCGACGCGTTGCGCGCCTTGCGTCTTCTGGACGCGGCCACGATGGCCATCATCACGGCGGGGGAACGGGCGGGCGATCTTAAAGGCGTCATTCAGCACGCCATCGAGCATACCGAAGAAAAAGGCAAGCAAACGAAAGTCATCGTCACCGCGCTCAGTTGGCTGTCGTTCGATATCGTCAACATCGTCGGCACGATTTGGGGCGCGCAATTCGGATTTATTCCCTATCTGAAAAGCCAAGGCACGAAAGCGACGGATCCGGAGGCAATTCAAAGATTTGACCACGCGATCGGCATTGCGACAGCCGTTAACATGACTCTTTTAATCGTCGTGACCGCCCTTATCGTCGGCGGCGCGGCGTTCGTCGCCCTTTACTGGTTCAATCGGCAAAAGCCGGATCACTTCACGTCCAAGATGCTGATGAAGACGCCGATCATGTCCTCATATCTGCGCAACGTCAGCATGAAGGAAAGCTGTAAGCTGATGCAACGTTTGCTGAACGGCAAAGTGCCTTTGGCCGACGCGCTCGACATCATTATCGAGAGCGTCAACGAGCCCTCTTGCCGTCTTTACTGGTCGGAAAGCAAAAACCGCGTCATGGCGGGCGTCGAACCCTCCCATGCTTTGTCCCGCTGGCCCCTGATGAAGGGCGAACGCGACCAGATCATGACGATTCAATCCGTCGATCAACTGGCGGAAGTCTATCAGGCGATTGCCGAGGAACGCGGGCTTATGGCCAAGGCGGATCAGCGACGGCTGGCCATTTCAGGCATCGTCATCCTGATGGTTTTGGCGGGCGCCACGGTCTTGACTATGATTTATTTGTTGATGGTTCAGAATCAAAGCTTCCTCGACAGCCTTAAGGGGTTGCGGTCGTAAGGCAGAGGGAGGTATTATTGCCGTCGGAGAGAAAAACCTTTCCGAGGGCTGGCTAGTGAAAGGGCAAAATGGGCATTGGCGAATACATCCAACAAACGAAACAGGTCCTCAGGCAGGGAATGATGGGGCAAAGGGAGAGCTTTGACGGCGCCCAAGCCTCTTCTGCGTCCGGCGACATCGTTTCCGAATCCTCCTCTTCCCTGATACGGTCGTTGATGGGGTCTATCGGCAACGTCGGGGACCCCTTTTTCCCTCCCGATATTATCGGCGGAATCTGCCCGCGCGTTGCTGGCGAGGAAGAAGCGATCGTCTGGAACGCCGCCGTTGAAGCGTGCGACAGCGAACGCGTGCACATCGCTTGGCAAGCGGTCGGGAACACAATCTGGTATCTGGCAGTCAGGTCGTCCGACCTCGCCTCGCATACGAATTCGTGGTGTCCTTTGGCGACCCTGCTGCCGACGGCCGAAAGCATATCCGGCCTGCCGGTTTGTTATACCTATTTTGGCGAAGAACTGGCCGTCTTAATGGTGATAACGGCGGAAGAACTTCATATTTATCGCGGCACGGCAGCCGTCATCAAAGCCAAAACGGAACGCACCGCGCACGAGTTGGGCAGCAAAGCCAGCATCGTCAATATCGATCTTTTCCACGTCGGGCAGATGGCTCCCGTGCCGTGGTATTCCGCTTCCCTGTTCGAGGATCGCGCGCGCCGCATCCTATCGACGCTTTCCGTGTTAGCGTCCCTGTCGATCGTCGGAGTGACCTTTCTCGTGTGGCTGTTGGCGAGCATGTCGATGATTTCGTCGCGGCATGATCTTTCCGCCGCAATCGAGCACACTCAGGCCAAATCGATGAAGCTTTTGCAGGAAGTGGAGGATCTTCGATACAGCCCCCTGCGCGAACAAATCGGAAAGTTTCTGAGCGTCAATGACGGGCTGTTGTCGCTCAACGGCCTCCTGACGGTCTATGACATAAGCGACAAAGGCACGCGGTGGCGCGCCGTCGTTCCCCCCAATGCCACGGCGGAAAGCATCTCCGCGATGGGCGGGAAAAACATCGATACGACCGAGCAAGGGGCGTTTATCGGCAATCAGGCCGAAATCGATTACGAAGCGACCAAAAAGGAGAAACGATAATGATTATCGCTCCCAAATTTCTGGTCCGGATTTTCTCTCCGCGCGTGATCTCCAAAGTTCTGGCCAGTCTCGATAAATCGACGGCGATCGTCATCAGCGCTTGCTGGCTTGCGGCTCTCGTCATGCTGATTTTGGCCGTTTTTGCGGTTCATGGCGCCGTTTCCTCCAAAAGAGAAGCGGCGGCAGCCATCGCCGTCGAACCCGCATTGCCCGTTGTCGCAAGCACGCCCATGAGCCTTCACGAGATTCAAGTTGTCATCGAGCGGCTTCAGCATCAATTCCCCGATATCAAGATTGATACGAGGCCGGGTGAAAAGCCGATGCTGACGATCAAAAGCGATGAGGGAATCAAATTTCATCAATGGGTGAATGCGCTCAGCTATATCGATACGATGTCGCCCCAATACCGTTGGACGTTGCGGGAATTTTGCGTAGGCGACACGTGTGGTAACGGGCGCGGACTCATGAGCGCCTCTGTGTCGGGAGAAAAAGTCGTGTTTTCCATGCCACAGCCTTAGAATCTGGGCCCTAGTTCTTGACTTTAAGTGCGGAAAAAGCTTGAATGAAAAGAATCAGTTTGGTCTTTCGGGTTTCTCTAGCCCTTTTCATAGCGGCGTATGGAGCGGGCTAATCGGTCATTGACGGCCACGCGGCAGTAAGCGTGGTTTTTGTAACCCAAGTTAACGGAGGAATGAGGAATGATAGCGTTGCAAGCAAAAGAGATACGGATGAGTCAAAATGCGGGAATCGCAATTGGCCCTATCCTTTTTATCATCGCCATTCTTGCCATTCTTGCGTCGGCTATTGCGGCGGGGAGCGGAACGTTCACGGCCAGCACAGGTTCGGAAACCAATAAAACGAAATCGTCGGCTCTGGTGCAGATCGGCGAGAATCTGAGACTCGGCATGGATGAGATCACGCTGGAAGGGGGGCTCAGTCCCCAGCTTGTTAATTTCAGCTATACCGATACGACTGTTAATAATGGCCTGTTCGCCCCGACGGGCGGCGGCATTGCGCCGCCATCGGTCGGCATGGCGAATAACCCGATGTACGACACGTGGATTTTCGCGCAGGGAACGCCTGCCGGGATTGGGTCTGGAAATGCGAACGATGTTATCGCCTTCCTGCCTGTTTCGGCTGGCGTATGCGCGGAAGTCAATAGTCGGTCGACGGGAACTGCGGGATATAATACAACGGCCACAACGGTGTTTAGCGGCACTACGGCTGCTACTGCCCAATTGCTCCATAATGGTGTTTTTCCTGCGACTGGGGCGACCTGGACGTTGGAAAACGGTGGAAGCCAGGCCGGGCCGGATCTGAGCGGCGTAGGGGTTGGATGCATTTATGATACCACTTTAACTTTGGCTCCAACCACGGCCGGCGGACCTACTTCGCCGTACTATTTTTACCAGATTTTGGCTATTCAGTAGGATACTTTTAGAGCGCGGTCTTTCGTCATTGGAGGATCGCGCTCTAACTTTGAGTCCTGACCTAATCCGTTGGTGTAAATAACCGGCGGTCAGTCTTTCTTTTTGCGCCAGCTTTCTATCCACGGGCCGAGGTTCGCCGCCGTCATCGGACGTCCCATAAAATATCCTTGGCCGAAGTCGCAGCCTTTATCCCGCAGCATCTCCCACGCGCGCTGGTCTTCTATCCCTTCGGCGATCACTTTCAATCCCAGATTATGCCCAAGGTCGATGACCGAATTCACGATAACCGCGCAATCCTTGTTGTTCGCCATATCGGTGACGAAGCTTTTATCGATCTTCAACTCGCTGAACGGCATGCGCTGGAGTTCGCGCAAGGACGAATGGCCGGTTCCGAAATCGTCGATTGAAACGCCGATATTGCGCAGGCGCATGCGCAACAAGACATCCATCGTGCGCGTGACGTCGCGCATGGCCTCGGTTTCCGTCACTTCGAGAATAAGCATTTCCGACGGCAAACCGGTTTGTTTGCACACGTCCGAAATCTGATCCGGCAACGAGAGGTCGAGAAGCGTCGAGGCGGTTATGTTCATCGCCATCGTCATCCGTTCGCCCGCCTGATACAAAGCGGCGGCTTGCTGCACCGAAGTTTTGATGACGAAATTCGTCAGGTCTTGCATAAGGCCGTCGTCGGTGATCTGCTCAAGAAACGTATCGGGCAACAAAATGCCGCGATTGGGATGCTGCCAGCGCGCCAAGGCCTCGACGCCTTTGATGGAGCGCGAAGAAAGCTCAATAACTGGCTGATAATAAAGACAAAACTCGCCATTTTCGATTGCAAGCGCCCGCACCTCGGCGCCTTGCCCTTTGCCTGTTTTTGAGACCAGATCGAAAAAGGCGTTGAGCGTTTGAATGCTCAACGGTTTCTCCAAAGCGGCGACGACGTTAAGTCCGTGAGCGCTGCCCAACCGGCGCGCGCTGTTGAGAACGCGCGCGTCGCTGCCGCTGATGAGGCACACTTGCGCGTTTTTCGCCATTTCCGACAACAGGCGCAGAAGTTCGACGCCGTCTGTGCCCGGCATCATCAAATCCAGCATGATAACGTCGGGAGGGAAATCGGCCAGAAGCTGGGGCACGTTTTCCGCGTTGCTGATCGTTCGCGCCTCTAGGCCGTGCCGCTCGCCGATTTCGGCGACGAGATCGCAGATATCTTCTTCATCATCGATTACCAGCAGACGCATATCGCCATACCTTCGTCACTGTTTATGGGTCGCATTCTTAACTAGATCGCTTAGGGCGCTGCGAATGTCCCTGAGGCGGTAGGGCTTCTCGACGATAGGAACGCTGTGACTGTTCAGGAACTCCTGAACGCGGGAGGAAAGAGTATCCCCCGTGACATAAATAATCCTGTTTAGGTACGAAGGCAACTCGTGTTGTAACGCTTCGTAGAAATCGGGGCCGTCCATAACCGGCATGCGTAAATCGCTGATAATGGCGTCGAACTTGCGTTTGCGCAGCTTCTCCATGGCGATGGCTCCGTTCACCGCGATATCAACCGCGTGGCCTTCCGGCTCCAGAAGGTCGGCGAGAGTCTGCGCCAGTTCGATCTCGTCATCGACCAATAAGAGAGTAAGAGGCGCAAGAACAAGAGAAGCCTCGCTTTGCGGCGCGTTATCGTCGGCGGATGATTTTTCCGAGAAAGGAAGCTTGACGGTAAAGGTTGCGCCTCCGCCCGAAGTTTCGCTTAAAACGATTTCGCCGCCGTGCGCCGCGACGATATTGAGGCACAAAGCCAATCCAACCCCCGTGCCTCCCTTGCTGCTTTTGGTGGTGAAGAAAGGCTCGAAAATGCGCGAACGCAAATCCGGCGGAATGCCGGGCCCCGTATCGGCGACGATAAGCAAGAAAGACCCATCGGGATCGCGGCGGCTGGCGACATCAATGCGTCTTTTTCCTTTCCATCCGTCCAGAGCCTGCGCGGCGTTGAGGACGAGATTGGTGACAACCTGCGTCAACTGATCGCTGTCGCCGGTGATTTCCCTTAAGCCCGGATCGAGGGTCGTCACGATCTCGATATCGCCGGTTTTAAGCTGATAACCGAGCAATTCGAGGGAAGACCGGACGATCTGGTTTAAATCGACGGGCTTGCGTTCCGGCGGTTTGCGGCGCGCCAGCGCGAGAAAGCTTTTGACGATCCTCGAACAACGATCGGCGGCCTTGAATATTTTTTCGGCGCGCGAGGCGACTTTGGCTTCGGGAGCGCCTTCCATCAGTAAAGTCGATTGACCGACGACGACCGACAAGGGATTGTTCAATTCATGCGCGACGCCGGCAAGCAGACCGCCCAAGGCCGCCATTTTCTCGCTTTGCTGCAGGGCTTCCTGCTGCTGGGCGATTTGCGCTTGGGCCTTCTTGCTCTCGGTCAGATCGACGATTCCCATAACCATCGCGTCTTCGTTTTGATAAGTGAGGCCGCGCGCGGAGACGGCTACCGCGATTTCCGCTCCGCCGCGCAGGATTTTCGTTTCGACCGCATCGACGGGGTTTCCCGATGCGATATCCCTCATAATACTGCCGCGCATCTCGAGATCGGGCATGAAATGCTCGAGAAAATTCTTTTCGATGTCCTCCCGTTTCATTCCCAACAGCTGCTCGGATCCCGGAGTCGCGTAGAAAATCGAGCCTGAACCGAGGCTGACGATCAGAACCGGAACCGGATGGGCCTCAAGGATGCTGCGGAAGCGCGCTTCGCTGGCGAGCAGGGCGAATTCGCCCTTTTTACGCTCCGTGATGTCGCTGGTGGATCCCACCATGCGCAGGACTCTTTGCGTTATTCTGTCGCGCACGGCGACGGCTTTGGAATGCAGCCAGCGGCGTTCGCCGTTTGGCCGTTCGATGCAGTATTCGACCGTCAGCGTGACGGCCGTGGCGTTGCGGCGGAACCGGCGGACGGTTTGGGTCACAAGGCAGCGGTAGGGGGCCGGCATCATTCTGACCCATTTTTTAAGCCCCTCCGCGCCGTTGACGAGGCGAAACCCGAGAATTCTGCGGAATTGGTCCGAGAAAAAGACCTCGCCCGTCTGCAAGTTCCAATCGAACAATCCTTCGTTAGCGCCCCTCGTCGCCAGAGTAAAACGCTCGTTGCTGAGAGCCAAAGCCTTTTCCTTCTCGTCTTGCCGCGCCGCAAACTGGCTGGCGATGACGATAGCGAACATCATGGCGGACAGGGCGAAAGAGATGCAGATGGAGTTTTTGACCTCGGCTTCGGTTTTGATGAAGCCGAGGACGTAGGCGGGCTCGGCCAGAATGCCGCCCAGAAAACAAACAAAGGCGATAAGATGAACCATGCTGCCGCTGGTGCTGTTGAGAACGCCCGAAAGCCCTGCGATAAGAATGGAGGCAAGGACAACCGTTCCGATCGGCGACATCGCGTAATAAATCAGCGTAGGGTCGATCAGGGAATAGATCAGGGCGAACGCCAGCAAAATGCCGATAAGGACGAAAGGAACCTTGAACGAGGGGCTGTTGATGTCGAGTTCGAGAAAATAGAAAGTAAAGAACAGGGCGAATATCCACGAAGCGATCAGGCTGAGATTCGCCAGAAAATCGCGGCCGGTAGGGTCGTAGAACCCGATCTTGCCCATCAGCAAATCGTTCGAACTGAAAATGTTCGCGCAAAGGCACAAAAGAAAGATAATCAGAAAAACCTGTCCGCGGTCGCGCATCACCACCCAGATAAAAAACAGGTAAGCGGCGGCCGATAAAACGACGCCGATCAAAAGGCCGAAGAAGAGGGCGGATATTTGATCCGTTTCCGGCGGCGTCGTGACGTAAACATCGGCCAAAGCGAGGCTTGGCGCGAAAGCAAGCAGGGCTATGCCTCCCGCGAGGCCGCGAAAACGCCGGAAAATGAAGGAAAAGAGGTTTGCCACGGAGACCTGAAAAGATTTAGGAAACGCGCCATTTTAAGACCAAATCGCGAAAGTATGGGATAAACTTTTTTAACTTTTGGTTGATTTTATTGCGTAAACGCGAAATATATGCTCCCTGAGCCTCAAGACCCCTTATCTTCTGCCCGGAATCCCCTTTTTTATGAAACCTTTCATTCTCATCGGAACCCCCTGTTACGGCGGACTCGTTGTGCAGGGATACATGGAATCCATCATTCAGCTTATGGGGTACGCTTCGCGTAACGATTTTGACGTCAGTCTTGCCCTTTTGGGCGGCGATTCTCTCATCACGCGCAGCCGCAATAAGCTGGTGGCGACTTTTCTCGACATGCCAAACGCCACGCATTTGATGTTTATCGACGCGGATATCTCGTTTCATCCCGAAGACGTGCATCGCATGCTGAAATTCAATCACGAAGTCGTGGCGGGCATGTATCCGGTCAAAAATTACGATTGGACGCAGGCGAAGGAAAAAATGTCGCCCGATATGGACATCGATAAGCTTGCCGAAACGGGACTGCACTTCGTCGGCTTGCCGTGCCCCGAAAAGGAAAGAGAGCACCGAAACGGATTTATTACGGGCGTCTACGCCGGAAGCGGTTTTATGATGCTTCGCCGTTCCTGCCTCGAACGCATGATCTTCGCTTATTCGCAGACGAAATACACCCTCGCTCACGTTTATCCGATTCCAAAGGAGCGCAGCGACAATCAATACGCTTTGTTCGATTGCATGATCGAACCCGGAACGAACGTTTACTTAAGCGAAGACTTCACTTTTTGCCGCCGCTGGCGCGATATCGGCGGCAAAATATGGCTCGATCCGCAAAGCCGCCTCGCGCATTACGGAACTTTCCGTTTTCAAGGTTCGCCGGATATGGCTTAAAGCGGCTGAGAGTGGGAATAAAACCACGGGTTCTTTACCCAAAATTCACCAGAATGGGGTTATCATCATCGTTTAATATCAACCTCTAAAGGTTTGGACTCCCATGCCCGTTGTCATCCAAAGCGAGCTTGCCGAGATGATTTTGCAGCATGATAAGTTTATGCGCGGCGTGCGCGGCGGCAGGCGCCTCGATATTTCCATGGAGACGGGGCACGGGCTTGATTTTTCCGTGAAAGATTTATCTTCGGCCGAATTTGTCGGCGCGTTCCTGAACTACGCTAATTTTTCGCATTGCAAGCTCCGGCAAGCCAATTTTTTCGGCGCGACGATGGATCACGGAAATTATTTTAACGCCGATCTCAGCCAAGCGGATTTGCGCGGCGCGCAAATGAGGGGAGTCAACTTTACCAACACGATCCTGAATGACGCCAATCTTTCCGACGGCCTGCTTTTGCATCACGAGCGCGGGGGAGGGTTGAACTCCGTTCGCAACATCGACGCAAAGCTCCGGCTTAGCGACGCCGTTTTTATGAACGCCACGGCGCAGCGCGCAAAATTCTCGAGCGCCATCGAGCTTTCGACCAATCTGAGCTTCGCGAACTTTAAGGGCGCGAAGCTCAACGGCGTGAATTTCATGGGCAGCAATTTGCACGGCGTGATGTTCGAAAACGCCGATCTGCGGGGCTGCAACTTCACCAACGCAAACATGAGTTCGACCGTCCTTCTGCATTCCAATCTTGAAGGAGCCACCTTCGACGGCGCCGATCTTACCGCCAGCCTCGTGCATGTCGACGATTTTGCGCCCGATACCTTTACGAACGCCAAGATGTCGCGTTCGCTTGAAAGCCTTGAGCACAGCATCAAGGAAATCATCGCGGAGCATCGCATTTGGGTCAATACCCTCGGACGCGAAGGCAAGCGCGCCGATCTTGTCGGCCTTAATCTTTCGAACGTCTTGCTGGACGGCGTTCAATTGCAGGCGGCAAGCCTGCAGAAAGCCCTTCTGGACGGAGCGTCCTTCCAAAACGCCGTGTTTACGATGTCGGATTTGTCGGACAGCAACGCCTGCGGCGCTTCTTTCGAAAAATCGGACTGCCGGGGCGTAAACCTTTCCATGTCGCGTCTTGACAGCGCCAATTTCCAATACGTCGATTTTTCGCCGATGCCGATCTCGCGTTCGCTGAATCCCACTTCCTGGCCGGCGAATTTTTCGGGCGCGAATTTGCAACAGGCGTACTTGCGCGGCGCGAACCTGCGCGGCGCGAATCTCGAAAGGACGCTTTTGGCCGGCGCGGATTTGCGCGACGCCAATTTAGAGGGAGCCACGCTTCTTGACGCCAATCTGACCGGCGCCGACCTGCGCGGCGCCAAACTGGACAAAGCCGATCTGCGCGGCGCTGTCGGCGTGCGGTAAAGAAAGAGTGGTCTTAAGGGGTTCTCGTCGCGCAGGCGACCCTGTTCCCGGACGCGTTGAAGGCAAAGCGGTCAAAACCGCAGGAGAGGACCATCAAAAGCCCGCGGCCATTGGGCCTTGCGCTGCTCGTTATGCCCCGCAGATACTCTCTCCAAAGAAATCCATTTCCCCGATCGGCGATGCTTAAGCAGCAAAAAGCGCCGTTTTTAAAAAGCCGAATATCAACGTCCCTGTCGCGGTATTCCGGGAGGGCCATGCGGCGCCTCGTTTCTTCTTCCCATTTTTCCTCGCGAAGCAACGCGGTTTTTTCCTCGAATCCGATGCCGAGATTTCCGTGTTCGATGGCGTTGATGAGAAGTTCGTGAATGCCGATCCTGAATTTTTCGGGGAAGGGAAAGCTTTCGGCAAGAACGCGGGAAACGCCGGGCACTTCATCGAGCGTCTTGATCTTGAATCTACGCGAAGGGAAAAGGGACACGGCGAAAGTCCTTCTTAAGTTTTTACGCGCGCGCAAACGACGATCGTCAGATCGTCGCGCAAGTCGCCGCCGGCATGTTCTTTGAATCGGGCCAAGAGACTATCCTTGAGTTCCGGAACGGACGCGGAGGAATTTTTCTCGATCCATTCCATGAGTTGTTCCTCCGAAATGAATTCCCCTTTTTCGTCGACGGTCTCCGTCAAGGCGTCGCTGTGTAAAATCAACACGTCGTCCGGGGTAAAGGGAATCGTCTGAGTCGAATAAAGATGCATGCCTATGCCGAGAGGAGGCGCGCTGCCGTCCAGTTTTTCGGCTTTGCCCGTTGCGCGGTGCAGAAGGATGGGATCCGGCATATAGGCGCGGGAGTAAAACAATTGGCCGCTTTGCGTATCGACGATGCCGTAAAACATGGTGGCGAACTGGCCGCGCGGCAGAAGGTTTAAAAGCTTGTCGTTGAGGCGGGATAAATAGTCGCCCGGGCGCGCGGCTTCGGGAGAGGGTTCTTTTAGATAGGCGTGTAGCCGGAAAGCGTTAAGCGCGGCGGGCATGCCGTGTCCCGAAAAATCGACCAGCCAGAAAGCCGTTTGGTGGGGAAAAAGCGGCTGCATGCCCCAAAAATCGCCGCCTATTTCCGATGCGGACTCGAACGCCGCCGCGAACGCCAACCCGCAGCGCCGTTCGCATTCTTCAATTTTGTCGGGTTCCGGCAAGATGCCGATCTGAAGCTGCCTCGCGCTTTCCAGTTCGGTTTCGATGCGATTTTTGTAAATCTGAAGGATCTTGAGCGAGTGGCGTTTTTCCAGATGCACGAGCACGCGGGCGCAAAGCTCGTCGGCGTCAAGGGGCTTGCTGACAAAATCCGTCGCGCCCATTTTGAAGGCCTTGACGCGCAATTCCGGCTCGATGATTGAGGTTTCGACCAAAATGGGAAGGTCGCGGTATTCGCTCTGGCGCCGCAATTTTTCGCAACATTCGAATCCGTCCATGCCGTTCGGCATCAGAATATCGAGCAAGACAAGATCGGGCCGGAAATCCTTGATTTTGGCGAGAGCCTCTTCCGCGCTGGCGACGGACAGCAAATTATTAAAGCCGCGAGCATGCAGCGTTTTTTCCAAAAAGACGCAGTTAATCTTAACGTCGTCCACGATCAAAATTGGCGAGGAAAGAATCTGCTGGGATATTTCGGAAGTCCCGATGGAAGGCATGATTTTATATTCCGGAGACAAGGAGAAAAGGGTCTTTCTCCGCGATGAAATTTTTGACGCGCGCGATTTCATCCGCGATCTTTTGCAGCATGTCGCCGCGCGCGCCGCTTGCGGCCCATGTTATTCTTTCGGAGTCGAGACAAAGCTTTTCCAACGCAGCCATGCCGATGTTCGCCGAAGCGCCACGCAGTTTATGCGCGGCGTTCTTCCACTCAGCGTTCGCGTCTTTGCAGCTTGCTTCTTTCATCTCGGCGATAGTCTCTTCCGCGGTTTTGAAAAAGATTTCCAAAAAGGACGCCTTTTCCCCTTCCGTTTCCGCGATTAAGTGTAACCGGCGGAAATCTATCGGGGGCAACTCAATTTCGATAGTGCCGATAAAGGGTTGCACGGGGATAAGAGGTGGTGGAAAAGAGAAGGACAGTCTCAATTAAAAAGTTTTAGAACGGATAAACATTTTAATTGGTCTTAGTCGGTATTTCTTTCAATAATACAACTTATAGTTTGTGTTGTCCAATAGTCACAAAATTCGATATTTTCTAAACTAACTGTAGGAAAAGGCTAAGATGCTCTTACATTAGGGAAAATAGGCAAAAAATTAATAAATTGTGCATACTCTAATGTGATTATGGGTAAAGGCTTGCAATCCAAGGTTGTATATGGATTGAATTATTGCCCAAATTGACACTCTATTTTTGATTCGAGGCATGCATGAATACTACGGAACATCAAGAATCAATCTATGCCTACATAGGCCAGCGTATCAGGGACAGGCGAAAGCTTCTTAAACTCAGTCAGTCCGAACTTGCGGAACTGATGGGGTTTTCTTATCAGCAGATGCAGAAGTACGAGACGGGCGCCAGCCACGTGTCGGCGGGCAAGCTGCTTTTGTTCGCGAGGATTCTTAACGTGCCCCCCAATTATTTTTACGAGGGGCTGCGCTTGGAAGAATCCATCGGCGAGCGCATCGATCCCAGCCTGATACAGAAAACGAGAGCGGAAACTTTTCGCATTCTTCTGATCGAAGACAATCCCGCCGATGTCATCTTGTTCAAAAAGGCATTGAACGAAAACGAAGGATCGGTCGACGTGCAGACGTTTCACGACATCGACACGGCAATGGATTTTCTGCAAAATCACGAAACGAAGTTTAACCAGAAACTGCCCGCTCTTATTATGCTCGATCTTTCCCTGCCGAAGGTCAGCGGATTGACGTTTCTCAAATCGATCAAGAAAAATTCCAAGCTGCAGAAAATACCCGTGGTGATTTTGACCAACAGCATCAGCATGGGGGACATGATCGAAGCCTACCGGTTGGGCGCGGCGGGGTTTATTCAGAAGGCCGTCGAGTTGAAAGAATATGTGGAGTGCATGGCCAGCGTCGTGAAGTATTGGTCGAAAATCGTCGCGCTGCCATACGCATAATACCTATTCTTGCTGAGGCGCTCTTTTCGGCAACGTGAAGAAGAAGGCGCTGCCTTCGTCCGGCGCCGATTCGGCCCAAATTTTTCCGCCGAATCCCTCCACGATCCGCTTGCAAATCGCAAGGCCGATGCCGGTTCCGGCGTACTGATCGTCGCTATGCAGCCGTTTAAACGGGGCGAAAATAGTTTCCAGATACATCGGTTCGATCCCGATGCCGTTGTCGGAAACGGAGAACAAAAAATGATCGCCTTTATCTTTCGCGGCGATGCGAATGACCGGAGGCTTGCCGACGGTTTGATACTTCAGCGCGTTGCCGATGAGATTCTGGAACAGGCGCGAGAGGTGAAGCGGGTTGGCCCATGCCGTCGGCAGGGGATCGTTCCGGATATCGGCTTGCGTCGATTTTATGGATTCGCTCAAGGCATCCAAGGCTTGCTGCAAAATAGCGTTGCAGTCCGTTTCGGCGCGGCGGTCGACGCTTTGCCCCAAGCGCCCGTATTCCAAAAGGTCGGCGACCATCGCTTCCATTTTCTTCGCCGCCTGCCGGTTGATTTCCATGTATTTGCGCCCCGTGTCGTCCAGCCTGTCGCCGTATTCCTTGGCCAGAAGGTCGGTGAAGCAAACGATAATTCTCAAGGGTTCGCGCAGATCATGCGAGGCGACGTAGGCGAACTGCTCAAGCTGTTCGTTGACGGCAACGAGCTGCTTGACGAGCCGGTCGCGGATGCTTTCCGCAAATTGATTTTCTGTGATGTCCGACGACATGGGTTTCTCATACAACATTTGAGGAAAACGGCGAAGCGAGATTTAATCCCCGTTTTTCTCGTCAAAGTTGTTTTTGGAAAGACTTGCTGGTAGCCTGAAACAAAGTTTCGGGAGGAAAGCGATGGACATTGTCCAACACACGCAAGAGGGGGTCTTTGACGTCGATCTTTGCGGCTTTTTCACCTTTGGGGATCATCCGGCATTTCGGGAAATTTTAAAGAAAATAGAGGCCGACGAGAACATCCGGCAAATCGTTTTTCATATGGATAAGCTTGAATTCGTCGATTCGGCGGCTCTCGGCATGTTGCTTTTGGCGCACGACGCCGTCGAGAAAAAACAGAAAAGCCTCGTCATCAAAGGCGTCGAAGGGCAAGTCAAAAAAATGTTCGCGTTAGCGCATTTTCAGAAATTGTTCGCGTTGGAATAGCTATTTCGTTTCCGCTTGTTTTTTTACAGGCAGATCGAGCTTGATGTGCAGTTCTTTCAGCCTGTCGGGCGGAACGGTATTAGGCGCCTGCATCATTAAATCTTCCGCCTGTTGATTTAAGGGGAAGGCGATGATCTCGCGAATGTTGGGTTCGTCGGCAAGAAGCATGACGATGCGATCAACCCCCGGAGCCGAGCCGCCGTGCGGAGGCGCGCCAAGTTTTAAAGCCGATAATATGCCGCCGAAGCGCGTTTCCAACTCCTCGCGCGTGTATCCGGCGATTTCGAACGCCTTATACATGACTTCGGGCAGATGGTTGCGAAGCGCGCCCGACGACAACTCGATGCCGTTGCAAACAATATCGTACTGAAACGCCTTGATCGTCAAAGGGTCTTGCGTTTGCAGAGCTTCGAGGCCGCCCTGCGGCATCGAGAAGGGATTGTGGGAAAAGTCGATTTTCTTGCGTTCCTCGTCGTATTCGTACATCGGGAAATCGACGATCCAGCAGAAACGGAAAGCGTCTTTTTCGATGACATCCATATCTTCCGCGATTTTCGTGCGCGCCGCTCCGGCCATTTTCGCGGCTTTGGACTTTTCGTCGCAGACAAAGAATACGGCGTCGCCGTCCTCGCAGCCCGACAACGCGCGCAATTCTTTCTGCGCTTCCGGCACGACAAAACGCGCGATCGGGCCTTTGCCTGCGCCGTTTTCAAACGTGATATAGCCAAGCCCCGGCGCTCCTATTTCCTTCGCCCAGTCGTTGAGCTTGTCGAAGAAGCTGCGCGGACGCGCGGAAACTTTCGGCGCGCGAATGGCGCGGACGACGCCGCCTTTGTTGATAATTTCGCGAAACGCGCGGAATTCGACATCGGCGCGTTTAAAGACGCTTGTGACATCCGTAATGAGCAACGGATTCCTCAAATCCGGCTTGTCCGAGCCGTATTTCAGCATCGCTTCGTCAAAGGGGATGCGAACAAACGGCAGCGAATCGACCGTCCATTTCTTTTCTTTATTGAAGTCAGCAAATTCCTCGAAAACCCCGTGAATGACGGGTTCGATCGTATTGAATACGTCTTCCTGCGTGACATAGCTCATTTCGAAATCGAGCTGGTAAAATTCGCCCGGGCTGCGGTCGGCGCGGGAATCTTCGTCGCGGAAACACGGCGCAATCTGGAAATAGCGGTCATAGCCCGCAATCATCAGAAGCTGCTTGAACTGCTGCGGCGCTTGCGGCAACGCGTAGAATTTTCCCGCGTGAAGGCGGGAAGGCACCAGAAAATCGCGCGCGCCTTCGGGGCTTGAGGACGTGAGAATCGGCGTCTGATATTCGCGGAAGCCTTGCGCCCACATCCGGCGGCGCAGCGAAGCGATCACGTCCGAACGAAGTTTCAAATTGCGCTGCATTTGTTCGCGGCGCAGGTCAAGGAAGCGGTATTGCAGGCGCGTGGATTCGCCCGTTTCGGTGTCGAACTCGGCATTGACCTGAAGCGGTAAAGGCTCCGCCGCGCTTTGCACCAAAAATTCCGCGATGTCGATTTCTATTTCTCCGGTCGGCAATTTTTCGTTTCGGGTGTCGGCGGGGCGCTGCACGACTTTGCCCGTGATCGTGACGACGCTTTCATTCTTAACCTGCTCGACGGCGGGCAAAAGAGGGCTGGATCGGTCGATCACGCATTGCGTCATGCCGTAATGATCGCGCAGATCGATAAACAAAAGGCTTCCGTGGTCGCGTTTGCGATGCACCCAGCCGGAAAGCCGGACGGTCTGGTCTTTATGAGAAAGGCGAAGTTCGCCGCAGGTATGGGTGCGATAGGGATGCATGATAAAAACGTTCAAGGGTTATGGTTTATTAAGCGTGGGACATTAACGATTTGTGGGCGTTGCGTCAATTTTCATTCCCGCAGAAAAATGACGCCAACGCCTTGTTTTTTAATAAAGCTTCCATCAGGCAAGATCGTGGACTAGAATTTAAAACTCGGAAACAAATCCCTTCCTTTTTCATGAAATACGCCGGTTTTTACATTAACCTCGATCGCAGTCCCGACCGCCGCGCGGATATCGAAGGCGAATTGGCTCGTTGCGGCCTTGAGAGTCGTTACGCGCGTTTTCCCGCAAGCGACGGAAACTCGCTTAATTTTCCCAACCCCCTGCCTTTGAAGGAGGGGGAACTTGGCTGCTTCATCTCGCATTACAGGTTGTTGACGGAAAACAGGAATTGCACCCAGCCCCTGCATGTGATCGAGGACGACGTCGTCCTGTCGCCGCAAATGGAAGGCATTCTCGATCTGGTTATCGACGGCGGCCATCTGGCGAAGGCCGATATTATTTTTACCGATGTCTCCGTCCCAGTTTCGAATGCGCTTTGCCCCGGCTATAAAGCCGCTTACGACACGAGCGTGCAACGCGATGCGCAGGGAAAAATTAAAAAGGCCACTTTCGAAATTCTGGATATGCGCGAGCTTGTTTTTGGCGCGACCAGCTCGTTTCTCGTCAATCCGCAATCGGTCGGCAAGCTGGCGTCGTTTTATGAAGAAGAGCTGAGGGCAGGCGCCGCGTTGCCGATAGACCTTTTTATCCGCAAGCTTTGCTATGAAGGGAAAATACGCGTCCATTGCGTTTTTCCTTTCGTCACGTCCATCCGGATCGAAAGCCCCTCCACGATCGAAAGCCGCTTTGAAGAACTGCCGGCTCTTGCCGCCAATATGATGCGCCATTCGTTTTATATTGGCTGCGATTGGGCTCAATGCCTTGAAAAGGTTAACCGTCTTTTCCCACAGCCGGACGCCAACGATCTGCACCGGCAACTGATGATGCGTTTGCTTGGATATTCGCTCATGCCCGGGTATAAGAGACTTTAGGTTTTCTAACTTCCCCTTTCAAAGACGGGGGGGCTTCTGAAAGGTTCCTTGTCATGAAAAAAACTCTGACGTCGTTGATTTTCACGGCTATTGCGCTGGCGGGATGCACGCAGCAAGCCGCCGTTGCCGAAAGCGCGGCATCGGTCGCTTTATCGCGCCCGGACAAACTGCCGCCCGCCGATACGAAAAGCCAAATTCCTCAACATGAAACCTGGTGTTATACCACGATGGGCGATCCGGAATGCTATACCAGGGCGCAGGATGTTCCTCCGAGCCGTCTCGTCAATGTCGAACCGCAGAATCGCTATCCCTTGACGCCGCAAGACTACCAAGATGAACTTGCGGGAAAGCACCCGGTTCCGGTGGTTGATAAAACCGCAGAGTCCGATTCCGCAGCGGAAGGTTCCGGAAAAAAAGGATCGATTGTGGATGACGTCATCGACTTTCTAAGATAACAAACCCTCTTTCTTCAAATGCTCTTTGACGCGGAGATATTCTTCGCTGATTTTTTCGAGCAAAAGAAGGCGTCCGACGGAGTCGCCCTTGTAAAGCTGGGCCTCGCTGCAAAGCTGGCGCAAGGCTTCCGCGCCGATGCTGCCGCTGCCGCCTTTCAGCATATGCGCGGCTTCCATCCACGGTTTGCAGTCGCCTTCCGAGGGTCCGTATTCCGTCAAGGTTTCCAGATTCTTGTCGGATTGGTCGACAAAGGTTTTCATGAGTTCCTTTTCGACTTCCGTATCCCCTCCGGTAAGGGTTCTGAGCATCGTCAGGTCTACGGGCGGCGTTTCTTGGGTCATGGATTCTCCTGATTTATCTTTTGAGGACTCATCGTTGAAAGCTATCCACTGACTGAGGACCTCTTTCAGCTCCTCGACGTTAATCGGTTTGCTGACATATTCGTCCATGCCCGAATGTAAGCACTTTTCCTTGTCGCCGACCATAGCATTTGCGGTCATGGCGATGATAGGCACATGGCGTTTATTTATTTTTTCCCGCTCCCTGATGGCGATTGTCGCGTCGTAGCCGTTCTTTTCAGGCATATGGCAGTCCATAAGAATGGCCGTCCAGAGGCCGTTTTCATAGGCTTTCAGCACCTCATTGCCGTTGGGCACGATTTCCACGGCGCCGATGCCGAATTTGTCCAGCAACCGTTTGATAAGGAGCTGATTCAAGGGATGGTCTTCGGCTACGAGGATATGCGCGTCCTTCGGCGGGACGATCCCAAGGAGGGTCTTTTGCCGCCGGATGTGTTTTTCCTCGTGGAGCTTGTCGGTCACTTCAAAGGGAATGGCAAACCAGAAAGTCGATCCCGAACCTACTTGGCTTGAAGCGCCGATCTTGCCTCCCATCAGCAAGATCAACTCGCGGGTAATGGCGAGCCCAAGTCCCGTGCCGCCGTATTTGCGCGTTGTGGAATTATCGGCCTGAACGAATTTGTCAAAGACGCTT
The DNA here is from genome assembly GCA_964587125.1 of uncultured Rhodospirillaceae bacterium. Classification (GTDB taxonomy): domain Bacteria; phylum Pseudomonadota; class Alphaproteobacteria; order UBA9219; family UBA9219; genus CAIXLI01. The sequence continues at coordinate 17,512 of CAZPKC010000012.1, read as the reverse complement.
TCGAGCTTGTTCTCCGGAATGCCGATGCCCGTGTCGGTGACTTCGCAGCACAGGTCGACGTGCGTTTCGTCCAGTTTCTTCGTATGCGCGCGAACCTCGATATGCCCGACATCCGTGTATTTGATCGCGTTGCTAAGGAGGTTTGTCACGATGCGCCCCACGCGCAGCGGATCGCCGATCAAATAGGGAAGCGTTTCGTTCTCATAAAGCCGGACGATCGGCACGTGTTTTTCCCTGGCGGCATGCGCCAGCGCGCGCACGACGGAATGGAGAACCTGACGCGGATCGAAGCCGATGCGTTCGAGCGTCACCTCGCCCGCCTCGATCTTGGAAAGGTCAAGAATATCATTGACGATTTCCATAAGGGTGTTCGAGGACAGCAAAACCAAGTTCGCCAGATCTTGCTGCTCGGTCGTGAGTTTTGTTCCCAAAAGCAGGCGCGTCATGCCGAAAACGCTGTTAAGCGGCGTCCGCAGTTCGTGCGACATATTTGCCAAGAATTCGCTTTTTGTTTTATTGGCGGTCTCGGCGCGCTCTTTGAGCCGGAGCAAATCCTCCTCTTTTTCTTTTTGCGCGGTAATGTCCCTGACCAACACAATAAAAAGCCTTGCCCTGCCAAGAACGACTTCGCTCATGACCGACATCGCGGGAAAGAGGCTGCCATCCTTGCGTTGCCCCACCGTTTCGCGCTCGACGCCTACAATGCCGGCTTCTCTGGTTTCAATATACCGCTTGATGCGCGCCTCGGTCGCCGATTTGTGTTCGGGCGGGACAAGGAGGCTGACAGGCTGTCCAACGACTTCGCCGGACTTATAACCGAACACATGTTCGGCCGCTTTATTGAAAGCGAGAATAGCTCCCGATTCGTCGAGGGCGACGATGCCTTCCAGCACGTTATCCATGATGGCGCGTATCTTGGCTTCTTCTTCCTTCAATTTCGTATTGACTTCCATGACGTCGAAGCGCGCCAGCTCCAACCTGTCGGTGTATTCCTGCATCTGCTTTTCGAGACGCTCTTTCTCGGCGAGGCGAACCGCAAGCTCTTCTTGCGTCTGCAACGCGATTTTCTGGGCGCGTTCGGTTTTCAGCAAAGTGCGGTTGAGAAAAACGAACAACGCGATAAACCCCGCAAAAGCGGCTGAACTAGAATAAAACATCAGATTTCGGGAGAATACGCGCGCTTTTTCCCGCTGCTTCAGCAAGTCGAGAAAAGCCGTTGTGGGTTTGTCGTAGAACGGGTCGAGGGATGCGAGCGAGTCGGTGGCGAGCGAGAACATTTCGGCTCCCGACATAGCCCGCCCGCGAGACGAGAGCATTTGTTCGACGCTGCCCGTGAGTATTTGCAAAAGAGGCCCGACGATATGGTCGTGATAGTCGGACAGGTGAAGGGGCTTGCTGTTCGACAGCCTCGCCATTTTAAGCCTGCCTTCCAGTTCCTCGTCATATGCCGCAAGAAGGTAAAGGCTGTTTTTCAACTTGAATTTTTCTTCATCCGTCCATTGTTCGAGAGGGACGCCGGAAGCAAGCATGCCTGCGGCGTCGCTGCGCAGGCCGCTTAAAACCTGCCAAATTTGAGGGATAATATGGATCGAATAATCGAACATGAAATCTTTATCGGTTCCGGATTCGGCGGACAGGTTGGCATCGTCGGCGACTTCATTCATGAAATTGACGAGGGATTGAGAGGCGCCGGAGTACTGTTTAAATTCCTCATCGGGCGTTTTTGCGCTTTGGGCGCCCGGCAAGGCCGCAATTTCCGATTTCAGGCTTTGCCAATCTTGGTCGATCGCTTCATTATCGAGGGAGGCGAGATCAAAACCGTCGACGGCTGCGAGGCTTTTTTTCATCTCGCCGGTTTCGGAAACCAACTGGCCGGAAAGGCCGGATTCGCCCCTGCGTATCACGAAAGCCAGATCGCGGATGTCTGCAAGGCGATGAAGAAGTTGGGCCAGTTCCTGATGATAGACGATCCCGAGTTGTTCCTTCCGGAGATTCTGAACCTCGATGTTCATTTCGGAAATAGACTGATGAATAATGATAACGAGAGGGAGGGCAAAAAGCGCGCCGCATCCGATGGTCAGAAAAGCGCGGTTTGAAATGGCGAAAGTGAGGATGAAAAGAAGGCCTGTCGTAACGGCAAGAATCACCAATGCCAGAAATTGAGAGCTATGATCGATGCCCCAGGAATTATCCGAAAAGGGAGAAAAAACGGCAGCGGCCATGCTCATATAGTAAGCGCCGCAAATGCCTGCGCCCAGTATATTTGCGGCGATAATGCGCCCTATGACGGAATCCTTGCCGCGAAAACGAGCGATGGTGAAAATAGTCTCCAACGCCGCTTCGGAAGCCAGAATGGCGATCAGGACCGACAGAAAAAACAACGAGGGCACGAAGCGCAGGGAAGCGTTCATCCGCATGGCTTCCATGCCGGTATAATGCATCGCGCAAATTCCGAATCCCAGAAGAACCGATCCCAAGAATATCCTGAGATGGGAAGGCATTTCCGTGACGCGGGTAATTTTCAGAACGAGATAGACGATCCCGATAGAAATCAACAAGGAGACGAAGGTAATCCAAGGGTCGTAGGAAACCTCAATTTGCGTTTGATAGGCGAGCATGCCGACAAAATGCATCGCCCAAAAGCCGCTTCCATAGGCAAAAGCCGCAAGCCAGCGCAGAATGTATTTTTTGATGGGCGTTTGAGAAAGAAGTATCAGCCTCGCCACGGACAGCCCCGTATAGGAGCCGAATGCCGCCACGGCATAGGACGCAAAGACGAGAAGCGGGATGTATGTTCCCTTTTCGGCATTGGCCGGAAGCCCCCCGAAAAGGAAAAAAGACTCCAGCAGATGATGCTCCACGTTGATCCCCCCAGTCTTCGCGAAAGAGGTTAAAAGGCCGCATAGATTCGGTCAACCTAACACAAAAATGCAAAACACCCGAGTATGCGTAAGGGGCCTATCTCTTTGACTTGCCTCTCATTGATTTGTCGATCCTGAGAATGCCGCTTTGCCCGTTTGCTTCGAGAATGCGGCGAATGAGATTGAGCCAGTCCTGAAGATCGATTTGCCCAAGCCAATGAACGGAAAGCCGGTCGCCGGGCAAGCTTTGTCCGACATCGGGGGGCGGATTTGACGCATCTCTTCCCGCTGCAAGGATTTGGCCGAGCCATTGCATGCGCCGCAGGCTGCGGTGGCGCATGGGTGCAGATTCTTTCCGCGTCAGGCTTATGAGACGGGTATTGCCGGAAAGAGAAGCCGCTAAGGACAGCCACGCGATTTCTTCGGGATCGTATCCGTTGTATTCCGTGGATTTTGCGCGCGCGGCTTGGGGACGTTGCAGGAGTTCGATCGCCTGTCCCGTGTCGCCTTTCAGCAGCATCATGATTCCCAAGGGAACGAAGGATTCCTCCACGTGGTAAATCCAGTCGGCCATTTTTGACAGTCTGGATTCCATGTCGTTAAGGCTGCCGCCGTTCAAAAGGCTTTGCAGCCAATCTTTGATCGAAAGGGATATTTCGCTATCGGGACAATCCGCGGCAATGGCGGGAAGAGGGACGGCGCCAAGAGGAACTATTTTAAAGGGGCCGAGAAAGCCTTGCTGCTGAATGGTTTCTCCTGGCTTCAGCGTTTTGAAGCATTCGTAGAAATCGAGAATGCCGCGCCAATTTTTGCCGGTGTATTTTCCGTGCGCCAAATCGTGGCCGTTTTTACGGATTCTTTCGTATAAATCCGGATTGTCCGCCAACGCGGCGATTTTATCGAACAAAGCGCGGCCTTTGCCGAGGACGCAGTTTTCCATATCTTTAAAGCCGTAGGGCTTTAACGCGGGCGTATCCGGCGAGACGAGAACGGCGCCGGATGCCGGAATTTCCAAATGCTTGCGGACGAGATAATCGAAGCGCGTCGTATCGGCCAGCGAGAAATAAGAACGGTTGAGCAGACGGGCATACGCTTCGCCTACGACAGGAAATTTGTGGCGCGGCGTGGGCTTGCGGTATCCGGGATGCGTATAAATAAAGGTCGGAAAATGATCCGCGATATCGCGAACCACGTCCGTCCTCCAATGATAGATTTCCGGCGCGGTCGATGCGCCGAAGACGCTAACCGGAATGTCTTTGGGAAGCCCGTAGTCGCGGAAGACCGCATCGTCGAACAGCAGGCTTACGGAAAACGTGCGATCCTTTAATTCCGGCGATTGCCTGATTGACGCTTCGGCCAAATGCGTGAAAATCCATTGGATATTCAGCTTTTCAACCACGCGCAAAAAGCCGACGCGCGTCGAACATTGGGGGTCTTGCATCTGAAAACCGAAACGTGGAATGCCCGCGTGCGCGGCGGGGTTTTCGATTTTTAAATTTTCGGCGTCCAACCCGGGAGATTCGTAAAGAATAAAATCGGGCTGAACGCGGTCGCAAAGCTCGTCCATGTCGAAATCCTCCGCCGCCAAAGCGACGTCGGCGAGTTTCGACAGGGTTTCGACCCATTCGTCCTGATTCATACGGAAGGCGTCGGACAAATCCGCTTTACGCCTGTGGCGGATGTACAAAACGCGTCTTTTCGGCGGGAGAGGAACAGAAAGACTCGTCATACCCAACCTTGCGGCAGCTTTTCGTAATGCGACCGAAGAGCTTGCTTTCTTATGAGACAAGCCTTTCGTTGGCCCGCTCCCAGTTCAGCAATTTATCGATGACCGCCGCGACAAAATCGGCGCGCCGGTTCTGGTAATCGAGGTAATAGGCGTGCTCCCACACGTCGATCGTGAGAAGCGGCACGGCTGAACCGGAAACCGGCGTTTCGGCGTTGCCGGTTTTGCGGATCGACAGCTTGCCTCCTTCGGCAACGAGCCACGCCCACCCGCTGCCGAATTGCGTCACGGCGGCGTTCGCAAAATCGGCTTTGAATTTGTCATAGCCGCCCAGATCGCGGTCGATCAGGCTTGCGATCTTGCCGGTCGGTTTTCCGCCTTGCTTCGGGGACATGCTTTCCCAGAAAAACGTGTGATTCCATATCTGCGCGGAATTGTTAAAAATACCAGCTTTATCAATCTGTCCCGCCGTTTTCTTGATGATTTCCGTTAACGAGAGCGCGGCCAATTCCGTATCCTTGACCAGCTTATTCAGATTTTCGACATAGGTTTTGTGATGTTTGCCGTAATGAAAGCCCATCGTGTTCGCGGAAATAACTGGCGCGAGCGCATCGTCGGCATAGGGCAGGGGAGGGAGGGTAAAAGGCGCGGGCATGATCGTTCTCCTTGTTTATTTGGGGGAAGGAATCAAGAACCATAACAGCTTATAGCATAGGATAAAAAAGGGCCGCGCCAAAGAGAAATCATACTGACCGTCGTATGAAGGGACTCGCATCGGTCACGAGCGGTTGCGCGCAGCGCGATCCAGAAAAGCTATTGCATCAACAAGATACAAGCGGAGCGCAGAGCGAGGGATGTCAAACTCCGTAGCCGCTTTCATTGATCGTTTATTATAAAATATTTCTGGCGTGAATGCCGTTTTTATGCAGTTTATTGAATGAAATTCATCGCGGGGTATTCCATGCGCGTTTTACTGACAGGGGCGGCGGGTTTTATAGGCTTTCATGTCGCCAAGGCTTTAGTGGCGCGCGGCGACGAAGTCATCGGCGTCGATAACCTGAACGATTATTACGACGTCGCCTTGAAAAAGGCACGGCTCGGTCAATTACTGCCGCATAAGAATTTTTCGTTCCATAAATTCACTATTGCGGACAAGGAATCCATGTTGTCCCTGGCCGAGTCGGGCCCGACGCACATCGTTCATCTGGCGGCGCAAGCGGGCGTGCGCTATTCGCTCGAAAATCCCTTCGCCTACGCCGAATCCAATCTCATGGGACAGGTGGTCGTGCAGGAACTGGCGCGGCGCATAAAGGGGTTGAAGCATTTTGTCTACGCCAGCTCTTCGTCGGTATACGGAGGCAACGCCAAGATCCCTTTTTCCGTTGGCGACGCGGTCGAACGGCCTCTTTCTCTCTACGCCGCGACCAAGCGCGCCGACGAATTGATGAGCGCCTCATACGCGCATCTTTTCCGCATTCCGACGACGGGATTGCGGTTTTTTACCGTCTACGGGCCGTGGGGACGCCCCGATATGGCGACCTATCTGTTCACAAGCCGGATTTTATCGGGGCAGCCGATCAAAATTTTCAATCAGGGCAAAATGCGGCGCGATTTTACGTACATCGACGACATCGTATCCGGCGTTCTATCCGCGCTCGGCAAGCCGCCGCAGGACAAAGGCGCGGAGTCTCCGGCCGCGCTTTATAATCTCGGCAATTCGCACGCGGAAGATTTGATGCGTTTTATCGCGTTGTTGGAAGACGCTTTGGGCCGAAAGGCGATTGTCGATTTTCAACCGATGCAGCCCGGCGATATTCCAGAGACCTTCGCCGACATCGCGTCGAGCGAGCGCGATCTGGGCTATAAACCCACGACGAATATCGAGGAGGGTATTCCGAAGTTCGTCGAATGGTATCGCGGATATCACAACCTCAATTAAGCGATCTTGGGCTGCAAATCGCGCTTCTCTGAATTTTTGCTGATCACGTACGCTCCGGTACGCTCCACGCAAAAATTCGTAAAATCACGATTTTCGCCTCAAGCTTGCTTAATTGAGAATCCAGCCTATTTCCCGAAAGTGGGCGAAGCGAAAACGAACATGCTGTCTGAAAACAAAAGAAAAAGGATTGAATAAATTGGATATGTGAAAGATAGTTATTCGCCAAAAGGAATTCAATTCATGAATTATTCGCGCCGTTTTGCGGAAATCGTTGTTTGCCTTGCGCTTGGCGCGGGATTGTCCATCGCTATGGGACAGGACGTCAGTTGGGACCTTCGGAATTACCATCTTTATAATCCCGTTAGCGTGATGCAAGGGCGGCTCGATCTGGATTTCTTTCCGGTCGACAAGCAATCAAGCAACAGTCCTTTGCTTGATTTTATCTATGCTTTTCTCGCGCTTGGGCCATTGTCCCATTTTCCGCGCGCGATGGCCGCCGTTATGGGGCTTTGGTATGGGGCGCTTGTTTTTGTCGTTTTGCGGCTGGCCTCGCGTCTGTTCGCTTCCTTTTCCGAAACCGAGCGCCGCGTTTTGATCCCCTTGGGGACGCTAACGGCGGTGACAGGCGCCGTAGGCATATCGCAGACCGGATCGGTGAGCAACGACGTCGCCGTGGGCATGCTCGTTCTTGCGGGGTTGTTGTTTATTCTGCGCGCGGAAGATGCCGGAGGCGGCAAGAAAGGAGCGTGGGGGTCGCTTGTCGCCGGAGGAATGTTTTTCGGCCTGTCGGCGGGTGCGAAGCTGACGGGAGGCGTTTACGCCCCAGCCATGGTTTTGGCTTTATTCGCGACGTTGCCGTTAAAAACGGCTTTGCGCGCAGGCGGCTTTTTCTGCATCGGATGGCTTGCGGCGTTTTCGGTTTCGTTCGGGTGGTGGGGATGGATGCAATGGGAGCGCTATGCCAATCCGGTTTTTCCGTTGTTCAACGGGATTTTCCATTCGCGGCTTGCGCCGCCGCTCAATTTCTTGGATGCCCGTTTTTTCCCGCGCGATGCCTTGCAATGGATAGCCTATCCGTTCTTCTGGGCATGGAATCCGCATAATCATCCGGTGTATGAAACGGATTTTTCCGATCCTCGCATGGCGATAGCCTATGGCGCGCTTGCCGTTGCGGGCGGGATTGCGATCCGGGATTTTTTTCTCCGCAGGCGGGGCGCGGAGCAGCCGGGCGGCGATATTCTGACGCGCCCGCAAAGAATTGCCGCCGCGTTTCTCGTTTTCTCTTATATCGGATGGCTTATAACCACGCCCATTATTCGCTACGCGCTCGTCCTCGAAGCTCTTTCCGCGCTCGTGGCGTTGGCGACCGTCGCGCGTCTTGCGGCGCGGTATCGGAAATTCTTGCCTGCCTTTGCGTCTTTAAGCGCAGCCGCGCTCGTTTGCATCTTCTGTTTTGCCCTGACGCGCTATCCGGACTGGTCGCGACGGGATTTTGAAGATAAAATGTTCGATGTGGATGTGTCGTGGGTTCTTCCCGATACCTTGTTCCTCTTCGTGTATGAGCCCATGGGCTATTTGGCGGCTTTCGTGCCGCCGGAATCGCATGCGCAATTTTTCGGATTGGCTTTCATGCCAGTCGTTCAAAATACGCCTTTGGGAATTAAAGGCATAAATATGGTGCTCAAACACAAGGGACCCATCGTCGTTCTTTTTCGGGATGAAATGAGCCCCTATCTGAGGCTTCTTTCTCTTGTAGGTTTATCCCCTTACGTGAAAAACTGCCGGACGATTAAGTCGACCCTTTATCCGCCGGATAGCCCGCCTGTTTTTGCCTGCGAGGCGTCTCGTCTCGCAGCGCGATCTTGGCTCATTGAAAAGAAACGCTAACTTGCCGCCGCGATGACCGATAAAAATTGCCCCAAACGCTCGGTTTGGGGATTTTTCAGAATATCGGCGCCGCCGCTTTCCGCTATTTCGCCGTTGTCCATAAACACGACCTGATCGGCCGCGTGCCGCGCGAAACCCAACAAGTGCGTGATGATGAAAATACCGATATCCTTGCCGCGAAGGCTTTTAAGATGCGCCAGAATCTTGGCGATTTGTTCCACATCGAGGGCTGACGTGATTTCGTCGAGCAACAAATAGCGCGGCTCAAGGATCAACGCGCGCGCGAGAGCCACGCGCTGGCGCTGGCCTAACGACGCCTCGTTCGGATAGTTATCGATAAACTCTTTCATATCGAAAGCTTCGATCAACGCGTCGAGTTTATCCGCGATATCCGCGTTTTTGCGCCGCCGAACCGGCAGCAATATGTTTTCGCGCAAGGTCATATGCGGCCAGAGAAAAAGCTGTTGAAAAACGGTCGTCAATTTCGGCCAAGGGGGCGTGAAAACGGCGGATTCAGGCCACGGATAGGCGAACCGTTCGTCGTCGATCTGGATAACCCCGCTTTGCGGCGGCTCCAAAAGCGCCATGCAGCGCAGAAGCGTGGTTTTTCCGCAACCGCTGGGCCCTATCAAAACGGTGATGCCGTTTGTGGAAACTTTCAGGCTGACGTTTTTCAAGATCGGCTTGCCGGAAACGTAGCTGAAATTCAGATTGTTGACTTCCAGCATATCAGCGCTCCGACAAATCGCGCGTGTAGCGCTTTTTCAAATAAGCCGCCGCCAGATTGATCGGCAGGCACACCGCAAGGAAAAAGAGCGCCAAGGCCGTATAAATTTCGACAGGACGGTAAATCGTGCTGTTGATGCGCTGCGAAACGCGAAAAATTTCCTCGACCGAGATCAGGCTGGCAAACAGCGTCGCTTGCAGCATGACGACTTGCTGAGTCATGAGGCCGGGCAGCAACTGGCGAAACAAGATCGGCAACTGAATGTGCGTGACCAAATCGCGCCGCGACAAACCGCATACGCGCCCCGCGATGATGTATTGCGCCGGAAAATCGGCGATCGCTTGCCGCACAAGCTCCCCGACCCCGAAAATATTCACGAGCGAGAGCGTGAGCGAGGCGGTGTAAAACGGGTCGATCACGATGTTAAGCACGGCCTGCGCCGGATAATGCAGCCAGAACAGGACGACCAGCGTCGGAATGGCGGAAAAGGCGAACGACATCGCGCGCGTGAAACGTCCCCAGCTGTAGGGGTAATTCGCGCCCACGACGCCAAGACCTGTGCCTAAAATGATTCCCGACGTCCAAATAACGAGGCAAAGCTGCAACGTCACGCCGAGCCCTTGCAGGAAGGCGACGTGGTAATTGATGAGGATATCGAAAACGGTCATGCGTTGCGGGTTACTCGGCGTAAGGTTTGACGGATTTTAGATACATATCGGGATATTTTGCCTCGTCTTTCTTGAGAATCCGGTCAACGGCTCCGGAATTGATGATTTCCTGAACGCCGACATCAATCATTCCCATCAGGCGCGGATCGTCATTGTCCGTGACGATCGAAAGGCCAAACACGCGGAGATTATGTCCGGGCGCTGCGCGGCGGACTTTTCCCGGATTGGCTTTATCGTATTGCCGCCATAACCCGACGGTGTCGAAAACGACGTCGGCTTTTTTGGTGGCAAGGCCCATATATAAATCGGAGTCGGTGCCGTTAAGATCGCCAAGAGCAATTCGCTTGGCTTTTGGAAAATCCTCGCGCGCCAGAAAATCGCTGGTATCGGCGTCAACGACCATAATCGTAACGTCATCGCTGTTGATGCGTTCAATATTGTTATCGAAGCGGTGATCGTCCGGCTGCACGAAAGCTTCGATGCTTTGATAGGCAAGAGGAATGGAAAAATATATCTGTTTGGCTTTTTCCGCGCTTTGCCATATGCCCGCGCACATGGCGTCTATTTTGCCGCCTTTGAGCGCCGTAACGGCATCGCCCCATCCGACATGCGCGCTCCATTCCACTTTTAATCCCGAAACTTTGCCGATCTCATTAAGGAAATCGACCCATTCTCCGTATAACTGGTCGGTTTGAGCGTCCCGCATGATCCCGCTGTCCCAAAACTCATAGCCGCAACGGAGCGTTTTCGTACGCATGACCCGCTCGTAAGAGGTTTCTTTGATGGAGGATGGATTTACTTCCTCGCCTTGCATCGCGCGGGTGTTTGCAAAATGCGCGGTTGCCAGCGTCGTAACGATCGCGAGGGCGATAACAAGAAGGATTTGGGGATATTTCATGCCGACGCCTCGCCGTTAGAGGGGTGCAACTCACCCTATTTTACGATGAGGCAAGCGTCAAGCGTATCAAGCCTATTTTCCGAAATTGGGAGGGGTATAGATAAATGTGCTGTCGGGGAACGCTGCGCGGTCGCTCACGTTTTCGAGGCTGACCCCCGTCGCGTGGCCTTGGGGATCGATAACTTTCCATTGGCGCAGCTTAAGCGGCTTATCCTCGAACACCAAAGTCAGGCTTCCCGCGCCCGGGTCGTTGGTTTGCACCAAAGTAACCTCGATTTTGGCGGGACGGCGTTCGATTTTCGTCACGGCGACGTCGCCGTTCAGCTTGACCGGATCGCGCAGGATGAATTCGGCGAGGCTCGTTCCTTCCTCGACGTTGGTTTGGGATTTCAAATCTTCGTTCCAGATATGGACGAAGCTGCCGTCGGCGATGATGAAATCCTTGCTGGGAGGAGCATAGGTCACGCGCATTTTGCCCGGGCGGGATATCGCGATCTGCCCGCGCATCATGCCACCCGCGTCGTCTACTTGCAGAAAATCGGCCGAGATGTTCTTGAGGCCGTTTAAGTAAGTTTCGATGCGGGACAGGTCTTTTTTATCCCGCGCGGAAAGATGGGTTTGGGCGACGGCGGGCTGCGCCGCATGAGCGGGAAGCGAGACCGGCAGAAGCGCGAAAAACAGGGCGATAACGGAGAGAAATTTTTTCATATGCGCAGAATGAGGGAAGAATGCGGCAAAATAAAGGGAAAAAAGAAATATTTCGCAAATAAACTACCCGGTCGGAATTTCGGTTTTCTTGACGACCCTCGCCGCCGGAAAAATCAGCGATACGGTCGTTCCGTTGCCGATCTCGCTTTTCAGGTCAAGCGTCCCGCCGTGAAGCTCGACCAAGGCCTTTGTCAAAGGCAACCCCAGTCCCGATCCTTGATGTTTGCGGCTCAGGGCGCTTTCGATCTGGCCGAAAGGCTCCATGGCGACGGCGATATTTTCTGGCGCGATGCCGATGCCGTTATCGACGACGTTGATCATCATCCGGTCTTCCGCGTCGATCATGGCGGAAAGCGTGACGCTTCCGCCCTCGTTCGTGAATTTGACGGCGTTGGTCAGCAAATTGGCCAGAATCTGCTTCATCGCCTTTTCCTCGCCGCGCAGAAAGGGAAGGTTGCGGGGAATATGCAAATTCAGGCGCACTTTGCCCGCTTTGGCGCGCGCGTCGACGAGGCGCACGACGGACCGCGAGATTGTTTCGATATTGAGGGTGGCTTCGTTCAACTGGCGTTTGCCCGCTTCGATTTTAGACATATCGAGAATGTCGTTGATGAGCGAAAGCAGCAATTGGCCGCTGTCGTAGATGTCCTTGGCGTAATCGACGTACTGCGGCTGTCCGGCGCTTCCGAACATCTGGTCCTTGATGATTTCGGCGAAGCCGATAATGGCGTTCAAAGGCGTGCGCAATTCGTGGCTCATGTTGGCCAGAAATTCCGATTTGCTGCGATTGGCGAAATCGGCCTGCTCCTTCGCGCGGGTCAAGTCCATTTCGGCTCTCCGGCGCTCCGTAATGTCGTATATCGTGCATTCGAAACCCTTGCGGCCGAGGGTGTCCAGCGTTTGATGGCCGCTGAGATTGACCCAGATGATATGCCCGTCCTTGGTATAGACGGCGCATTCTTCGGAGTGGCGCGGACGGGTGCTGACGCCGATGATCCACGTGGCGCGCTGCGTCGGATCGACGAAAAGCTTGCCTTTAGAATCGGGCTGCGCGTTTATAAGGTCGGCGGGATCGGCGTAATGCAGGATGGTCGCGGCTGTCGGGTTGGCGTTTGTCCATTTTCTGTCGTCGGCGATGTGAAAAATGCCGATATCGGCGTTTTCGAAAACCGCGCGATATTTTTCTTCGCACTCGCGAAGCGCGGCTATGAGTTCTTCTTTCGACAAAGAGGTTGGATCGGCCATGTCCTGAAAGTTGCGCAAAACCCCTAAAATAGGGTTAAGCCTCTTATACCAGCGGGCCCATGAAATCCGATTTGCCGTCTGACTTCACTCGCTCTGCGCCTCGCCTGTCGCTTGCCGGGCTAACCATATTATTTATAACGGCTTCTTTAGTTCGGCGAGCGACAGGCTCCCCGCAACCGCTCGTGACCCATACAAGTCGCTCCAAGCGCCGGTTGGTATTATCTCCTTCCATGCAGATAAATCATTTCGAAAGTCGCGGGAATAAGCCCGTCGGCGTTGCAAAAGCGCTTCCGGTACAATTCCGCCGCTTTGAAGAAGACGGACCGGCGCGTGGGGCGGCGGAGGCGGTCTTTATGGGCGTTGGTTTGCCCCATTCCCCGCAAATCGCGCATCAGGGCGAACATATCTTCGTAAAGCAGCGTTACGGTTTCAATATCCGCGACGGGCAAATGAAAATTCGCGCGGTGCATGAGGCCTCCCGCAGTCCGCAAATCGATCATCGGCGAGAAACGCGGGCTGGCTTTTCCCATGACGGCGATTTCGGCTTCCGCAAGGCATTCGCGCAATTCGCACAAACTTCGGCCTCCGATCAAGGACGCCAGAAATAACCCTTCGGGTTTCAGGATATCGCGGCATCGGGCGAGAACGCCAGGAAGGTCGTTAACCCAATGCAGCCCCAAATTACTGACGATCAAATCGAAACTTTGCGGCGCGAAATCCAGCGCTTCTTCGTCCGGCCGGGGTTCGGGCGTCAAAACGACGACGTCGTTTTCCCTGCACCGCGCCAGAAACGGAAACGGGCTGAGGTCGAGCGCGTTGAAAAAAGGATGCATGATCTCGCCGAGCCGCTCCATAATTTGCGCGGCCGTGTCGTCGAAAAGGGCGCTCGTGTTGGCAAAATGCGGCTGCGCGCGGGCGATATGGCGGCGCACTAAATTTCGGTCGAACACAAAGGGTAAGGCGTTTTGTGTCATGCTAACCGGCGCTTGAAGTGATTCACGTGGGTCGCGAGCGGTCGCGAGAGCGCGGAGCGAGTGATGTCGAGATGTGTGTCGGATTTCCTGAGGCCGCCGGTATTAGGCATCGGCGACGACTTTATCGCGGCCCGTTTGCTTGGCGCGAAACAAGGCGGCGTCGGCGCGGTCGAAGACCTTGTTTGAATAGTCTTTATCGAAGGGGTCCGTTTCGGCAACGCCGATGCTGATGGTGACTTTGACGTTTCCGGCGTTTCCGGGAAGCGAAAAAGGCTCGTCGGAAATTCTTTTACGCACGCGGTCTGCGATTTTCTCCGCGTTATGCAGTTCGGTTTCCGGCATCACGACGGCGAATTCCTCGCCGCCCATCCGGACGAAGAAATCCGAAGGCCGCACGTTGTTGGAGATGCGCTGCGCGAGTTCCTTTAAAATGGCGTCGCCCGCGGGATGCCCGTGCGTATCGTTGACGGACTTGAAAAAATCGATGTCGATCATCTGAACCGAAAGGGGTTTTTTGACGTCTTCCGCGTGCTGGAAAAAGCGCGGCATATGCGCGTCGAGATAACGCCGGTTGAACGCTCCCGTCAACGGATCGACAAGCGCCAGCATCAGGTTATGCTCAAGCCCGCTGCGCAGGCGGTCGTAGTTGCGCTTGTGGCGAAGCTGCGTGCGCGTGCGGGCGAAGAGCTCGTGCGTATCGAAGGGGCGCAGAAGATAGTCGTTGGCGCCGAGGTCAAGCCCTTTGGCGACGCGTTCCACATCCTCGGGATTGGCGAGCAGCAAGATCGGTATGTGCCGCGTGGCGGGGGTGGAGCGCAACGTGGGGCAAATCGTCAGCCCGTCCTCGTTTTTGAGATCGAGCTTCGAAAAAACAAGATCGAAGGAATCTTTTCCGACAAGGGCTTCGGCCTCGGCGATGCTTTTCACTTCCGCCACGTGCGCCGAAAGGGGCGCCAAGGCCTCGCGGATAAAAACGCCGTCCGCCATGTCGTCGTCGACGATCAAGACGCGGCAGTTCCGGACGTTCAGGGGATCGGACGCCTCTTCGACGAGAGGCGGCGCGAGTTGCAGCGCGGTCGCTTCGCGCATGCGCCACTCGTCCATGAGAATTTTCATGCGCAAGAGGGAGCGGATGCGCGCCATCAAAGCAAGGTCGTTGATCGGCTTGCCCAGAAAATCGTCGGCTCCCGCCGCGAGGCCGCGCACGCGGTCCGCGACATCCGACAAGGCGGTGATGATGACGACGGGGATGTAGGCCGTGGCGGGATTTGACTTCAAGCGGCGGCACGTCTCGAAACCGTCCATTTCCGGCATCATGACGTCAAGCAGAATGATATCCGGCTTTTCCTCCTCGACCTTTTTCAGGGCTTCGAGGCCGTTTTCGGCCGTCGAGATGACGTAATATTCATGCGCCAGCTTCGCCGAAAGGAGCTTGATGTTTAAAGGTATGTCATCGACGATCAGAATACGGGCAGACATTTGTGTCTTCTTTCGAATTTTACTTAGGAGGGCGTTTCTAGAGGTACTTCTTGACGGTGGCGATGAACTGGTGGACGGCGATAGGTTTCGACAGGTAATCGTCGCAACCTCCGGCGCGGATTTTTTCTTCGTCGCCGCGCATGGCGAAAGCGGTGATGGCGATAACGGGGATGCTTTTGAGCTCCTGATCGGCTTTGAGCCAACCGGTGATCTCGATGCCGGAAACTTCGGGCAACTGGATATCCATGAGGATCAGGTCGGGGTGGTTCTTCCGCGCGAGCGCCAGAACCTGAAACCCGTCGCGCGTATGAATCGTGTCGTAGCCGTGGGCTTCCAGAAGGTCGCGGAACAGCTTGAGGTTCAGATCGTTATCCTCGACGATCATCACGAGTTTTTTGCGGTGCTGGTCGTAGGTCATGGGCAACTCTGGGGCTTAAGAGCCTGAACCTCTTCCAAAGTTCCGGTAATGGAGAAATCCCCATAATCGATCTTCATGTACCGCGCGACGCCGTTCTGAAGAAGATTGATGTCCATTTCGTAATCCGGCTCCCCGGTTTCCGTCCCGATCTTGAAGAACGCCAGATGCACGGGCCACGCCGCTTCGTTCAGCAAAGGGCTTTTCTTCAATTTGGCTTTAAGCCCGGGCTCTTTCGCCGCGACGCGCTGGGGCAGGATGAAGGCGCTGATGTCGCTGGAACCGTCTTCGTCGGAGCCGTCGAAGACGCGGCGCGAGAAGAAATTCTCGCCTTTTGCCGCTTCCTGCAAAATCAACGCGGTATGGGCCGAAGGGAACAAAGTTCCCGCGGGAAGATCCTGAGTTTTATCTTCGGGAGCGCTATAGGAAACGGAAACGGTTCCATCGGCGTTCTGCACGGCTTTGCCTCGGTAGTTTTCGGTCTCTTCTCCGTTGGCGAGGCGGCGAATATTGAAATTATAACGCTTGCCGTCTTTGGATTCCCAAGTCAGTTCCGTGCTGACGATATCCTGATCGTCGCCGTCGGTATAGTTGAAATGAAGCTGCATGCGTTGCTGAATCGCCCAGCCGTCGCACACGTCGCGCCACTCGAACATCATGCGCCCGGAAACGTCGGAAACATTGCTGCCGTTTTTGGCGGAAACCATCTTCATCTTATAAATCGCGCGATGCGGGGCAAAATGCACCGCGCCGGACTGTTTTGCATCCGCCGATTCTTCGGTTTTGGCGGGCGCGGAAACGCCTTCGGGCACCGAGGCAAAGGCATCGGCGACGCCAAACGCGCATAAGGAAAACAGGCCTATAGCAGCCAAACCGGAAAGGAACGGAAATCGACGCACGAAACTTCCCTCAAAGGACGGAAAAGAAACAAATCTCATAGTGCAAACAGTATTAACACATCGTCAAGCTTTGCGATAGATATGTGCCGCGTTTCGATAGGGGTTGCGAAAACTTTGTAATCCTTCATAAAGTTAAACAAGCTCATGACCCGTCCTGTTTTCATCCTTGCCTCGTCCTCGCCGCGCCGTTTGGCGCTTTTGGCGGATATCGGCATTGTGCCGGATAAAGTCAGCGCCGCCGATCTTGATGAGTCGCAGGAACCCGGGGAGAAACCGCGTTTTCTGGCGATGCGCATGTCTTTGGAAAAGCTTCGCGCCGTCGCGAGCCGGGAAGAGAAAAACGCGTTTATTCTCGCTGCGGATACGGTCGTCGCCGTCGGGCGGCGCGTTCTGCCGAAAGCCAAGACGCCCGAGGACGTGCGAGCCTGTTTGGGGCTGATGTCGGGGCGGCGGCATCATGTTTATACGGGCGTCGCTTTGCAAACGCCGCAGGGCAAGATTATGCGCCGTTTGAGCGACAGCACGGTTATTTTCCGCCAACTTTCCGACGCGGATATCGACGCCTACGCCCAAAACGGCGAAGGCATCGGCAAAGCGGGCGGTTATGCCATTCAAGGGAGGGCCGGAGCCCTGATCCGGTTTATTTCGGGTTCCTATTCGGGCATCGTCGGATTGCCCTTGTTTGAAGCCGCGCAGATGCTGCGCGGCGCGGGATGGACGTTTTAAAGCATGCCCCTAATGACCCAAGGAATGACTCGCTGTCCTTTGTGCGGCAAACCGGTTGCGGAAAAGTTCAAACCTTTTTGCTCGCCGCGCTGTTCCACGCTCGATTTGGGAAAATGGCTTGGGGAGCATTATAAGTTTGAAGAGTGCGTAAATGCTGAAGAAGTTGAGTCTTTACCAAATGCCGGCGAAGACGAAAAACAGGAATAATCCTCATATTTCTTATGACACAAAGGGTAGACAAGCCCGCATTCCTTGCCTATAAGCGTCACTTTCTCCCAAAAGCCTGGGTAGCTCAGTTGGTAGAGCAGGGGACTGAAAATCCCCGTGTCGGCGGTTCAATTCCGTCCCCAGGCACCATTT
>CAZPKC010000011.1:0-75508 GCA_964587125.1 uncultured Rhodospirillaceae bacterium | reverse complement strand
TCGATGAAGGGCGCGCGCGGGGTGCTTATCAACATCACGGGTGGCCTCGACATGACGTTGTTCGAAGTCGATCAGGCGGCGAACCGCATCCGGGAGGAAGTCGATCCCGAAGCGCAGATCAAGGTCGGCTCGACCTTGGGCGAAGCGCTCGACGGCAAAATCCGCGTTTCGGTCATTGCGACCGGCATAGACGCCGCCGCGCAGCAGCGTTCCGCCGCGACGACGACGACAACTTCCGCCGGAACCGTCAGCCCACAGGCGGCGGTAGCTCGTCCCCGCCCGGCCCCTGTTTCGGCGCGGACTCAAACGCCCCCGGCCTATGCGCAGCCCGCGTATCCGTCTCAAGCCGTTCCGGTGCAGCAGGTGAATCCTGCGGTCGCTTCGCAAACCAACTACTTCACAATGCCACAGGCGATCGTGCCGCACGCCGATGTCCTCCCGCACACGGAGCCGATCGAGGCGATTGAGCCCGAAGTCGAAGCGAAGATTCAGGTATCCGAAGCCAGAAAGGACATCGCGGAAGAAGCGATTTCCGCTCCCGAAGCCGTCGAAGCTCCCGCGCCGCGCGCGGTTCAGGCGCAGCCAAAAGCGGCGACGCCGGAAACCCACGCCCGCAGCGCGCGTCCGGCCACGCCGATGGCGCCAGCGGCCGACATGCGCATGACGCAATTGTCGGCGCAAACCGCGTCGCCCCAGCCCGCGTCTGAGCAACGCCGCCAGCGCCGCGCCGAATCTCTCTTCACGCGCATTACGGGCTTCGGCCTTGTGCGTCCATCGTCTCAGCATCACGACGAGGAAACGCCGGAAGCGCAGATGGGCGAGGAGGCCTTGGCCGCGCCGCAGCACGCGGAAGTCCGGCCGGTAGACCGTCCGGTGATCTCGGAACAACCGGAAGACTTACTTGAAATTCCGGCCTTCCTTCGCCGCCAAAGCAACCACTAACCGCGTTAACCAAGAAGTCATTCCGGCTTTTCCCGGAATGACTTTTTTGTCGCATTTTTTTCCTGCCTGAATTATCTTTAACGATCGGTTTTTTTGAGAAGGAGAAATTATGGAGAGAATGGATACAACGGTAACGAAGCGCAAGTGCTGCACCAAGGATGGCGAAGATATTCATCCTTGCGGCGAGGATATCTGCGCGTGCAATCCCAAGGGCGGAAAAACTCCCACCACTCCCGAAGATGTTGTTTTGGTGAGAGAAGTTTTGTCGGATCACTTATAAATTAGGCCCTTTTCTAAAACGAAATCGATTTGCGACTTTTCGAATTGGCATCACCATCGCATGGGCTTTATCGTCAACCCAAACTTTCCCATTTTCATATGCAAAACCTACGCGAATAGAAGCCTCTAACCGAATGTTGTACCCTTTCATTCGTAGACTATTACACCCCGCAGTAACCGAAGTTCCGCATTCCCTAAAATTTCTTATGACATTTTTTGCGTTTTTTATAATTGAAGGCTTGTAAAGCACATAAGCAGTTGTTCCTCCACAAGCTACAATTACTAGTGATCCAAGCTTTAAAAGAAATCCCTCGTCCTTTGTTCCGTACGCCGCGAGCATGACGGCTAAAATTGTCAAAGGAACAAGACCGCCGGTCGTAACCGCTAAAAGAATTTCGTTTGTTTTGTTGCCCTTTTCTAACAAGCTGCGCATGTGTTTGTTGCTTAACACCGCGCTTAAGTCATTTCTCCTTTGAACCAAGCCGTTATAGCGTATGCTGAGAATCCGCAGGTCTTTATCTGTCACGATCTCTGGCGGCATTTTTCCAATTCTGTCCTTAATAGGAATTTTGATTCCAGATGTTAACCCGCCGGGGACACGTGCGTTTGCCTTAGTCAGGTTTATCCACACACTATCTAATTTCTTCTCAATATCTTCAATTGTGGGAGAGTCTTCCTTTTGTTCAAGACAATCGATCATCCCTTTTTCGATTAAAGCTAAAGCATCTTCTTCCTCTTTCAGGGTTTCAGCGATTGTCATCGGATAACGTTTTTCAATCTTGTCTTTTCGATCCGGGGCAACCATTTACAATGTCTCCAAAACAATGTTTTAAACTATGAATTTGATTTTACTTGCCGATGGCAAAAAGTCAAGATTTTCTTTTACTTTCAGTATGTTAAGTGATCATTCATAATGAATTTTTGGTAAAATCTTCCGAGAAGGATTAAGCATATAAAAATGCAATTGAGAAAAACAAACTGTTTTTGCTGGTAACTTTTTTTGAAAGTATTAATGGCAAGCAATTGGCTTGAAATAACGGGAATAAAAAACATATACTATACGCAAGATGGAAGGAGGTCGGCATGGTAGATATGGTGTTCGCAGAAGATATCGCGCTCGTTGTTATCCCAACAATGGCAGCCGTGGTGACCAAGTTGATGTGGGATCATGTCAATAAAGACGTGACGGAGAACAAAAGCACTTCCACTTCTGGCCCCCTTGATGAAATTAGAGTAATTCCCGATGAAGCTTTTGACGCCATGATGAACGTCCAGTCGTTCCCAGTTCCCGAATGTCCTAGCGGGATAGCAACAAAAGAAATTGGCGAAATTATAACGCCACGGCCTGAAGGCACGGGCTTCTAAGCTCTATTGGCAAAGAACGCCTCTATTTCCCGTTAAATTGAGCAGGATAGGAAAAAGAAACACCTATAAAAACTCCCCAATCGTCTCCCACAGCATCTCCAAATCCTGCGGACTGCTCAGCGAGTGGTCCCCGTTTTTAACGAGCGTGACCTTTACATCCTCGCAGGAAATATTTTTCGCAATCCGCTCCGCATATGTCCACGGAACTTCCCCGTCCTTCTTGCCCTGAAGCAACCGCACGGGACAGGGGAGGGACAAAGACTCGCGCAACACAAAATGCTTCCTCGCTTCCTCGATCAATTTCAAGGTAATCGGCTTGCCTTCGTCTTTTCGCGCCCCGTTCTCGTAAAAAACTCCCTCGCGCAGCGTTTTTTCGCGCTGAATGGGCGTCAACTTTTTCCAAATAAGCTCTTCCGTGAAATCGGGAGCGGCCGCGACGCCGATAAACGCCTTGATGCGCTTGGCCCGCGCTTTCGCCAGCAGCAAGCCCAACCATCCACCCATCGACGATCCCACGACAATCTGCGGCCCTTCGGTCAATCGATCGAAAACGGCCAGAGAATCCTCCAGCCACGCGCCGATGGTTCCGTCCGGAAAATTCCCCGAAGACCGTCCGCACCCTCGATAATCGAACCGCACGAAGGAAAGTGCGTGCTCTTCGGCGCGCTTTGACAGAAAAGTCGCCTTAGCCCCCTCCATATCCGACGCAAAGCCGCTTAGAAAAAAAACACCGGAATGCTTTTTATTTCCAACTTGCCGTTGATAAGCGAGGCTTTCTTCCGCTAGACTAAGGAACTCGACGGTCATGTTTTTTCTCTTCGTCAGAGATAATCCAGAACCCTCTTAGCAAGAAAATGCCTTCACTTAAAGCGAACCTGTCGAAATCGTCGTCGCGCCGAAACGCGCGCACGGGGGTGTTGCATCTGTGCGCCGACCTCGATTACGGCGATCCGGCGCGGGAAACGGTCACCTTGGCCGTTCTGACCCAAAGATTGGGCTGGCGCGCGATGATCGCATCGGGCGGCGGCGCTCTCGTGACGGAATCCGAACGCGCGGCGGTCAAACACTTTCGCATGCCGCTCAGCCGCCACGGGATGTTCGCCAACTGGCGCAACCGCGTGCATCTCGAGGCGCTCGTGCAAAGGGAGCATCCGGTTTTGATCCACGCGCACGGGCTCGATCCCGTCGCCATGGCGTGCAGCCTCAGCCTCCAGCATCATCTGCCGCTCGTGGTCGATCTGACGCAGCCGTTGCCCGACATTTCCTCGACGCGCCGCCTGATCGCGCTGATAGCTCAAACGTCCTGCACGGTGCGCGTGCCCACGCGCATGATGGAAAACCACCTGACTTCGACGTTTCAGATCAATCCGGCGGTCGTGACGCGCATCCCGCCCGGAATCGACCTGCAAAACTTCAACACGGCGGCGATCAGCGCCGAGCGCCTTCACGCCCTCAGCCGTCTGTGGCGCTTGCCGGAACAAGGCATCGTCGCGCTTATGCCGGTGCCAATCGAGCCGCAAATGGGCCACGCCGTTTTTCTCGAGGCGTTGGCGCAAGTCAAAGATGAAAACATCTACGCCGTCATGGTCGGCAGCGACCGCCGCGCGCCGGGCTTGCGCGCCGAAATTGAGCAAAGCGTCGAGAAATTGGGCCTGAACGGCAAAGTCATTATGCCGGAGGTGTGCCCCGACTGGCCTGCGGCGTTCTGGCTTTCGAACGTGGTCGTGGCGCCGGGCAGCGCTTTGCGCGGACAGAACATGGAAATCCTCGGCGCACAGGCCTTGGGGCGTCCGGTGATCGTCCCGAACGTCGGCGCGAACGAAGAAATGATTCTGAAGGACGAAACAGCGTGGATTCTTCCGCCGGATAATCCGGCCGCTCTGGCCAAAGCCTTGCGCGAGGCCGCTCATATGACTACGGATCAACGCGTATCGCTGGCCGATAACACGCGCGCCTTCGTCGAGGACAATTTCCCGCAAGCCAACTGGTTCAACGGCATCATGGAAGCGTACGAAGCCCTGATGTTTCCGGTGGGCCGGCGCATGGAAAACGAAGCGGCTAAAGTCGCATAATTCCCGAGAATTCGCGGTTCTTTATGCAATTTCTTTACCATTTTTGTCTATCATTGACCTTTCGACCATTTCCGACGCAAGCGAGGACACTATGAGCAAAAACCCAAGCAACCAGAAACCGGAACATGAAAAATTACGCGTTCTCGTCGTGGAGGACAACGATCTTTTGCGCGAAATGTTCCGACTTGCCCTTCGCGGCCAGCATGCGATCTTCACGGCGTCGGGGGCGAAAGAAGGCTTGCGCCTTTATCAGGAGAAAAAACCCGATCTTATTTTCATGGACATCCGCCTGCCGGACGGCAGCGGGCACGACCTCACGCGTAAAATCAAGGAAGACAACCCCTCGGCGTACGTCGTCATGGCGACCGTGAACGACTTTATCGAAGAAAAGGAAAAAGCGGCGCACAACCACGCGGACGGCTTTATCGCGAAGCCGTTCAACCAGCAGGAAATAAACGACGTTATCGAGCGTTGCCTGACCCTTAAAAATCGCGGCTAGGCTAAACCACCGACGCGATGCTCCTCAACTGGAACATCAACTCGACCGGCGAGTGGGGCGCGCGCTGCTTGATCAAAGCCTCGACGCGGTTTTGCATCGTATTGAAGCACTTGCGAAACTTTGACTCGCGCTCGTCGTCGTTGAGCGCGGCGCAGGGATCGTCGACGGGCCAATGGACGCGCACGGGATCGCCGGGCCATTGGGGGCAGTTGGCGCGCGCCTCCTCGGACAAAGTCACGATCACATCGACGAGAATCGACCTCGGCGATTCGAAAAAGTCCGACCATCCCTTGGGATTCAGCCCTTCGGTATAAATATTGTTGTAGTCCAAAAGCTGCAAAGCGCGCGGATCGGCCTCCGTCAGCGCGGCATATCCGGCGCTAAAAGCGACAAAGCGGTCCCCGCCGACGTGCCTTAGAAGAGCCTCTGCCATAAGGCCCCGCGCGGCATCGCCTGTGGAAAGAAAGAGAACGGTGGTCGGCGTCGGATTCATGATTTCTTCATTTTTCCCTGCCGAGAGGACGAATCAGAAGACCTACTCTAGAGGCACCCGTTTCAAATGGTCAATGACGCGGGCGATAAATTTTTTCTCCGTTGCATGAAAGACTCACAAGGGAGGAAGCAAAAAGCTTTCCTTCGTCTTCGTCGCGCGCTAGAAAAGAATGAGGGAACAAACTCATAAGGCTTTTAGAACATGTCGCGTCGCCTCACATTGCCCGATGGAACCGTCAAGGAATTTTCCGGCCCCGTAACGGGTTTGGATCTCGCCGCGTCGATCGGTAAAGGACTCGCAGCCGCCGCGCTCGCCGTCAAAGTTGACGGAGCGATGCGCGATCTTTCGCGCCCCATCGAGAAAGACGCGCGCGTGGAGATCGTCACGCGCAAATCGCCCGAGGCTTTGGAGCTTATCCGCCACGACACGGCGCATATTTTGGCGGAAGCGGTGCAGGAGCTTTTTCCGGGCACGCAAGTGACGATAGGCCCGAACGTCGAGAACGGCTTTTATTACGACTTTGCGCGCGCCGAACCTTTCAGCACCGACGATTTCCCGATTATCGAAGCTAAAATGCGCGAGATCATCGCGAAAAACGAAGCCCTTGTGCGCGAGGAATGGTCGCGCGGCGACGCGATCGAATATTTCGAGCTTCGGGGCGAGAAATACAAAGCCGAACTCATCCGCGACCTTCCCTCCGATCAAGTCATCTCGACCTATTCTCAAGGCGAATGGCGCGACCTGTGCCGGGGCCCGCACATGCCCTCGACGGGCAAAATCGGCACGTCGTTCAAGCTGCTCAAGCTCGCGGGGGCCTATTGGCGCGGCGACAGCAACAACGCGCAGCTTCAGCGCATCTACGGCACGGCGTGGCGTGACGACAAGGAACTGCAAGCGTATCTGACGCAAATCGAAGAAGCCGAAAAACGCGACCACCGCAAAATCGGCAGGGACCTCGATCTGTTCCATATGCAGGACGAAGCAGCGGGCAGCGTCTTCTGGCATCCCAAGGGCTGGGCGCTCTACCGCGCGCTCGAAAATTACGTTCGCCGCCAAATCGAAGCCGCGGGCTACGTCGAAGTCCACACGCCGCAGCTTTTCGACAGTTCGCTGTTCAAGGCGTCGGGGCATTGGGATGTCTACGGCGACAATATGTTTAAAGTCGCCGTCAAGAACGAAGAAAACCCCGACGAAACAAAATGGTTCGGCATCAAGCCGATGAACTGCCCGGGCCACGTCCAAATCTTCAAGCAAGGCATCAAAAGCTACCGCGACTTGCCGCTGCGCATGGCGGAATTCGGCAATTGCCACAGGAACGAAGCTCACGGAGCGATGCACGGCCTTATCCGCGTGCGGCAAATGGTTCAGGACGACGCGCACATTTTCTGCACCGAAGACCAAATCCAAAGCGAAAGCCTCGCGTTCTGCGAACTTTTGCGCAAAATGTACGCCGATCTGGGCTTCGAGGTCGCGCGCGTGCGTCTGGCCGATCGTCCCGAAAAGCGCATCGGCTCGGATACCGTCTGGGACAAAGCGGAAGGCGCGTTGCACAGCGCGTTGAAATCGGGCGGCCTCGCCTACGATATGAACAAAGGCGACGGAGCCTTCTACGGCCCCAAGATCGAATTTTACCTGAAAGACGCGATTGGCCGCGAATGGCAATGTGGAACGATACAAGTCGATTTCAACATGCCGGAACGCCTCGACGCATCCTACATAGGCGAAGACGGCCAAAAGCACCGTCCCGTCATGCTTCATCGCGTTGTTTTAGGCTCGATGCACAGGTTTATCGGAATCCTCATCGAACACTACGCGGGAAAATTTCCGCTCTGGCTCGCGCCGGTGCAAGCGGTGGTCTGCACGATCACGAACGACGCCGAAGAATATGCGAATGAAGTCTACGCGGCGCTTGCGAACGCGGGCCTCCGGGCGCAAATTGACGTTCGCCCCGAAAAAATCAACGCGAAAGTCCGCGACCACAGTTTACAAAAAATCCCGCTGATCTTGGTCGTCGGCAAGAAGGAATCCGAATCCAAATCCGTCGCTTTGCGCCGCCTCGGCGGCGAAGCGCAGGAAATCCTGAGCCTTTCCGATGCGGTCAAGAATCTAGCGGTAGAAGCTCTACCGCCTGATTTGAAAAGCTAACCGTCATTCCGCAAAGTTTTCTCTTCGCGTAGCGAAAGAAAACTTATGCGGAATCCGATTTGGTTCCTTTTTTCTTCGTCATTCCAGCGCCGCACGTCCACGCGGCATATTCTAATTATCTTGATCGGTTTGTTAATCTTCGTTTTTTGAAAGATTAATTCGGCACTTTCTGAAACGCGGCGTGGTCTTTGAATCCGCGCACGTTTGGCTTTATTCGGCAAGCCATCTGACTGCAACGCCCGCATACCCCGTCCCCATCGCTCCGTGCAGCAGGGGGAACAGCGCCTTCAACTCCTCATCCAATTTCCACGGAGGATTGATGACGATCATCCCGCTTCCGCTCAATTTGTCCGCGCGCACGTCCTCATCGTAAACGAATTCCGCGCACAAAATTTTCCGAATGCCCGTTGCCGCCAAACCCTCATGAAATTTCCAAATCGCGGGCCTGTCTTTAACGGGATACCAGATCATAAAAATCCCGGAACTCCACCGCCGGTACGCCGCGCCGACGCGCTTGACGATAACGTCGAACTCGTCCGCCCGTTCGTAAGGCGGATCGATCAGCGCCAATCCGCGCTTTTCGGGCGGCGGCAAAAACGCGCCCAAAGCCTCGTATCCGTCCCGGCAATGAATTTGTACGCGCTTGTCGGCTGGAACCGCGACACGCAACGCCTTTTCCTCTTCGGGATGCAATTCGCAAGCGATCAAACGGTCTTGTTCGCGCAACAGGTGAAAAGCAAAAAGGGGAGACCCGGGATAAACGCGAAATCCCTCCGCACCCTCGCCGGACCACAACGGATTTACCTTTCGCAAAACCGCATAAAAATCCGCCAAAGCGGGAAGAGCAGGGGCCGCGAGCAAATTCAAAATGCCCTCGGCGGCTTCTCCGGTTTTCTGGGCGCGCGGATCGTTCCGGTCGTAAAGACCGGCTCCCGCAAAGCAGTCGAGAACCGCGAATCCCTTTTCCTTCTCGCGCAAATGCCGCAACAAATGCGTCAAAACGGCATGTTTGACAACGTCCGAGATGTTTCCGGCATGATAAATATGTCTGTAATTCATAGTAAAATTCGAGGGTTATGGGCTTTACGAGAATATGCTATATAAAAACGGGAATCAAATGAAGGAACATTGAAATGACCTCTTTTTTCCGCAAATCGGCTTTTTTGCTCGCTTTCGTCTGCCTGTCTCTGGCCTTTGGCGCGCCAACCGCGCGCGCGGATGAGCCCGGCGCAGCGCCCTGCGTCACGGCGCATCCCGCGAAGACGCACCACGCCAAAAAACACGCAATCGCCAAAACCCATCCCGCCAAAGCCAAGGCAAAACATGCCGTTGGTTGCGCGCACAAAAAAGCGCCTTGCGCCCACGCGCAAAAAGGCGACGAAATCGTCCGCATAGCGCAGGAACATCTGGCGCATCTCGGCTATTACACGGGCAAGATCGACGGCATCATGGGCCCCGCGACGCGCGAGGCGATCAAGAACTTCCAGCGCGAACATGGGCTGAAGCCCGACGGCGTTCTGGGCAAGAAAACCCGCAAGGCGCTTGAAGATGCCGATCACGTCATGCCGAGCCCAAGCGAGATATCGCCGAACGAACCCCTGACGCATGAGCAAGGCTTCGTCAATCCCCTCAATACCGAAGTCGATCAGGATTATCAGACGCCGTTAGGCAAAAGCCCCACGCTTCTTTACACGCGCTTTGCGGGGCTTGAGGTTAACGAAACCGGAGGCGGGACGGATAAGCGTTACACCGTCAAGCTCAACGGCCAAACCCTTCTCGAAGTCAACGGCCAGCCCTCGGTCATCGGCATTTCGAAAACCTACGATCTGGGCGGCGAGGACGCGATCATTTTCACGACGTTCAATCCCGACAGCGTCCTCTGCTCTTACGAAAATTATGTCCTTGTGCTGAACGATAAGGACCACAAACTGCTCGAGATCGAGAACTGCACGCGCGCCTATCAGGCGCAGGTGAATAACAATTCGCTCTACATAAGCTTCCCCGAACGCGACGACAATCGCGTGCTTGGCGGAACGTGGCGCCTGGAAGGGATGAATTTAAACAGGCTATAGCCTATTTCAGGCAGGCTTGTGGCGAAGGGGAGGAATGATCATGCCGCATCGCCGGGGAGTTTCTCTTGCGGAGAGCGCAATTGTTCTGGGCGTTATAGGGATTATCGTTGGGGGATTGTTTGCTCTGCTTTCTCCGTCCCGGACTCAGCTCAACGTCAATCAAGCCGTTGACGAACTTGGAGTCATCGTCAACAACGTGCGTAATTATTATAACGAGTGGCAATTTCCGTCTCCTGCCGCATGTCCTGCCGCTCTTCCCGGTTCTCTTACCCCCCTTCCCGCAACCACGGGTATTTTTCCTTCTGAAATGGTCACGGGCGCCGTTTCGAATAACGTGTGGAACAGCGGGTCCGCGACATCGACGGCGCTGGTTTATGTGTGCGGTTCGGCCCCCGTCACTTTCGCCATCCGCTACACGGGCCTGACGACGCAGGCTTGCCTAGCGATGATCCCCCGCACATCGGCGTTTGCGTCCGGAATGAATCTTTTGCAAATCATGGTTTTAAACGACACGGCGGGCACTCACACGTTTTCCACCGTTTCCACAACGACGACGAACGGAGCCATTTCGCCGGCTGCCGCAAAGTCTTTCTGCACGCCAACCGCCGGGAATACCATCACTCTCGACTGGTATTATAAATTGGGCGGTTAAAAAAGGAGCGTTTCTGTATGCGCAAAAGACAAACTTTAAACCGCATGGAAACGCGCGGGTTTACGTTAACCGAACTTGCGATTTTCTTGGGCGCGATGGGACTTGTCTTCGCGGCGATCTGGGTTGCCATCGGAAATGTCTCGTCTAACAACCACGTTTCCAAAACGATTCAGCAGGTGTTGCAGATTTCGCAAAACATCCGCGAATATTATATGAATCAGCAGGGAATACCGGCGGCGTGCAATAATAACGAGATAACGACGACGATTATCGACGCCAATGGATTGTTTCCGACCGATATGAGGAGATGTTCCGGCGCCTCCTGCAATATCGATTCCGCCTTTATCGAGGGAGGGGCGGGGGCAAATTCGTTCGAGGTGAGAGGCTCCGCAACGGCCGGAACGTGCGTCGGGACGACGGCGACCCGATTTCGGATTGTGTTGACGAATCTGACTCCTGCGGCGTGCGTCCAGCTTCTTTTTTCCGGAATTAATTATCAGGATTCGTCCCTGGGGATCGCGCAAATATGTCCCGCTCAGGCAAATCCGACCTGCGATAACGCCGTAGGATGGCAAGCTATCACTTGCAGCAACGGAATCTGCGGCATTCCTTCCGGAGCGACATATGCCCCCATCACTTTGGCGCAAGCGCAAACTTTCTGCGGCAACGGAGCGACAGCCGAAGTCGGCTGGGAATTTAATTTACATCACTAATACCAGCGGGCCCATGAAATCCGACTTGCCGTCTGACTTCACTCGTTCTGCGCTCCGCTTATGTCTTGTTGAAGCGTTTGCTTTTTTATGTCGCGCTCCACGCAACCGCTCGTGACTTCCGCGAGTCACTTCAAGCGCCGGTTGGTGTAACTTCTCTTTTCTTCGGCCATGCGTTGACGCAAGCCAGAGTCACGGCGGCCCAATAGGGCAGGGTTTGCACCAGCATCATTCCCGCCCACAAATCGGCGTTGCGGTTTTCCGTATCGAATTTCCACAGAACGGAAACGGCGCAGGCAATCAGCAGAATCAATAACGCAAGTTCTTCGCGCGCCATCAGTAGAACTTGCAAAGCCGGACCTTTTCCGGCGCACTTCGGCGTGCGGAAAAACGGCTTGTCCGACGTGAACATGCCTTGCCACATGGCCCGCGCTACGGCGTGCGACAGGCCCATGCCCGCAACCGCCGCGCCCAGCCGGTCGCGCCAACCGCATTTGACTCTCGCGTGATACAGAATGAAAGCGGCGGCGATTTTAAAGACAAAAACGCTGAGCGTCGGAACCAGAAAAACCGCCGGAGGAAATTCCACAAGCTTAAACAGCAAAAGAACGGACCAAATAATAGCGGCCACGGCGAAAAGAATATGCGCGGCGTCCGCGAACCACGGCAACCAGCCCGAAATGAAATGATATTTCTGCCCTCGCGTCAGCCGGTCGCCTTCGGCCAGCGAGCGCCAATGCCGCTTCAGGATTTGAGCCGCGCCGTACGCCCAGCGGAATCGCTGGGCTTTGTAGACGCTAAACGTGTCAGGCATCAATCCCTTGCCGAGCGACGCATTCATATAAACGGCCTCGTAGCCGTTTTCGAACAAACGAAGCCCAAGCTCCGCATCCTCGCAAATGCACCATTCGGCCCATCCTCCGGCGTTTTGCAGCGCCGTTTTGCGGATCAATGTCATCGTGCCGTGTTGAATAATCGCGTTGCGCTCGTTGCGCTGAACCATGCCGATATGGAAGAAGCCCGCGTATTCCCAATAACACATGCGCTTGAACGCATTTTCGTTTTCGTCGCGGTAATCTTGCGGCGCTTGAACGAAAGCGATTTCCGGTTTGGAAAAATAAGGAATGGTCGCGCGCAGCCAATCGGGGCTGACGGTGTAATCGCTATCGATCACGCCGACAATCGCGGCGTCGCTTGCCGTTTTCGTCAAAGCGAAGTTCAACGCGCCCGCTTTGTATCCGGGCCATTTCGGCAAGTGGAAAAAATGAAAACGTTCCCCCAGTTCGGCGCAAGCGGCTTCGATCGGCTTCCATACCGCTTCGTCTTCCGTGTTGTTGTCGACGACCAGCACTTCAAAATTCGGATAGTCGAGCTTTGCCAATGCGTCGAGCGTCTCCCTCACCATTTGGGGAGGTTCGTTAAAACAAGCCACGTGGATGGAAACTTTCGGCGCGTCCGGCGGAGGGACCCAGTCTTTATATGGGTCAAAATGGCGGCGGTGTTCCCGCGTCCACAGAACTTCGGCCAGTTCGAGGCCGTCAACCAGAAGCAACGCCAGCAAAATGATTTGCGCGCCCAAAAGCACGGCCCACGCCACGAGATTGCTGTTCAGAATGCGCTCGGCCAACGCGGCCATGATTGCCCACACGAACACGCTCGCAACGATCTGGATAAGGGCGGCGTAAAATAATTGCCCCTTGAAATTCAGGTAATGCTTGCGCCGCAGGAACCATTGGATCGGAAACAGCGTGAGCAAGGAAGCAAAAAGACAGCCCCAAAGCCAGCGCGAAGATTCGGCTATCGAACCGCTCATGGAAAATTTCGGCGCGCGATGGATGTCCCACAATCCCCAATGCGCGCCGACGGTGCCTTCGATGCCGCGCTTCCACGGTTCATCGAAGGATTCGACGATAGAGTAGTCCAGGCGTTCGGCGCTGGCGATGTTCAGAAAGTCGCGGATAAACTTCGCCTCGTTGACGAGGGAAGGCTCCGCGCCCTTGACCCATTGTCCTTCGGAGGGCCATCCGACTTCCCCGATATAGATATGCTTGCCCGGGAACGCCGTCGCCAACTGGCGATAGCGGTACATCAGGTAACCCAACGCGCCTTCTTCGGGCACGCCTTCCCAGTAGGGGAGGATATGGACGGTGATGAAATCGACGCTGTCCGCCAGTTGCGGATATTTCAGCCAGATATGCCAAGGCTCCGCCGTCGTGACGGGAATGCCAATTTGCCTTTTGGCCGCCTCGATGAAGCCGATCAGCTGATCGATCTTGATATCCTCGCGCAGCAACGTTTCGTTGCCGACGATCAGTTTCTTGACGTTCGGATTGGCCCGCGCGACGTCAAGCGCCCGCGCCAGTTCTTCCTTGTTCTTGGCGTCGTCGCCCGAAAGCCAAACGCCGAGATTGACGTCGATGCCGTGCCGTCCCGCAATCGGCACGATGCGGTCGAGCCCGTCGTTGACGCTGTAGGTGCGGATCGCGGCCGTTTGCCCCGCGAGCGTCGCCATATCGCGGTCAATGTCCTCGTCCGTCAAGCGACTGTCGGCGTCTCCGGCCTGATAGCCGCTATAAGACATGCCGTTGATGACGCCGCCCCACGCGCGCTCGGAAACGCTTTGATTGACCAAAGCCCACACGGCGAAATTGGCGAGAAGAACGAGCGCGGTGATAGGAATGAAGTTGCGAAGCATGGTGCGAGCCGAATGACGGATGTCAGACGGATATCAGAAAAACCCGCCGTCTGTCATCTGATTTACGACGCGCCCATCTGCTTCGCTTTTTCTTGGAGCGAATTAACCAAAGCGGGGATGCCCTCGCGTCTGGCTATGGACGAAAATTCGCCGCGCCGCGTCGCCAATTGGCTGATCGTGCCGTTCATGTACACGTCAACGATGCGGTATGGGCCCTTGCCGTCCGCGCGCATCAGGTAATTGAGCGTGACGGCGTCGCCCGTTTTCGGCTTGAGCGTTGTTTCGACGATGACGCCGTTCGCGGAGGTTTTTTCGCCAATGACGATGAATTCTTCGCCGTCGTAGGAGGCAAACTGGTTGGCGTAGGTGGAGATGCTGAAATCGGAAAATGCGGCGACGAGATCGTTCTGTTCGGTTAAAGACGCGTCCGTCCAGCCGGAGCCGACGGCCATGCGCGTCATTAAAGGCAGGTCGAACGACGCCTGAATAAGGGGGGCAAGCTTCTTATAGCGTCCGCTAAATCCAAGTTGCGCGCCCTGTTTCATCGTCGAGACCAGTTGCGCGTAAAATCCTCGGATCACAGCTTGCGCGGGCGTGTCGGCGCTTGCGGGAAGGGGAATAAACAATCCCAAAACGGCGATCACAGCCAAAAAACGGCGGATGAAAGTCATGTTTACCGTTCCTTTCATGCGATTGCCGCCGCCGCGATTTGCTCTTCGTCCGCGCCCAACGCTTCGAGAGCCTTGGCCACGATATGATGCGCATTCAGCCCCGCCTGTTCGTACTGTTTGACGGGGGAGTCCTGATCCTGAAACATATCTGGCAAATTCATCAGGCGGATTTTCAAGCCCTTATCCAGAGCGCCAACGTTCGCCAGATGATGCAGAACATGCGCGCCAAAGCCGCCCGCAGAGCCTTCCTCGATGACGATCATCGCCTCATGCTCGGAAGCGAGGCGCGAAATCATGTCGAAATCGATGGGCTTCGCGAAACGCATGTCGGCGACGGTTGTGCTGATGCCGCGCGCATCCAGAACTGCGGCAGCCTTGCGGCATTCGGCAAGGCGCGTGCCCAGATTGACAAGCGCGATCTTGTTTCCTTCCTCGATAATGCGGCCTTTGCCGATAGCCAGAATTTGTCCGCGCAGGGGACGCTTGACGCCTATGCCCTCGCCGCGCGGAAAACGCACGGCGGTGGGTAAATCATCCACCAAAACCGCCGTCGCGACCATGTCCGTCAATTCGGCCTCGTCCGACGGCGCCATGACGATCATATTCGGCAAGCAACAAAGATAAGCGAGATCGAACATTCCCGCGTGCGTCGGCCCGTCTCCGCCGACGAGGCCCGCGCGGTCGAGGATGAATCGCACGGGAAGCTTCTGCAGAACCACGTCGTGCACGAGCTGGTCGTAGGCGCGCTGCATAAAGCTCGAATAAATGGCGCAGAATGGCTTGAATCCCTCGCAGGCGAGGCCGGCGGAGAAAGTCACGGCGTGCTGCTCGGCGATGCCCACGTCGAAAAGGCGTTCGGGAAATTTCTTTCCGAAAAGGTCCAATCCGGTTCCTGCCGCCATGGCCGCCGTAACCGCCAGAATTTTATCGTCGCGTCCGGCCTCGTCGACGAGCGCTTCCGCAAAGACCTTGGTATAGGACGGAATGGAAACCTTCGGCTTCTCTGCTGCCTTTTCAGCCTCGGTCTTAACGATATTAAAATGCGGCTGAACGGCATGGAGCTTATCGGCGGCGTTTTCGGCGGGCAAATAGCCTTTGCCCTTTTCCGTTACGATGTGGATGAGGACAGGGCCGCCTTGCGGATCGTCGCGCACGTTTTCAAGGACGGGGACGAGATGCTCCAGATTATGCCCGTCGATGGGGCCGACGTAATAGAAGCCGAATTCCTCGAACAACGTGCCGCCCGTGACCATCCCGCGCGCGTAATGCTCGGCCTTGCGCGCCGCTTCGGTCAGGCGGCGGGGAAACAGTTTCGCGAATTCCTTGGCGACGGAGCGCAGGCCGCGGTATTCCTTCGACGAAACGATGCGCGACAAATATGCGCTCATCGCGCCCACGGGCGGAGAGATCGACATGTCGTTGTCGTTTAAAATGACGATCAAACGCGAATTCGAGGTTCCGGCGTTGTTCATCGCCTCGTAAGCCATGCCCGCGCTGATGGAACCGTCGCCGATCACGGCGATGACATTGTTTTTCTTGCCCCTGAAATCGCGGCCGATCGCATATCCTAAAGCCGCCGAAATCGACGTGGAACTATGCCCCGCGCCAAAGGCGTCGTAATCGCTTTCCGAGCGCCTGCAAAAACCGGAAAGGCCTCCGCCCTGACGTAACGTGCGGATACGATCGCGGCGTCCGGTCAAAATCTTGTGCGGATAAGCCTGATGGCTGACGTCCCAAATGACGATGTCTTCGGGCGTATTGAAGACGTAATGAAGCGCGACCGTCAGCTCGACGACGCCCAGGCCCGCGCCCAAATGGCCGCCGGTGACGGAAACCGCGTCGATCGTTTCGGCGCGCAACTCGTCGGCAACCTTCTGCAACACATCGGGCGGCAATTTCCGTAAATCTTCCGGAATCCGTATTTTATCCAGAAGAGGCGTAACCGGCCTTCCGGGCGCGACTTTGATGTCCGCGGGTTCTGCGGCTTCGATCTCGCACACGTCGTCAATCGCGCCTTTGCGTCGCGGCGCGCACTCGGCAGACTTAGTTTTGGGTGTTTTTTTCAACAACTTCTCCGGTTAAGCAATTCTTGCCCCGATATCCTGATTTACGGGCGCAACTTTAACTTCTAGCATTTCAAGGGTATGATTCTGAACGATTACCCCTTCTGGAAGCGAAAATGCAAGCGACGCGTTACTTTCATGCAACAATGCTTACTATACGGCGGGCACAGGAAAAAAGGATAAAAATTCATTCTAACGCTATGAAATTACAGTTAAAAATTATACCCATACCTATATAAAATCATCGTCATCCCCGCGAAAGCGGGGATCCCATTTTCTTTTTTTTGTAGTTATGCAAGAACCCAACGTTCCTTTTCCATCAACACGGGGTCCTTCATGTTCTCGCTCTCAGGAAAAAATGCTCTAGTTACAGGCGCTTCGGGTGGCCTTGGACAAGCAATTGCCAAGACTCTTCACGCGCAGGGAGCCAAAGTCGTCTTGTCGGACATGAAAGCCGAATTGCTGGCTTCCCTGAAAACGGAACTGGGCGACCGCGCGTTTATCGCCGCAGGAAATCTGTCCGATCCCGCCGTTCCCGCAGTTTTGATTAAGGAAGCCGAAGCGCAACTGGGCGGCGTCGTCGATATTCTGGTTAACAACGCAGGCTTGGCTCGCGACGGACTGGCGATGCGCATGAAGGACGAAGATTGGGATTTGGTTCTTAACGTTAATCTTGCCGCTGCGTTCCGCCTTTCGCGCGCCGCGCTCAAAGGCATGATGTCGCGCCGGTGGGGACGCATCGTCAGCATCGCGTCCGTCGTCGGCGTGACGGGCAACGCGGGGCAGGCGAACTACGCCGCCTCGAAAGCGGGCCTGATCGCGATGAGCAAATCTATGGCGCAGGAAATAGCCTCGCGCAACATCACGGTTAATTGCATCGCGCCCGGATTCATCGCTTCGGCGATGACCGACGCTTTGAACGACGAGCAAAGAGCTAAAATTCTGGCCGGAATCCCGATGGGCGCAATAGGCTCGCCGCAGGATGTCGCTAACGGCGTCGCTTTTCTGGCATCCGAGGAAGCGCGCTACATCACGGGCCAAACGCTGCATATTAACGGCGGAATGGCGATGATCTAAGAAAGTATTTGGGATTCAATGCAAAGGACATTATGTTAGGCGTTCGAAAATGAAATTAATGATCCTTCCCCGCAAGAGGAAGGATGCGGGATGAGTATTTAGAAGATAAGAAATTTTATAAGGAGTTTATTTTGCCATTTGTCAAAAACGCTCTTGCCGAGGCGATTTCGAGACGCAAATATATTTCACTCGATCTCGACGGCGTATTTTATCGGCTGACGCAAGAGATACTCGACACCTACGCCATTGCCGTCGCGCAAGCGGCGATTGATTGCGGTTGTCCTGTGTCGGAAAAAAGAGGCGTGGAAATCGCGTGGGATTCGTGGAACACCCACCGCTACAGCCTCCAGATATTCGTTGATCGCTACGGCGTCGATCTTGAGGAATTGCACACGCGCTACCACGCGCATTGCGATACGAGCATTATACACATCGACAAAAGGCTCCCTTCGAGATTCAAGAAACTAAAAATGCCATATGGGATTCTGACTCATGGCGGAAGGGAATGGTCGGGACGCGTTTTGGATTATCTGAATTTGGGCTCTTTTTTCCCGGACGAAACAACAATTACCGCTCTCGAAGATGTCGGATATCAGAGAAAAACGGAATCCACCGCGCCTTTTGTGCATGTCATCAAGAAGGAAGGGCATTGTCCCAAGATGATGGTTATGGCCGACGATTCCAAAGAAAGCCTGAAATTTGCGAAAAAAGCCGGCATGATGACCGTATTCATAACGCGGGGAAAATACGTCAATCTTCGGAAGCTTCCCCAAGTCGATTATACCGCCAGAGATTTGTCGGAATTATTGGAAGCGGCAACGGG
Source organism: uncultured Rhodospirillaceae bacterium (assembly GCA_964587125.1). Classification (GTDB taxonomy): domain Bacteria; phylum Pseudomonadota; class Alphaproteobacteria; order UBA9219; family UBA9219; genus CAIXLI01. The sequence goes on along the minus strand of CAZPKC010000011.1, from coordinate 56,950 downwards.
CATGCATCCGCACAAGCTGGCGAGGCCGCGCCTCAGAACGCTACAGGCCCGCCGCCATATGTTGTCTGCGGCATGGCGATGAGTTAGCGGATAGTGGCGTAGGCATCGATGTTGAGCATGCCGCAAAGCCGCGTACCCAAATAGGGAGCGTCGAACGGCACGATGTCTTCAAAGCGCTTAAACGCGGCCACGCCTTGTTCCTTGAAAGCGGGGATGAGCGTGTCTAAAGCTTCTCCGAGCGCCGTTTCTTCCTGTATGGCTTTGTCTGAAGAAGGGCCGTCGGCAAAGACGCTGTTCTTTCCAATATTAATGCTGACGTCGTTGATTTGCACGCCGCCTATCATTCCACCAATGAATTTAGGTCTTTTATCGGCGTCGAAGTCGTGATTTTCGGCCTTAGCGATAATTTCCATCGCGGCAATAGTTTGAAAATGCTCCGGAGTCTTTGCGATGGTTTCCTTTTCAGCCTTGGCTTCCTTTTTAATCTCTGCAATCACTGCCGATAAAGCCGCAAGAGATGTCATATCCTTCGTTGTCTTGTCGGCGGTTTTTTCCTGAACCTGCGCGACAAATTCCTTGTCGGCCTTGTCGACAACTATTTTCGCGCGATTGACGAGGATTTCCTCCGCCGTTTTGGCAAGTGCGGTTTGAAGAAGGCGATGATGACGTCTAAGCTCTGCGAGCTGTTCGTCCGATAATTCGTACTTATCCAATGAGTATTCTAACATATGTCATCCCCATAATATTGGTGGTATGAAAACAGGCTATCAAAGAGGCCGCCGCCGAATCAACCCGTTTGTGGGCTTTTTTACTTTCATGCGTTGTATCAATGGTAAAAGACACGTCCACCCTTTCCAAACGCGCCGCCCGCTACGCCAAAGTTTCGGCGTCTATGGTTAATTTCGGCGCGCGCGCGGCGGGGCATCGGCTGCTCGGCCTCGGCGCGGACCGCAGGAAACAAGCCGAGCGCCTGCGCATAGCCTTGGGCGGCCTCAAAGGGCCTTTGATGAAAGTGGCCCAGATTTTGTCCTCGATCCCCGACGCCGTTCCAAAAGAATACGCGCTAGAACTCCAGCAGCTTCAGCAAGACGCTCCTTCGATGGGCTGGCCTTTCGTCAGGCGCCGCATGACGGCGGAATTGGGGCCGGATTGGGAAACCAAATTCAAATCCTTCGATCGCGAAGCCTGCGCCGCCGCGTCATTGGGGCAGGTGCATAGGGCCACGTCGCTCGACGGGCGTCTTCTTGCGTGCAAATTGCAATATCCCGATATGAACTCGGCGACCGAAGCCGATTTGCGCCAACTGAAAATCGTTTTGGCGATCTTCGAACATTACGACCGCGCCGTTTCGACGAAGGAAGTGCAAAAAGAAATCGCGGAACGCTTGCGCGAAGAGCTGGATTATATCCGCGAAGCGAAACACATGCGGCTTTATGGCCTCATGCACAAAACCACGCCGAACGTTTACATTCCCGAACCCGTCGCGGAGCTTTCGACCGACCGCTTGCTGACGATGACGTGGCTGGAAGGCAAAAAATTCACCGCCGCCGCCGACGCCAAGCCTCTTAAGGACCGCAACGAGATTGCGGTCAATATGTTTCGCGCGTGGTACACGCCGTTTTACGATTACGGCATCATCCACGGAGATCCGCACATGGGCAATTACACGGTGCGCAAGGATAACGGCATCAATCTGCTCGATTTCGGGTGCGTGCGCGTGTTCAGGCCGGAATTAGTCAAAGGCGTACTCATGCTCTACGAAGCTTTGCGCGATCATCGCGAGGACGAAGCAGCCGAAGCTTACAAACTGTGGGGCTTTGCCAAGCCCAGCAAGAAATTGGTCGAAACGCTGAACATCTGGGCAAAATTCGTTTACGCGCCGACCCTTGAGGACAAAACGCGCCCTATCGACGAAACCAACACGGGATTTTATGGCCGCGAAACCGCAAATAAGGTCCACGCCGAATTGCGCAAGATCGGCGGCGTAACAATTCCACGCGAATTTGTCCTTATGGACAGGGCGGCGATAGGCCTCGGTTCGGTTTTTCTGCGCCTCGACGCAAGCATCAACTGGTACAGGCTTTTCCAAGACCTGATCCGCAGTTTCAGCGTCGAAACGCTGAAAAAACGCCAGACGAAAGCGCTCAAGGCGTGCGGGCTTTAGTTAAAAAGCTTTATTCCGAACTTTTCCTTCTTCAGCGTCCAATGAAGCGCCAACGCGGGAGTCAGAACGACAAAGAGCAGGAAAAGCTTGGCGATTGTGAAGAACCAAAGAACGATGGATATTAAATCGGCTTCTTTCGCATGCAACAACGAACCGACCAATCCCGTCCATATCGTCCAACCGCTAACGGTTATCAGTTCGGAAATCAGGACAATGACAATTCCGACCGCAAAACTTCTCAGAAGAATATTGCGAAAAAGGCGCAGCGTTTCATAGCTCATGATCGGACTCCTTTGGAGAGAGGAAAGTGCCGGAAAAGAATTTTAATCATAACTTCATACCATTTTTTTGAAAAAACAACAAAATCATAAGGAGTTATGAAAAAGCGCAAGAAGTAGAAATTAGGGCTATTTTAACCACAAAGTCCTATAATCTGTCTCGAAAGCGTGGTCTGAAAGTAATAAGGATATTATAACTGGATTGCTAAGAAATTGGCGCGATGCGTGAATTGAGTGAGGTCTTAACTTTAAAGAGGAGATATTGTCATGATTGGATTTCTGGAATCGGCGAAGCAGGAAATAGCAAAAAGAATCCCCGGCCTTTCCACGTTGGGGAAGAAATCGCCCGACAAAAAATACGATGAGATGCAAGCCCAGTTAAGGTTAGACGGATATATGCCTTTTGCTGAAAAAGTTCGCGATGAGCTTGTGAAGATGACGAAGGGGAACGATATCAAGGTAGATATGGAAAAAGTCAGCGGGTTGTATATTCAAATAACAATAAAACACGCTGATGGGATTGGCAAAGGTTGCGAAGTCAACATTTATCATCACGGGAGATATAGTATTGGCGAAAGCGACAGCGTCCCGGGCTTTTATTATCATAGCAGCGGAGAATTAATAGGAACTCTTGGTAAGAATGACTCTGCCGATCTGCATAAAATTCTGAAAGTTTCGAGGGAAAAACTGGCTGATATGTTTTTAGAGCCCCTCCCGATGAAGCCTCTCGGAAAGCTCGAATCGGTATTCAGAAAAGTATTCTCCCACGCATAGTTTTTTTAGGCTGAATGGATGATGCGCCCGTCCGGCGAGCATTCGCCGGAACGTTGCATTATTGCCGATTTTCCCCGCCTGACGCCCCGCTTGTCTTATTCGCCCTTACCCCCTATATATGCCTCGTCATTCCGCAAAATTCGCTTTTTTGCTCTTTCTTGCAAAAATGCGGATTTATGCGGAATCCGATTTGTTTTCCTTGATACTAAGAAACTAAATCGGATTCCGGATAAACGCGCATTTTGTGAAGAACAAAAAGCGCGTTTTCCGGAATGACGAAGAAAAGTTAACCCGAACCCCAGATATTCGCCCATGCCATCCGCCGCTGAATCCCTCGCCGCCAACATGAACTTTTCGGCCTTTTCCAAGGCCACGGAACTTAAAAGCCGCATCTGGTTCACGCTTCTGGCGCTGATCGTCTACCGCATCGGCACCTACATTCCCGTTCCGGGCATCGATCCCGCCATGCTGGGCGAAATTTTCCGCAAGCACTCGGGCGGCATCATGGACATGTTCAATATGTTTTCGGGCGGCGCTTTGCGGCGTATGACGATTTTTGCGCTCGGCGTCATGCCCTACATCACCGCGTCGATTATCGTGCAGCTTTTGTCGGCGATTTTGCCTTATTTCGAAGCTCTGAAAAAGGAAGGCCAATCGGGACAAGTCCGGCTCAACCAGTATTCGCGCTATCTAACCGTCGGGTTTGCGGCAGTGCAATCCTATGCTTTGGCGGTTGGCCTCGAAAATATGATGGGGTCGCATGGCTCCGCAGTCATTCTCTCCGGAGCCTTCTTCCGCATCAGCACGATGATCACGCTCACGGGAGGCACGGTGTTTTTGATGTGGCTCGGCGAGCAAATCACGGCGCGAGGCATCGGCAATGGCGTCTCGCTCATCATCTATTCGGGCATCGTGGCCAATCTGCCCAACGCCGTCGGGCAAACATTGGAATTAGGCCGCACGGGCGCTCTTTCGTCGTGGTTCATCCTGTTGATCCTCGTCATCATCGTCGCCGTTCTCGCGGTTTGCGTCGCGTGCGAACGCGCCCAGCGCCGCATTCTGATCCAGTATCCGAAGCGTCAGGTCGGCAACAAGATGTTCGGCGGCGAAGCCTCGCATTTGCCGCTCAAGATCAATACGTCGGGCGTCATTCCGCCGATTTTCGCCAGTTCCCTGTTGCTGTTTCCCTTGACGTTGGCGAGCTTCTCCAGCGTTCAGGAAAAAGGCGGCATTCTGGCCGATATCGTCGCGCAGCTTGGGCACGGCAAGCCTTTGTTCATGATTTTGTACGCCGCGCTGATCGCGTTCTTCTCGTTCTTCTATACGGCGGTCGTTTTCAATCCGGTCGAAACGGCGGATAATCTCAAAAAATACGGTGGCTTCGTTCCGGGCATCCGTCCGGGGAAAAACACCGCCGATTATTTCGATTACGTCCTGACGCGCCTCACGGTTCTGGGCTCGGCCTATTTGATCGCGATTTGCCTGTTGCCCGAATTTCTGATGAGCAGGGGAGCCATCCCGTTCTATCTGGGAGGCACGTCGATCCTGATCGTCGTCAGCGTGACGATCGACACGATCTCGCGCATCCAGTCGCATCTCATCGCCCACCAATACGAAGGGCTGATCAAAAAGTCCAAATTGCGCGGGAGATAAAAATGAACATCATCTTGATCGGCGCGCCCGGAGCCGGAAAAGGAACGCAGGCAAAGCTTCTGGAAGAAAAACACGGCATGATCCAGCTTTCGACGGGGGACATGCTCCGCGCGGCGGTCAAGAACGGCGAACCGTTGGGGCTCGAAGCCAAAAGTATCATGGCGGCTGGCAAGCTCGTTCCCGACGCGCTTATGGTCGCTCTCATTAAAGAGCGCATCGCGAAGCCCGATTGCGCCAAAGGCTTTATTTTGGATGGCTTTCCGCGCACGGTTCCGCAAGCCGAAGCCTTGGATAAAATGCTTGCCGAGCAGAACAAGCGCCTGAACTTCGTCATCGAACTTAAAGTCAACGAACCCGCGTTGATCGAGCGCATCGCGGGCCGCTTCACCTGCGCCAAATGCGGCGCAGGGTATCACGATAAATTCAAGCCGACGAAACAGGCGGGGATTTGCGATGCGTGCGGCGGCAAGGAATTTACCCGCCGTCCCGACGACAACGCGGAGACGATGAAGACGCGCCTCAAAGCCTTCAACGAGCAAACGGCGCCGATCCTTCCTTATTACAAAGCGAAAGGCTTGCTGAAAACGATCGACGGCATGGCCGATATGCCAAAGGTGACGGAATCTATTGAAGCGGTTCTACGCGCCTAGCTTCTTCGTCGAATTGAACGCGTTCCTTGTATCTCGCGCAGAAACTGTCGAGCGCGAGCGTGCGTTGTTCCGAATCCTGAGCGGAATAGCTGCCGCGCATCAAGTGCGTGTTGAAGCGGACGTGGGGAATGCCCATGCGGTCGCGCCCGATCTCGACGACCTCGGCGATTTCGGACATGGAACCGCCCATGCCGCGCCGGAAAAGCGCGCCTTCTTCGATTCCGTAGTCGCCTTTTTGGAAGGTCTGAATCATAAGAAGTCCGGCAAATAATTTCTGTTTCGTAATGATTCCCTAGAATCGAATCAGGTGCAAGCGGGAATTCAATTCTAAACCATTAACTTTGATTAGGATTTAAGAGCGCCTAAGTTACCGTATAGAATCTCAGATGTTCCTAAACTACTTGCGGTTCTCAGCTTTTCGCGGGGGGGCGGTTGCATGGCCTTCAGCTCTTTTTCGACGTCTTCATAGAACTTTCGGACGTTGGCTTCCCCCAGAATAGTGAAGGTTTCTCTGTAAATCCCGCAGTCTGAGGCCAGATTAATATCTTTCCCTTCAGTCAATCCTAAATTTTTCGCAAATTCCTTGTCGGAATCGAAAATGTCGGAAGCAATGGAACTAAATATCACTTCCTTACCATCGGAATCCCACTCATTTTTTAAATATCCATCAAAAGTGGCTTCTGAAGGATAGGCGGTGGAAGAAATCTCGCGTTCGGAAACTTTAATGGGCCGGGAAAGCGAAAAAATAAGACAAGGATTACCCTCCACAATTTTCACAATACGGCAGCCTTCGGGCAATTTACCGCTTAACACTCTGTTGGCGGCATCCAGATGTTCTTGCGCTTCGGCGCGCCTCGCATCGTCCGCGGATATGATTTGATTAAATTCCTTTGCGATATCTAGCTGAACGGCCAATTTCCGGAATTGATCCCGCGGCATGGAAAAATCCACCCAGCAGGTACGAGTCCCCCCAATAGAAATGTCATCGGAATACATCTTCACGTCGGGCGCGTTTTTATACGATGGAACGAGTTCAAGAACCTTTTCCTCTATTTTTTCCGCTATGATCTTTGCCTGTGCAACCGCCGCATCTGCTGGATATTCAACCTCAAAATCGTATCTTTTTGGAAGTTTTGGATAAACTTTAAGCGGGTCAACGGCAAAACTTAGCCGATAGGCTCCATCTTCGTCGATGCTGGTATAATTATGAATGCCTTCGTCGGCGAGAGCACAAAAGAGAAAGATGTCCCGTAATCCGAGGTGTTCGAAAATGGCTTTTCGAACGATGCTTTCCACGGCCTTTTCCGTATCGTCATTTTTGAAAGATGTTTTGAAAAACCGGTAATGATAACGTTCGCCGGGTTCGGAATTATCGCCTAGTGTGTTCATGATGAGAATCCTTTAAAAATTCGATTGCCGCAATATCGTTTCAAAAAAGGCAACGAATACTAGCAAAAATATCAAATGAATCAAAACAAAAAACGTGGTTAAAACAACGCCTATCAATTTGACGCTTTATTCAATTTCCCGCCGCACATCGGCTTCGGAACCCCCGTCGTTTTCGGTAAGCTTAACGGCAATCCGAGGACGGAGCGCACTGCCAACCACGCGAAAGCCTCGGCCTCCAGCCCGTCGCCGCTCCAACCCAAATCGTCCACGAGGCGCACATCAAGACCGGAAACATCGCCAATCCAACGCATAAGGGTCTTGTTATGCCGCCCTCCGCCCGCGACATAGATCGTTTTGGGCTTTTTCGGCAAAAAGGGCAGGGCGCATGCGACCGCGCGCGCAGTTATCATCGTTAACGTGGCCGCGCCGTCGGCAGGATTAAGATGTTCGGGCGCGTGTTTTTGAAAATTGTCGCGGTCGAGCGATTTGGGCGGCGCATTTTTGAAAAATTCCATATCCATAATTTCATCAACGAACGCAGCATCGACAATTCCCGCAGAAGCCAACGCGCCGTCATGATCGTAAGGCTTTCCCGTATGCCGTAAAACCCAATCGTCGATCAACGCATTGCCAGGCCCCACGTCGAACGCGAGAATCTCGTTATCTTTTTCTCCGTTTATCCACGTGACGTTCGACACGCCGCCGATATTGAGAATAAGAACCGGCTTTGGCAATTTCGCGACAAGCGCGCGATGATAAAGCGGCACAAGAGGAGCGCCTTCGCCTCCGGCCAAAACATCGGCGCTGCGGAAATCGTTGATGACATTGATGCCGGTCAATTTCGCCAACAATGCTCCGTCGCCGATTTGAATCGTCAACCGTTTTTCCGGACGATGATAAAGCGTCTGTCCGTGAAAACCGATCAGGTCAGCCTTCTCGCCCAACTTCTTCAAAAGTTCGAGAGCGATTTCCGCGTGCCTCTCGGTCAGTTCGCGCTCAAACGCCGCGACTTCGGGATCGGAAGCGCCTCGCTCGTTGCCCAGAAACCGGCGCAATTTCGCGCGAGAATCGGCGCTATAAGGCCATCCCAAAAAGCCCAAAGGCCGCACATAATCATGCCCGTCGGTTTCGATCAAAGCGGCGTCAATGCCGTCTATCGATGTGCCGCTCATCAGGCCCAAAGCGCGGTAAAGTTTAGACTTCATGTCTTTATCAGGGTTGGGTAGTATGACAAACGGTAATGCTACCCGAATAACCCAAAGGTTTCCAGTTATGACAAGCTTCAAATCCGATTTTCTAAGCGTCATGCACGAACGCGGCCACGTCCATCAATGCACCGATCTCGCGGCGTTGGACGAAAAAGCCGCGAAAGGCGCGCTTACGGCCTATATCGGCTATGACGCGACGGCGGACAGCCTGCACGTGGGAAATCTCGCCACGATCATGATGCTGCATCGCCTCCAGCAAACGGGGCACAAGCCGATTGTCCTTATGGGCGGAGGAACGACGAAAGTCGGCGATCCTTCGGGCAAGGACGAAACGCGCCAGCTTATGACCGACGAGAAAATTGCCGCCAACATCGACAGCATCAAAACCATATTTTCTAATTTTCTGACATTCGGCACGAGGCAAATCGACGCCGTGATGGTCAACAACGCCGATTGGCTCGATACCCTCGGCTACATTCCGTTTTTGCGCGAAGTCGGGCGGCATTTCACGATCAACCGCATGTTGAGCTTCGACTCCGTCAAATTGCGCCTCGACCGCGAGCAACCGCTGACGTTCCTCGAATTCAATTACATGATCATGCAGGGCTACGACTTCGTGGAATTGAACAAACGCATCGGCTGCACGTTGCAAATGGGCGGCGCCGACCAATGGGGCAACATCGTCAACGGCGTCGAGCTTGGCCGCCGCATGAAGAACGTCGAACTCTTCGGCCTCACGACGCCGCTGATCCAAACGGCCTTCGGCGCAAAAATGGGCAAAACGGCGGCGGGCGCGGTGTGGCTCAAGAAAGAACGCCTCAGCTCGTACGACTACTGGCAATTCTGGCGCAACACCGAAGACGCCGACGTCGGAAGATTTCTCAAACTCTTCACCGATCTGCCGCTCGATGAAATCGCGCGCCTCGAAAAACTCCGCGACGCCGAAATCAACGAGGCGAAAAAAATCCTGGCAAACGAAGCGACCAAACTCGCGCATGGAGAATCCGCAGCCAAAGCCGCCGCAGAAACCGCCCGCGAAGTTTTCGAAGGCGGAGGCGGCAATAAAGAAAGCGGGGGCAGCGATCTTCCGACTTACGAATTTTCCCGCAATACGACTCCGCTTATCGTCGATATTGTCACAGCGCTCAAACTCGCGGCCTCCAAGGGCGAAGCCAAACGCCTCATCGAGCAAGGCGGCCTTCGCCTTAACGACGCGCCCGTAACGTCACTCACGGCAACAATAGCCGCCAAAGACTGTGACTCTACAAACACCGCCCGCCTCAGCGTCGGCAAAAAGAAACACGCCCTGATAAAGGCGGTTTAAAAATTCTTCGTCATTCCGGAAAATTTGCGCAGCAAATTTGTCCGGAACCCAGTCAGACTATCCGCGAGATCGGTGTTTGTTGATATTCGTCGGCTTGCTTGTGTTCGCTGCGATTAAACTTGTTTTGAGATAATCTTTATATTGGAGCGGGCGCACATTGCGATACGCCGGCAATGGCATTTTTCACCGCCGAACAAATTACCGTCCCGTTTTGATAAAGGACTTTATACGTATTCATATATCTGACCGGATTGATGACGCCAACCATTTTAACGACGTTGGTGTTGAACCAGCCGGACAATCCTTGCTGCGCCTGCACGGGGAGTTGCGCGGCATCCGGCGGGCAATAGCCGCTTGCAATCCCATTATTGAAGAAGACGCCGTTTTCGGTTCCTCTGAGAGGGTCGGGGTCTTGGAATACAGTACCGTGATCGCAAAGGACGTTTACGGAATGATTGGCGAGCGTGGTGGCGCACGAAGTGAAACTTCTCGCGTTTTCGCGCGCCCGGATAAGCAGATCCCAAGAATACGCTTTTCCGAAAACGTCGGGATCGCCGTAGCACATCGTTTGATCGGATATACGGGATGTTCCTGCCGGATCGGCAAGATAGCCTGCCGAAGCCATATTCTCCTTCAAAGGAACGGAAGAGAGCGCGTTCGGGTCCGTCGCGGACATTGCTTGGAAAGCATCATAGCCATAGCCGACGCAATCGACTGCGGCGTGGCCAACGAGGCTCCAAAAAACGCCTCTGAGAAATGAATCCCGAAAACGGTGTTTTCTTTCTTTACAATGGGGATATGGATAGAAACAATTCAACAGATTGTCTCCTCCATAATATTCCTGCACCAGACCGTTAAGTCCCCCTGCGCTCGCGCTGAAACCTAAAGAAAGCGCAAGGAGAGAAGGCGATGTTGTAAGCAATGCTGCTCTGGAAAAAAGAGAAGTCACGCCGCCAATCACAAGGCTGACGCACATAATTTTTTTGTCCATATTTCCTGGCAACATATTTCCCTCCAATTAAATTGCAAGAATTGTCAAAAAATCTCTTCCACCAAGATCCAAAACTTTATCGAGGGCGAATGCCCAAAGCTTATAGAAAACAGGATAATCGGAAAGATTAATTTATAACCCATTGGAAAACAAAACGAATCTTTGCAAATTGCCTTATAATCATTGTTTTTTCAAAAGTTTCCTTCTTTATCCAAATAGGATAAAGAAAAGGGCTTCTTCGTCGCGTATCGACAGAAAGTTTTTGCTTGACCCACCCCACCCCAACCACCTCCAACCTCACGGCCCTTCAGGGCGACAAAGCGCGAAGCTCGTGGACGATGCTGAAGCGTCTCGTCGATCGCTATCTGCGCCCGCATAAAAGCAATTTTATCGCCGCGATGGTTTTTATGGCGGTCGCGGCTGCTATGCGCGGCGTTTTCACGCACACGTTGCAGCTTGTCGTCGACGGCATGATCCAACGCCGCGGCCTCGTTTATATGATCTGGGTCTGCGCCCTGATTATCGGCAGCTTCTGGCTCCGCAGCGGCATGGTTTATCTGCACACTATTCTGATGAACCGCATAGGGCAGCGCATCGTCGCCACGGTTCAGCAGGAGATGTGCGCGCATTTGCTGAAAAGCGATCTGGCTTTCTTCCACGCCAATTCCTCCGGCACGCTCGTCTCGCGCGTCATCAACGACGTGATGATCATGCGCCAAGCGGTCAACGAATGCCTTCTCAACTCGTTTCGCGGAGGCCTCGAACTGGCGTCTCTCATCGGCGTGATGTTCTATCAGGACTGGCATCTGTCCCTCATCGTGTTCGCGGTATTTCCATTGTCGGCTTTTTACGTCGCGCGGATCGGCAAAAAAATCCGATCTCTGGCCTCGAACACGCAAAACGCGACAGGAGATTTATCCGCGCTTCTCAACCAGACTTTTCAGGGCATCCGCCACGTCAAAGCTTACGGCAACGAAGCGTTAGAAGTTTCTCGCGTCCGCGCCTTGACGGAGGCGATATACAAATTCTCGCTGAAAGGCGTGCGCGTCGCGGCGTTGACGGGCCCCGTAATGGAAATCCTGAGCGGCATAGCGATTTGCGCGCTTGTCCTTTACGGCTATCTGCAAGTCGAACGCGGCGTCAGTTCTCCGGGCGATCTGGTCGCGTTTATCGCCTCGTTCGTTTTGGCCTACGACCCGATGAAGCGCATGGGCCGCGTCAGCGCGCAGTTCCAATCGGGCCTTGCCGCGGCGGACCGCGTCTTTACGCTTCTCGACGTTCATCCGACGATTGTCGATAAGCCGGATGCGAAGATTCTGGACGTGGCGGATTTTTCCGTCTGGCTTGAAGACGTCACGTTCTCCTATGCCGACGGGACGGAAGCTCTCGACCGTCTGACGATCAAGATTCCGCACGGCAAAACCGTGGCGATTGTCGGCTCGTCGGGCGCGGGAAAATCGACGGTCATCAATCTCATCCCGCGTTTTTACGACGTGCAATCGGGGCGCATCGCCGTGGGCGGCATCGACGTGCGCGACGTGACGATGCAAAGCCTCCGCTCCAAAATCGCGCTCGTGAGTCAGGAAACGGCGCTTTTCGACGACACCGTTCGCGCCAACATCGCGTACGGAAAACTTGGAGCCACGCCCGAAGAGGTCGAACAAACGGCGCAAGCGGCGTCGGCGGACGAATTCATCCGCGATCTTCCGCAGGGCTACGACACGCACGTCGGCGAATTCGGCGTAAAATTATCGGGAGGCCAGCGCCAACGCATAGCGATTGCCCGCGCGATGCTGCGCAATGCGCCGATCTTGCTTCTCGACGAAGCGACATCCGCCCTCGACAACGAATCCGAACGCGCGGTGCAATCGGCGCTCAAAAAGTTGCAGGAAGGCCGCACGACGATCGTCGTCGCGCACAGGCTTTCGACGATTGTCGATGCCGATCTCATCGTTGTCCTTAAGGAAGGCCGCGCGGTCGAGCAGGGCACGCACGCCGAACTTCTGGCCAAAGGCGGAGTCTATGCCCGCCTCTACGGCATGCAATCCGGCAATGGGACATTCGCGTGAGGCCGGGCTGCAAATCGCGCTTTTCTTGATTTTCGTTGCTCACGTACGGAAGAAAGTACGCTCCGCACGAAAATCAAGAAAATCACAATTTTCGCCTCGGCTCGACGCGAATGTCTGCGCTTCCAAATATCCGGTTTTTGGACTTCACCGCACTATTTATAAACGCACTGCGATTTGCCGCTGCCGTCATAAGTGATGACTAGGCTGGATGCCTTGAAGTCCGGAACGCTGCAACCGATCGATTGCAGCGGAACGACAAAGCGGTCGTTCATTTTAATCATGACGCCGTCCCCCGGCGGAAGATTGCCGCTCGCAAGGCATAAAGCCTGCGCCGACATAATGGCGCTTTTGATCGTTCCGTCGTAAGCGACAACGGTCTGCGGCGACATCCCTCCGCCGATAACGTAACTGCCTTTGTCGGTTTTAAGAAGTCCGTGCAGGGAAAGCGCGCAGGATGAAGAAATCTGCTTGTGGCTCAACCCGAGTTTTTTTCCGATAAGCGCGAAATCGTCCGCGCCGAAGGAAGATTTGTTGCCGAAGGAAATCGTCAGGCTGTTGGGCAGCGTCGAATTGGAGGGGGTTATTGACGGATCAGTTTGTTGAATGATGCGCGGGGAATCCGAGGAAGGCGCAGGCGCGCCTGTTTTTGCGCCGTCCGGAGCGTCTTTTATATCCGGCGAGGGCGAAACGGAGTCCTTCGTCTGATCCACCGCCGGAGCCGGAACCGAAGGGCTTAGTCCGAGATTTGGGAAAGAAGCCTGATCGTTGCCCGAATCCTTAGGCAGAAGAACGTTAGCTGCGGCAAGGGAAACCTGCGGCGCGAGCGCGACGGCGAAAAGAACGTTGGCTGCGGCAAAAAGAACATAACGCATGGAAAGCTCCCTCATTTTTCCTGTCAAAACCCCCAAAATTCAAGTAGATAATAAATAGTGAGGAAAGAAGGACGCGTCAATCGAAAGGGCGCGAAGCGGACGTTTATGATGCGAAAGAAAGGACTCACCATTTTTGGCGCGGCGCTTTTGGCGCTCGGCGTGCTGCTTTTATCGTCCGGCGTCGTCAAAGGAAGCGCGCCGCGTCCCCGTTTCGAAAAGTCGGCTTTAACGATAACCCGCGCGGACGGAACAAAATTTTCTTTCAAAGTTGAAGTCGCAAGAACCGAAACCGAGCAAACCTATGGCCTTATGTTCGTAACCTCGCTGCGCGACGACGAGGGCATGATTTTTCCTTACGCCCCTCCGCGCAAGGTCTCTTTCTGGATGAAAAACACGCTCATTCCGCTCGATATGCTTTTCGTTCAATCGGACGGAACGATAGGGCGCATCGCGGCATCGGCGCAGCCGCAGGATGTGACGCCGATTTCCTCGCAAGAGCCCGTCAGCGCCGTTATCGAGATTAACGGCGGATTGGCGAAGAAAGACGGGTTCGAAGCGGGGGATAAAGTCGAATCTTCCATCCTTAGGTCGCAGTAGTCAAAACGGATTCGGCGTGTTAGAAAACACCGTTTCATTCATTAAGGAAAATATCATGTCAACGACCCCTTCCTACAACGATCGAAATCTGGCCATGGAACTGGTGCGCGTCAGCGAAGCGGCCGCTCTTTCCGCCTCGCTTCAAGTCGGACGCGGCGACGAAAAAATGGCCGATCAGGTCGCGGTCAACGCCATGCGCCGCGCGCTGAACGTCCTCGATATCGACGGAACGGTGGTGATCGGCGAAGGCGAACGCGACGAAGCGCCGATGCTCTATATCGGCGAAAAGGTCGGCACGGGCAAAGGCCCCAAGATCGATATCGCGCTCGATCCCCTCGAAGGGACGACGATCACCTCGAAAGGCGGCGTGAACGCGCTGGCCGTCATTGCGTTCGCGCAAGCCGGAGGGTTTTTGCATGCGCCGGACGTTTACATGGATAAAATAGCGGTTGGCGCGGGGCTTCCGGCGAACGTCGTCGATCTTGACGCCAAGCCTTCGGAAAATATCCGCAATCTCGCGAAGGCCAAAGGCGCGGAAGTTTCCGATCTTCAAATCTGCATCCTCGAACGTCCGCGCCACGAAGAGTTGATCGCCCGGGTTCGCGAAACGGGCGCGCGCATCATGCTGATAGGAGACGGCGACGTCGCGGGAGCGATAGCCACGTCGCAGGCGGATACGGGGATCGATATGTACGTGGGATCGGGAGGCGCGCCGGAAGGCGTTCTGGCCGCCGCCGCGCTGCAATGCATCGGCGGTTTCATGCAGGGGCGCCTGATCTTCCGCAACGACGACGAACGCGCGCGCGCCGCGAAAGCGGGAATCACGGACTTAAAGCGCAAATACGAAATGAGCGATCTGGCGCACGGAGACGTAATGTTTTCCGCGACGGGCGTGACCAACGGCACGATGCTGAGAGGCGTTCGCCATTTTGCGGGCGGAGCCGAAACGCACACGATCGTCATGCGCTCAAGCACGGGTACCGTGCGCTTCGTCGAAGCGCATCATAACTTCCGCAAAAAACCATTTGTGGAATAAAGCGTGTCCTCAATTAGGGGCACGCCCCTTGATGGGGATGCGCGACCTTACGCCTTTTTCTTCTTCTTGGCGTCCGAGGCGGTCGTCGTCAGCTTGATCTTTTCGGCAGGAGCCTCATCGACCTTGGCGGCCTCTTTCTTTTTCGACAAACCGGCGAAGCGCTTATTGAACTTATCCAGCTGTCCGCCGCGATCGACCATGTGATGCAAGCCCGTCCAAGCCGGATGCACCTTCGGATCGATGTCCAGAATGAGCTTCGCGCCCGCCTGGCCATACGTGCTGCGCGTGACGAATTCGGTGCCGTCGGTCATGACGACGGTGATTTCGTGGTAATCGGGATGCAGATTTTCTTTCATTTCTTTAATTCCTTAACAAGCGAGGCATCCTTCTAGAAAAACAACGGCCAAAATGCAAGCATTACCGTAAATTTCTCTCTATTCGCAAAATCGGAAAAGGTTAACATGGCCTACTGGTACTGCAAAATTGCGCCCAAACACCCCGTTCATGCCCATTATCATAACACGGAATATGGCTTTCCCGCCTCGAACGAACGCGTCCTTTTCGAACGCCTGAGCCTTGAAATCATGCAGGCTGGCCTGTCGTGGGAGATTATCCTGAAAAAGCGCAAAGCCTTGAACAAGGCTTTTGACAACTTTCGCGTTCCCAAAATCGCCGCTTACGGCGCGAAAGACATCGAGCGCTTACTAAATGACGCAACCATCATTCGCAACCGCCTCAAGATTCGGGCGATTATAACAAACGCCAAAATAGTCCTCGATATGCGTTCCTCGCATAAAGGCTTCGCCAAATGGCTCGCCGCGCATCATCCCAAAAGCAAAAAGGAATGGGTCAAACTCTTTCGCAAGACTTTCAAATTTACCGGAGGCGAAATCACGGGCGAATTTCTGATGAGCATCGGCCTTCTCCCCGGCGCGCATTGCCCCTCGTGCGGCGTCTACAAGAAAAGCGCCGTGCGGAAATCCGTTAGGGGTAAGTGCACGCGGCGTCGCCGATCCTTTGAACCACGTCCAAAACGGTCCGGCGCACTTGATCCCGCGCATAAAATTCGGCCTGAGCTTTTGCGATGATGTCTTTTGCCGCCTCGGCGTCGGGAACGAGAAAGATTCCGTCCACGCCCTTCGGTTCTTTCCTGCGGCCGTCTTGAAGAAGCTTGCGGAATTCTTTTTTGCCGACGATGCTCCTGATTTCGGCGTACATCGACGGATCGGTTCCGACGAAGATCATTTTCTTGCCGCGCATTTCTTTTGGCATGAACTTCATCATATACAAAACGAGAGCCGTTTCTTGTCCCGTGCCGTCGCCACCGCCAATCGAGACATAGATGTCGCTCTTAATCAATGTCTCCAACCGCGCCCCGATCTTATCGTGCAATTCCCAATAATCGCAGGGAGGCAAAAAGCCTTCTTTCGTTTCGACCTTGACGATATCGTGCGTGCTGACGCAGGTGATATGCGAGCCTTTTCTGCGCGTCTGGTTATAACCGATGATGGGCGTGTAAAGCGCGTTCTGGTCGCCGCCTCCCGTGCAAAGGGCGATGCCGAATTCGCCCAACATGCGGCCGATGGCGACGCCGTTGTCGCAAATGTCTTTTCTATTGCTGGTCGCCGAGGCGAAAACGGTCGCCGCAAAAGAACCAATCGGTCTCTGCGTCCCGCCGTGATGGGAGCCCAGTTTTTTGGTTCCGACGCGCCGGTAATTTTTAAACCGGAAGCGCAAAGCCTCCTTGGCCGCCTGCACGGCCGCGCTTGCGTCGTCGCCTTTTGAAATAATAAAATCGGCGTAAAGAGACGAAATATGCTTGACGTTCGGGGTCGTGACGATTTTTTCGCCGGGCTTCAACTGATCGTGAAGGGGATCGAGGACGAAGGCCTTATTGAAGCCGCGTTTGGCGTAAAGAAAATGAAGAATAAGTGCGTCGTTCCAACATCCGTTGTGATTCATGACGATAAGGGGAACGTTATGATAGCGGCGGTCGAGGGCTTTTGCGACGGAGGCGGATAAAAACATCAGCGTGTTGCGCGCGCGCAATTCATAGTTGGATGCGTCGAAAGACGGCAAGAGAAGCGCATCGGCGTGCGTGACAGAGTTTCCTTTGCCGATGGGAAATTCCATCGATAAAGCATCGATAAATTCCTTCCATTTAAGACCCTTTCCGTTCGAATATCCGTTGGATTTCTTGTGAAACGATACTTTTGCGATCTTGTGTCCGTCGATGCTTCCTTGCGCTTTTCCGTCATGGAAAACATCGCCCGACAGTTGAACGATCTTCCGCCTTTTGTTGGACGAAATGTCCTTTGAGGCGGCCGAAAAAGATTTTTGGACGTCATTTGTCTTTGTAATTTTTGCTTCGTTCTTGTTCACCAATTCCAGAAATTGATCGAGAATCTTTTTGCGGGTGCTGTCCTCCAGCAAATATTTCCGGTACTTTGCGGAAATCGGCAGATGCGGCATAAAGGGCTCGCACGTGTAATCATCCGACGTTTCGATCGGCGATTTAGGCCTGTACCCGGGCGGCGGCGCAAAAACATGCCGCTCCGTATAGGCTTCCAGCCTTATAAAAGGCGCGTCCAAAGGATCGTTCAGGCATTTAACGGTGCATTTGATCCGGTGATAAACGGAAACGGGGTTATCCCTATAATATGGAATTTCATTGGCCTTTTCGAGTATGAGCCCCCAAAATCCTCTCTGCGTGAGCGCCGCCATGACCTTTCCGACGCTCGTAATGGAGATAAAGTTTATGCCCGGCTCGTCGTCGGGCTTCCAAGGCTCGAACTTAATCGCATCCGGCGTGACGAGCTTTTCGAGCACGGGAAGCATTTTATTCCAAATGTCTTCCGGAACCGCCTCGGTCGTGTCGTCGGCCATGAAATAGGTGCGCTGCATCGCCGTTTCCGGACCGCCGACGAAAGAGATGTCGTTGTCCATCAATTCATTCATGAAGGCGCGGTGGTATTTGCCGCCTTTGCGGAATTTTTTGACGGCTTCCGCGATGTCGGCGCTTTTTTCCAGAACGTTTTCTTCGCTGGTATCCCCGTATTCCGGGGCGGAGTGATGTTCGTCGATATCGTTAAGGGGCCTGATGTCTATTCTTTTTCCGAAATAGGCGGCAAGGGTATTATATCCGGCCGCGATGCTCATTTGTCCGGCAGAGTCAAGGGGTGGGTGGGCGGCTCTATGGGCGTATTGGGCGGCAAAACCGGAATATCTGTCAGCCAACTCGCCGTATGCGGAAGCGATGGCGGCGTACTCCAAAACCTTTTGATGCGTTGTGGTGCCAATCCAAAGCGACGTCGTAATTTCAGGAGAGGCCGCGCTCATAAAATGACATCCTTTGACAAAACATCACACTTTTCAGTTGCAGCAACCATATGAAAAACCATTAAATAACCAACTCTTGCGCAATGCGGGAAACCTAGGGAATGAAAGTATTTTTGTCAAACGCAAAGCAGCCGAGAAATTAAGAATTGCCCCTATGATTAATACTGGGGAAAAGGTATTTTTCGCCTGTCCGGTTTAAATGGCGAAGGGGGGAGGGTACATGATCGCATACGAGCAATTTTCGTCCGTTGAACTGCGCGTGGGCACGGTGGTGCGCGCCGAGCCGTTTTCCAAGGCACGCAAACCTGCCTATAAGGTCTGGGCCGATTTCGGGCCGGAATTCGGCGTGCGGCAAACATCGGTTCAAGTTACGGTTCACTACACGCCCGAGTCGTTAATAGGTAAACAGGTCGTCGGATGCCTGAATCTCGGCGAGAAAAACATCGCAGGTTTCGTTTCCGACTTCCTATGCACCGGTTTTCCGGACGAAAACGGCGCGGTTGTCCTGATAAGCCCCGATAAAAAAGTCCCAAATGGCGGCAAGCTGTTTTAATTGGCATTGTTGGCATAGTTTGTTAAAACCTCTTAGCCATACGTCATTCCGCAAAATTCGCTTTTTTGCTTCTTGCAAAAATGCGAATTTATGCGGAATCCGATTTGTTTTTCTTCTTTCAGGTCATTAGGTTATGAACACCCCCAAATCCCAAGCCCCTAAAACCGCGATCACGCCGACGCGCGCGGAAAATTACGCCGAATGGTATCAGCAAATCGTCCGCGCCTCGGACATGGCCGAGCTGTCGGGCGTGCGCGGCTGCATGATCATCAAGCCGAACGGATATGGAATCTGGGAACTTATGCAGCGCGACCTCGACCGCCGCTTTAAGGAAACGGGGCACGAGAACTGCTATTTTCCGCTTTTCATCCCGCTCAGCTATTTCCAGAAGGAAGCCGAGCATGTCGAAGGCTTCGCCAAAGAAATGGCGATTGTCACGCATCATCGCCTTGCAATGAAAGAGGGCGTCCTCATTCCCGATGGCGAACTCGAAGAACCGCTCATCGTCCGCCCCACGTCCGAAACCGTCATCGGCGCGGCTATGGCGAAATGGATCAAATCGTACCGCGATCTGCCGTTGCTCGTAAACCAATGGGCGAACGTCGTCAGGTGGGAAATGCGCCCGCGCCTTTTGCTCCGCACGACTGAATTTTTGTGGCAGGAAGGCCATACGGCGCACGAAGCTTTCGAAGACGCAATGGCCGAAGCCCGCAAGATGCACGAAGTCTATCGCCAATTCGCCGAGGAAGTCTTGGCGCTTCCCGTTATCTGCGGCGAAAAGCCCGCGAACGAGCGTTTCCCGGGCGCAGTCAACTCGTTCTCCATCGAAGCGATGATGCAAGACGGACGCGCGTTGCAGGCCGGAACGTCGCATTATCTCGGACAGAATTTCTCGAAATCGCTCAATATCCAGTTCCAAAACCGCAACGGCGATCTAGAATACGTTCACACAACCTCATGGGGCGTTTCGACGCGCTTGCTCGGCGCTTTGGTCATGGGCCACGCGGACGACAACGGCCTTCGCGTTCCTCCTCGCATAGCGCCTTGGCAAGTCGTCATCATCCCTATCCTGCGCGAAGGCAGCGACAATAACGCGGTCATGTCCTATTGCGAAAGCCTGAAAGCCGAACTTGCGGCGCAAACTTACGCAGGCGAACCCGTTCGCGCGAAAATCGATACGCGCGACATCTCCGGCGCCGACAAAAAATGGGATTGGGTCAAAAAAGGAACGCCGCTCGTTCTTGAAATCGGCCCGCGCGATGTCGAAGGCAACAAAGTCTGTATCACGCGCCGCGACCAACTCGACAAAGGCAAACGCTTCGCCGCGCGGGGCGAATTTATCGGCGGCATCGTCGCGGAACTTGCGGAAATCCAAAAAGGCATGTTCGACGCAGCCTCGGCATTCATGAAATCGCGCACCGTCACCGACATTAAAACCCGCGCTGGCTTCGAGGCGTATTTCAAAAAAGACGCCGACAACAGTTTCGTCAGCGGGCAGGGCTTCGTCCGCGCCAAATGGTCTGGCGACCCGAAATCTCTCCCCGCGCTCGAAGAACTCGGCGTTACCGTCCGCTGCATTCCCTTCGATCAAGACGGAAAAGAAGGCAAATGCGTCCTCACCGGCGCTTCCGCTACGCAAGACGTTATCTTCGCGAGAGCGTACTGATGTTCTCTCCCTTCGAAATCCTCGTAGCGATGCGCTATCTCCGGGCCAAGCGGCAGGAGGGCTTTATCTCCGTCATCACGTGGTTTTCGCTTATCGGCATCGCGCTCGGCGTGGCGACGCTCATCGTCGTTATGTCGGTCATGAACGGTTTCCGCGAGGAATTGTTCCAGCGCGTTCTTGGCCTCAACGGGCACCTGAATCTCTACGCGATGCAAGGCCCGATCGACGATTACAAACCGCTTCTCGACCGCATCGCCAAGGTTCCCGATGTCGTTGCCGTTGCGCCGACGGTCGAAGCGCAAGCCCTTATCACCTATAACGGAACGGCATCGGGAGCCTACGTTCGCGGCCTGACGGCGGAAGCGATCAAAAACCGCCCGACAATCGCCAACCATATCGTCGCCGGTTCGCTGAACGATTTCGGCGACAACACGATAGCGATAGGCGTGCGCATGGCGCAAAGGCTCGATCTGCGTCTTGGCGACACGCTCACGCTTATTTCTCCGGTGAGCAAAACGACGGTGTTCGGCGCAGCGCCCCGCCTTCGCGGCTATAAAATCGGCGCGATTTTCGACGTCGGCATGTATGAGTACGACAACAGCTTTATCTTCATGCCGCTGGAATCCGCGCAGATTTTTTTCAAAACCGGCAACGGCGTGACGGCGTTGGAGATGTTCGTGCGCGACCCGCAAAACATGCAAAAAGTCCGCGCCGATATCGTTGCCGCCATAGGCCCCATGCAACCGCAGCCCGTGCGCCTGCTCGATTGGCAGCAAAGCAACTCGAGCTTCTTCACCGCGCTTCAAGTCGAGCGCAACGTGATGTTCCTGATTTTGACAATGATCATTTTGGTCGCCGCCTTCAACATTATTTCAAGCCTCATCATGCTCGTGAAAGACAAAGGCCGCGACATCGCCATTCTGCGCACGATGGGCGCGACGCGCGGCATGATTATGCGGATATTTTTCTTGAACGGCTCTTTTATCGGCGTCGTCGGCACGTCGGCGGGCCTCGCCTTGGGCCTCTTTATCGCGCATCACATCGAAGGCCTGCGCCAAGTCGTGCAATTCCTCACGCACACCGATCCGTTCGCGCCGGACGTTTATTTCCTGACCCACATGCCTTCGGTCGTCGATCCAAACGATGTCGTGCGCGTCGTGCTCATGTCTCTGGCGCTTTCCTTTCTCGCCACGTTATATCCGTCGTGGCGCGCGGCAAAACTCGATCCGGTAGAGGCGTTGCGTTATGAGTGAACCCGTCCTCGATCTCCGCAACGTCACGCGCACGTTTGAGCAAGCGGGCGAACCCCTGCACGTTTTGCGCGGATGCTCGCTCACGATTAACGCCGGAGAAACCGTGGCCTTGATCGGCCCCTCCGGCTCCGGCAAATCGACGCTTCTTCACAGCGCGGGGCTTCTCGAAAAACCTGACGAAGGCCAGATTTTCATCGGCGGTCAAGACGCCGTCTTGCTCGACGACGCGCGCCGCACGGCCTTGCGCCGCCGCACAATCGGCTTCGTCTATCAGTTTCATCATCTGCTGCCGGAATTTTCGGCCTTGGAAAACATCGTCTTGCCGCAAATGATCGCGGGCATTTCTCGCAAAACCGCCGAAAACCGCGCGCGCGAATTGCTCGAAGCAGTCGGTCTTGCGAACCGCACCGACAACCGCCCGGGAAAACTGTCGGGCGGCGAACAACAACGCGTCGCAATCGCCCGCGCTTTAGCGAACAATCCCGATCTGCTCATCGCCGACGAACCAACCGGCAACCTCGATCCCGACACGGCAAGTCACGTATTCGATATGCTGCAAGAATTGGTCGAATCCCAAAAGCTCGCGCTCCTCATGGCCACGCACAACGCCGACCTCGCGCGCAAAATGAGCAAAATCGTCGAAATCAGGACCGGGATTTTATCTGTGCTTTAAGATAATTCTTTTTTCTTTGAAATCTCCCTATAACATACTGAAATTAATAGATTTATCCCCAATTTTTCCCTTGGTCGCCGCAAGCATAAATGCTACAAATATCAGCCAAATTTTGGCTTCGTGATTCTCGCGGTTTTTGGCTGAGAATGGTGAGAATAAACGTTAAGGAAGTTCGTCATTCCGCAAAATTTTCTCTTCGCGAAGCGAAAGGAAATTTATGCGGAATCCGATTTGGTTTTCTTCGGCTGAAAGAAAAACTCTAGAAAGCAGGACACATTGTGACCGACACCGCCGTTACGCCTCCGCCTTCCGACATCTCGCCCGTCACGATCGAAGACGAGATGCGGCAATCCTATCTCGCCTACGCGATGAGCGTGATCGTCTCCCGCGCGCTGCCCGACGTGCGCGACGGATTGAAGCCGGTTCACCGCCGCATCCTCTACGCGATGAAGGAAAACGGCTACGACAGCACGAAACCGTTCCGCAAATCGGCGCGCATCGTGGGCGACGTGATGGGCAAATACCACCCGCACGGCGACAGCGCGATTTACGACGCGATGGTTCGCATGGCGCAGGATTTTTCGATGCGCCTGACGCTGATCGACGGCCAAGGCAACTTCGGCTCGATGGACGGCGACAGCGCAGCCGCGATGCGTTACACGGAAGCGCGCCTCGACAAAGCCGCCGAAACGATGCTCGAAGACATCGACAAGGATACGGTCGATTTCCATCCCAACTACGATGAATCGCTGCAAGAGCCGGATGTTTTACCCGCGCGTTTTCCCAATCTGCTCGTCAACGGGGGCGGCGGCATAGCGGTCGGCATGGCGACGAACATTCCGCCGCACAATCTGGGCGAAGTCGTGGACGCGACGCTCGCGGTGATCCAAAATCCGGATATCGGAATCGAAGAACTGCTTGAAATCATCCCTGGCCCCGATTTTCCGACGGGCGCGATTATTCTGGGCGCTTCGGGATGCCGCGCCGCGATGCATACGGGACGCGGCAGCATCGTCATGCGCGCGCGCCACGCGATCGAGGAAATCCGCAAGGACCGCCAAGCCATCGTCTTTACCGAAATTCCGTTCCAGTTGAACAAGGAAGCCTTGGTCAAGCGCATCGCGGAATGCGTGCATGAGAAAATCATCGAAGGCATCTCCGAACTCCGCGACGAATCCGACCGCGACGGCGTCCGCGTGGTGGTCGAGCTCAAGCGCGACGCGATGGCCGAAGTGGTTTTGAACCAGCTTTTCGCGCACACGCCGTTGCAGACGAATTTCGCCGTCAACATGCTCGCGCTCAACAACGGGCGGCCGGAATTAATGAACCTGAAGGACGTTCTCAAAGCCTTCGTCGATTTCCGCGAAAAAGTCATCACGCGCAGGACCGAATACGAACTGCGCCAGGCCCGCGACCGCGCGCATGTCTTGCTCGGCCTCGCCGTCGCGGTAGCCAATATCGACGAAATCATCGCGCTGATACGCAAAGCCAACGATCCCGCAATCGCCAAGCAGGAATTGATGGCCAAAGCGTGGCCGGTCGGCGACGTCGGCCCGCTCATCACGCTCGTCGATGAATCGTTCGACGCCAAGGCCGCGAACCCTTCGTATAAACTCAGCGAAACGCAGGCCAAAGCCATTCTCGATTTGCGCCTGCATCGCCTGACGGGGCTTGAACGCGACAAGATCGGCAACGATCTTCGCGAAGTGGTCGCGCAAATAGCCGATTACCTCGACATCCTCGCCAAGCGCGAGCGCGTGTTCCAAATCATGTCGGACGAACTCGCCGCGATTAAGCTTAAATTCGCCACGCCGCGCAAAACGGAAATCACGCCCGTCGAATTCGAACAGGACATCGAAGACCTCATCCAACGCGAAGACATGGTCGTGACCGTAAGCCACGAAGGCTACGTCAAGCGCGTGCCTCTTTCCACGTATCGCGCGCAGAAGCGCGGAGGCAAAGGCCGCGCGGGCATGGCGACGAAGGAAGAAGATTTCGTCAGCGATATTTTCGTGGCGAGTACGCACACGCCGATGCTGTTTTTCTCGTCGTTGGGGCGCGTCTATAAACTGAAGGTCTATAAACTGCCGCTCGCCACGCCCCAGTCGCGCGGCAAAGCGCTCGTGAATCTGCTGCCGCTTGAGCAAGGCGAAACGATCACGACAGTCCTTCATCTGCCGGAAGACGAAACGACGTGGGACAAGCTTTTCGTCATGTTCGCGACGACCAGCGGCACGGTGCGCCGCAATCAGTTGTCGGATTTCAGCAACGTGCGCCCCAGCGGCATCATCGCGATGAAGCTCGACGAAGGCGATCATCTCATTTCCGTCAACACCTGCTCGGAAACTGACGATATTTTATTGGCGACGAAGCAAGGCAAGGCGATCCGCTTCGCCGTCGATGAAATCCGCGTCTTTGTCGGGCGCAATTCCACGGGCGTGCGCGGAATCAAATTGGCCGAAGGCGACGTTCTCATTTCAATGTCGATTTTGCGCCACGTCGAAGCCACGCCGGACGAACGCGCCGCTTATTTGAAACAAGCCAACGCCGCAAGACGCGCGGCAGGCGAAATCGACGACCTGCCCTCCGAAGCCTTGGCGAAGGAGGGTGACGAGGAAGCAACGGCAACGAATTTAACCCTGTCGCCCGAACGCTATGCGGAACTCGCGGGCTTGGAAGACTTCCTCCTCACCGTTTCCGAACGAGGCTTCGGCAAGCGCACCTCGGCCTATGAATACCGCATTTCGGGGCGCGGAGGGCAGGGCATCTGGAACATGGATATGTCCGAGCGCAACGGGCTTATCGTTGCCACGTTCCCCGTGAAAGACGGTCAGGAAATCATGCTGGTTTCGGACGGCGGCCAGATTATCCGTTCGCCGGTCAAGGATATCCGCATAGCAGGCCGCCGCACCCAAGGCGTGACCGTCTTCCGCGTCGATCAGGCCGAAAAAGTCGTCTCCGTCGCCGCCGTGGACGACCAATCGGGCGGTGGCGAAGAATGTAACGAAGTTGAAGGCGAAAAAGGAGAAAATAGCGAGGAAAGGTAAGAACCATGTTTAAGAATTTTTTTCTATTATTGGTATAGATGAATTTATCGAAGACACCATACGTCGTGCGGGAAAGAACGCCTGTTCCGACTGTAGGAAAAGTGTTTGCAAGATAGATGGTTATCACATTTGTTTTTCTGGCCACACACCTTGGGCAGTAAGTTGCCTTACCAATCCGAACGATGATTGCACTGCCCACGATCCAAAGCTAAAGATTCGGATCATGCGGGGTCTTCTTTCCGTTTGTTCCCGATAAATAACCACCGTCATTCCGCAAAGTTTTCTCTTCACGCTCTCGCGCGAAAGAAAACTTATGCGGAATCCGATTTGGTTTCTTCCCTTCTTCATCGTCATTCCGGCGAAAGCCGGAATCCAGTCAGCCTTTCCACAAAAACCCGCCTTTGTCGTTTTTCTTCAAGGACATATGATAAATCCCACAATAATCTTTCAAGCATGTGATTTTTCCCTTGACTTCCCTTTTTTCATGGGATATAGTCGCCTCATGCTCATGGTGAGCGTGCAATGAATCGTTGAGAAAAAGGCTTATATAAATGACGTGACGAAGAACTTAAGAGAAACCTATGACCGTTAACGAGGTGTTTTGAAAGCTCTCTGCGAAAAACGCGGCTCCTTTCAAATCAGGTTCGTTAGCAAGAGGTGGCGCCGCTTGCGCTGCCCTCCTTTCAGGGAGGTGTACCAACAAGCGCCTGCTCGATAAGAAAATTCAGATTTCAAGACGCGAAAACATGATATAACCCTGCGATTCCCCGTTTTTCCTAACGCAGGCAATCAAATGGCAAAAATCAACAGGCAGCGCATCGGCCTTTATCCGGGCACGTTCGATCCGATCACGCGCGGGCATACCGACATCATCCAGCGCGCCGCGCGCCTCGTGGATTATCTCGTAATCGGCGTGGCGCGGAGTTCGGGCAAAGGCCCGTTGTTCGATGCGGCGGTTCGCGTTAAAATGATCGAGCGCGAAATCAAAGCCTTGGGAAACGGCAAAAACATCGTCGTGATGCCTTTCAACAATCTGTTGATGCATTTTGCTCAAAAAATCGGTTCTTCGGTCATTGTGCGCGGCCTGCGCGCCGTGTCGGATTTCGAATATGAAATCCAAATGGCGGCGATGAATTACCGCATGTATCCCGACATCGAAACCATTTTCCTTTCCGCGACAGAGGGAACGCAGTTCATCTCGTCGAGCTTCGTCAAGGAAATCGCGCGCTTGGGCGGCGACGTGAGGCCGTTTGTCAGCGAAGCCATCGCTTCGGATTTGGAGCGCTCGTTCAAAACCGAAAAAAGCCGCCGTAAAGTCGTTCCCGTGGTCAGGGATTAAGATTTTTTAAAATCGGCAAAAGCTTTTTTATAACGCCGTCCCAATCGCCGTAATCCGGCTGGCGCACAAGGGTTACCGACGGATACAAGGCGGTTTTTTCGCCCTTAACGCCCCAGCGCCAATCGGGACAACGGGAAACAAGCAAAAAAGTTTTGACGCCTAAAGCCCCCGCTAAATGCGCCACGGCGGTATCGACCGTGATAAGGCAATCCATCTGCTTCAGCAAAGCGGCGGTGTCGGCAAAATCCGCAATAAGAACGTCGAGGCGGATGATCGGAAAATCCCCGATATCGTTTAACGCGTCGCCTACGAAAGGCGCGTAAAAATCCGCCGCGACTTCGTTCAAAAGAGGCGCAAAAAACTTCAGCGGCATCGACCGCTCGTAATCGCGTTGATGCGTCGGCGATCCCGCCCACGCCAACCCGATCTTCCAAGCGTGATTTCCCTTCGGTAAAACGGGCGTTGTGGGAGCCGAAAGATAAGGCTCCATCGAAGGCGCGTCATACGCCCGCGTCGCAAAAGCCAGAGAAATCATCGGAATAAAATAATCGCAAGCGGGCAGGGCGGATTTTTCGTCCCGCACCTCGCCGCGCAAGGAACCCTTAAACAAACGCACCAGATTTTTCGGAACGGCCCAAACCAAATCGCCTTCGGGCAGGAATTTCTGATAGCGGCAGAATTGTATAGCGTCGCCGAAACCCTGCTCGGCGATGATGAGAAGCTTCTTGCCTTTCAGGCTTTCGCCCTTCCAGAGGGGAAACGAGGGAAGCAATCGCAGGGCGCTTGGCATTTCAAGCCGCGCCTCGAACAACTCGAACCCGCGCTCGTAATCTCCCGACAAAAGCCGCGCCAAAGCTTCATCGTGGCGGAAAACGGGTTTGTCTTTTATGGCGCGCGCGGCGGCGAAAAGTTTCCACGCTTCGTCGAATTTGAAAACCTCTACTTCCAGATTTGCGTGGTTGGAAAGAATGTCGGGATTATCGGTCGCGGCCCGATGCGCCTCGATGAAAATCTTTCTCGCCTCGTCAAATTTTCCCTGCTTGCAAAGCGCGAGGCCGAGGCAATTCAGGGAATCTCCCTTGGAAGCCCCGTTTGCCAAAGCGCGCCGCGCCATCGCTTCCGATTCGAGAAAACGCCGTTTGTTGCGGTAAAGATTCGATAAATTGCCGCAGGCTTCGGCCTGCGTCGGGGCCAGCGCGATGCAGCGTTCCTGGCTCGCAATGGCGGCATCGAACGATTTCAAATTTTCCTCGGCTATGCCGCGGTTAAGCCAGAATAAAGCATAATTCGGGAAACGTTCGGTCGCTTCGGTAAAAGTCTTTAAGGCCGCAGCCCAATCTTCCAACGCCGATTCCGCCAGCCCTTTAATCAGAAAATGCTGAAGGCTAAAAAATGCCGCATCCTCGCGCGCGATCAGGTCGCGGGCTTTTGCGAAATCCTTGCGTTTCAGGGCGTTGAGGGCTTTTTGAAGGGACATGGTTAAGATTAAGATATTTAGCGGCTTATGAAAGTATTTCTGATTATCCTTTTTGCGCTATAGTTGCAATGAGGCGAATGATTCTTCGCGATGCGGCCTTTGGAAAAGGGATTAAGATGGAAGAAGACGGCATAACAGATACATCTGTGTATCCTTGGGAAGATCTTAGTGCGGTCTCTGTGCGCTCTAAAGTATGTATTGCCGTCGCTCCAATATGCCCTGGAGTGAGTAGCTCCATTTCTTCAATTTGCCATGAAGAGAGAATTGCGCAGACCGCGATTTCTCAAAAAACGACCAAAAAAAGAAGCGAGGCCGATCTTTATACCATTGACGAATATGGCAAAAATAATGAAGAGGGGTGGAAATTACCCGAATGCCCTTCCTTGGAAAAAATTCAACACGACCTAGGCATGCTCCAAAATACATCTGGACTTACGCCCTGATTTTGCCTACAAACCGCGCGTGAAATCGGTGTGGAAGGCGTTCCTTCAACCAATACCCAAGGAAGCCGCACCACGCTAACCAGTCTAAAAACTGGTCGGGGGAACATAAAATTCCCTTCATATGGAGATGGTCTGCTTTACGCGTGGCTTTGCCGCGCGTCGAAGTTTTTTACTTAAGGGAGAAATACTATGGCAAAAGAAGTTGTTGGCCTCATCAAGCTTCAGGTTCCGGCGGGCGCCGCGAATCCGTCGCCTCCGATCGGCCCCGCGCTCGGTCAGCGCGGCCTGAACATCATGGAATTCTGCAAGCAGTTCAATGCCAAGACGCAAGGCTTGGAAAAGGGCATGCCGATTCCGGTCGTCATCACGGCGTACTCGGATCGCAGCTTCACTTTCATCACGAAGCAGCCGCCGAACACCTATTTCATCAAGAAAGCGGCCAAGATCGAGAAGGGCGCGAAGACAACGGGCGCCGAAACGGTCGGCACCATTACGATGGCGCAGATTCGCGAAATTGCGGCCAAGAAAATGGCCGATCTGAATGCAAACGATATCGAAGCGGCCAGCAAAATGATCATCGGTTCCGCCCGCTCGATGGGCCTCGAAGTTGTGGAGAAATAGGGCGCAGTCACGGTTGCGGGGAGCCAACGAAGTTGGCGTACCGCAGAGTAGTCGCGCCCCAAATTAAAAAGGAGCTATCATGAGTGGCAAAAAAATTCGTAACGCCTTAAAGAACGTCGATCGCAACAAGGCCTATGCCTTGCCCGAAGCGGTGAAGTTGGTTCTCTCGAACGCTTCGCAAACCGCGCGCAAGTTCGTCGAATCCGTCGAAGTGGCGATTAACCTGAACATCGACACCAAGCAATCCGACCAGACGGTGCGCGGCGTCGTTTCCCTGCCTCACGGCACAGGCAAGACCGTCCGCGTCGCCGTTTTCGCCAAGGGCGAAAAGGCGGATGCCGCCAAAGCCGCCGGAGCCGATTTCGTCGGAGCCGACGATCTGGCCGAAGCCATTATGGCCGGCAAAAGCGATTTCGACCGCGTCATCGCGACGCCCGATATGATGGGCGTCGTCGGCAAGCTGGGGAAAGTCTTAGGTCCTCGCGGCCTGATGCCGAACCCGAAGCTTGGAACCGTTTCGGCGAACGTGGCCGACGCGGTCAAGTCCGCCAAGGCGGGCTCGATCGAATTCCGCGCCGAAAAGGCCGGAATCGTTCAGGCGGGAATCGGCAAAGCGAACTTTTCGGAAGCCGATCTTCTCACGAACGCCAGAGCCTTCATTCAGGCGATCGTGAAAGCGCGTCCTGCGGGCGTCAAAGGCACGTATGTCAAGCGCATCAGCCTGTCCTCGACGATGGGGCCGGGCGTTAAGGTGGACGTGAATACGATTACCGAATAAGAAGCCGAAATTAACGATAAAAAACGGCGCAAGGTTAAAATCCTTGCGCCGTTTTTATTTTCATGGTCATAAAGACGTATGATAGAGTTCACGTATGTGTTTATTAATTTATGTTTTCGAAGGATATTATGGACAACGCGCACTTAATCGTCGTGAAGAGAATATGCGAAGATTTGAATCTTGCAGGGATTAAAATAGGGCTCATCAAGCGTTTGAATTCAAGCGTCTATTATGACCCCGTGCTTATCGCCTCTCCGTCGCAAAAGATAGTGTGTTCGCGTATCGACCTTGTCGCTCCGGCCCAAGCGACTGTTTCTCATTATGACCCGAAAAAGCAAAGAATGGGCGTCAGATTCTGGGTGAACAATGCCGATCTTCCTGACGGAAAGAGAGTTAGCTTTGATAGCCATAATCGCTCGCTTGGGTATCGCTGCGAATATAACTTTACGCTGGGGGGGATTTTTGTCGGAGGCAACAATTTGCGGCCCGTGTTTTCGCCGGCCGAGAAGGAAATCACCAGCACGATCCTGCATTGTCTCAGATATCATGACCCGGATTTTGCCAATAACTTCGGGCTAACGCCTTAGGGACTGGCCTAATTCCGAATCTTCGCCATTTTCCGCCGTTTTTGTTTGAAATCGCGGTTTTCATACCCGCTTGCGCATCACCGCGTAGAACGGCATAGTATTGGACAGTTATCCGCGCGATTCGCGCAAGCCCCCGCGATTGAGGATGAGCAAAAATGAAATACGCAACCCGCTGGATGAAAGGCGCTCTCATACTGACTTTGGCCGTTGCCGCCCTAGGTTTCTTCCCCCGCGCGCGCGCGGCGGAGCTGCCGCTGGCCTCCTCGTCGCCTTTGACGGGCGTGACGTTTGACGATTTTCCCATACAATTGCCCGTCGAGCAGAATTTCCAAATGGCGCTTTTGACCGTCAGCAGCG
Source organism: uncultured Rhodospirillaceae bacterium (assembly GCA_964587125.1). Classification (GTDB taxonomy): domain Bacteria; phylum Pseudomonadota; class Alphaproteobacteria; order UBA9219; family UBA9219; genus CAIXLI01. The sequence continues at coordinate 25,812 of CAZPKC010000011.1, read as the reverse complement.
AACTGGGACGCAGTTGCGGCAAAATGGAAGCCTATGGCTGGCGGATGAAGCAGACCGAGCAAAATCGCGTCAACCGGATTTTTAACGGCACCGTCGAAAAATTGCGCAACATGGGCTATACGGTTGCGCCGGAAACCCTGAAATCGGATTCCAAGGAAATCACGCTGTTCACGGCGGACGGCTCTAGCAAGCATTTTATCTTCCTCTGGTCGGCGAACGAATTGGGGCTCGTTTTGAACCTGTGCGAGGCGAGCGTTCCCGTCGCGTCGACTCATCGCCCGGCTCCGACTCCGCCCTCGGTGCAAGTGTTTCCGATTCCGGCGGATGCCTTGCCGCAAGCACCTTCTAAAAATGCGGGCAAGAAGGGATCGAAGCCCATCGTCATCGACGGATTCTCTCCGGTGGGCGAATGGATCGGCACATACGCGTGCGCTCAGGGTTCTACGGGCGGCACACTGCAGATCAAATCCCTGCGCGGCATGGATTTCGACGGCGTGTTTAAATTCTATCCGACGGAAAAGAACCCCTCGGTTCCCGAAGGCTCTTATACCGTCTATGGCCAGTATGATAATGAATCGAAGCGCATTTTGATCAACCCGGGAAACTGGATCAAGCGTCCGCAAGGGTACTATAACACGGTGATCGTCGGCAGCTTCGATCCCGCAAAGGATGCCTTCAGCGCCACTTTCCAGGGCATCAGCGGATGCACGAGCTTTGAAGCCCGCCGTACAAGCGGGCTGATCCTTTCCTCCCATGTGAAAAAACATGCGGCGGTTAAGCATGCTGCCAAAAAGAAAGTTAATAAGCCGCAACAACCGGTCACGGTCGGAAATCAGCCCGTTCCTGCATCTCCGCCGCAAAATGTGGGCGCACCGGCAGAGGCTGGCATCGTTTTGGCTCCGTCGCCAGCTCCGGTTCCTCCTCCTGCAGCAATTCCGGCAGCTCCCGCCAATGCGGCTCCGACGCCACTCGCGCCGCTTCCTCCTGCCGCAGCGCCTGTGCCTGCGTCTCCTCAGCCAGCCGCGACCCCTGTGCCTATGCCCGCCGCGCCGCAGCCGGCCGCGACTTCTGCGCCTGTCGGCATTGCTCCGGGAATTGTCACGACGCCCATCGCTTCGGCTCCAATGCAGCAGCAGCCGGTTGTCGGGGTTCCTGCGCCTGTCGGCGTTGCTCCGGGAATTGTCACGACGCCCATCGCTTCGGCTCCAACGCAGCAGCCGGTTGTCGGGGTTCCCGCGCCTGTCGGCGTTGCTCCGGGAATTGTCACGACGCCCATCGCTTCGGCTCCAACGCAGCAGCCGGTTGTCGGGGTTCCAGCACCTGTCGGCGTTGCTCCGGGAATTGTCACGACGCCTATTGCTCCGATTCCAACTCAGCAGCAGCCGGTTGTCGGAGTCCCAGCGCCTGCAAATGCGGGTCAAGCGGTTATTGCGCCGCCTCCTGCCGCCGGAAATCAGTAAGGCTTAAAAAGAAAGAAGCTTCAACACCGCTTCGCGGTTGATCGCCCACAAAAAAGTCGAAAGGCGCGGCCCGGCATCTTTGCCGATCAGGAGATTATATACGTCCTTGAAGAACCCGCGCTGCGCGGCTTTCAATTCCTTATCGTTCAAAGCGGGGTCTTTGGGGATGCCGTACAGATTTTCTTCCAACGCGGCGATGGAGGTGATGTTTTCTTGAAGAAGTTTACGCAACGCCGCTACTTGCGCGCGGCGCTTATCGTCCATCGCCGCCGCATAGTCCGCATTCGGCGCGGCGCGCAGGGCGATGATTTCCTCGGGATTATAGCTGTTCAGCCACGCCTTCGCTTTCATGAGGCGCGAGGCGATCGAGGCCTCACTGCACGGAACGCCCGATTTCTCGGCAAGTTCGCGCATTTTTCCCGCCTGCCATTGCGTGATTTGTCCTAACGCCACGGCTTGCTTGAAAGCGATGGGAGTGGGGCAGTTTTCTTTCACGCCGCTGAACCGGATGATCTTCTGCTCGGCGGGCGACGCGTCGCCTTTCTGGACTTTCGTCACTTCGCGGTCGAATTCGTCGTACTGGCGATAGACTTCCGTGTCGAACGCGAGGTTGAAGCTCTGCGTGGGCGGGCGGCGCATATAAAGCCACTTCAGCAATGCCGGTTCGTAAATTTCGAGCAGCGTCGCGGGAGACACCGCGCCGCCTTTCGATCCCGACATCTTGTCGCCCTTGACGCCCTGAATGCCGACGAACAGATAGCCTTGAAACACGGGAGGCTTGAAACCGAACAATTCGCGCGCGACGGTCGCGGAAACGTCGTAACTTCCGCCGGGCGTCGCGTGGTCTTTACCGCCGGGCTCGAAATTCACGCCTTCTTCGCGCCAGCGCATCGGCCAATCGAGCTTCCACGGCAATTTGACGACGGGCGTTTCCTTGAAATCGATCTGCTCGACCTTGTCGGTCACGAGGCATCGGTACGTCAGCTTCGTGCCGCCGTCGTAGGAGATCACCTGAACCTTGTCGGTTCCCGAAAAACGCGAATAGACGGTGATGGGAAAATAGGTATTCCGATATTCTTCGGGATCGATGCCCTTTTCCTGATTGCCCTTGTCGGTTTTAAATTGAAGCTGGATATCGGCGGCTTTCCTGCGGTTTTGGAGGACGAACGCCATTTGTTCGGCATAGCGGCCCGATTTGTATTCCTTTGTCTGATAGCGGTACTCAAGGTCGATTTCCAATTCCTTGATCGATTGTTCGAGCTCGACCTCGAAGCGGCGCGCGTAGGATTCGTATTCGCCTTTGGGGTCGGGTACGGCGGTCAAAGGCATGCCGATGTACTTCGCCCATGCAGGATCGATGCCCGCCGGGACTTTGCGGAAGCGGTCGTAGTTATCCCACGAAAACAATAGGCGCGCTTTTTTGCCGCGCGCGATCAGTTCGTTCTTGACGGCGAGCGACGTGGCCACGTCGCGGAAGTTTCCGAAATGGACGATGCCCGAAGGGCTGATGCCCGCAGCGCAGGTATAAACGTCCCGATCGGGAAATTCCGCGAGAACTTTGTCGGCGACTTTGCCGACCCACAAGCCGTCTGCGCTTGCGGCTGCCGTTTCATCGAGAACGGAGGCTTTTGAGGTCTGAAATTCTTTATCTTGCGACACGATTCACCTGAAGTTTAAATGCAGAAAACCATTCTAGCGTGGTTACACTATATTCCTACATTTTTTTGCTGCAAGCGAAGCATGAGACGCCTTTGAAATTCTGCGGAATTTCATCAAAAAACGCTGTGTCGGCTGACCCAACGTTTATGGAGCACAATCTTGGAAACGGGAATTCTTTTTTAAGTAGCGATTGTAAACGGCACGATCTAACAATTCCAGCCCGACGGGTGGGGTTATCATCGTCAAAAAAACAAGACCACCGACATATCCCCAATCAGGCCTTTTCATTAAGATAGAAAGGACGTCAAAATAAAGAGCCAAAGACACGCCGGTACCAAAGAATTTTTGCTTGCGCACGGCAAACTCGCTAAGGCGCATATTTGCCTCGCACAAGGATTCCATTGCATAACGAAAGGATTCTTTCATCTGATTCTTGATAGTCATATTTGCATTCTTTTCATTATGGATAAATAATGCTCAAAGCTCGAATGGCCCGAGTGTACCACACGACCAGACAAAAATGCCATTGCAAAAAATACTTTCAACGTAGGATGAAGCATGAAATTGAAGAAATTGACCCTGTTAACCCTGATTGCTTTATGGGGCTCTTTTACATCGGCGCATGCCGAAAAAACCAAAGGTTTTTGCGCGCCCGCGGCAAAGCTTGCAAAATCAAAAATCCCCACGCTCCCGCCGATTTTCATTACTTATGATATTTATGTCGGCGGTTTTCATCTCGTCCAAACCCGCGTTTGGTTCGAGGAGCAGAAAAACGACTATCATGTTGTCGTGAAGGCGGGAACTCACGGCTTTTGGGGATGGCTCATTCCGTGGGAAACGACGCTCGACGCCTACGGCTTTATCAAAGGGGATCGTTTGGAGCCGAAGGAATTTTATTCGCACGACGAATGGGGACATAAGCTGAGAATTACGAAGATACATTACAACGCCAAGGGCGACGCCGTTCCCGAATTCGATCCGCCCAATCATGATGAAAACCGCGAGATCGTCACGCCGGAGGAAAGGAAAAATTCGCTCGATCCCGTCACGGCGCTTTTGCAAATGCTTGCGCACGTCGCGGTGCAGAAAAGCTGCGCGATTCCCGTTCCCGTTTTTGACGGCAAGCGCCGTTTCGACATTACAGGAAGGGATGAAGGAACCGGTGTTACCGAGGGCGAGGAATACGGCGTCTATAGCGGCAACGCGCGCCTGTGCGGGGCGGATTTCAAGATGATTTCGGGAGAATGGAAAGACCGCGAGCACGCAAATTTCTGGAAAAAGACGGAAACAGAGGCAGGACGCGATCCCTTCCTCATTTGGCTTGCGCCTCCCGCGCCGGGTTTGCCGGAAATGCCCGTGCGGCTTGAATCGGGAAGCGTCGCGGGTTTGGTCGTCGTGCATCTGGCGTCGTGGAAGTACGTGACGGCGGAAGAGATTAAATCTGTTGCGCCTTAACCAAAGACGTACAGCAACCCTTGGCATGGGCCTGATTTACTGATACTTTCTGCCACGGTCTGCGGGCATGACGGAACTGGTAGACGTACAGGACTTAAAATCCTGAGCCGCAAGGCGTGTCGGTTCGATTCCGACTGCCCGCACCAATTTTCAAACGCTCCGCGTTTGGAAATTGCCACGTCGCAGCCTACTTAGGCGAAGGCGGGCGGGTTGTTTTTATAAGGACATAATATGATCTCTCAAGATAAAATCCTCATCCTCGATTTTGGTTCCCAAGTGACGCAGCTCATTGCGCGGCGCGTGCGCGAGGCGGGGGTTTATTGCGAAATCCAGCCCTTCAACCGCACGGACGAGCAAATCCGCGCCTTCGATCCCAAAGGAATTATTTTATCGGGAAGCCCCGCTTCGACATTGGAGAAAGAAAGCCCGCGCGCGCCAAAAATCGTTTGGAAACTGGGCGTTCCCGTCCTCGGCATCTGCTACGGCCAGCAAACGATGTGCATGCAATTGGGCGGTTTGGTCGAGGCCGGGCACGCGCGCGAATTCGGTAAGGCTCATCTCGAGATCAAAAAAAACTGCGCCTTGTTCAAAGGCGTATGGGTTCGGGGCGAGAAACCTCAGGTGTGGATGAGCCACGGCGACCGCGTGACGAAAATTCCCGACGGGTTCGAAATCGCGGCCACGAGCACGGGCGCGCCTTTCGCCTTTATTGCCGACGAGAAGCGCAACTTCTACGGCGTGCAGTTTCATCCCGAAGTCGTTCATACGCCCGACGGCGCGAAACTTTTGAAAAACTTCGTGCATAAAATCTGCGGCTGCGGCGATGCGTGGAGCATGAAGGCTTTCCGCGCGACGGAGATCGAACGCATCCGGAAAATGGTCGGTAAGGGCAGGGTCATATGCGGGCTTTCGGGCGGTGTGGACAGCGCCGTCGCAGCCGTTTTGCTTCACGAGGCCATAGGAGATCAACTGACCTGCATTTTCGTCGATACCGGCCTGATGCGCGAGGGCGAGGCCGAGCAGGTCGTGACCTTATTCCGTTCGCACTACAATATTCCGCTTATCGCGGTCGATGCGGGCGGGAAATTCCTCAAAGCGCTCGCGGGCGTCGCCGATCCCGAGAAAAAGCGCAAGGCGATCGGCAAACTGTTCATCGACGTCTTCGACGCCGAAGCGCATAAAATCAAGGACGTGAAATTTCTGGCGCAAGGCACGCTTTATCCCGACGTGATTGAAAGCGTTTCGTTCACGGGCGGCCCGAGCGTTACGATCAAATCGCACCACAACGTCGGCGGCTTACCTGCAGCCATGAATTTAAAACTGATCGAACCGTTGCGCGAATTGTTCAAGGACGAAGTGCGTGCGTTGGGCCGCGAGCTTGGATTGCCGGAATCATTCGTAGGCCGCCATCCGTTTCCGGGGCCCGGGCTTGCCATCCGCGTTCTTAGCGACGTTACGCCCGAGAAACTCGCCGTCTTGCGCAAGGCCGATACGATTTATCTCGACGAAATCCGTAAGGCGGGGCTTTACGACGAAATCTGGCAAGCATTCGCGGTTTTATTGCCCGTGCGCACGGTCGGCGTGATGGGCGACGGGCGTTCATACGATAATGTTCTGGCTTTACGAGCCGTAACGTCGGTGGATGGCATGACGGCGGAATCTTACGCGTTCGATCATGCGTTTCTGGCCAAAGTCGCCACGCGCATCATCAACGAAGTGCGCGGCATCAACCGCGTAACCTATGACGTGACGAGCAAGCCGCCGGGAACTATAGAATGGGAGTAATTAGTGCATCTTTTCCGGCGGAAGTATCGCCCAGCCTATCACGGCGGGCGGAGACTTTGCGAACGTCATGCGTTTGAGCGTCAAAGGTTCCTGAATTTCCGCATGAGACATCAAAGTTCGCATGTTTTCGGATTCTATACGCTGTTCCGGCCGCGAGCCGCAATGAATGCACCAGAGGATGATTCCTCCCGATTTTTTCAGATCGTTTTGATCGATCCACGGGCTAATGCGCGGATTGCCATCCAAAAAAACATGCGGCCTGTCGTCGGTGTACCACGCCACGTTTCCCGTCGGCCACATATCGCCGATGACATAGCGCAGAGGCGTATGAAAACGCTCTTGCCATTCGTTGGTGACGATCTGGGTAAGATTTTTGCCGGGGAAAATGGTGCGCTTGCACTTATCCGTGACGTAAGGAGCCAGAGTCTCGTTGGCGAGATAACCGGTTAATCCCGCTATGAATACGAACGTCCAAGCTATCGCGAAGCGGCGCACGTCGTTGGGCAAAAGAGCGGGACGCATGAAAACGACGGCCCATAAACCGGTAAAGTTCCAAAACGGCGTTTGCCACATATCGCGGATGTGATAGCCGAGAAACAGCGACAGGAAAAACATGGCCAGAAAAGGCCCAAAAGCCGCGAATGTCAGGAAGATGCGGTCAAACGAAGCGGCAGGCGGGCGTTCGGGCGCGTGGCGGCGATCGTAAATGACGATAAGCAGAAAAATAGCGAAAAGGAGGGCGATGATTTGCCCCGCGACCATGAGGATTGTCGTCACGAGCGACGAATACGGGGCGGAATTCCGCTCGAGCCGTCCCATCGTGTAGGCCCAAGGCAGAAAATCGTTATGAATAAGCCATAAAAGATGCGGCAAAAACAAAAGCGAGGCCGTCATGACGGAAAGATAAGGGCCTATGCTTTTCAGGCGGCTGCGTCCGTCGCGGTGCGCGAGCAATGCCGCCACGAGGACGAGCAAAAAGACTCCCGAGCTGTATTTAGTGTACATGCTGGCGGCGGCCCAAACGCCGCACAGGAACCAGTCGATGATTTTGTCGTTCTTGACCGCTTTGTAGAACGACCAGCCGGTCAAAGCCCAGAACGGCAGTTGCAAAACGTTCGGATTGAATTCCGGCGACGTGAAATTGTAATAGACGACACCTTCCAGAAGCAACACGCCGATCAGGCCGACTTTCTCTCCGGCGATGCGGCGGCCTGTCCGCCATACGGCCCAGAACGCCGTGACGATGGCTATCTGGCTGGTCAGATAAGGCGCCCATTTCACGCGTCCCGTGAGGTGAAAGATGCTTTCCAGAATCCACGCTTGCATGGGGGGATGCTTATGCGTGCCAATCAGCCATTCCTTGCCCCACGCATAGCCCTCGATAACATCGAGGGGCAGATTTTGGTTGGAAAGGCTCGGAATGAGCGTCCACAAAACAAGATGCGTCAGCGCGAAAAGCCAAAAAAGGCTTTGGGGCGAGGCCGACAGGTTTTTAATTGTTTGGCGCAGGAAGGACATAGATCGGTTCATTCTGAAAGATAAGGGTTTTTATGGTTGAAATGGGCTGGAAAAGCAAGAAGAGAAAGGGCAGAATTAGGGGGGAATGAATCAGAATTTTCAAACGCTCGTCAATCGCATCGACACGTTGCCGTCCGTCCGCATTTTTGGGCGCGTCGTCGGCGTGCAGGGACTTCTGATCGAGGTCGCGGGGATCGAGGGCCATTTGTCGGTCGGCGGCCGTTGTTACGTCAACGCGCGCGGAGGCCGTCGCGTTTTATGCGAGACGGTCGGATTCCGCGACGGAAAAGCCTTGATGCTGCCCTTTGCGCCTTTGGAGGGCGTCGGTTTGGGCAGCAAAGCCGAACTCGCCGATGCCCAGCCGGTCATTTTTCCGACCGTGTCGTGGCTGGGGCGCGTCGTTAACGCGCTCGGCGAGCCTATCGACGGCAAAGGCTTGTTGCCTCACGGCGAAAATCCGCGCCTTGTTCGCAGCCCGCCTCCGCCAGCGCATATGCGACAGCGGGTCGGGGGAAAACTCGATTTGGGCGTGCGGTCGATCAACGCCTTCACGACGATTTGCCAAGGGCAACGTATGGGCATTTTCTCCGGCTCCGGCGTCGGAAAATCGACGCTGATGTCGATGGCGGCGCGCTATACTTCGGCGGACGTGTCGGTGATCGGCCTGATCGGGGAACGCGGGCGCGAGGTTCAGGAATTTATTCTCGATGACTTGGGCGAAGCGGGCTTGGCGCGCAGCATCGTCGTCGTCGCGACATCCGACGAAGCTCCTTTAATGCGCCGTCAGGCGGCTTTCCTGACGCTGGCCGTTGCCGAGTATTTCCGCGATCAGGGCAAGCAGGTTTTGTGCCTGATGGACAGCATCACGCGCTTTGCGATGGCGCAGCGCGAAATCGGCCTCGCGGCGGGCGAGCCGCCGACGACCAAAGGCTATCCGCCCACGGTTTTTTCCGAACTTCCCAAGCTTCTGGAACGCGCGGGGCCTGGCGAAAAGGGCAGCGGCAACATCACGGGCTTGTTCACCGTTCTTGTCGACGGCGACGACCACAACGAGCCGATTGCCGATGCCGCGCGAGGCATTCTCGACGGGCATATCGTTCTCGACCGGTCGATCGCGGAGCGGGGACGTTTTCCCGCAGTCAACGTTTTGCGCAGCATTTCGAGAACGATGCCCGGATGCAATTCGGATTCCGAGAACGTTCTGGTCAATACCGCGCGCCGGCATTTTGCCGCTTACGAAAATATGGCGGAAATGATCCGCCTGGGCGCGTACCGCAAGGGAAGCAACGCCGAAGTGGACGAAGCGATGAATTTTTATCCGGCGCTTGAGGAATTCCTGCGACAGGGCAAAGAAGAAAGCGCGACCTTCGCGGAATCCTATGCGCGTCTTGGGAAAATTCTGGGCGTTGGCTGACGATGAAAAGTTTTAAAACCCTCATCAAACTGCAAAAGACGTTCGTCGACGAACAAAGGCAGCAACTGATGCGGCTTTTGGATCATCTCGAGCAGATCGAGAGACTGATCGTGCAGCTTGAAATGATTAAGGCGCACGAGAAAGCGGCGGCGGCCAAAGACGTCGTTGCGCGTTTTACCTACGGCGCGTTTTTGAAGGGAGTCATCGTTAAAGGCCGCGCATTGGAGAAAAACCGGCAAATGACGGAAATGGCCATAAGAGCCGCGCGGGAAAAGCTGGCCGAACTTTTCGAGGAGCAGAAACGCTATGAAATTGCCGAAGAACAGCGTCTTGAAAAAGAAGCCAAAGAAGAACGCCGCCTTGAAACGCTCGAGCTTGACGAAATCGGCGGGACAAGGCATGAGAGGAAGAAGGCGGGGTAGCATTTAGGTGTCAGCATTCAGGGAAAATTATAAGGATTTATTAACCGTATTCGCTTGGCCCCACGAAAGAAAACAACATTTATTCAAAAAAAACGTGAATTACTTTCGTGAATTTTATGGTATTTTACTATGGATTTTTGTTAGGCAATCATTTTTAACAAAGGAGCTTAGCTATGGAAAAAACATTTGAAGAAATTCAGGCAAGGCTAAAAGAAAAATTCGCGCTCGAAAATAAAGAGCTTGCGGATGAAGTCGTTCCAGTCCTACAAGATACATTGAGTTCTCTTCCCAAGGATTTGTTTGGCAATTATCCCGTCGTCTCAATCACAACGTCCTTCGATGACGAAAAAGCCGAATTGCCATCGGTCGTCCTCGCTATTCATGGCACGAAGAAGGTTTCTGGCGGCTGGTTCTGGGCTGCCGCCGACGCGGTGTGTGAAACGGGGAAATGTCAAGTGACACGAACAACGCTCAAGAATGGTAGTCCCGGTTATCGAGTTAACCTTGAAACTATGGGCTATCAAAAACAAACGTTTTGCTTGCCGGAGGGAGATTATCATTTTAGAACAATAGAAGCTGAAGCAACTCCTGAACGCTTGAAAGAGGCCGTGATACTCCATGTTGCAAAGGCATATGATCCCCAAAAATTTGGTGGGCCTCGATAAAAGAAGAAACAGAAGATGAATGACAAAAAAATTAAAGAAATTTCTTTTCTGTCATCTGTCCTCTGTCCTCTGTTCTCTGAATCACCATCCAATGCTGCCGACCGACCTGGAAATTCAATGTTCCGGCGAAGCCCGTGGCGTTTAAGGCTTTGAGGTAGGCCGCGCGCAAATCGTGAGGCAACCCTGCGGGCAGAACGGTTTCGCTGCGCAGAATCATGTCGAGCTTTTTCGGTTGAACGAATCCGTCGACTTGCATCGCCCCCAGCCTGCTAAGCCGCATGTCGATCAGAAACCTCATTCTGCCGAAGCCGGGCGCATTCGCGGATTCCCCCTTGCGAGGGTCGCGGTCGCCGTGGACGTAAAGAGTCAGCGCCTGAAACTGCTGGTGCGCATAAAGCGGAAGAGGATAAGAGCGCCACTCGCCCACGACGGAGTCTTGCGCGGGCTGCCCCGCGCCGCTCAATTCTTTCGACAGGCTGCCGATGATCGATGATTTTCCGGCGGATATCAGGCTGTCGACCGCGTCGTTGCCAAGCCAGCCGCGCACGTTGCCTTGCTTGAACGCGCTAAGCAGAAAAAGCAAAGCGCCGGGCAGGGCGTCGGTCGGCTGGGGCAGAAAACTCGACATAAGGTTTTGGAAAATAGCCGGATCGATTTGCTGAAGTGTGGCGAGGATTTGCGGCAACGCCTGAAAGTTCGGCGTTTCCAGCGGAGGCAGCGTCATCAAAGGCGAACTTTTGATCGGATCGATGGAAACGATCAGGTTTGCGCCGACAGGCGCCGAAACCTGCGCTTTGACGAAGAGAGTCGCGTCTCCGGCTTTCAGAATAAGCTGGCCGCCCGTTCCAGCGCCGCTGACCGTTGCTACGATCTGATTGGGGGCAAGAGGGGGTGAGGCCTGCGCTTCTTGGGCGAAGATAGACGCCTCTGGCGCAGATCCCCTCGGGACGAAGACGGAAACGACGCGCAGGGAGACTTCATTTCCAGGAATCAACAAAGACGTAGCTTGCGGCGCGACCGGATTGCTGGAAGCAGGCGAAACAGCTTTCGGAATTGCGTTCGCCGTTGAGGCAAAAGAAGGCGCTGCGTCGTCGTCGGGAGGCAAAGAGGGCGCAGAGTTTAATGCGGGCGTCGCCGGTTGTGGCGCGGGTGCAGCGCCTGTTTGCCTGAGAACGTTGGCCGTTTGTGGGGCGGGTGTTTGCTGAAGAACATCGGCTTGTTGAGGAAGAGGCACTGGATTTGCCGGAGGCGGCGCAGATGGCGGCATTTGAGGCGCGGACTGGGAGATTGTTTGCTGAATGGCGGCAGGCGTTTGCGGCGCGGCTGGCGCGCCCATAAATTGATAAGCGTTGGCCGCTTGTGCAGGGGGAGGGACGCTTGTTTGCCGGACGATATCCGCTTGTTGGGAAGGAAGCGCTTGGTTTGCCGGAGGCGTTGCCGTTTGGGGATCGGAAGAAACAATCGTTTCTTGAAAGGCGTTGGCTGTCTGGGGGTGTTCCGTAACAGGCAATTCGCCGACGGGCGGAGGAGAAATCATAGCCGTCAGAACATTTTCGGCTTCCGGAGCCGGGTTTAAAGGACGCAACGCCGCAAGATTTATCAACGATGCCGCTTGCGGCGCCGAGGCTAAAACGGCGGCAGGCGCGGGCAAAGGAGGCAGAACGATCGCGCGAAAGTCGTCGCCGACCGCCAAAGGCCGCGCCGATAAAACCGACGCGGAAAGAAAAGAATGTTCCTGAACGATCTGAACCGGAGCGGAAGCCGTCGTCTGCGGAATCAGCAAAGCCCCTTGCGTGGGGGGAGAGCCCGGTTGCAGCGTCAGCGTGACGGAACGCCCGCTCTGTACGAGGGACATCAACTGTTGGGTCAGATTTTGTTTTTCCGCCGCGCTTAACTGCTGCGACAAGGCGACGGTGATCGAACCGAGAGTTGTCGCCAAAGTCAAGCTGTTGGCGTTCGATACGACCACGGGAGTCGCGGTCGTCTGTATCGTGCGCGTCAGATTTTCGAGCGCGGAGGGGACTTGGGTCACGGAAACCTGAACGGCGGTCAGGCCTGATGCAGCCGCGGCATTCGCCGCCGTTGTCGGTGGAGGGGTTGGAGAGGCGACGGGAATATCTGTCATTCCTCCTCCATTATCCTTTCTAAAAACGCAACCGCGCGGCTATGGCCTCGACATCCTTGGCGGCGTCGCAGATGGGCGAGCGCGTCAGAAGCGCGGTCTGCGCGCGAATGGCGTCGCGCACCTTCGTGTCGCGCCTGATAATGCCCGCGAGAGGCGGCTCGTAATGAAGGAAATTTTCGCTCGCCTTGCGGATCGTATCGTAGGTTTTTTGGCCTTCCGAAATGCTCGCCGCCATGTTGACGATGATGCGCAGGTTCGCATCGGGATTGGCCGCGCGCGATAGTTTGATGAAGGCGTAAGCGTCCGTCAGGGAAGTCGGTTCGTCGATCAGGACGATGTACGTGATCGCTGCGGGGCCAGCCATCTGCCGTACCGGCCTTTCGATGCCTGCGCCGAGATCGACGACGACCGTGTCGTAATTTTTGGCGAGGCCGATCAGATCGGCGCGCACTTCGGACAGTTTTTGCGACGGCAAAGCGGCAAGGCTTCCCGATCCGGAGCGTCCCGCGAGAATATCGAATCCTCCTTCGTCGTAGCGCGTAATCGCGGCTTTCATGGGAAGGATTCCGTCGACCACGCTACCTAAATCCTTGTCGGGAGTCAGTCCCAATTGAATATCGACGTTCGCCAATCCGAAATCGGCGTCGAACAAAAGAGCTTTTTTGCCGCGTTTTGCCAGCGCGTGGCAAAAGGTGATCGAAAACCACGTTTTGCCGACCCCTCCCTTGCCGGATGCCACCGCGACCATATTCGGGCAGCGCAAAAGCGCGGGGACGGGAGGGGCTTTCTCGGCTCTTAAAGGAATGGGATCGGTCATAGCGAAACTCCATAGGGGGCATTCAGAAACTTCATGATGAAGCGCTCCTCTCGGAAAGCTCATTTTCCCGGCTGTCGGCGCCTGAATGTTTTTTCAAAAGCAACCGCGCCAGAACGACGGGATTCAAGGGCATCGGCGGTTCGATGACTTTGGCCGAGGCGCTGAAATTCGAAAGGGGCATGCGCGTTTCGTAGGCGAGGCGCAACAAACTTCCGATCCTTCTCACGGCGTCGAGGCGCGTGAAGAGAAGATGCGCCGCGCCGATGCTCCGGAATTCAAGCGCGAGGTCGATCGCTTCGGCGGCGTCCAATCCGGCGGGAAGCACGAGCGTCGCGTCGCCGACGGTGGAGATAAATTCCCGCGTGGCTTCCTTTTCCCGCAAATCGAAAGGGTTGCGCCCCGCGCTGTCGATAAAAACTGGATGCTCTTTTTGCAGCGACAAAAGATCGCGCAACGCGTGCCAGTCGTCGATTTCGACCAGATTGATCTTCAGAAGGCGCGTGAAGGCGGCCAGTTGTTCCATGCCTCCGGCGCGTTCGCAATCCGTGCTGATGACGGTCGCGCGATGATTGGCGAGCGTCACCTGCGTCGCAAATTTCGCCGTGCAAAGGGTTTTGCCCGCGCCCGGGGGGCCCACGAGCATCAACGGCTTGCCAATGTCCGTGGGCTCGAATTTGAAATGCGTGTCGATCGCCGCGCCCAGAGACAGAAGAGGATCGTCGCTGGCGAATTGCACGGCGGTCGCCATAAGCTTTTCGGCGAGCGCCGGATAAACCTGATGATAGGTAAGAGCCTCGGCGATGACCTCCAAGGCTTCCGAGCCGTCCGTCTTCGTCCTATAAGAAGCTGCGTTCGATGCCTCGGCGCGGGACGGAATTTCGTCGATGGCTGCCGTCACGCGCATGCCGCCGGATTCGTCTTCGCGCGTGGCGACAATGATCGCGTTTTCGCCCAAGGCTTCGCGCACGGCGCGCATCGCATCCGTTAAAGTCGCGCCGTGGAAGGATTTGAGCCTCATCTATATTTGCCCCAAGGTTTTAATTTTAGCCTTCGGATGAATTTCATTCTGCGACAAAACGGTCGTCGAGGGACGAAAACGCTCGACAACCGATCTTACATAACTGCGGATCGAAGGACTCGTCAATAAGATGGGAGATTCCCCCATCGCGGCCTGGCGGTCGTATGTCTGCCTTACGGTGGTGATGAACTGCTGCAACTGGCTGGGAGGCATCGCCAGCTGCTTCGCCTCGCCCTCGCCGACCAGAGATTCGACAAACGCCTGCTCCCACTCCGGCGAAAGCGTGATCATGGGGATATAGCCCATTTCGTTCGTGTTCGCGTCGGATATCTGGCGCGAAAGGCGCGAACGCACGTGTTCGGAAATAGCCGCCAGATTGCGGGTGACGGCAGTTGCCTCGGAAATGCCTTCGAGAATGGTCGGCAGATCGCGCACCGAAATGCGCTCGGACAGAAGATTCTGCAACACGCGCTGTAATCCGCTGATTGTGACTTGGCTCGGAATGACGTCGGAGACCAGCTTTTGCTGATCCTTGCCGAGTTCGTCGAGCAATTTCTGCGTTTCCGAATAAGACAAAAGATCGGACATGTTGTCTTTGACAAGCTCGGTCAGGTGCGTCGTGATGACGGTGGGAGGATCGACGACGGTATAGCCTTTGAACAAAGCTTCTTCGCGATAGGTAGGGTCGATCCACGTGGCGGCGAGGCCGAACGTCGGCTCGACGGTCGTTTCGCCCGGCAGCGATATGGGCTGCCCTTTGGGATCCATCACCAAAAGCATGCCTGGGCGCAAGTCGCCGCGTCCGGCTTCAATTTCCTTGATGCGCAGGACGTAGGAATTCGGAGGCAGTTGCAAGTTATCCTGAATGCGGACCGCGGGCATGATAAAGCCCATTTCGGACGCGAGTTGCTTGCGCAATCCCTTGATTTGATCCGTCAGGCGTTGCCCCGCTTCGCTGTTGATGAGGCTGAGGAGGGCATAGCCGAGTTCGAGTCGGATCATATCGATGGACAAAGCTTTCGCGATCGGCTCTTCCGGCACGGCGGCTTTGTTTTTGGTGGCTGCCGCAGAGGCATCTTCGGCGCGTTTGTCTTTGGCGGCTTGCGTAACGGCATAACAGGCAAAGCCGGAAAATCCTCCCAAAATGGCGAAAGGAATGAAAGGCATTCCGGGCAGAATGGCAAGGATGGTCAACATCGCCGAACTAAGCCCCAGCGCCATGGGGTAGCCGCTGAGCTGGTTGAACAACACCTTATCGGCCGAGCCCGTCATATTCGCCTTGGTCACGAGCAAACCGGCGGCGACCGAAACCAGAAGGGCGGGGATTTGCGTAACCAGTCCGTCGCCGACCGTTAGCCTCACGTAGGTGTCCGCCGCCTGAAGAACCGGCATATCGTGGCGGAACGTGCCGATGGTGATGCCGCCTATCGCGTTGATAAGCGTGATGACGAGTCCCGCGACGGCGTCGCCGCGCACGAACTTGGCCGAACCGTCCATCGAGCCGAAGAAGTTGCTTTCGTCCTCCAATTCCTTGCGGCGCTTGCGCGCAGTGTCTTCGTTTATGAGGCCGGAGGACAAGTCGGCGTCGATCGCCATTTGCTTGCCGGGCATTGCGTCCAAGGTGAAACGCGCCGCGACTTCGGCGATGCGTCCCGAACCCTTGGTGATGACGACGAAGTTGACCAAGGTCAGAATGGCGAAAACGATCACGCCGATGATGAAATCGCCGCCCATGACCAAGCTGGCGAACGATTGAACGACGTGTCCCGCCGCGTCCGTTCCTTCGTTGCCGCGCGTCAGGACAAGACGCGTGGTTCCGAGGTTCAGCGACAGCCGTATCAACGTGGCGATCAGCAAAACGGTCGGGAACGACGTGAACTCAAGCGATCTGCGAATGAACAAAACCGTCATCAGGATCAGAACGGCGAAGGTGATCGAAATCGACAGCCCGAGGTCGATGATGAACGGCGGCATCGGGATGACCAATGCCGTCAGGATGACCATCAATCCAAGGCCGAGCCAAATCTCGCCCCGCTTGAAAATCCCGCCGAAGGGATCGTCGCTTTCAATGGATGTTGTCTGGTCGGTCATAAATCTAGCGTTCAGGGGTCAGGATTCAGGAAGCGACTCTCTCCTCGCTCGCGCCGCCCGGCAAGGCAACGCCTTCGTCGCTGTATTGTTTCAGCTTATTGCGAAGCGTTCGGATCGAAATGCCGAGAATGTTGGCCGCGTGCGTGCGGTTGCCGAGGCAATGGCTTAGCGTGTCGATAATCAAGTCGCGTTCGACGTCGGCCACGGTTCTTCCCACCAAATCGCTTCTTGCCGAGCCGGGCGCGCGGGACAGAACCGCATGAGCTACTTCCTCAACGGGAGTCGAATTTGTGGGCGCGAAAGATTGCCCCGACAACATAATGGCCTCGGGTCCGATCTCCGTGCCTTGCGCCAGAAGGACGGCGCGGTGCATCGTATTTTCGAGTTCGCGCACGTTGCCGCGCCAATGGTGCGCCTGCAAGGCGGCGGCGGCCGGATGCGACAATGCGCGTTCCGGCAGGCCATTGGCTTTGGCGTATTTTTCGGCAAAATGCTCGGCCAGGGGAAGGATGTCGGCGATGCGGTTGCGCAACGGGGGTAGGTGCAGATTGACGACGTTCAGGCGGAAATACAAATCTTCGCGGAAACGCTTGGCCTTGACTTCCTCCTCCAGATTGCGGTTCGACGTGGCGATGAGCCGGATGTCGATCTTGATCGGCTGCGTGCCGCCGACGCGGTCGATCTCGCGTTCCTGAATGGCGCGCAAAAGCTTGGCCTGCAAACGGCTGTCCATCTCGCTGATTTCGTCGAGCAGCAGCGTGCCGCCATTGGCTTCCTCGAATTTGCCGATGCGACGCGCGACCGCGCCCGTGAATGCGCCTTTTTCATGCCCGAAGAGTTCGGATTCCAGAAGATTGTCGGGAATGGCGGCGCAATTGACTGAAACGAAATTGGCGGCGGCGCGGCGGCTTTTGCGGTGGATATAGCGCGCCATGACTTCCTTGCCGGTCCCGCTTTCGCCGGTGATGAGGATAGAAGCGTCCGACGCGCCGACGCGGTCGACCATCTGAAGCAGCGGCTGCATGGAGGGGTCGCGCGCGATGAAGGTGGAGTCTTCCTCGGCGACGGCTTGCAACACGGCGGCGATCAGGTCGGCGTCGGGAGGCAACGGAACGTACTCCTTGGCTCCCGCGCGAATGGCGCGCACGGCGGCGGCGGCGTCGGCTCCGATGCCGCAAGCGACGACGGGTATGTTGATGCGTTCGGACTTCAGGCTCCCGATAAACCGCGCGATGTCGAGCCCGACGTCGCACATCACGAGATCGGCGCCTTGGCCGTTGCGCAAAGCGCTTAAGGCGCCATCGACGCTGTCGATATGCGCGACCTTGGCTCCGCGTTGCGTCGCGATGCGTCCCGCGGCGCCCAGAGGGCCTTCCAATTGTCCGACGATGAGAAGCCGCATGGTGATTGTTCCCTAACTGTTTCTATCCGACTTGATGATTTCCGTCATGGTTATCCCAAGCCTGTCTTCGACGACGACCACTTCGCCGCGCGCGACGAGGCGGTTGTTGACGTAAATATCGATGGCCTCGCCGACTTTGCGGTCGAGTTCGATTACGGCGCCGCGGCCCAGTTTCAGCAAGTGGCTGACTTGCATTTCGGCCTTGCCGAGCACGGCGGCCACTTCGACCGGAATGCCGTAAACGGCGTCCAGATCGTTGGACGTGATGGGCTGATCGTCTTTTGGCGCTTCGCCCGGATTGGCTTCAAGCTCGGTCAGGGTCAGGGGTTCTTTTTCGTCGGCCATATCATGCTCCTATTGGGAAGAGGAAGGGGGAAGAAGGGTGGTTTCAACCGCGGCCATCGTGGCGGGCGTGTTGCGTTCGATGCCGCCGTCTGCCCATTCGATGCGGCAGTCTCCCGAGGCAACGGCATCATCGGCGAGAATGACGAGCTTGCCGGGGAAGGCTCTTTGCGTCGCGATGTTCTGAATTTTTTCGTTAAGGACGTCGAATTCGCCCACCGATACGCGCACGACAAGGCGCGGCTCGCGGGCCATTTCGCGCAAGGCATCGTTGACCAGCGCCTCGATTTCCTGAATCCCGTTTTGTTTTGTAAAAAAGGGCAGAATTTTTTTGGCGATCGCCAATGCCAAGTAACGGGTCTGTTGTTCCTGTTCCTGTGCGACGGCGCTGATGTTTTTGATCAACGTCGAGGCGTTCTGGTCGATTTTGCCCAAGACGAACGTTTGTTGCGCGATTTGCTCTTCCTTGCCTGCGGCCTTTCCCGCCGCGAAACCGATGTCGTAGGATTCCTTTTTCAGCGCGTCGATTTGCTCCGGCTTCATCAAAACTGGTTTGCGTTCGGGCGCGCGATGCACGACGCCGGCGTTGTCGAACGAGCGCTCGAACATGAATTTCCGCGCGGGCGCCGTTTCGAACGCCGTCTTCTTCGCTGATGATGCCGTTTCAGTAGACAAGTTCGTCTTCCTCCGTGCCCTTGGCTATGACGATTTCGCCCTTGGCGGCCAAGTCCTTGGCCGTTGCGACCAAATGGGTTTGCGATTCCTCGACATCGCGCAGACGCACGGGGCCCAAGGCCGCGATGTCTTCTTTCAACAGCTTGCCAGCGCGCTCCGACATGTTCGAGAAGAACAAATCCTTGATCGAGTCCGAAGCGCCCTTGAGCGCGGTCGGCAATTTCGACTTGTCGGCGACGCGCAGGATGGCTTGAATGGCGGGGCCGTCGAGCTTGCCCAAATCCTCGAAGGTGAACATCAGGGCTTTGATCTTTTCGGCGGAGTCGCGGCTGCGTTCCTCGAGCGCGGTCATGAATTTGGCTTCGTTGGCGCGGTCGAGATTATTGAAGATTTCCGCCATCATTTCGTGGCTGTCGCGGCGGTTGGTCCGCGCCAGATTGCTCATAAACTCGTTGCGCAGGGTGCGCTCGATGTCGTCAATCACGTCTTTTTGTACCGACTCCATCCGGAGCATGCGGGCGATGACTTCCATCGCGAAACTTTCGGGCAGCTGGCTCAGCACGCGCGCGGCGTGATCGGGTTTGATTTTGGAAATGACGACGGCGACGGTTTGCGGATATTCGTTTTTCAGATAGGCCGCCAGCACCGCTTCATTGACGTTGGCCAGCTTGTCCCACATCGTTCTGCCCGCCGGGCCGCGGATGTCTTCCATGATGTTGCCGACGCGGTTCTTGTCCAGAACCTTCATGAGCAAACGTTCGGTCGATTCCAGCGTGCCGACAGTGCCCCCCGCCGACGACATCTGTTCGGCGAAGTCGATGAGAAGCTTTTCGACGAGCGTGGAGCTGACGTTGCCGAGATTGGCCATCACCTGCGACAAATCCTTGATCTCGTCGTCGTTCATATGGGCGAAAATGCGCGCGGCGTACTCTTCGCCCAAAGTTAGGATAAATAGCGCGGATTTCTCAAGTCCCGAGAGCGATTTAATATCTTCGCGAAGGCGTTGCCCGGCCATTTAGCGATTCTCCTGATACATCCAGTTGCGCAGGATACCGATGGCTTCGTCCGGATGCTTGTCGACGATCTCGCCGACCTTGCGCAAAGACGAAGCCTTGACGCGCCCTTCGACGCGCGAGATGTCGATCATGCGTTCGATTTCGGATTCCGCCGCTGCCGTTTCGGCTTCGGCGGTGCTTCCGCCCGAAGCGCCCGGGGCCGCCAACTGGGCGACGTTGCCTCCTCCGGCTCCGGCATATGCGCCGCCGCTTATCAACGCCTGCTGTTCGGGCGAAACCGTTCCGGCGCTTTCCAGCACTTTCCGCAAAACGGGGCGCACGATCAGCACGACGACCAGAAGTCCAATGATCGCAAGAATGATCGTCTCGGCCGCGTGGAAAATATCGGCGCGCGGAACGCCCATCAGCATATCGGAGGGGCCGCCGTTCAGGTCTTTGCTCATGTCGATTTGCGCAAACTGCATGTTCACGACTTCGAGCGTATCGCCTCGCGTGGCGTCGAAATTAACGGCCGAACGCACCAGCTCCTTGATTTTGGTAAGTTCATCGTCGGTGCGCGGAACATAGGTGGTCGTCTTGCCGTCGTCGGAAGTTTTATAAGAACCATCGACCACGACCGCGACGGAAAGACGGCGGATTTGCCCGCTTTCGCGTACCTGATTGCGCACGGTCTTATTGATTTCGTAATTGACCGTTTCTTCGGAGCGGTTGTTTTTATTGGACGAGGCTTCTCCGCCTGCGCCGCCGCCCGCTATTTGCTGGGGCGTCGCTGGAAGCTTGTTGGCGACGGAAACGGTTTCGGAAGAGCCTTTTTCGGAAGTTGTCGCGTCCTCGGTCACGCTTTGGGTCGACCGCACGACCTGACTTTCGGGGTCGAAGATTTCCGAACTCGTGGTGATGCGGTCGAAGTCCAGATCGGCCGATACCTGCGCGCGGACCTTGCCGTAGCCTAAGGTCTGGGTCAGCAAATCCTCGATTTTGCGGGCCTGCGTCTGCTCGAACTGAGCGCGCATTTCGTCCTGATCGTCGGAACCGGAACCCGCGCCGCCTTCGCTGCTGTTGCTCGGACGCGCGAGTAAGTTACCGCGATCATCGACAATCGAAACTTGGCTGGGCTGCAATTGCGGAACGGCCGCCGCGATCAAATGCTGAATGGCCGCGACTTGTTCGCGCGAAAGAACCGCGCCGCCCCGGGTTTTAAGGAAAATGCTGGCCGTTGCCGTCTGCGTCGCGTGGCTGAACAATTCGCGCTGAGGCAGGACGAGATGCACGCGGGCGTTTTGGATGGGGTCCATCGCGCTGATCGTGCGCGCCAATTCGCCCTCCAGCGCGCGCAGATGATTAATGTTCTGCACGAAGCTTGTCGTGCCAAAGCCTTCTTTTTGGTCGAAAATTTCATAACCGATCGAGCCGCCCTTGGGCAGGCCATCCCCTGCCATCATCATGCGAATCTTGCCGACTTGATCGGAGGGGACGCGGATCAGGCTTCCGCTGGCATCTACCTGATAGGGGATTTTGAGCGCGTCGAGTTTCTGCGCGATAGCTGCCGAGTCATGCTGGTCGAGTTCGGTATAAAGAAGGGCCAAGGGCGAAGTCGAAATGCGCGTGGTGATAAAGCCCAGCATGCCAAGCAAGCTAAGTCCGACAAAGGCGATAGCCAGAAGGCGCATCGGCCCCAGATTGCGTAGAGTTTGCAGAAATGCATTCACGTTTTTATTCTCCCGCGCTACCTATGGGGGCGGTTCGAACGAATCACCCGACATTTTGTATATTAACCATAATGCGGCAGAAATTGCCTACTAAAAATTATTAATTATTAAAAAAACCTGTTTATAAGTAAAAATTATTTTAATAAATGAGGAAGAATCTGCCGTAAGTCATGTTTTTTGTGCTTCTTCCGCAACAATACGGAAAGATAAATACATGCGCTGATTACGGCGGCGGAAAGATAACGCTTGGGGAATTAACCATAGAGTGATTTTAAATAATACACATCCTGATCTTCTCAACCGGTGGAGGAGAAGGACTAAGGCATGGAAGCCATTCTTGTATAAGCGTTATTCGAAATCACTCTAATACCAGCGGGCCCATGAAATCCGACCCGCCGTCTGACATCACTCGCTCTGCGCCTTGCCTAACGAAACTCTAATCATACTTTAACGAACACTCTTTAGAATCATTATAGAACAATTCGTCGTTTCTCGTATAACCTTTGCTCGTCAGATCTTTGGCGCTGACGTTAAAAGAGATAGCGACATTCATGGGGTCAGATAAATGGCCTTTTCCGTCCGCCATAACAATATGAAAATCCTTATCCGTTAGTGAAGGAAAGTCCTCTTTCGCTTTTTCCACAAGTTCCAATACCTCTGGGATTCCATCGCTGCTGTCTTCTATCTTTCTGCCTATGACGCAGGTCGCACCAATCATAAATTTGTGTTCCTGAAAATTTTTGATTAAATCGCTCATAATATTTCCTCTCTATTTTGTTATGTTAAACAAGCGCGAATGGCAATATCCATACCACATCAAAGCTTGGGATCGTTGAATAAAAAAATACTTTCATGCAGAAAACTTCTGTTAACCATAAAACAAGGGGCAGCTTTCGCCGCCCCTTGTTTTTCTCGAATCTTTTTACGCCGAATAATACAGATCGAATTCGACCGGATGGGGCGCCATGCGGAAACGATCCCATTCCTCGCGCTTGAGGTCGAGATAGCTTCCGATGAAATCCTCCGTGAACACGTCGCCTTTCAGCAGGAACTCGTGATCTTTTTCGAGCGCCTTGATCGCTTCCTCAAGCGAACCGCAAACGGTCGGGATTTTAGCCAAAGCCCCCGGCGATAATTTATACAAATCCTTGTCGGTGGAGTCTCCCGGATGAATTTTGTTCTTGATGCCGTCCAACCCCGCCATCAGCATTGCGGCAAAGGCGAGATAGGGGTTTGCGAGCGGATCGGGGAAACGCACCTCGACGCGCAGGCCTTTCGGATGGCTGGCATAAGGAATGCGGCACGACGCCGAGCGGTTGCGCGACGAATAAGCCAGCAGAACGGGAGCCTCGAAACCTGGAACCAGACGCTTATAGCTGTTGGTCGAAGGGTTCGTGATCGCGTTAAGCGCTTTGGCGTGCTTGATGATGCCGCCGATATAGTACAAGGCGGTTTTCGAGAGCCCCGCGTATTCCTTACCTGCGAACAAAGTGTCTCCGTTTTTCCACAACGACTGATGTACGTGCATGCCGGAGCCGTTATCGCCGAAGACGGGTTTGGGCATGAAGGTCGCGGTTTTTCCGTACATCGCCGCGACGTTTTGGATGGCGTATTTCAATATCTGCGTATTGTCGGCGCATTTCAAAAGCGGCGCGTATTTGACGCCGAGCTCGTGCTGCGCCGCCGCGACTTCGTGGTGGTGCTTTTCGACGTCGGCTCCCATTTGCTTGATGACCGATAGCATTTCGGTGCGCAGGTCTTGCGCGCTGTCCACCGGATTGACGGGGAAATAGCCGCCCTTCGTGCGCGGGCGATGCCCCAGATTGCCTTCGGGATAATCCGTGCCGCTGTTCGACGGGCTTTCCATCGATTCAATTTTATAGAAAGTGTCGGTTGGTTCGGTCGAGAAGCGCACATGATCGAACACGAAAAATTCAACTTCGGGGCCAAAATAGGCCTTTGTGCCGATGCCTGAAGAAATCAAGTACGCTTCCGCTTTCTTGGCGATCGAGCGCGGGCAGCGGTTGTAGGGCTTGCCGGTCATGGGTTCAAAGATGTTGCAGTATACGGCAACGGTCGGCTCGGCATAGAAAGGATCGATAACGGCGGTATCGGGATCGAGCATCAGCGTCATGTCGGAGTCGTTGATCGTCTTCCATCCGGCGATGGACGAGCCGTCAAACATCAGGCCGTTGGCTATCGCGTTCTCGTCGATCGTATCGGCGTGTTGGGTCACGTGCTGTAATTTTCCGCGCGGATCGGTAAAGCGCAGATCGACGTACTGCGCGTCATGCTTTTTCATGAGTTCGATTAATGCGTTCGTTTTTGCCATGGGAAACGTCCTTTGGTGTAAGAGTTTGAGTGCAAAAAAGATAAAAGTACGCGAGGCGGAAAGAAGTCTGGCACGAGTCTAAGTTCTTGACAAATTTGCTAAGTTTGGGCAGTTTTCCGAACGTGCCGTGCTGCCTATAGGGGAGAACCGCCTGCCGCTATTTTTAGCGGGTCGGCGGTTTTGTTTTAGGGTAGCCTGTATCGAATTTATGGCGGTCGTAGCTCAGTTGGTAGAGCCCCGGATTGTGATTCCGGTTGTCGCGGGTTCGAGTCCCGTCGACCGCCCCAGTTTCAAACGCTTCGTGTTTGAAACTGTTCTGGCATAGCCCGAAGGGTGAAAACGGGCTGATTGCCTCATCCCCCTTTTCAAGGCATTCGGGAATGATTATCTTTCCGGCATGAAAAATCTTTTCTCTTTCTGTTTCCTTTTTCTGGTGTTTTTGGCTTGCGCGAGCGACGGCAACGCCGAACCCGCCGTTCCGACATCCCGCGCGCAGATAACCTTGAGCTTTGCGCCGCTTGTGAAGCAAGTGACGCCCGCCGTCGTCAACATTTATACGCAAAAAATGGTGCGGCAGGGGATGTCGCCCTTATTCGACGATCCGTTTTTCCGCCAGTTCTTCGGTGACGCGATGCCGCAGGGCTTGTCGCGCGAGAGGCTCGAAAAATCCCTCGGCTCCGGCGTCATCGTGCGCGCGGACGGTCTTATCGTCACGAGCAGGCACGTGATCGCGGATGCCGATGAAATCCGCGTCGTGCTTTCCGACCGGCGCGAGTTCGACGCGAAAGTCGTGATGTCCGACGAACATACAGATCTCGCGCTTTTGCGCATCGAAGGGAAGGGCGAGACGTTTCCTTTTCTGGAATTGAGGGATTCTGACGAGGCGCAGGTTGGCGATTTGGTTTTGGCTATCGGGAATCCCTTCGGCGTCGGGCAGACGGTCACGATGGGCATTATTTCCGCGATGACGCATAAATCCGTCGGCTCCAGCGATTTGGGCTATGCCATTCAAACGGACGCCGCGATCAACCCGGGAAATTCGGGCGGCGCTTTGGTGACGATGGACGGCAAGTTGGTCGGCATCAACGCCGCGATTTATTCGCGCGACGGCGGCAACATGGGCATAGGCTTTGCCGTGCCTTCCAATATGGTTCGTCTGCTGACGAACGCGGTCACGCAGGGCAAAAGCCATGTGACGCATCCGTGGATCGGCATCGAAGGGCAGGAAGTTTCGCAGGATATCGCGTTGTCTTTGGGCATGGCGCAACCGACGGGATTCCTCGTCAAGAGCCTGCATCCGGCCAGCCCAGCCGCGAAAGCGGGCTTGAAGCCGGGCGATGTCATTGTTTCCGTCAACGGGCGCGAGGTCGAAGACCCCGAGGCTTTCCATTACCGCATCACGTCCTTGCCGATAGGTTCGCCCGCCGAATTGGGGATTCTCAGAAAAGGCGAGAAATCGACTGTGAGCGTCGAAATGATTGCGCCGCCCGAAAATCCGCCGCGCAACGAGACGCTTGTGACGGGGCGCAATCCGTTGACGGGAGCGAAGATTGCTAATTTGTCTCCGGCAGTCGCCGAGGAGATCGGCTTGCAGGATATTCAGCGCGGAGTCGTCGTCATGCAGGTGAAATCCGGAACGATAGCGGCCAGAGTTGGATTGAGCGAAGGCGATATTCTCGTCGAGATCAACGGCGAGAAAATATCGAACGTCGATGAAGCCATTGAAATTCTGAAAGAACAACCAACCGGCTGGCGTCTTAAAATCCGCCGCGGAGAGAACGATATTTCGGTGATGTTGAGAGGGTAGGGGAAACGCTCTTGTCTTGATATTGAATTAGTTTCAGGATTTCTCCACTACTGTCCGGTTAACTGCTGAATAGATTCAGTTGGTTAGCAGGAGGCTGGGG